>CAZMMU010000018.1:0-51490 GCA_964567455.1 uncultured Hyphomonas sp.
AGCCCGAACTGTTAAAGGCGGGTGGCGCCATTGCATTCGCAACAGCCCTCATCAAAGCAGATGGTGAAAACGTCGCTCGTGCAAATGCTACGTTCAAAATCAGCAGAAAATAAGCCCGCCGCGGGTATCACTAAATTCCGCGATCGTCTCCTCGCGAAGCCTCTTCTAGCTGTCTAAGCAGATCTTCATGAAGATCCGCCGTATCTCCGCCGCCAAAGACAAAAACACCCGATGTAAAGGTTGTCCCAAATGTTTGCGCAGCCACCGCAGTTTGTGCAATGCCTGACAGGAAATCTCTCTCCGTAAGGCTCGACAGGGGATGGACAAAGACCGACCATAGCTGGCCATTGCCAACCGCGTAACGTGCATCAAGCGCTGCATCGAAATTCGCCTGCAGGGTCCGCATAAGCAGCTCCGCCGGGATGCCGTCTGTTGGGACAATGCCCGTAAGCACGCGCATACGATCGGCAGCCTCGTCATAAATGACATTCATCGCCCGCTCATTGACCGTAAACACATAACCATTGCCCCGTGCGACAGCATTTGGGTCAATGCGATTTACCAATTCACCGAGCCGTTCACCCGTCATCGTGCCGGGGATATTCTCGAGCGGGGTCTCCAGCGCCGGAGGGGGAAGGTCCTGTTGTGCCAACGCGCTTGGAGGGTGCGCAAAGACGGAAAAGGCGAGGACGCCAGACAAGGCGAGAAGGAGACGGGACATAATGAACTTTCTTGCTGCTTGGTACATCAAGCCTGTGCAAGATTAGTCTGTCCAGCCTCCTGATAAACTTGTGATCGAACGGGATTTAGCGTGCACAAAGGGCCGGGTTCGCGGTGCAGGTGCCAATGACTGTTTCCATCCAGCCCATAAAACCGGCCAGATTGGTGTAACGGGCATTATAATCGCCCTTGCAAAACTCTCCGGTCGCGCGGTTCTGTTCGACGACCGACAGCACGCCGATCACCCGAGGGTTCCCGTCCGCTTCGTCTATCAGGAGCGGACCACCGCTGTCTCCAATGCACGGACCGGAACTTTCGGTGCTGGCGACCGTGATTGATGCGGGCCCGCTGCTGATAAGTTCAAGGTCCGCCTGTAGCAGCGTGTCAGACAATTGGCCCCGTTCAAAGCTCGTCAGGCCCCAACCAGCCATGCGTGCGGTCGGATAATTGACCGGACCAAGTGGGCGTTCAGTTATCCCGAAGCGCGCAATGGGCACTGTTGTCAAGCTAGCTGCTGTTTCATCGCTGATCCCAATCAGTGCAACGTCGTTTGAATACTGTCCGCTTGCACCGCCATAAGCCGAGTGGCATAGCGAAGCGGTGGCCTGAAACGTGATGGCGCGCGGGTCTCTCAAATTGCTTTGTGTCGCTATGAGGCGGATCTCGTCATAGGAATCGTCCAGACAATGTGATGCGGTGACGAACCAGTTGTTCGCAATACGTGTTGCGCCGCAATGACCGCTTGAAACCCCGCCAGAGGCAAGCGTTCGCCGAGGCTCCATCTTGACGATGCCCGGGAACGTATCGGCCGTAATTTCAGTTCCGTTAACAGCTTGCACCGTCACCGATGCAGCGGCAGTCTCGGCATTTGCGATTTCGGCCAGGGTTTGGGTTTCCTCGCCTGACGGGGCGCAGCGGGCGGCATTCACAGCAAGCAAGTTTGTGATACCCGCATACTCCGCCAACGCATCTTCAGGTTCGGTATCCGTCGCATCGGCAGGATCAGGTGCGGGCAGCGGATCGGTATTACTCGCGTCTGTTACCGATGTATTATTCGCCGGCGTCTCAGGAATGGCGGCATCCACAGATGGCCCGCCCAGATCATGCTCGACACTCGCCGATTGCTCTGCACGAGGCGCGGTTGCCTCGTCCGGTTGGCTAAACCCCGGAAATTGGACCGAATCGCATCCCGAGAGCACAATGCTTGAAAAAATTGTGGCCAGCAGGCCCGTCCTGAACAACATTCCTGTCAATCTCCTTGTCGCAAAGCCAATCAAACGGCGTGCTAACCATAAGGTCAATCAAAAAAAGTGGCAGGAGTGTGACACTGCGCTTCGACTTAGGCGCCGTCACCTTGCTGTCGCCACATTCGATTGTATTGTCAGCTCTACTCAACTTATTCTGGAGATTCCCCATGAAATATGTCCTCGCAAGCATTGCTGCGATTACCCTGTCAGGTGTTTCGGCTGCGCAAGAGGGCGGTGCCTCGCCCGAAATGGATGCGGCATTGGCAGCAGGATGGAAAGCAGCCTTTACGTGCTCGGGATTGTTTACGTCCAAAGTATCGCTCGACACGATTGAAGCGAACGAACTCGATGGCATCTATCCCGATTTTCAGATCGCCTATGACGACCTCCCTGAGGCACGCATAGATCGGGTACGCAAGATCGTGTCCGTGGACTGGTCGGCGACACTGCCACCAAGGATTGCTGTCTGGCGGTCGGGGTTTGGCTGCACGCAATTACCGATTGGTGCGGACGTCAGCTTCACTGAGACGCTCGGGAATATATCTAACTGGCCAAGCAATAACGGACCAGATACTGCGCGGGCGATCGGAGACAATGCCAGGATCAGACAGGATCGCGGCTTTTATGGCTCGCTTGAAGTTCCGCTCTCATTTGCCTTTGACGGCAAGACATATGGTGAGGGCACGCGAACGAGCGCAGTCGTCGTCATGTCTCAGGGTGAGATCGTTGGCGAGAAATACGCGCGAGGGATCACGGCCACCACACCGCAGCGGACATGGTCTGTTGCAAAGAGTATCTCGGTTTCTGTCATCGGCGCTGCAAACTATGCCGGCTTGTTTGATTATGAAGGCAGAACCGCGCTTGAGGGCTGGGACACACCGAGCGATCCCAGACAGGCTATTACCACCAAACACCTGCTCCATATGGCAAGCGGACTGGATTCGGGTGCGCGCGGAAACCGAACCGACAGGCTGTATTTTGGCGGCGGGCGTCTGATCGACAATGCGACCGGACAGTCACTGGAAGCTGCACCCGGAAAACGCTGGAAGTATGCGAACAATGATACGCTTTTGGCTATGCGGGCGCTGCGAGAGCGGCTTGACGATGATGGACTTTACGCGCGTCTGCCTTATGAAAAATTACTCTGGAAAATTGGCGCGACCCATACCACGCTGGAGACCGATTGGAATGGTGATTATCTGTCATCAAGCCAGATTTGGACGACGGCCCGTGATATGGCGCGACTTGGGCAACTCTATCTGCAAGACGGTATCTGGCGTGGCGAACGCATTCTGCCAGAAGGCTGGTCGCGCTTTGTATCTACGCCCGCTCCGGCGCAACCAGTTCGGGGTGACGGTTACGGCTATGGCGCGCAGTTCTGGTTGATGAACAATGTGGAAGGCGTTCCGGCCGACACCTATGCAGCGCTGGGCAATCGCGGGCAGTCCATCGTGATTGTGCCGTCGCGCAACGTGGTGATCGTCAGACGCGGCTTTGATGTCAATGGCGGAACGCGGTTTGATCTGAACGAGTTTACGCGAACGGTGTTGCGGGGTGTTGAAGCGATGGAAACTGAACGTGCCGAGGCGGACAGGCTTGCCGAAGAGGCGCGAGAAGCCGAGCGGGCACTCAGCTCGCCGGCAGGGCGCTAGTTCGAGGCCAATTGGGTGCCTGATTCAGCGTCATAGATTGCCGTAATCTTCATAGAACTGTCATTGCCGCCACTGTCGCCCAAACCGGACGCCTCGAAAGCACTGGATGTCTCTTGAATATAGGTATTCCCATCAGGCCCGCGGGCGCATGTCGCAGAGAGATCGACCGACTTTATTTTAGCCACGACGTATAGCGTCACCGGCTTGGTTAGGTGTCGTTCGAAACTTAGAATGGCAGGATTTTCACGCGAGACGACCACGGTGCTCAACATTCTCTTCATCATTTTCTTTTCAGGACCATCCGCATCTTCATCGATACCCGGCTTGAACTGGTAAGTGATAGTGTCTGCATCTTCCGCAATGAGTTCAACGTCTTCTGGGTCAGGCGGTGTCGAAATCAGGCTCGAACACCAGACCCCGTCTTCAAGTGCATTCTCAATCCCGGCGAGCGCATTGAACGAGCTTCCAGGGCTGTCCGGGTTAATAAGGTGGGCAGGGGTAATCTGCTTGAACTCGGCGGCGCGCAAATCAACTCGCGCATATCCGGTGCGCGTTTCGCCATCTTCACCCGTATCTGTCGATGTGCGCTCTATATCAAATGTGAAGCTCGGCAGCGTCTCATTGGGGGCAATGGCGGCGCGTAAGGGCTCTGGTAGTTCGGTCTGGGCCAGAGCAGTCGGTATCAGGGAGGCGAACAGTACGAGAGCAAATGAGTGGCGCATGAATAATCTCCCTTGAATTTGCACTTCTACGAGAGGGGAAACATGCCTAAGATACAAGAAGATTTCGCATTTCTTGCGCAAGTTTAATGCCTGACGGGGCAGGGAGTTCCGATCGACATGCCGACCTCAGAAAGCTTCAGTCTCGGCCCGCGCTTTGATGGCTGGTTCAGCCAACGGGGTTGGACACCAAGACCGCATCAGCTTGCATTGACTGAGCGGTCACTTTCCGGCCAAAGCACACTCCTGATCGCTCCCACAGGCGGCGGAAAAACATTGGCGGGCTTTATGGCCAGCCTCATCGACCTCGACAGATCCGGCCCTCGCAGTCGGCCAGCGCTGCATACACTTTACATCTCTCCACTCAAAGCCCTCGCAGTAGACGTACAACGTAATCTCATGCAGCCGGTCGAGGAAACGGGGCTTGCCATCTCTATTGAAACGCGAACCGGTGATACGCCCCAGCATAAGCGCCAACGCCAACGCAAAACACCCCCCGATATTCTGCTCACCACGCCCGAGCAGTTGGCGCTGTTTATCGCGTCAGACCATGCCGATGATTTTTTTGCAGACTTGAAATATGTGATCATCGATGAGGTTCACGCACTGGCTCCGAACAAACGCGGGGATCTATTGTGTCTTGGTTTGGCAACACTTGCGCAATGGGCCCCCGATTGTTGTTTTGTGGGCCTATCTGCCACTGTGCAGTCGCCAAACGAACTTGCCCGCTGGCTATCTCCAGCAGCTGGTATTCTTGAGACGCGTGAGACGGTCTCAGCCGATATTGCGATCATGGACAGTCGCGAGCGCATCCCATGGTCCGGGCATTCAGGGCGGTTCGCCGCGCAGGAAATATACGAGGCTATCTCTGAGGCCACGCTCGCCTTGGTTTTCGTGAATACGAGATCGCAAGCCGAGCTTATGTTTCAGGAGCTTTGGCACCTGAATGAGGACAATCTGGCCATTGGTCTGCATCACGGGTCACTTGCAAAAGAGCAGCGCCGGAAAGTCGAGCGCGCGATGGCTGAGGGCGTTATGCGCGCAGTTGTGTGCACGTCGACGCTAGACCTTGGTATTGATTGGGGCGCTGTAGATCTTGTGATCCAGCTTGGAGCTCCGAAAGGCGCGGCGAGGCTGGTCCAGCGCATTGGTCGAGCCAATCACCGGATGGACGAGGCGAGCCGGGCACTGCTTGTGCCGACCAACCGTTTCGAAGTCCTTGAGTGCCGTGCGGCGATGGCAGCTTTACAAGCTGGCGAACTTGACGGGCAAAGCGTGAGGAGCGGCACCCTCGATGTTCTCGCGCAACACGTTATGGGCAGAGCTTGCGGCACTGGCTTTGAACTGGACGCACTTTACCAGGAGGTGCGTTCGGCCGCGCCATATCAAGCACTGGATTGGCCGATGTGGGAGGCACTTGTGGATTTCGTCGCGACCGGCGGATACTCGCTGCGCACTTATGATCGCTTCAAGCGAATTGTCCGCCGGAGCGATGGCTTATGGGTCGCCCGCACGGCCCGTGACAAGCAACTCCACCGCATGAACGTTGGGACCATCATTGATGCAGGCCACCTGAACGTACGGCTTGGGCATGCCGGCAAAGGCCAGCGTGGCGGCCGAAAACCAATGCAGGCGGGGCGCAAGCTTGGTGAAATAGAAGAATATTTCATCGAGGGGCTGACGCCAGGCGACACATTTTTGTTCGCTGGACAGATCTTGCGATTACTAGGTGTTGAGGGAGAGGATGCGCTCGTGGTGCGGACCTCGGATACAAAGCCAGCTATTCCAGCCTATAATGGCGGGAAGTTTCCTCTTTCTACATTCTTGGCAGAACGTGTCCGCCAAATGGTGCATACGCCGGAAGCGTGGGCGGACCTGCCTGAGCAAGTCTCCGAGTGGCTTACATTGCAAATGGAACGTTCTACCGTTCCATCGCCCCATGAACTCCTGATCGAGACCTTCCCGCGCAGGGACCGCCATTATCTTGTTTGCTATCCCTTCGAAGGGCGGCTCGCGCATCAGACCTTGGGCATGTTGCTAACGCGCCGACTGGAGCGGGCGGGGGCCAAGCCACTCGGATTTGTTGCGTCCGAGTACGCCTTGGCTGTCTGGGGCATGAAAAATATGGCATCACTTGATATGTCGGCGCTCTTTCATGAGGATATGCTGGGAGACGATCTTGATGCATGGCTCGAAGAAAGTGCCCTGATGAAGCGGACATTCAAGGCTTGCGCGCAAGTGTCAGGACTGATCGCGCGGCGCTTGCCGGGAAACGAAAAGACCAGCCGACAGGTCACGTTTTCCACTGATCTGATTTACAATGTCTTGCGCACCCATCAGCCTGATCATCTGTTACTGCAGGCCACACGGGCCGATGCCGCTACGGGGCTGCTCGACATCCGTAGACTGGGCGACATGCTGGGACGAACATCGGGCAAACTCGTCCACAAGGCCCTGCCGAAAATCAGCCCGTTTGCCGTTCCTGTCATGCTGGAAGTCGGGCGCGAACCCGTTCTTGGAGGGTCGGCTGCCGAAGCAATCTTGCGCGACGCTGAAGTATCGTTGATTGAAGAGGCTATGGGTTAAAGGTCTGACAGCTTGACCTTACGCGCGCGCGGACGCGTGGTGCCGTCGCCATCTGGATGAACAATTCGTAGCGTAAAGTGACCATGCTTGTGACCGTGTGGGTTGAGCCAGTTATCGGTCTTCGGGTCCTGATGCGCGACTACGGCTCGCCAGCTGCCATCGGGATTGGTCTTCAGCGTAGTTTTGTTGAACTTCTGATTGCCGCCCGGGCCCTCTATCGATTGAAGCCAGCCATTCATGATGTGGACAATGCCGTAGCCCCCGCGCAGCTCGTCGCCTTCGAAAATTAAGGCCTCATCCTCTTCCAGAACGAACCATCCGCCAAAATATATGTTGTAGACCGATGGATAATAAATGCCGACAATGGACGGATCAAAGGCTTTGGGTGGATCCATGGAATTGGCGGGATCTGAGCGCATCTGAGCCAATCCAAAAGTGGCATCCACGGCGATCTCGAAGAATTTCGCCGCTGCTTCTGTCCGCTGGGCGAATTCCGCTTCGGTGTAAATTTCAGGTTCGTCTGGCGCATCCAGTCTGCGAATTTCAAAATCGCGGGGCCGTTTCTCAATCGGCACATCATTAAAGAATTGGCGCATTAGGAACATGTGAGCGCTATCGTTAAGGGCAATCCAGTTCTTGGCGTCGGCGGGACGTTCCTTGGACAGGATGACGGAGAACTCTCCATTCGGACCAAGCTCCATTTGATCCGGGATCAATTCGCCGGCGACATTATTCCAGCCAAGCTCGCCGCGCCCGTAAATGGTAAAGGTCTGCGCCGCGCAGCCGGAGAGTGTGCCATAGACTTCATAGGCGTAATCCGGGTGCACGGGTGCGCTATCATAACGGGCATCGGGATTGTCGCCGAGAACTTTGCGGCCTGACGCCATCCAGTTGGTAAAGGCCGGTTCGCGTGGATTACCTTTCTCTATGAAAAGTTCATGGGCCAGCGAAAAGGTTTGGGCAAGCGCGCGCATGCCTTCAGCCCGGTCAACCTCGTTCAGCCCCATCTCTTCGGAATAGACCCGGCTGGTCATCTCGGCCATTTTGTCCGTCAGCGCCTGCCACGCAGCGCGCGCACCATGATCATTGCCAAGTTTCAGAGGCGTGGCGGCTTTGGATGCGGCGGTGGGGTCAATCTGCATAATGAAGGTCCTGAAAACTAAAGATGATTACCATAAGCGGCGACATAATCCGCAAATACGGGCTGATAGGTCTCGTCCTTGAAACCAAACTGTTCGGGGCTGTAGACGTGCTTTCCATATTTCTCTCGCGGTCGATTGGCGAGATAATCTGTCATTGCGCGCTCACCTTCGATCGTCAGCTCGCGCCCGAAATGTGAGTATATCTTACGGATTTCGGCCATCGGATCGTCGATGAATTGCTTGAAAGGCACATCGATGAAGCGCGATGCGTGCTGAGGGTTTTCAGCGCGGAACGCGACGCATCTGCGAACAAACTCGGCATAATAGGCTGCATCGTCAGCGGCGCGTTCAGGCGAGTTTGGTGTGTCCGACCAACCCCCTCGCGAGACCCTGTAAAGATTTGCGACAGATGAAATGACGCGCATTGGATCGCGGTGTGTCTGGATCAAGTCCGCATCGGGATAGGCTTTTAGAAGCTCATGCAAATAGCCCGTATGCATTGGCGTTTTGAGCACCCATGATTTCTCTGGCTCGGTCGATTGTAGATAACGCAAGCCGCGCTTATGCCACTCATAAGGTGAGCTGAAATCATTCTGAAGAAGATATTCGCGATAAGAGGGCATCCATGCCATGGCGCTAAACTGTTCACTGGCCATGTCGAGCAAGGTAAGGCCAATGCACTCAGTTGGCACATAGGGTCCAAACTTGTGGATCGCACTGAAGCCGGGCATCAAGCGATCGACTTGCTGCATTTGTTTCCCGAGCTTCTTCAGTCGTGGGTCTTCCTCGGTTTGACCCGCCAGCTCGTGTGCAAGGGCGTAGTCGCGGCATTCCCATGTTAGCGGCGCGCGATAGTTCGGGGCGGCGGCGAGCGTTTCGAACAGAATTGTCGTCCCGGTGCGTGGCAGGCCGAGCACGATCAGTGGCGCTTTGATCGGGGCCTTTGCTGCTTCAGGATTGGCCTTCTCCCAGGCCACCACGGTGAGCCGACCCGCCAGCGCGGCGACCACTTGCCGATGAAGCACAAACCGTCCCATCTGGTTCAGATTGGCTTCGGTTTCTAGGGCATGACAGAGCATCGCCAAACCGGAGACATAGCTCTCGGAGCCGTAATCATTTGCGCCAGCAATTTTCTCGGCCGCCGCCCGGATGCCGTCAGGCTGGAAGCTCGGGCGGCCAAGGCGCATTTGCGACATGATGCGGCCGACCCCGTTAATAGCCCGAACGACGGGTGGGCGCGCTGGCTGAGTTTGAGTCACATGTGGCTCCCATTACAAAACAACCGCATTTGTAAGGGAATCATTGCAGCTGTCCACCCGTCACAGTGCCTGCAGAGTGAAATCATGCGGAGGGTCGCTTGACCTATGTCAATTGTCGCGCCAAACCCCGCAGAATGGCACCGCCTTTAGACCCATCCGAAGCGCCCGCGACAGACCTGCAGTTTCAGGGTGAACAGCTGCGCCTTTTGAGGCCCGGTGCGCTTTGGTGCAAGGCGCGCCGCCTTCTGGTCGTCTCAGACATGCATATCGGAAAAGGCGCATCATATGCGGCTGCCGGACAGATGTTGCCGCCATATGACACAGATGCCACGCTCGATCTCGTCGAAACACTATTTAGCCAAATGTCTCCGCAAACGTGTATCTCTCTAGGCGACAGCTTTCATGACCCAAGCGCTGAGGCACGGCTTTCCGCAAATCAAAAAGACCGGATACGAAGACTGACCCGCCAATCTGATTGGTTCTGGATTGAGGGGAACCATGATCCGGTTCCGCCGCTTCACCTCGGGGGCAATGCGGCCAACACCTTGCGCGTTGGCACGATGCTCTTCCGGCACGAGCCGACCGGAACGCGGGGCGAAATTTCTGGACATTTGCATCCGGTTGCAAAGGTCAAATCCCGCGGACGAGCCGTTCGTACCAAATGCTTCATCACAGATGGAAATGCGCTTGTTTTGCCATCACTTGGCGTGTTTACAGGCGGATTGAACGTATCAAATGAGGCGTTTGACCAATGCCTTGATGCCAAACGCCGGATTTTCGCCGCGGGACGGACTGGCGTCTACGAGATTGCGCAATCGCGACTCGTACCTGACAGGCGCCGCGCTTGATTGTCAGCCGGTCAGCTTTTTCATGAGAGAAGATCGCGCGCGCGAACAAGTTGCTTCGTGCGCGTTTCTTCCGGGGCCAGCAGCGGCACAAGATGCGACGCAACAGTTTCGGGGGTCGGCAGGGTTGCCGGATCCTCTCCCGGCATTGCTTTTGCCCGCATTTTCGTCCGTGTCCCTCCGGGATCAAACAGATTGACCTTGAAGCCCATTGCTTCGGTCTCATCGGCCCAGCCAAGTGCCAGTGCTTCCATGCCGGCTTTTGCCGCCTGATACGGCCCCCAGAAGGCGCGCGGAGATCGCGCCACGCTGGACGTTACAAACACTGCACGTGGATCCCGTCCGTCCTGCATAGGTATGGTCAGAGCCTTGATGAGCCGCCAATTGGCCGTCAGGTTAATGTCGATCGTCTCGGCAAAGCTGCGCGGTCCAATCGCTGCAAGAGGCCCGAGTGTCCCAAGCACCCCGGCATTTGCCAACAGCGCATCGAGCCGTCCAAACTGCGCCATGACCCCTTGGCCAAGCTTTGCCACACCATCTTCATCAGCCAGATCGAGCGGGACCAAGGTTGCAGCGCCATCACTTGCCGCAATCTCGTCGCCTAGCGATTCAAGCGCGAGTTTTGAGCGGGCGACTGCGATAATATGCGCGCCGGATCTGACCAGTTGCACAGCTGCCGCGCGGCCGATCCCTTGAGATGCACCGGTTACAAGGACAATTCGTCTGTCGGTCACACGTGTTCCTTAGTCAAGCAGGAGTGAAAGCTGATATTCCTTCGAACTCTCCGAGCTTTCATGATCGGCGAGGGGCGTTGGATAGTCGCCAGTAAAGCAATGGTCGGCATGCGCTGGCGCATCATCTCGACGTGTCTTGCCATCGATTGCGCGATAAAGACCGTCGACCGACAAAAAGCTCAAACTGTCGACGCCCAGCTTGCTCGCCATGGCTTCAATATCGTGCTGGGCGGCTAACAGTTCATCCGTCGATGGCATGTCGATGCCGTAGAAGTCAGGATGCTTGATCGGCGGACTGGCGGAACGGAAATGAATTTCTTTGGCGCCGGCATCCCGGACCATTTGGACAATCTTCTTTGAGGTCGTGCCCCGGACGATCGAGTCATCGATCAACACAACCCGTTTGCCTTCGAGCACGGCCCGATTGGCGGAATGTTTGCGTGAAACCGATTTCGTACGTCGGCTCTGGGTAGGCTGAATAAAGGTCCGACCAATATAGTGGCTGCGAATGATACCGAGTTGGAACGGAATGCCAGTGGCTTCGGAGTATCCAATGGCTGCCGGAATACCCCCATCGGGGACCGGAACCACGATGTCCGCTTCTAACGGGTTCTCTTCGGCCAGATATTGGCCCATGCGGCGGCGTACATCGTAAACGCTCCGGCCCTGAATAAATGAGTCCGGCCGCGAAAAATACACATACTCAAAAACGCATGGACGCGCCGGACGCGGAGGGAAGGGGGTAATGGATTCGATCCCGTCTTCGGTGATCACGACTATCTCGCCGTTTTCGATCTCGCGCACGAACTCGGCTCCGATGATATCAAAGGCGCAGGTTTCCGAGGCCAGAACATAAGCATCGCCCAGTTTACCAAGCACAAGCGGCCGCAAACCGATGGGGTCCCGCGCGCCAATCAATTTCTTCCCGGTAAGAACAACGAGCGCATACCCGCCTTCGATCTGCCCCATCGCCTCAATCAATTTGTTGGTCAGCGGCACTTGCGGGCTCTTGGCGATCAGTTGAAGCGCGACCTCTGTGTCCATAGTGGTCTGGAAGATAGCCCCATCGCGTACCAGTTCCTGACGAAGCTTGCGGGCATTTGTCAAATTACCATTATGGGCAATCGCGCAGCCTCCTGTCGCAAGATCTGCGAAGATCGGCTGGATGTTGCGCATGGCCGATTTGCCTTGCGTGGAATACCGATTATGTCCGATTGCGGCTCGACCCGGCAATCGCTCTGGCAAATCTTCTCCGACGAAACTGTCGCCAACGAGCCCCATATGCTTTTCTGTGTAGAAGCGCTCATTATTGTAGGTGACGATTCCGCAAGCTTCCTGCCCCCGATGTTGCAAGGCGTGAAGGCCAAGTGTTGTCAGGATTGAAGCTTCAGGATGCCCGAATATGCCGAAGACACCACATTCTTCGCGAGGTTTATCATCATCATGATCCCAAAACATTGACATCCATTATCCTCGCTTTGCGTGTGTTCTCTTATTCTGATGAAACGTCGTCGGCCAGCATTTTCTGCAATCGTGATGCTATTCCGGGCAACACACCGTTGATGGCCTCAGCGGTGTTCTGAAGGGAAGGGAAGCTCGCAGATTCTGTAATATTGTCGGGAATATTTTTTACGGGGACCACGTTTAGCAACAACCAGACTGAGAACACTGCAAATCCGTATCCCCGAGCAAGCCCGAAGATCAGCCCGGCGACGCGGTCAACCATCGTAATCCCTTCGGTTCCCTGAATGATAGCTGTTAGTTTCTCGGCCAGCGCCTTTATAATGATATAGACCATGACAAAGCCGGTCACGAGGACCAGCAAATCGATTATGAAGCCTGATGTTGTCTCTGGAAACAGGCGGCCAATGGGCGCGCGCAAAAGAACGAATGCACAGATTGCACCGATAATCGCCGCGAACAAAGCACCGAAGGTGGCCAGTTCGCGCATAAACCCGCGTGCGAGAGACATAAGAGCAGACAAGACAATCACGACGGCCAGTACGCCGTCGAACGCTGTGTATGAGCCTATGAGTCCGTCGATCATTGAGACGCTTCCGGTGCGAGCAATTCCACGAGATCGTTAAGACGCCGAAGCGGCACCACCGTCAACCCTTCAATTGTAGCTGAAGTACCATGTGGAACATAAGCGCGTTCAAATCCGAGCCTTGCGGCTTCCTTCAAACGCTGTTCGGTACGCGCAACGGGACGTATCGCACCCGAGAGTGCAACCTCGCCAAAATACACCGATCGCTCGGGTGTAGGCTCATCTGCCAGAGACGACAGGAGGGCAGCTGCCGCAGCAAGATCACCTGCCGGCTCGGACATCCGGTAGCCGCCAGCAACAGACAGATAGACATCCCGCCCACTCAGAGAAACCCCGCATCGCGACTCAAGCACAGCCATAAGCGTTGCCAGACGATTGCCATCCCAGCCGACCACCGAGCGCCGAGGTGTGCCATAGGACGAAACAGCAGCAAGGGCCTGCACCTCGGCCAGAACGGGACGGGAGCCCTCCATGGCAGCAAAGACTGCCGCTCCCCCAGTGTTCTCATCATCAGATGACAAGAAAAGCGCCGAGGGTTCGTCCGCGGGTGCCAGGCCGAACTGGCTCATTTCGAAAATACCAATTTCGTCGGTCGGCCCGAACCTGTTTTTGACAGCACGCAAAATGCGGAACTGATGGCCGCGCTCGCCCTCAAAATAGAAGACCGTGTCGACCATATGTTCGACAACCCGCGGGCCGGCGATTTGCCCTTCCTTGGTGACATGCCCGACCAGAACCAGCGCCGCGCCCGATGTTTTTGCCCAACGCGTCAACTCCTGGGCGCAGGCGCGCACTTGGGTCACAGAACCCGGCGCGGCCTCGAAACTGTCTGACCACATGGTTTGAATGGAGTCGATGACAACAAATCCGGGTTTTGCGGCTTTGAGCGCTGACAGTATTTTCCGCAGGTCGGTTTCGGACGCAAGCTGGACAGGGCTTTCAGCGACCTTCAGCCTCTGCGCGCGTTCCTGAATTTGCGCTGTCGCTTCCTCACCGGATACGTACACGGTCTCGACACCATTTCGGGCCAGCCGCGCGGCCACCTGTAAGAGCAGGGTCGATTTTCCGATCCCCGGATCCCCTCCTATGAGCGTTGCCGAGTTCGGAACGAGGCCGCCACCAAACACCCGATCTAACTCTTCAACGCCCATCACGATGCGAGGCGGCGGCTCCTGCGTACCGTTTAAGGCGGTGAAGGCTGCCTTTTTCGCTCGTTTTCCACCGGACTTTTGGGCTTTAAGTCCTCCCGGCGTCGCGCTAGCACTTTCTTCGACGAGCGTGTTCCACTCTCCACACGCCGCGCACCGACCCGACCATTTCGAGTGTATCTCACCGCAGCTCTGGCAAGCGAACATTGTTGTACTCTGCTTTGACATGTCTGCGGTTTACTCGTGTTCGTAGTTTCAGCAAATGGAAATTGAGTGTAGACTTATTGGCTCATAACAGGGAAATTCGGTGCGCATATGGTCAAGATAAACAGGCAACTCCTCATTGCAGCGCTTGCCTTGGCTTTATCAATTGTGCTGACGGCCTGTGGCGGCGCACGCAACAGAACAATAGAAATCGGTGGGGCAGTCCAGGCGGTTTACACGCCGCCCGAAACTTATGCCGACCATCGTACCCAGCAGCAAACCCTGCGCGTGGACGGAGGAACAATAGCTTATACAGATCATGGAACAGGCCCTGCGATTGTGCTGCTTCATGGCGTGCCGACGTCGTCATGGATGTACCGCAAATTAATCCCGCTGCTTCAATCGGATATGCGCGTGATCACAATCGACTTTCTTGGTTACGGCAGCAGCGACAAGCCCGCTGGAGGGGCGGATGTATATGGTGAAGGCGCACAAGCGGTGCGCGTGCATGACCTGCTTGACCATCTCGGCGTCGGCGAACATGCGCTGCTCATGCACGATATGGGCGGGCTCGTTGCGTGGGAGATGCTCAGGACGCAGCCGGACGCCATTTCGCATCTGGTTGTGCTCAATACGATTGTCACTCCGTCCGGCTTTAACCACCCCGACATCAAACCCGGCGCCGTCACCCGGCAATTGGTGAAAGCCTATACCGGCCAACTGACAAGTGTTGCGATTCTACAGAATACATTTAGCAGTCTGGGGCTCACAGGCGAGCACACATTGTCTGAGGCCGAGTGCTTTGGCTATGTTGCACCGATGCGCGAGGGCAGCGATGACGCGCTCTACTCATTCTTCACCGAGATCAATGAAGATATGATGACACGCCTCGATTCCAATGACCATATGATGGCCGAATTTAGCGGAGAGACCGTAGTCGTGTGGGGGGCGAAGGATGACATCCTGACCGTGGATCAAGTCCCAGTGTTGCAGCGCCGCTTGAACATTCCTGACGAGAATATCCACATCCTTGAAGATACTGCTCACTTCGTCGCCGAAGAGCGCCCAGAAATTATCGCCCGCGAAGTCTTGGCGCTGCTGGGGAAGGGGTCTGGCCAGGCGTCCAGACGTCTCCTCGATCAGAAGCCGGGCTGAATGGGGCCTTCAGCTAGGCCTTGCACAAACTGCTCGACATAGGGGTTCCCGCTCGTATCCACATCACTGGCCGGCCCCCGCCAGATGATCTTGCCTTCAAACAGCATCGCAACCTCGTCTGCGATTTTCCGTGCGCTCGGCATATCATGGGTGATCGAGATCGTTGCAGCACCCAACGCGTCAACTTGCTCGACGATCAGATCATTGATGGCATCCGCGGTAATCGGGTCGAGACCTGTGGTCGGTTCGTCGAAGAATATCAGATCCGGCTGCGAGATGATCGCACGCGCGAGCCCAACCCGCTTTTGCATACCGCCAGAAATTTCCGCAGGACGCAGATCCGCCGTGTCCGGTCCGAGGCGAACTTTGCGCAAAGTCTCGATCGCCCGCTCCTTTGCGTCTTTGCGTTTCATCCGGTCCACCTGAACAAGTCGAAAAGCGACGTTTTCCCAAACGCGCAGACTGTCAAACAGCGCGGCAGACTGGAACAGCATCCCGATCCGTGCGCGCATCTGATCGCGGCTTTTGTGACTGGATTTGGTAACATCCTCGCCATCGAACAGGATTTGCCCCGCATCGGGTGACATAAGCCCGAGCGCGTTTTTCAGCATGACAGATTTGCCTGAGCCAGATCCGCCGATCACGACCAGTGACGTAGCAGGCGCAACATCGAGGTTCACGCCCCGCAAGACTTGATTGCTGCCGAAGCTCTTTTCGACACCTTTGAGTTCGAGGATGGGACCGCTCATAAGCCCAACTCAACGAAAAGGGTCGAAAGCACGTAGTTGGAGGCAAGAACAAGCACGGCAGCGCTGACCATGGAGAGAGTTGCAGCCCGACCGACACCTGTTGCGCCAGCCTGTGAGCGATCCCCCTGATAGCATCCCATCAGCGCGATGATAGCACCAAAGACGCTTGATTTTATGAGCCCTGCCGTCACGTCTTTGATTTCCAGAAAATCGAGCGTGTTGCGCAGGTAGACTGTTGAATCGAAATCGAGGCTGCCAACACCGACAAGCCAGCCGCCCGCAACACCTATGATGTCAGCTATGATAACAAGAAGCGGGAGTGTCAGAATGGCTGCGATCAATCGGGGAGCATATAGATAGCGCTTTGGGTCGGCAGACAGAGTAGTAAGCGCATCAATCTGTTCTGTAACGCGCATCGCGCCGACTTCCGCGGCAATTCCTGCGGAGACCCGACCCGCCAACATGAGCCCCGTTATAACCGGCCCAAGCTCTCGGGTGATTCCCAGAACAACAATGGTTGGCACAAACTGCTCAGCGTTGAAGCGTGCGCCACCCACGTAAATGTTGAGCGCCAGAGCCGCGCCGATAAAGACCGCCGCCAGACCAACCACGGGCAGCGAGTAATACCCGATACGCACCATCTGGCGTCCAATCTCGCCAAAATACCAACGCGGTGTCAGAGCAGCCAACAAAACTGACCCGCAAAAGATCAAGAGATTGCCAAGTCCCTGAAGCGCGCCGAGCACCATGCTGCCAACGAGTTGAAAAGGGCGAAGATAGAACGGCATTCTAATCACACCAATTTCTGCTTACGCGCGTGCCAAGACCGGTAAGCAGTTCGTAACCAAGCGTGCCAGCTTCAAGGGCTTGATCTTCCATTCCGGCATTCTCGCCGAGAAACTCAACCATCATGCCCGGCGCGACGGGACAAGTCAGATCAGATACATCCAGCGTGGTCAAATCCATTGAAACCCGCCCGACAACTTTACACCTCTGGCCACCGATATAGCCAAACCCGTTGTTCGACGAGGCGCGCGGAAAGCCATCCGCATAGCCAATTGCAACCGTTGCAAGTCGCCTTTCCCGCCCAAAACGACGCGTTGCACCATATCCTGTGCTCGCGCCCTTTGGTGCCATGAAGACCGACAAGATGGGCGCTTCAAGCTTCAGGGTCGGGCGCAACGCATCAGAGCTTGCCGGCATGGGAACGCCCCCGCCAAACAGGGCGATGCCGGGACGCACCAAATCGAAAGTATAGTTCTGCGCATCCAAGGCCAGCCCGGCCGAATTGGCGAGCGACTTTCGCGCATCAGGCCATTGCGCTGCGATATCGAGAAAGCTGGCCCGCTGGGCGGCATTGAGAGGATTGTCGACTTCATCAGCACAAGCCAGGTGGGACATAACCAGACCGACGGGACGACCGTCAAGCATCTCCATAACAGCATCGCGGTCCTCAGGACGTAAGCCGAGCCGGTTCATGCCAGTATCAAAATGCAGCACGGCTGGACCAATCTCGCTCATCCCGTGCATGCGCCAGCCGCGAAGCTGGTGCAGCGTATTGATGATTGGCGTAATCTTGTGCGCCTTGGCAAGGTCGGCTTTCTCGTCCGGGACCCCGTTGAACACCATAATCGACGCATCGTCGCCAACGGTCCTGCGCACCTGCACGGCTTCATCAGTTGTGGCCGTAAAGAACGTGCGGCATCCGGCATCACTCAGCGTTTGAACAACACCGTCCACGCCATGACCATAGGCATTGGCCTTAACGACGGCACCAATTTCCCCAGATGCGGCGAGTTTGCAAAGGGTTTCGTAATTATGGACCAGATTCGAACGAGATATTGTGGCGCGAGGTTGAGTATGCATAGCGGGATGTTAGTCGCGTTTGATACGTGTGTCAGCCCTCAATACAGCGGCTCTTGCTAAAAGTCGTCATCGTCAATACCCTCCGGACGGGCCAAATTCCCAAATCGTGTAATATTCGAATCGAAGGCGAGCTTCACCTTGCCAATCGGTCCGTGACGCTGCTTGCCGATAATTACTTCGGCTGTTCCGTAAACGCTGTCCATCTGATCCCGCCAGCGCTGCCATTTTTCGGACGATTGCGGGTCGTTCGGATCGGTTTGGGGTTCGGTGCGTTCCAGATAGTAGCTTTCGCGATAGACGAAGGCAACAACATCGGCATCTTGCTCAATCGATCCCGACTCTCGCAAATCGGAGAGTTGAGGACGCTTATCGTCGCGCTGCTCGACTTGTCGGCTGAGCTGGGAGAGGGCGAGGACAGGGATGTTCAGTTCCTTGGCGAGCGTCTTGAGACCCATCGAAATTTCGGTGATTTCCTGAACGCGGTTGCCCGCCGATTTTCCCGAACCAACAAGGAGTTGAAGATAGTCCAATACGATGAGATCCAAGCCGACCGAACGCTGGAGCCGCCTCGCACGCGCTGCGACTTGCGAGATCGAAAGCCCTCCTTGATCATCTATATAAAGCGGAAGATTTTGCAGTTCCTCGGTGGCTTCGCGGAGTGTTTCAAAGTCGGCTTTATCAAGATCGCCCTGCCGGATGCGGTGGGACATGATGCCCGTCCGCTCGGCCAGAATTCGGGTGGCCAGCTGCTCGCGCGACATCTCCAGCGAGAAGAAGCCGACCACCGCGCCGTCGACTGTCTTCTTTGAGCCGTCATCAAGGGTTTCACGCCTGCAGGCTGCAGCAGCGTTATAAGCAATGTTTGTTGCCAGCGATGTCTTCCCCATCGACGGACGCCCTGCAAGGATCAGCAAATCCGAGCGGTGTAGCCCGCCAAGCTTATGGTCAAGATCATCAAGATGGGTCGCAATTCCCGCAATCTTGCCTTCGCGCTTGAATGCCGCTTCGGCCATTTGCAGCGACTCAATGATGGCTTCGCCAAAGCTCGAAAAGCCGCGACCAGTCGATCCCCGTTCGGCCAGATCGAACAGATTGCGTTCGGCCAGTTCGATCTGACGCGATCCATCTTCCCCCGCTTCCGGGGTAAGCGCCTTACTCTGAATGGTCGCGCCGACATTGATCAGTTCGCGTCGAACAGCGAGATCGCGGATCATATTGGCATAATCGGCAATCTCTGGACCAAAAGCTGCGCTATCGAGCAGTTCTGCCAGATAGGCAGCGCCGCCAATTTCGGTGAGTTGGTCGGTCTGCTCGAAATGCTCCCGCAGAGTGACCCCGTCTGCAACCCGCCCCTGTTGAATCATATTCTGGGCGGTCTCGTAGACTTCGACATGCGCAGGTGCGTAGAAATCCGTACTTCGCAAAATATCTGCGACGCGCTGAAACGCATTATTGTCAAACAGGATCGCGCCAAGGACTGCAGCCTCAGCGGCAAGGTTGTTCGGCGGAACGATTGCCGTTTTGCCGCCCTGCATAGTGTCGTCTAAAGCCATACCACGTCCATACCCCATCCAGAGCAAAACGTCTTCCTGCTATTGAAGCTCAAATGCACGCCTTTACAAAATGTCCACAGGTCGATCCCGCGCCTGTGGATAGCTTTCGACTTGTACTCAAATGGTTCCGAAACGTCTTCATCTCTGTCCAGAGCCGAAGACGCAGACAAACGAAAAAAGGCCGCCCGAAGCACGGACGGCCTTTGTTTGAAATCCATTTGCGAGCGGTTTAGGCGTCGTCATCCGGTACAATTTGGTCAGCCATTTCGGCGGCCGCTTCGGCCAGTTCGCCGGCTTGCTCACTTGCCTGTGCCTGTTGCTCGGCGGCGATCGCTTCAATGATGTTCTCGCCAGCAGCCTGCCGCTCGGCCTCTTCAGAGCTTCGGGCAACATTGACCTGAATGGTTACATCTACCTCGGCGTGCAGCCGCACCCCGACATCAAATACACCAAGCGTTTTGATTGGGGCATCGAGGCGAACTTGTGACCGCGCCACTTTGTGCCCGGCTTCTGTAGCCGCTTCGGAAATGTCACGAGCCGACACAGAACCGTAAAGCTGCCCAGTGTCACCAGACTGACGGATCAGAATGAGCTGCGTGCCCGAGAGCGATCCGGAGCTTGCTTCAGCTTGAGCCTTCGCCTCGGCATTGCGCGCTTCAATGGCTTCACGCTCCCGCTCGAAACGGGCGCGATTGGCGTCGTTGGCCAGCAGGGCCTTACCTTGCGGAATCAGAAAGTTGCGGGCGAAACCGTTTTTGACGGCCACTTCGTCACCAATGGTGCCGAGCTTTTCGACCCGTTCAAGAAGAATAACTTGCATCTGTCTATCTCCCTTACTTCACAGTGAACGGCAAAAGCGCCAGAACCCGTGCGCGCTTGATCGCCTTGGCGAGCTTGCGCTGGTTCTTGAAGCTGACCGCCGTGATCCGGGACGGCACAATCTTGCCTTTCTCGGAAATGTAGCGCTGGAGAAGTTTGACGTCTTTATAGTCAATCTTCGGACCTTTATTGCCAGCAAACGGATCGACCTTTCTGCGGCGGCTAAACGCGCGCCGTGCAGGCAGGTTTGTAATGTTCATACCCAGTGGGTTCTTTTTAGCCATTGTGCCTGCCTCCTAGTTGCGGGGTTTACGGTCGCGGTCGCCGCGATCTTTGCGAGAGAGAACCGGTGACGGCTCTTCATCATGCACGTCCACTTTGATGCTCATATAACGCATAACGTCATCATTGATCCGGTGGCGGCGCTCAAGTTCCTGCAGCGCCGCTGACGGAGCATCAAGGTTGAGCAGGGAATAGTGCCCTTTGCGAACCTTGTTGATTGGATAGGCCAGATTGCGCAAACCCCAATATTCGGTTTTGCCAACCTTGGCCCCTTGCTCTTTCAGGAAAGTTGAAATTTCTTCGATGAAACTATCAACCTGTGCCGGAGAAATATCCGGCCGCGTGATAATCACGTGCTCGTATAAAGCCATGTTTTGTCTTCCCAGACTTTGAGGTTACGGCGCTGACCGAGCGGGAAGCCCCTTGCCAGCGATGGCCCTCCATTCATGCACCATTGCATTCAGGAGACCGCAAACCTGTTGCGAAGCGCGGGGTAAAGCGCATTTTCCCAACGATAGCAAGCAAAACCGCAACAGCGACACGACACGGAAACAAACAAAGCCAGCCTTGAGCACGTTTCATATGAGCGCACCGAATGGAAACCATCAAAAATGGTGGAGAGAGAAGAACCAACTTCGAACTTCGCTACCGCAGCCCTGAGCACGTTTCATGTGAGCGAACCGATACGGGAACAGGCAGAAAATGGCGGGCAGGGAGGGATTCGAACCCCCGGAACGCTTGCACGCTCAACGGTTTTCAAGACCGCCGCATTCAACCACTCTGCCACCTGCCCGCGGCACCGCCACATTTCTGACAGGCGAGCGCAAATTGCAAGTCCTGATTTTGTATCGCGCTGAGATTGTCGTCACAGCGCTGCCGCAATTGATTGTTCATTGTATGGTTAATGAAGCATATCGTTGTTGTCAGAATCCATCTGTCCAAGTTTACCAAGCCTGCATCTAAGTTTGGTAAACAGGGTCTCAGGCAAAGCATAAATTGCTGCGCCGCGCTTTACAGAAGTGAAGCTTAAGGACCACAGAATGAGGATCGTAAAGATGACCTGCCTGACAACCTACCCTCGTCGCACATTGCGCACCGCCCTCGCTGCATCGATCAGTTTCGCTGCGCTTGGTTTTGTCGCCGCGCCTGTGCAAGCTGAGAAGCGCAAACCTGCTCCGATCGTTTATGCAGGGCAGGGGACGTCAGCCTCTTCAACCGCACGCACCAGAACGCCACGCGCCCAAACGCCTCGGCGCGCGTCAAGACAGGCAAGGTCGTCTGCAAGAGCATCATCAACGCCCGCACTCAACTCAGCAGCGCCGGGGAAACGCGTTGAGTTTCGTTACCCCGACCAACCTGATCGATTTTATGGGGCAGGGGGCGCCAGATCCGCTGCTGACGCACCACCCCTAAGCTTCTCTTCTTCAGAAACCGCGATTTCCGAAGCAGCCGCACGTCAGTATTCCAATGCTGCGCCAACCCCTCTTCCACAAACGGCCGCAGCGCCGAAAGATCCAGCGATTACCGCTGGCGGTTTCGATGCGCGTGCCGCCGCTGCACGACATGCCCGCCAGGCCGCTCCCGCGCCAGTTCGTTCGGCACCCGCCGCGCCCATACCGGTGGCCGATCCGGTTGCTCCCTTTGTGTCTGCTGCTGGTGTTGCAGATTTTTCGACCGATCAAATCACACAGGTTCAAGCCACACAGTCTGAAATTCCGGTCTCAGGCGTCGCGCAAACGCCAAAAGCAAATGCCGTTTATGACCAAACCGGCGCGGCAACCGTGTTCGAGAGCGATCTCGATGGGCAACCAACGGCCAATGGCGAGGTTCTGGACCTAAATGCAATGATTGCCGCCCACCCGACATTGCCGCTTCCGAGCCTTGTTCAGGTCATCAATCTTGAGAATAATCGCGAAATGGTTGTCCGTGTGAACGATCGTGGGCCATTTGACGGCGGCGGACTGATCGAGCTCTCGCCCCGCGCTGCTGAAATTATTGGCATGCAGCCGGGACACGCTGCGAACGTACGCGTGCGTTACCTTGGCCCTGCACCCATTGCTGCTAGCGCTGCACCACAACCCGAGAGATCAGGATCAAAATCCGGATCAGCGCCTCGCCAACCTCTTCCCGCCGTACCGGCAGTGACGCCGGAGCTCGCTGGTGGGCCTGCGACGATTGTTCCGCCACAAGCGGCCGTTTACACCGCGCCGCGCCACAGCCCATCCGCGTCGGATTTCTATGTCCAGCTCGGATCCTTCTCGAGCATTTCAAACGCCCAGAACCTGCATGCGCAGATCGCCGGCGCGACCAGTGTCGAGATTGTTCCCGTGCGCGTAAATGGCGCAGATTTCTTCCGGGTTATGGCCGGTCCAGTCGCCAGCGCACAGGATGCGGACATATTGCGGGCTTATCTAGCCAATCAGGGCATTGCCGACGGGATTGTTGTCAAGCCAGGCTAGAAATCGCAGTTCTACATTGACCTCTGTCACAAACCGGCCCTTTTTTGTATATGGTATATATAGAGAAGAGGCAGGTTTGGTGCGTCTTATCAGAGGGTGTTGTTATGCGTATTGTATTTGGGATTCTGTTTTTCCTCTTTGCCGTGGTCGAAGCTGACGGACAACCGTCCCCCACGCCACTGATCGACACTGAGGCGAGCCATGCGGTGATTCTCGATTTCGAGACCGGCGCGATCCTTTTTTCAAAGAACGGCGATGATTTGATGGTGCCGGCATCGATGACCAAAATGATGACTGCGCAAGTTGTTTTTGACAGGCTGAGACGCGGGGAAATCGGCCTGAGTGACACATTTACCACCAGCGAGCGGGCTTGGCGTGAGGGCGGTTGGCAGTCTGGCGGCTCGACCATGGGACTTGCCATTGGAGACGAGCCGACAGTTGAAGAGCTGTTACGAGGCGTCATCGTGCTGTCGGGCAATGATGCCTGCATTGTATTGGCCGAAGGCTTGGCAGGATCCGAGGAAGCCTTCGCCCGCGAAATGACAGCCCTCGCCCATGATATGGGTCTGACCACAGCAACCTTCGAAAATTCGACCGGCCTTTACGCCGACAATCATAGAATTTCGGCGATTGATCTTGCTAGACTGGCCAAGATTCAGATTGAACAATATCCAGAGTTTTACGCGTTCTATAACGAGCGAAGTTATGAATGGCGGGACATTAGCCAGCCAAACCGCAACCCGCTACTCGGCAAGATCAAAGGCGTAGATGGGCTAAAAACGGGTCATCTGGAAATTTCTGGATATGGCTTGACGGCGTCGGGCGTTCAGAATGGCGAGCGCCGTATTGTCGTGCTCAACGGTCTTGAGAGCATCCAAAAACGCGCTCAGGAAAGCGAGCGGCTCATGCGGTTGGCATTTACGGCCTTCGAGAGTCGTTTGATCGAACCCGGCGCCGAGCCGATTGCCGAATTGCCAGTTTGGATGGGCGTAGAACGAACTGTGCCCGTGGCACTGGAAAATCCCTTTCTTGTCAGTGGACACAAGCGGGCATTTGATGATGCAACAACAGAGATCGTTTACAACGAACCTCTCAAGGCGCCCATTGCTGTGGGGGCCCGGCTTGGCGAGATTATTATTACTTTGCCGGGGCAAGCCCCGATACGCTCGGGTATCGTCGCCCTGCGGGATGTGCGCGAATTAGGTTTCTTTGGCCGCGTTGCAGAGGGCTTGAACCAAATGCTGACATCTGACGATAATGACGGATAAAACGGGCCTCTTCATTACACTTGAAGGCGGCGAAGGCACGGGCAAATCGACACTGCTATCAGGCTTGGCCGAGCGCATGAGTTCCTTTGGGAAGACCGTAGTTACGACACGTGAGCCCGGCGGTACGATACTGGCTGAAGCCGTCCGTGAGCTCGCATTGCATCCGCCTGAGAGCCAGTCATGGTCACCCATGGCCGAAGCTTTGCTCATGAATGCTGCCCGCGCCAACCATCTTGATGACTTGATCAGGCCCTCGCTTCTGAAAGGCCACTGGGTGCTCAGCGACCGTTTCTCGGATTCAACATTGGCGTACCAAAGTATTGGCGGCGTGCCGCTGGAAACATTGCGCATGATCGAGACCGCAGTGCTTGGCGACACGACCCCGGACATGACCTTTGTGCTTGATGCGCCGCCTGAAGCCCTGATCACGCGCCGCAAAAACCGCGGGGTGAAGCTGGACGCATTTGAAGCGAGACCCTTGGCGTTCCATGACGCCGTCCGTGAGCGTTTTCTTGCCATCGCGAAAGGCGATCCCGCCCGTTATATCGTCCTTGATGCACTCGCGCCCGCTGATGCTGTATTGGCGCAGGCTTGGTCTGCAATCGGTGAACATAACCCGCAAAAGTCTGCGGCAACACTATGAGCGATGCTCATGACAGCACTGCTGGCGCCGCATGGCCGCTCGTAGGGCACGCTGCAGCTGTCGCAGATTTCCGCGCGGCATTCGATAGCGGTCGTTTGCATCATGCTTGGCTGATCGATGGCCCTTCCGGCATCGGCAAAGCTCAGCTGGCGAAACAGATCGCCAGCTTTGTTCTGGGGGCTGCCTGCGCGCCTGACACGCTCGAAACATCAGCCGCCGATCCTATCGCGCAGAAACTGCTTGCAGAGAGCCATCCGGATTTGCGTTGGCTTGATCGACGCCCCGATGAAGCTGGCAAATTCAAGCAGGATATCCCAGTCGATGCCATTCGCGAGCTGAACGCATTTTTTGCGCTAAAGCCAGCTATGGGTGGGTGGCGTGTTGGCGTGATCGACTCAGTGGACGAGCTGAACAGATCCGGCACCAATGCGCTTCTCAAAACACTTGAAGAGCCACCGCCGCAATGCCTGCTTATCCTGATCACCCACGGAACGCGTCCACTCTTGCCGACGGTCCGGTCGCGTTGCCGCCGCTTGCGTTTGGGCACGCTGAGCGAACCTGACGTACAGCTCGTGTTGCAAAGTCTGCCGCCTGAGGCTCGCCCATCGAATGCCGAAGCCGCACTTTCGCTCGCACGCGGGCGCCCCGGTTATGGAATGAAGCTGTCAAGCCCAAGTGGGCTCGCCGCAGCCAATGCGGCTCGAAACTTTCTGCGCGGTTTGCCCAAACCATCCGATGGCGTTCTCGGCGATGCCATTGCAAAAATTGGTGCAGATGCCATCGCGTTCGAAGTGTTCAGCAATATGACTCTTGATTGGCTCAGCGCTCGCGCGGCAGAGCAGCCCGATATTGCGTCGACCTATCTTGATGTGTCCCGCTTGATTGCAACCTCAACCGAGCTGAACATGGACAGGACACAGGCTGGCGCGGAACTCATCGGAACGCTTCAAAAAGTCTCGGTTCGCGGCTAAGACAGACCCCATGTTCGACACACACGTAAATTTGCACGGCGAAGCCTTCGAAGAGGATCTGGATGAGGTGCTGTCTCGCGCACGGGCGGCCGGCGTGAGACGGTTTCTCGCTATCTGCGACCGCTATGATAATTTCGCGGCGGTCAAAGCCATTGCGGATCAGAACCAGGACATGTGGTGCTCTGTGGGTGTGCATCCACATCATTCCAAAGATTTTCCCGATCTGGCGGTCAAAGCGCTTGTGGATGCCGCCGCCGATCCAAAGGTCGTCGCAATTGGCGAAACCGGGCTCGATTTTCATTACGGCTACAGCCCCGAAGCCGACCAGATCGCATCTCTGCGCAAGCATATAGAGGCTGCCCGCCACACAGGATTGCCGTTGATCCTGCACACACGTGAAGCAGACGAACTGATGGGCGACATCCTGGAAGAAGAAATGCAGCGCGGCGCCTTTGTGCCGCTATTGCACTGCTACACAGGTGGTGAAAGGCTGGCGCAGCGTGCAGCGGCTCTAGGGGCGTATTTCTCCGTCTCAGGCATTGCGTCATTCAAAAATGCGCGAAACGTCCATGCGGTGGTAAAAACGCTTCCACGGGACCGGGTTATCCTGGAAACCGATTGCCCATATCTTGCGCCAACACCTATGCGTGGTCGTCGCAATGAACCAGCATTTCTCGTGCATGTCTGTAAGGCCTATGCCGAGCTAATGGAGGTAGAGCCAGAGACAGTTGCACGGGTGACAGAAGACAACGCACTTAGACTATTTCACAAGGTACCGGGATGAGCGATACGCTAAGATTTACACTGCTTGGCACCGGATCGTCGGGCGGTGTTCCGCGCATCGGAAATGACTGGGGCAGCTGTGACCCGAACGAGCCGCGCAACCGGCGCAGCCGATGCTCGGCGCTGGCAGAGCTTATCTGCGAACAGGGCAACGGACCAACACGCGTACTGATCGACACAGCCCCGGATATGCGTGAGCAGCTGCTGCGGGAAAACATAGGCAGGCTCGATGCCGTCATCTTCACCCATGACCATGCAGATCAAACAGGCGGAATAGATGATTTACGCATGTTGGCATTGCGCCAACGGGCCAAGGTACCGGTGCACATGGACGAACCTACATCGCAAACCCTTATGCGACGTGCCGCATACTGTTTCGAAGGCGCTGGCGCATATCCGCCTATTCTTGATGTGCAGCCATGGCTTGAGCCGCTCACGGAGCGCAAGATTACCGGGCCGGCAGGGGAGTTGTCCATTTTGCCCGTCGAGCAGCACCATGGCGACATTCGGTCATTGGGCTTCCGAATAGGCGGGCTGGCCTATTGCAATGATCTTCACGGCCTGCCTGAGGATAGCCTGACGGCGCTCCAGGGTCTTGACGTTCTTATCCTCGATGCGCTTCGGCATGCAGAGCATCCATCTCATCTCAGTCTTGACGAGGCACTCGCGCTCGCTGTCGCTCTGGCCCCCCGGCAGACGGTGCTCACCAACATGCACACGGACATGGATTACCGCACACTCGAACGCGAACTCCCAAGAGGGGTTGTCCCGGGCTATGACGGCATGCGTATAAAAATTCCATTATAAACAAAGCGTCGCCAGATTCTAATTTCCCATAATGTAGATTATGCGAATGATTGACGACCCGACTTATAGCACCGTGTATCCAGGCTTTGGGTGCAGTTGGCAGACGCGACAAAACCTTCCCCTCGCCCCCTTCCATACGCCCACACGTGCCAGCTCACTTCAACACGATTAATCTTGCGGTAACATTTGGTCACCCGAAGGTGTGCCTATGGTCAGCCGAGCTTCCCGCCGGTCATTGCGTGAGCGACGCCCGTTGTCTTTGGAAACGAGATCGGCAGCCCACGGAGGGTGCGCACAGCCAATAATGCAAACGCCTCTGCCTCAATGCTGTCGCCGCGCCACTGCGCCTCTTCCGCACTCAAGACGGCGCACGGGACATAGTCAGCCAACATTGCCATCAGCGCCGGGTTGTGTCGCCCGCCGCCGCAGACAATCATTTGTTCCGGCGGCTGAGCTGCATGTTCGAAGCTGCGGGCCACACTACCAGCAACAAAGGCCGTAAGCGTTGCCGCACCATCTTCGGGCGCAAGGCCGCGCACGAGGTTCGCATTGAAATCATATCGATCGAGTGATTTCGGCGGCTTTTCCTCAAAGTACGGATGGTCAAGCAATTGTATAAGCAGGCCCTTATGAATGCGTCCGGCATTGGCGAGCGCGCCGTTGCGATCATAATTGCCGAGCCCGTGCCCTTCGACCCATTCGTCAATCGGACCGTTCGCAGGTCCGGTGTCAAATGCTGTCAGAGTGCCATCCACATTGCAGATCGTGATATTGGCTACGCCGCCCAAATTGAGCACAGCGGCGTTTTCAAAGCCGGACCGCGCGAGCAGTGCTTTGTGATAGACCGGAGCAAGCGGCGCACCTTCGCCACCGGCAGCCACGTCGTCGCTGCGAAAATCATAGGCCAGTTGCATACCGAGCGCCGACTGCACCTCTGCGGCGTTCAGAATTTGCAGGGTTGCGCCAGCACCTCCCTCTTGCGGCCGCCTATGCAGCAGCGTCTGACCGTGTGCGCCAGCGACCTCTGGCCGTGGGCCATTCCAGTCTTCGAGCAGCTTATCGAACGCGTCTTTGTGTGTCTGCGTGAGCACCGTGCAAGCCGCCTCAAAATCGGGCTGCGGGCCTTGCCAGTTCCATCGCCGGGCCCGGTCGACAGCCTCTTGCAGAACAGCGCGTTCTTCGGCTGTATACTTCCGCTCGGCAACAGGGCCAAACTCCGAAATTGTCTCCCCATCAGTCAAAATCATTGCCGCATCTACCGCGTCTAGCGATGTACCGGACATGAACCCGACAACCCAGATTGGCTGAAATTGCTCTGATTGGTGGTTCAAACTTTTCCCCTGCCGTGCTAGTCCGCCCGCTTGTGGAGAAGAACTCATGAGCGAATACACATCCGATTTCCTGCGCACGCTAAACGCTCGCGGCTACTTAAAGCAAGTCACGCATACCGATGAGTTGGATGCTTACTGCAAAACAGGTGTGCCTGTCGCCTATATCGGGTTTGATGCAACCGCGACCAGCCTGCATGTAGGATCGCTGACCATGATCATGCTCTTGCGGCGGTTTCAGCAAGCCGGCGGCAAACCGATTGTCCTGATGGGCGGCGGGACGACCAAAGTGGGTGACCCCACGGATAAAACATCGTCTCGCCCGATTCTGACAGAGGACGCCATAGCTGCGAACATTGGAGGCATCAAACAGGCGTTCGAACCCTTCCTGACGTTTGGGGATGGTCCTACGGATGCTGTTATGGTCAACAATGATGATTGGCTGGCGGGCATCGGCTACGTCAACTTCCTGCGCGACATCGGCAAATATTTTACGATCAACACCATGGTCAAACAGGACACAGTCGCGCGTCGCTTGAAAGCAGAAGAGCCTTACACATTCCTCGAGTTCAACTATCTGCTGCTCCAGTCTTACGACTTTCTGGAACTGGCGCGCCGCCACAAATGTATGATCCAGATGGGAGGCTCCGATCAGTGGGGCAATATTGTCGGTGGCGTTGATCTCAATCACAAGGCTGATGGCCGGCAAGTGTTTGGAATAACTGCACCACTCATTACCACGGCCTCGGGCGGCAAAATGGGAAAGACAGCGGAAGGCGCCGTCTGGCTGAATGCTGACAAGAAGAGCCCTTACGAATATTGGCAGTTCTGGCGCAATACCGAAGATGCCGATGTCGGTCGTTTTCTGAAACTCTTTACAGACCTTCCGCTCGGCGAGATCGCAAGACTTGAAGCTTTGGAGGGCGCCGAGATTAACGCTGCGAAGATCGCACTTGCAAATGCGGCGACAAGCATGCTGCACGGCACGGATGCTGCGCGCGAGTCAGAAGCGGCCGCGGCGGCGGTGTTTGCAGGCAGTGGCACGGCCGAGGCTTTGCCAACTGCGGATGTGCCCAGAGCCGATCTCGAAGCGGGCATGCTGGTTGCGGCCGCATTCAGCGCGGCGGGCTTGACCAAATCAAACGGTGATGCACGGCGCATGATAAAACAGGGCGCGGCGAGGGTGAACGATGTTGCCGTCAGCGACCAGAACGCAGTTCTTACTCTGGCGGATGCTGCAGCAGATGGCACAGTCAAACTCTCGGCTGGCAAAAAACGCCACGCGCTTATTCGGCCGGTATAGGGTCCACTTGTTCTAGCGGTGGGAGTTCGGCGGTTTCGGGCTCTTCGAAAATCCGTCTTAGAACGCCGGGCGTTATGGCCGATAGAGGATTTACGGAAACCTGAGCGCGCTCCAGTGTGCCTTCAACGCCATAGCGCAAGGAGAACACGCCTTCGCCCTCGCGGCTAACGAACAGGTCGCCAATCAGCGGCAAGCCGCCAAGCGCAGAGTTCACCCCGAAGCTGGGGACAAGCACGCCGTCAATATCAAGATCACCATCGGCTGGATTCATCCAGCCTTTGGCAGTCATCCCCAGCGCAGGCCCTGATGCCCGCGCGCCAACAATTGAATATCGCCCATCTTTGATGCTTAGAGGCACCTCAATATTCGAAAAGAGAATCCCGTCTCCGGTCAGCGTATCTGACAATCCGCGCAGCGACGCGATAGAGAGAATCTGAGTAATTACCGGCGCCTCAATCAATCTGCCATCTGTGATCACCACACGTACCTGTGTCGGCAGATCATCCTGTCCAATCGTTCCGGTCATCTGCAATTCACCGCCACGGATAAGCTCACGGCCGAATAGGAGGTTCGGTAGGAACCCTGCATCACCACTGGTGACGAGGAAAGCCGGATCCCCGAGCCCGCTTGCATCATAGGCTGCGCTAAAGGGACTCCCGCTCTCAAGGCGTCCTCGCACATCAATGGTCTGCAATCCGTCTTCGGTAGCTCGCAAAGCAAATTGAGCGTCGGACAAGTCAATGTCTCGCCCGAGCACAAGTTTTGAAATCTCGGCCTTCAAACCAATCTCGCCAAAGTCGGCGGTGGCCGGACCGGACCGGCTTCTGATCTCCGTGAAACTGGGAATAAGTTGTGAAAGATCCAGCAAATCGCCCGCCACATCAAACTGAAGACCGCCCGTCTCGGTTCGCAAAGCTGTTCCGCCAAGGTCGAACCGATTTGCAAGTTTAGCCTTGTCGATGTCCGCTCCTATCAACTTGCCGTCTTCTGCCAGGCTGATCGCCGCATCCAGCGATGCGTCGGGTGCGCGAAAGGTCACTCTGGCGGACAGCGCGTCTTCTTCCGAACGTTCGTAAACAACATTCCCGAGCGCGGCGTCACCTGCTGGTTTGACCCAGCCGACTTCGGCGACGTCGAGGCGTGCCTCCTGAAAATCAAGATCGATGCTGGCCGTTTGCACAGCCGCGCCGCGAAGTGTGCTAACGATATCCATCGGAACACTGCCCGTTACGTAGGCCCTTCCGGACACACCAAGATGATTGAGCAGGTCTGGGGTCAGAACCGTTGATGCCGTCAACTCAGCACGCGGTGCATCCTCGCCAAATGGAAAGGACCAGTCATAGCTGATTGATGAACTTTCCAACAAACCATCTCCAAAAACCCGCAGCCCGGTTTCATCGAATTCGATCTGGGCCGCGCTGCCAGAAACGGACAGATCGGCAAACACATTAGCCAGTCCGCCATCGCGAAGCTGCCCTTCGCCTTTGTAGCGAATAGATGAAATCGGTGCATCCGGGATCGCTGGGCGCCTTAACTCAAACACCAGGTCGGCCTCGCCAGAAACATTTCCTGGGTTGAAGCCGGACCGTTCCTGAAGTTGCAATCGGCTATCGCTGATGATTTGCACAAGATCTGTCGCCGGTCCTGCGCCTTCGACCATCAGGATCATATCTTCACCAGCTGGCGCAAGCTGCGGGTAGTGCACACTGCCTTGGCGCAACTGCCACTCGCTCAGGGCGCCATTTGCGAAATTGATCTTTACCGAGTTCCCTGTGATCCGTCCGTCAACCGTCGCGCCAGACACAACGGGGATATCTGGCAGCGCTTTGACGCGAACGCCTTCACCTTTGAACGTAGCCTCCAGAGCCTCATCCGCCAAATGACCCGCCGCCGCGCTGTCCCGCAACAGATCCATTGTCAGCATGGCTTCGGTTACTGTACCAAGTTCCACATTACGGTTTACGAAGCTTCGCGCGCCCTTGCCCTGCCGCGTTGGCCAAAACCTCATCAGGTCCTGAACCGGCAGAACGCCCGTCATAGCGGCTGTGATTTTCGCCTCAACCGGAAGCTCGCCGTCAACCCGCTCAGGCGTTGCCGCAATCTGTCCGGCAGCTGTAAAATCCGCCATATGCTCGTCACCGGCGTAGCGGAATGCGAATTGATCTAGCTCCAGTTTTCTTTCACCAAAGGAGACCATCCCCTCAGCGCGAATCGTTTGCAATGGCCATTCTTTATCAAAAAACGATGTCAGGTCCACGACCAGTCCATTGCTCTCAAATTTGAACCCACGCGCGCCATCCCCATGCAGCGCATCCTCTAGCGCTAGGTTCATCGGTCCACTTACCCATGTCGATTCAAGCGCGCCGATCTCCAGAGTTAAGCGATCATCCGCCAGTGTGTAATCTCCGCCAAGCGATATTGACGACACATCGAATGGCGCGCCAATTCCCTCAACCCGTCCGGCACCCGACGCAAGCCCGAACTGGAGATCTTCAAGCCCGTGTGCTTCCGATACGCGAAAAGCCAGACTGGCATCCCCCGGAAACCCCACAAGGGCACCATCATATGCTGGCACAAGGTCCAGAATGGAATCGAACGACCAGTCGAGAAATCCGATCTCGGACGCGATCACAGAGTAGTCTGACGGCGCGGAGAGTGCGATCGTTAATCGCCCAGGGGCCTCTTCAGGGGCAGTATTGATCCCACCTGCCTCGATCTCGATGCCGTCTGCCCCACGCCTTAGACGGCCATACGCCTCGCTCAACCGAATAATCTCTGTCTTGTCTTCGCGCTCAGCCACAAGCTCGAAGTCCGAAAAGGCTATCATTTGTAAAGCAAGCCCGTCACTGTCCTCACGTAATGTCGCGAGCACATCTGTAAGTGTAGCTTCGGCCAACGAGAACCAATCCGTCTGGGACAAATCTTGCGGCGGGTTTATTGCCGAAGCGCTGCCAATAGGATCACCAGCGAGCGTCCAGCGGCCATCGCCCAATCGCGCCAAAATCCATCCTTGCTCAAGAACCAGACCGATAGGCTCGATCCTGCCCCTGAGAAGCGCGCCAACATTGAGCAAAATTTCCACGCGCTCTGCTTTCGCTGCCGGCTCACCGGCATCATCGAACACTTCGAAATTTGTTGCGACGACGATCACACGCCGTTCCGAAGAGAGCCACTGCAGGGAAATGTCTTCAAGCGCGACATCCCGCCCGTCTCGCGCTTTGGAGATGGCCTGTTCTATATCCGACTTGGCAAACCCCAGACTCATCGGGCCGGCAGACAGGCGCATCGCCAGCGCAAGCCCCGCAACAACGAGAAGAATAACGATCGCCCCGAGCGCTTCGACAAAAATTATCCTTGCTGTCTGGCGAACCAAGCGGAATCCTCCTTAACTGACACTATAAAGAGCGCCTGCCCTAAGATGTAAGCGCACCCTGCACGAACCGCCACAGGAAAAACCATATGAGCTCACACCTCGCCATCGGCAGTCCCGCCCCGGAATTTGATCTTCCGGTTATTGATCCGGCGAATCCAGCCGAGGGCCAACGGGCCAAGTTGTCCAATTATGCAGGTAAATATCTCGTTTTGTACTTCTACCCCAGAGACAACACCCCTGGATGCACGACGCAGGCCCTTTCCTTCTCCGAGCATCTTGCGAAGTTCGACGCGGCAAATGCCCAAATCTTGGGCGTGTCGGCAGATTCACTCGCCTCACACGCGAAATTTGTAGGCAAAAAGAATCTGGCGATCCCTCTCGGATCAGACGAATCTCGCGACGTATGCCGTGCTTATGGCGTTTGGGTAGAGAAGAAAATGTACGGAAAAACCTTCATGGGCATCCAGCGATCGACATTTCTTATATCTCCAGCGGGCAAAATCCTGCACATCTGGCGCAAAGTTAAAGTAAAAGACCATATTGAACAGGTCTTGGCCGAGCTGGGCTCTACCTAAGCTCAGAACCTATTGATTTAGGTTGAATGACGAACAGTGACTCAGACGGTATAGGAGGCTGCCACGTACCTGACAGTTGCGCGGTCCTTGGCCGGACCTTGAGGACAACAAGCACCGGATACTTCTGACAATAAAAGACTATACTTCGGCAGGCCACCGACACGGGCGCCTCCATGTCTAAAACGCCATAGCAGAAACTTGATAAAGCGAGTGGGAAATCAAAAGAAGTTCGTTCGCACATCTGTTAGTTTGAATATGCCCCAGATATTTCCATACTGGACACATGTGAAATAGGGCATGAGACCGCGGGACTAAAATCCTGTCACTGCCAATCGAAGCGTACTCCTCACCTTCACAACGCTTCTGCAAGGTTTTTTGATCGCGGACACTCACCAAGCTTGATGCGCAACTCCCTGGTGCCGTCAAGCAACTCACACAGCCGCCTATAATACCGACACGGTATCATAGGCGGCCTTTTTTTTCGAATGTTCAGACTTTTCGATACGCACCTGGCGTGACGCCGAGCATTTTCCTGAAAGCTGTGCTGAAATGCGCTTGGTTTGAATATCCGACTGACAAGCCTATTTCGGCAATGCTCTGGTCTGTGTTTCGCAGCAGGCGCTTGGCTTCTTCGATCCGTCTTTCAACAACATACTGGTAGGGAGATTTTCCCGTTGCGAGCTTAAAGTTTCTTGAGAATGAAGACTCCGAGAGCGAAACAATTTCGGCCATAGCGCTAATCGAAATTTCCTGATCAAAATTGTGATCAAGATAATCATCAATATGGGATATGTTCTGCGCACTGAGCCCGTTCGGCTGGCTTTGGTATAACCTTACGAGATCTATGTTGGCATGTTCCTTGACGTAATTTGACATTGCGACAGCAATTGCAGCGCCAATCGCATCGGGTGAGAACGGCTTTACGATGTAACCGTTCGGGCGAACAGCGCTTGCGCGATTTATCGTTACCTGGTCGGCATGCGATGTAATAAAGACAATAGCAGTTTCAAACTCTTCACGGATTAGCCTACCAAGACTGATGCCGTCTATCTTGCCTTTCAGAATGATGTCGGAAAGTACAAGGTCAGGTGCGTGAAGCTTCATTAACCAGATTGCATCCTCCGCATTTGACGCGATATCGACAACAGAGTGGCCAGCATCCTCAACAATCTCGGCAAGATCTCTGGCCGTAATACTTTGATCCTCAACGATCAGGATTTTCAAAGACTCTGGCATTTTCTACCCCTTCGAGACCATGCTTATTTTAGTCACTTCGCAAAAACACCCGGCTGAAACATCAGCTGCCATTTTGCCGCTTGCTCGTCTTCCAAAAACTCGAATTTTGCATCGATCTGTTCGCAAAGCATCATGATGATTTCGCCACTTAGTTCATCATAATTCATTTTTTCGACAAGATCACCGATCTTGCCCCGTGCCTCCATCGATAGCGTCGCAACAGCGTTGGTATTTTGAAGACTGATAGAAATATCGCAAGTATGCCTTAGATAGCAGTTACGAACTGCTTTTGAGTACATCTCGTTAAAAATCAGACTCACTTCCGCAGCAAGACTGACATCCAGCATCATATTGTTCGTGCCGATTGACAGATTGGTTATGTATTCTTCGTCAATTGTTTCCTGCGCCACGATGTCCCTAAAAAGCACATCTGCGGATATCGCGCTTGCATTATTCTCTACTCCAAGCGAGCGCTGGACACATGCAAGAGTGGCCAAACGCCCCTGCAAGCCTTGAATCGCTTCCAGCGGTTGGGCTTTGTCTTTTCTAATCCGTCTGTATGTAAAATTTGTGAGGCTGATAATCGTTTGCAAAGTTTTCTTGGCATCTTGATCAGCTTCTTTCAGCAGCGTCTGCTTTTCTAATCGCGCGTCGATGATCGCGGCTTCGGACGCAGCACTTTTTTGGATGGCAGAATCTAGTTCGTCAGCTCGACGATACGCAATTAAACTGACAAACAGAATATGTATTGCAAGCAGGGCGATCCCGGACAGCGCAATAATAGACTCCCCCAGGAGCCAGCAGGCCGAAAATGTCAGAACCAGAACATAAGCTAACGCAGCATTCGCGGCAATGAAACGCTGGGGGCGTGAGCGCAAGCTGAAAACTGGGTTAAGCCTCAATGTACCGTTCGCCCTGACTTTGATATGTTCGAAATAGAGATAAATATTTATAGAAGTATCACGGTTATCGTGCATGCTGGCTTTCGAAATGCCGCTCGGTTTTTCGGGTTTCGTGGTGTCCGGCTTCACATTCAGCGGTGGCCTAATTGCCCTGCTCACAAGCGATCTCGAAAATTTGAAAATCCGTCAGTAAATTGGGAAGACGATAAATGCGTCTCCTCATAATCTGTAGCTCATAACCTTGATCGCCCCGAACACGAACGAAGAAGCGGTCTGGGGGAAATAAGAAGGATCAAAATCGCTACAGTTTAGAACCTGACTTACTTCAAAAGCAGACTTGAGACGAACGGAGAAACGAATGATACGCAATGTCCCATCTAGCATGAAACAGCTTGCGCATGATGTTAATGGCCTAATGGCATGTGCTCAATTTTCCGTCGACTCACTTGCTCTGAGTACAGATGTCATGGCGCGTAGTCGGGCATTACAATTGCAATCCGTTATTGACAATACTGTGCTTTATTGTCGGGAGATCATGCTCGCTGCGCAGGAGCCCCAGAAAAATGTCAAAGGACGCATTCCGCTTGATGATGTGCTTCAGAACGTAAAAGCCCTTCTCGTTCCAGCGTCCAAAAATGTCGTCATCAAGATTGAAGCCTCTCAAAAAGCGCCGCAAATTTATGCATCCGACAAAGCGAGGTTGCATCGAATATTGACCAATCTTGGCCGCAACGCCGTTCACGCCATGCTTGGAAAGAATGGTGGTAAGCTCTTATTTCGTGTCTGGGGGCCCCCGAGCGTTCTCTGGATTGATGTTTCCGATGAAGGCCCCGGCATTGGATCAGATGCGGTACAATTGCTGAACGACGCCAGTGAGGCCCGATTTGCGCATGGTGGGCGCGCACGATTTGGCCTCCGAACATCTTCAGCATTGGCCAAAGACCTTGGTGGAGAACTGCAAGTGGTCAAAACAACCGCAACGGGGACGACATTTCGGCTGTCAATACCGAGACTGGTACTGAAGTCATAACTCCGAGCGGGGCACCTGCAGAACGGTCTTCATGCCGCGTTGCACGCAAACTTACCAATCCCGCAAGGCTGTCCCGCATCGGGGGACCTGCCGCCAGATCACGGTCGCCTCCTCGCACGATGATGCAACGCAGACGGTAATAACCTCAAATCATCAATTCGCTCATAAGCTTCGGACGGAGTTCACCACCAAGTGCCTGCTAAGCAATTTGGGGCTCTGAATGCTATCCCAAACAATTGTTCAACCCTACCCTCGCAAATGGTTCAAAAAATATTGCGTTCATATGTCATTCAGCCCTTCAAATTTCATCACTATTGCGTTATTGTGACAGATGGAGCGTTGTCGGATTCGCAATTTCGACACTGCGTGGCGGTCGATTACAAGTATTTTTGGTGAGTGAAATGGTGAAAATGCAAGACAAAGTATCCACGCTTGTGGAGCGCATTTTTCCCGAACGACAAATCTATCATCGAAGTGGCGGCACAGTTAATTATATATCCGTTTCGCCTTTGCAACAATCAATTATTGCGATCGGTGGTGGCGCCGTCGCGTTGTGGTGCATTTTCGCAACAGCCGCTTTTATGCTCGGCTCACCCGGCGGTGTAATGAACTCAGATCTCGCCCAGGAGAACGCAAAACTGGAACGCTGGTTCAAGGAAGCTGCGGCCAAAGAAGAGTTGGCACGGCTTCTTCTGCTGGAAAGATCAGAGGCGTTTGCAGAAGCGACCGATGAACTTGAAGAGCGGCACCAGCGATTGAAGCTCGTTCTGGATGCTCTTGCGGGCAGTGAGGAGTTGGAAATATCGGCCCTTCGCGGCAATGGTGCGGAGATGCTTATAGAGGCGTCGATCGACAACTCTGATCCACGTCAGTCTCGCGAGCAAATTGTCGAAGCGGCGGGAATCGAGGTGGTCGGCGTTCGGGCGAAGATCAACCGCCTTGAGGCCGAACAAACGCTCTTCCTGAATGCTGCCGAAAACTTGGCAGTGGAGCGCGCGGAAAAAGCACGTGGAATCCTGAAGCTAACAGGCGTTGGGGTGAACAGGATAATAGATACGGGAAACGCGGTCGGCGGACCTTTGGTAGACATGCTAGCGCTGAACGCGGGCGAAGCATCGACACCCGAGGAGCGGGCATTTACCGAGCGTGTTATTCAGGTCGGCGCACGGCTTGAAGAGGCGCGGCATTTTGAAGGTCTTGTTGATAGCATGCCCCTCGCCTGGCCATCGTCGGTTCCTTTGCGAATAACGTCGAATTATGGGTTCCGCGCGGATCCATTCTCACGCAGATCAGCCTGGCACGCGGGAATAGACATGGGCGCAGGCGCTTATGGTCGCCGAGTGCCCATCACAGCTTCAGGCCCGGGCACAGTTGCATTCGCCGGACGAAAAAGCGGTTATGGCCGGGTCGTTTATATTGACCACGGTAACGGGTTTCAGTCTCGTTATGGACATTTGGCCTCGATCAGTGTCACTAAGGGGGATGTCGTCGCGATAGGCGACACATTGGGAATAATGGGAAGTTCTGGTCGGTCAACGGGACGTCACCTCCATTTTGAGGTATTGTTCCAGAACAAAGCTTATGAACCGAGTAAATTTTTGAAGGCAGGTCAATATGTTCACTAAGGCAAAAGGATCCGATCCAACCGCAACCCCAGGCTCGCCCGCGCAGAACGCTGTACGTTCGGCAGCAAGCAAGCCGTCGGTTCGATCTGCCCCCTCTATCATATCCGCGGATATGACCATCAAAGGTTCGATCCAGTCAGCTGGCGAAATGCAAATCGATGGCTCGATCGAAGGGGACGTTACCGCATCCTCACTGACAATTGGTCAAACCGGCGAAATCACCGGAGAAGTTCGGGCTGAATCTGTGACGGTGCGAGGCAAAGTTGTGGGCTCCATCAGAGCGCGTAAAGTCGAATTGGAAACGGGCTCGCGGGTTGAGGGTGACATTTTGCATGCATCCTTGTCGATCCAGTCCAACGCTGTGTTTGAAGGACAAGTCAAACATGCGGACGATCCTCTGAAATCATCGACACTGCCGACGCCAAACTCCGTCGCTTCTAATAAGGCAATGGAAACGGTTGCCTCCGCCAAATCGCTTGAGAATGGTGAAGCCAAACCGACTGGCAGTGTTCCGGTGAAAACAGGCTTTGGGCCGTCTTCCTGATCGAATTAAGCAGGCTTAACGGCGCTCTGGAAAATCTGAGACACCGAGAATGGCGCCCCCTGATGGGGGCGTCTTTCTGGTATCTGGGGCATTTTTTGCAAGACGCATCGACAAATGCCATGGCTTCGCAAAACAATCTACATGTCCACCGTATCCTCACTTGCGCCAATAGCATGTGAAAGAGAGGCGCTCAGAAACAAGTCAATATCGCCGTCGAGTACGCCGCTCGTATCAGACGTCTCGACTTCGGTCCGTAAATCTTTGACGAGTTGATAAGGCTGCAAGACATATGAACGGATCTGGTGCCCCCAGCCGATCTCGGTTTTTGCCTCGTGAGTTTCCTGTTGCGCGGCCATCCGCTTTTGAAGTTCAGCCTCGTACAAACGTGACCGGAGCATCTCCCATGCCGTCGCCCTGTTCTGGTGCTGGGACCGACCGTTCTGACACGCCACGATGATGCCAGTCGGCTCATGAGTGAGCCGCACTGCGCTATCAGTCTTGTTCACGTGTTGCCCTCCTGCCCCCGAAGCGCGGTAAGTGTCAGTCCGCACATCCGATGGATTGATGTCTATATCAATCGTGTCATCGACCACCGGGTAAACCCAGATACTGGCAAAACTCGTGTGCCGACGCGCATTTGAATCGAACGGAGATATTCGAACGAGGCGATGAACGCCGCTCTCCGATTTCAGCCAGCCAAACGCATTTTCCCCCTTCAGTAAGAGCGTCGCGGACTTGATGCCGGCTTCATCCCCATCATGTGCGTCAATTTCTTCAACTTTGAAGCCCCGCGCTTCGGCCCAGCGGACATACATGCGCCGTAACATACCGGCCCAGTCCTGACTTTCAGTCCCCCCTGCCCCGGCATTGATTTGTACATAGGTGTCGTTCGCGTCCGCCTCACCAGACAACAGTGCCTCCAGTTCTGCGCGGCCCGCGCGAGCGGCCGTCTTCGCAAGCCCAGCGCGCAGGTCATCCAGCAAGGCGTCATCTTTCTCCGCCTCAGCGAGTTCGATGAGCTCGGCACTGTCGGACGCCTCGGTTTCCAGCGCCTCTATCATCGCAATGCCATCCGCCAGCCGGGTACGCTCGCGCATCATTGATTGCGCCTTTGCGGCATCATCCCAAAAGTCCGACTGTTCGCTTAAAGCGCTAAGTTCTGCCAGCCGTTTTGTGGCGACACCCCAGTCAAAGACGCCTCCGGAGTAAAGCGGCTGACTGGCGAATTTGGCTCAAGAGGTCCTGAATGTCCTGCGACATGTCTACTCCAAACTGTTTTACAATCCACTCTCGTGGCGCGGTTTTATCTTGCAGTCAACTAGAGCACGCAAGCTAGAATTCACCCTCATTGTTCTCCAGTCCTTCGGCCACTTCCGCAGGGGCCGGATCAGGGATGATCGGATTGCCAAACTCATCAAGCTCGGGGTCCACATCGGTGCCCGCCTCTGGAACCGTCGGCTGGGTCGTGCCAAAAAGACTACCGCTTGAGAAGAGCGAAGATTGTTCATCGACGAACGTAACACCAGGCTCGGTCCCGGGCCGGAAAGCCTCGGTAATGACCCGCCGGGTCGCAGGCCCTGGCAGTTCGCCCGTCTCTGCATCAATCTCGACAAGGCGCACACCTGGCGGAATTCGAAATGGCAGCGCCGGTTCGTCCGCTAACGCTGCGGTCATGAATTCAGTAAAGATAGGAGCCGCAACCGATCCGCCCGCCTCGCCATCGCCAAGCGTTCGTGGTTCGTCAAATCCAACCCAGACCCCGACAACGAGATTAGGTGAGAACCCCATAAACAGGGCATCGACATAATCATTGGTAGTGCCCGTCTTGCCTGCGAGTGGCTTGCCAACGCGGGCGGCTCTGCGTCCCGTACCGCGTTCAACGACCCCTTCGAGCATATGCACGGTCTGAAAAGCCGTCACAGGGTCTATCACTTGCGCTCTGTTGTCAGGCAGGACGGGCGGCTCTTGATCGCTCCAATCCTGTTGACCGCAGCTGCCGCACTCGCGCTGGTCGTGGCGATAAAGGGTCTTGCCGTGACGATCTTGAACGCGGTCAAGCAGCGTTGGGGTCACCTCGCGCCCGCCATTGACGAATGCGGCATAGCCCTTTGCCAAATCCCAGACAGTCGTTTCGCCTGCGCCAAGAGACATCGCGATAAACGGGTTGAGCGTTTCATAGACGCCCATGCGTTCGGCCAACTCCGCGACAGGCTCCATCCCGATGTCCTGTGCCATGCGCACCGTCATCAGGTTTCGCGACTGCTCCAGCCCGACGCGCATTGTGGTGAGACCATAAAACCGCCCTTCCGCATAGTTACCAGGCGCCCAGAAATCATCCGCTTCAATATCAAAATCCACGAATGGCGCATCAAGCACTTGTGTGGCGGGCGTATATCCGTGCTCCAACGCTGCCGCATAGACAAAAGGCTTGAAGCTTGACCCCGGCTGACGGTTGGCCTGAGTTACACGATTGAACTGGCTCTTCCAGAACGAGTACCCACCACCCATAGCAAGCACGCGCCCCGTATGTGGATCCAGCGCAATCAAAGCGCCATCGACTAAAGGAACCTGCCTGAGTGTCGCGTCGCCCTGTGGCAGCGGAAGCGCTATTGGTTCCAGTCCCGCCTCGTCTCCGGACTCGCTACCCCCTTCCGCGCGCGTTGGGGCGCCTGCTTCTTCACCGCGCAAACTTTGCCGGAAAAACTCGGCAAGCACGACATCGCCCTTCCTGAGCCCACGCGCACCGTCGCTACTTGTATATGTGTCATAGGCCCACGCTACGTCTTCAGGGGCAAGATCGATCTCGGCGCCATCGCGAAGTAAAAGCCGCGCGCTCGTTTCTGATCCCCGCACCACCAGTCCAGGCTCCCATGAGCCAGAGCCGCCGGGGAGGTCAAGGTCCTGAAGCGCCTTGACAGCCGCATTTCCCGTCTCTGCAAGTCGGGCAAATGGGCCGCGATACTCATGGCGACGGTCATAAGCTTCCAATCCGTTCTGCAAGGCTTCCTGCGCTGCAAGCTGGAGCCGCGTATCAATGGTAGAGCGGATTGACAGCCCGCCTTGATAAAGCGCGTCCTCACCATAATCCGCAACCAGATCACGCCGTAATTCTTCCACAAAATAGGCAGCCGCCGCGTATTCAGCCCCGCGCAGACGACTAACTGTTTCAAGGGGCATGGCCTGAGCGGCTTCCGCTTCTTCCGCCGTCGTATAACCGTCTTCAACCATGCGGCTGAGCACATATCCACGCCGTTGGATCAGTCTTTCTTGCCGGCTGTATGGGTTGACCCTGCCTGGCGCCTTTGCGAGCGAGGCGAGCGTTGCCGCTTCTGCCAGGTTCAGTTCTGGCAACGACTTTCCAAAATAAGTCAGCGCTGCAGATCCTACACCGTAGGAGCGACCTCCAAGATAAATCTCGTTGAGATATAACTCCATAATCTCTTCTTTGGTGAAGGCCCTTTCCATACGCCGCGCAATGACGGCTTCCTTGATCTTGCGGACCAAATTCTGGTCCCGCGTCAGCAGCATGTTCTTCGCCACTTGTTGAGTGATGGTTGACCCCCCCTGCAAGCCGCCAGAGCCGGATATCTTGTTCCTCAGTGAATTGATCGCGCCTCGCAAAATACCCTTATAATCAAGCCCTTTATGCTGAAAAAACGTCTTGTCCTCAGCTGCAATGAATGCGTGAACCACATGGGTCGGAATCGACTCATAGGGAACGAAAACACGTTTTTCCTGTGCAAATTCTGCAATCAGCGCGCCGTCACCCGCATGCACGCGTGATGTAATTGGCGGTTCATATTCCGCGAGAATTTCATGCGGAGGCAAATCACGTGACAAGGCGCTGACGTAAAGAATAATCGCCAGCAGGCCAATCACTCCAATGATGAAGCCCAAAATGACCAAACGCCGAAAATTCGTCCAGTTCAGGATCCGTGAGGCGGGTTTTTCCACTGTTTCGGACATAAAGTTTCACTCAGCTTTTCTGGAACGGGTGTGTGACATCCCATCGTGACAATGATTTTGGACCAGACTAAGGCGCGTTGGCGACAGACAAAAGGCCTAAGCTCAGTTTTGCGCCATAAGGACAGCCTGTTGTTCAAAATATGCATCAATAGCATGCGCAACCGCGGACATCGCCTTACGCTGGCCTTCGGCTGAGGATAACCTACGTGCATCCGCCTGATTCGTCAGAAAGCCCATTTCCAGCAGAACCGCCGGAACATCAGGTGCGAGCAAGACAAAGAAATTCTCGTTTCTATGCGTATTGCGCAGGATTGGCCCCGCGCGTTCGAGTTCGGGAATAAGCAAACTCGCAAATTTGGCCGAGTTGGATTGGGTCTCCCGCTTGAGAAATTCACCCAGAATACTCGCCACCTCGTCAGGTGTTTCACCCGTTTCAAATGGCAGCTCCCAGTTCTGCCCGCGTGCGGTACGATCGATGCGCGCCTGCCCTTTTGCCGACAGCGTATAGACACCCGCACCACTGATGTCCGGTGTCCCCGCCGCATCGGCATGAAGCGAAATAAACAGATCAGCGCCCCAATCACGGGCCAGTTTCACACGGTCTTCGAGCTCAATAAATGTATCGTCCGAGCGAGTTAGGCGAACATCATATAGAGGGTTTGCCGCCAGCAACGTTTCGAGTTTCTGCGCCGCTTCAAGCACAATAGTTCGCTCCACAGCGCCGTGATGGCTGGTGCCCGGATCTGCGCCACCATGGCCCGGATCAATCACCACAACATATCGCTGCCCGCCCGCTTCGACACGACGTGGCGAGTCAGCAGATGCGAGCCGTCGCTCCGATCTCAAGCTCTCCAGCCGTCGTGTGTCGCGTTTAGATGCGCGCAGATAACGGGCATTGGACACAGATACCAAGTCGATGATCAGCCGATGGCTCGCTCTGCGGCCATAGGGCGGTAAATCGGACGCCCGCGCAATCATCATCGGTCCGTCGAGCCAGAACACAAGTTGACCATCAATCCATTCGAGATTGCGAATGCCCGCTTTGGGGCTGAAATTTATTGCGTTGCCGGTCCAAGGCTTGTTCCCGACATCAACGATCAACGCCGCGCCTCGGTCATTGTTGAGAAACTCGTCATGATTGAGAGCAGAATCGGCCGAGATAACGATTCGCGTATTGATACCGTCACCTTGAACAGCAACCGTATGAACATCGGCATGTGCAGATATATCCAATAAAAACAAACATAAAAAACCTAAAAGACCGCGTAGAACTCGTAACAAACCGTTTGCTCTCCTGACAAAGACCATGTCGACAGCCGTAGTGTTGCACAGAGTGTGTTAACTCCGGCTTTACCGAAAGATTTTCAAATAATGTCTTACTGTTCACATATTGGTCCTTCCCAAAGCCAACAAATTTGGGCACACATAGACTGCAGAGCCTTCTAGCGGCTTTTAAGAAGTTTTACCGGCAATGCTGGACGGAGCGCAGTGAGCGCCACGCACATTGTTCGGGAATGAAAGAAATTATGAGAACCGGAACCGACATATTCGTAAAGACCACCGACGCATCACGGCGCGGGCGGGTGTTTGCCGATGTCCGATCCATGAGAACAGAACATAAAACCCTGCGGCCAGATATATTTAGCGCACACAGCGCGCCGGCGGGGTTCACAGAAAAGGTTACCCTTGATGAGCAAACTTATGCTGATCGACGCGGTCCACCCGGAAGAAACCCGGGTGGCCCTCGTCGCAGACGGACGTGTCGATGACTTTGATTTCGAAGCCGCCGGAAAACGCCAATTACGTGGCAACATTTATCTAGCGAAAGTCACCCGCGTAGAGCCTTCACTTCAGGCTGCGTTTGTGGAATATGGCGGGAATCGCCATGGCTTTCTTGCCTTTAGCGAGATCCACCCGGATTACTACCAACTTCCGCAAGAAGACCGCGAAGCCTTGCTTCGTGAAGAGGCCGAATTGGCCGCAGCGGAAGCTGAAGAAGACGACGATGATGCCATCGCGTCCGGCGATGCGCCTGTCGATGCTGCCGTGACAGAGGAAATTGGCGAAGACGAGGACGAAGACGACGACGACGAGGATACGGCGGAAGCTCAGGACGATGAATCTGCGGAACCACGGAAGCGGCGCAAGCGGATACACCCCTCGCGGCGTTACAAAATCCAGGAAGTCATCCGCCGCCGCCAGGTTATGCTGATCCAGGTCGTCAAGGAAGAGCGCGGAAACAAGGGGGCTGCCCTGACGACCTACCTCTCGCTGGCTGGCCGTTACTGTGTGTTGATGCCCAACACACCCCGCGGCGGCGGTATCTCGCGGAAAATCTCGGCGGCGTCTGATCGCAAGCGCCTGAAAACGATTACGCGCAATCTGGATGTCCCCGCTGGTATGGGACTGATTGTTCGCACTGCAGGGGCGAAACGTTTGAAGAGCGACATCAAGCGGGACTTTGATTATCTCCAGAAGCTGTGGGATTCGATCCGCGAGAACACGTTCAACTCGATGGCACCTAGCCTGATCAATGAAGAAGGCGGCTTGGTCCATCGGGCTATGCGCGACCTTTACGACAAAGATGTCGAGGAAGTCCTGATCCAGGGGCCAGCGGCCTATCGCGAGGCCAAGGATCTGGCCCGTCTTCTGATGCCGAGCCATGCCCGCCGGGTGAAGCAGTGGAAAGACCCCTCCCCGCTTTTCGTCGCCAAACGCGTAGAAGAGCAACTGGACTCTATTTTTTCACCCGTCGTCAAACTCAAGTCTGGCGGCTATCTCGTTATCAACCAGACCGAAGCTCTGGTCGCAATCGATGTGAACTCCGGCAAATCCACGCGCGGGCGGAATATCGAACAGACCGCGACGCAGACAAATCTTGAGGCTGCTGAAGAGGCCTGTCGCCAGATGCGGCTGCGCGACCTTGCAGGGCTTGTTGTGATCGACTTCATCGACATGGACGAGAACAAGAATAATCGCGCTGTTGAAAAGCGCATGAAAGACTGCTTGTCACTCGATCGTGCCCGCGTTCAGAATGGCCGGATTTCCCAGTTCGGCCTAATGGAAATCTCCCGCCAGCGCCGCAGGACCGGCGTGCTGGAATCAAGCTCTGTGCCGTGTAACAGTTGCAATGGGACAGGTCGACAGCGGTCGATCGAGTCCGCCGCGCTACAATTGCTGCGCGCAATCGAGGCGCGCGTCACGGGCGGGGGCCTGCTCTCGCTTGCCGTAGACGCGCCCGGAGATGTTGCACTTTATCTGCTCAACAATAAGCGCGACGCGATTGCCGAGATCGAAGAAGAAGCCGGATTGGTGATCTCGATTTCGTCGGTAGAAGCCATGCTGCCCGGCGATTTCACGCTCAATGGCGAGAGAGATCCAAAAGGCAAGCGCGGACGCAAACAGAAGCCGCTCGTTGAAGGCGATCCCGATGATGAGGCATTCGCAGCAGCGATTGCCGAACAAGATGGAGACGAGGACGAAGAGCCCGCGCCCAAGCGCACCCGATCAAAACGTGGCCGCAACAAAGACACCGATCAAACGGATACCTCGGATGCGGGCGTTGACGAAGACACAGTTTCCGCCGATGACACGCAAGACGAAGACAGCGGCGAACGCAAGCGTCGCAGGCGGGGTCGGCGTGGTGGTCGTCGCAGACGTCGTGAAGAAAGCGAAACAGCGCGTGCAGCGGCTCAGGCCACCGAGGCCGCCCTCGCGCTACCGGCCATTGAAAGCACCCCGCCGCTGGGCAAAGATCTGCCGCCCGAGGACGGAGGGGCCTATCTGGATGGCCTCTCCATGATGGTCTCCGAAGTGCTCGGTGAAGGCCTTGATGAGATTGCTAGCGAGCGACCCGCAAAAGCCGAACGCGGCGAAACCGAAGATGGCAAACCTGAACGCAAGCGCCGTCGCCGATCACGCGGCCGGGGTCGGAATAAATCTGATGAGGACAACACGGAACCGAGCGAAAGTGCGGCCGAAGCGACCGAAGTCAATTCATCCGCGGAACCTGACACAGAAGAGGCAGCCGCGCCAAAAAGACGTCGACGGCGTGCGCGCAAACCGAAGGACGAGGCCACGCAGGAGGACGCAGTTAAGAGCGAAAATCCAGAGCCACAACAGTCGACAGAGGCCAAGCCCGAACAACATGACCCCGCTGAGACGGTCGCAGCGTCTGCAAGCGACCCCGAGCCGAAACCCAAGAAGCGCGGCTGGTGGGCGCGGCGCAAAACCGGATAAGCTTGGTCTGCAGCGCCGCCCTTGGCCTGAAATCGGGACATAAAAAAGCCCCCGCAATGGGCGGGGGCTTTCTTGTCTGGATCATCTAGATAGGTCGTCGCCTATCCCTGATTTGTAAAGCAGGCGGCGCAAAGCTTGTTGCCATCATGGTCGCGGAAATAAGCCCCATAGAACATGCCCGGAATGCGCTCGCCGGGCTTACCTTCACAGGTTGCACCTAGCTCGATCGCTTTGTTGTAGACGCGGTCGACCGTTGCTGTATCGGGGCAAGCGAAGGCCGGCATCGTGCCATTGCCGAACGTTGCCTGCTCTTCATTCGAAGGAGTGCCGACGCCAAGCATGGCCCCCTGACCGTTGGAGTAGAACTGCAAACGTTCATTGTTGAAAGCACGTTCGCCGCCAAGTTCAGCGACAATCGCATCATAAAATTCGAGCGCCTTTGCCTTATTGTTCGATCCGATCACTGTGTACGCGAGCATGGCAATTTTCCTTTTGTAAATACCTAAGTCGGTGTGCCCGCTCGCAGCTAATTTGACAAGTCATCCCCCTCTTGCCGTATCTTCACATTTCTGCGATGCGCAGCTTTTCAACTGATCACCACTGCGAATTAACCCAAGGCGAACGGTTGACGTTTACGTCAGCGTCTGGTCTTTCCTCTCTCCATAAAGAGGAACAGATCAGGAGCCCAAACAAATGTCAGATATTCGCTTTGATAATCGCGTCGCCATCGTTACCGGTGCTGGTGGGGGCCTAGGCCGTTGCCACGCCCTAGAGCTTGCTCGACGTGGCGCAAAAGTCGTCATCAATGATCTCGGCGGTGCAATGGACGGCTCTGGCGGAAATTCCGAAGCGGCGGAAAAGGTTGTCGCTGAGATTAAAGCGATGGGCGGCGAAGCCATTGCCAATGGATCGTCTGTCAATGACGAAGCTGGTGTCCAGAAAATGATCGACGACGCAATGGCCGCGTTTGGCCGGATCGACATCTTGATCTGCAACGCTGGTATTTTGCGCGATAAGTCGTTCTCCAGAATGACCAATGCTGACATTGATCTCGTTCTGGACGTTCACCTGCGCGGGACATTTAAGCCTATCAAGGCAGTCTGGGATATTATGAAGGAACAAGGATATGGGCGAATTGTCGTAACCACATCTTCGACAGGCCTGTATGGGAATTTCGGTCAGGCGAATTACGGCGGCGGCAAGCTTGGCGTGGTTGGCATTATGAACACGCTAAAGATCGAGGGCGCGAAATACGATATCCGTGTCAACACGATCTGCCCGATCGCTGCAACGCGCATGACCGAAGGCCTTATGCCCGACAGCGTGCTCGCCCAGCTCAAACCCGAATACGTTACACCTGGTGTTATGAACCTCGTCAAAGAAGATGCCCCAACGGGCATGATCCTGTCAGCGGGCGCTGGCGCGTTCTCGATGGCTCAGATTGTCGAGACCAAAGGAGCTTTTGTCGCCCAGGGCGATGATCTGTCAGCTGAGGCGGTTGCCGCGAAATGGGACGAGATCACCGATACGACCACACAGACAGCATTCAAAGCCGGTAACGAGCATGGCGGCAATATGTTTGCTCGCGTCTCCGAGGCGACGGGCAGCTGACGTCCGGCGGACGGTTCTCAAGCCTACCAAAACAAAAAAGCCCCTCGCCTTCGCGGGGGGCTTTTTCGATTTTGCTCTTCGCGTTAAACGCGTCGGCCTTACTCGGCCGCTTGCTCCTCAGGCCGCAAATACATCGAGCGAACGGGCTTGGCAAAAACGCGTTCGACCATAGGAGCGAAAAACTCCAATGGCTCGCTCTCATATTCAGGATCAAATGCCGCCTGATCATATAGATGACAGAATTGGGCTGTGTACTCATACCAGGGATGCTCTTTGAACTGATCACGCATATTCCGGTCAAGGCCCAAATGATGGAAGAAATAATACCCCTGAAACATACCATGATTGGCAACCATCCAGAGATTTTGTTCCGAGACGAAGGGTTTGAGAATGGCCGCAGCCACGTCCGGATGATTGTGACTTCCCAGCGTGTCACCAATATCGTGCAACAGGGCGCAAACGACATACTCCTCATCGCGTCCATCGCGATGCGCCCGCGTGGCGGTTTGCAGTGAGTGCGTCAATCGATCAACAGGGAAGCCTCCATAATCGCCGTCAAGCAGACGCAGATGCGCCAAAACCCGTGCAGGGAGCTGCTTGTTAAACTCAGCTGCGTGCGTCGCAATCACGGTCCAATCTTCCTTCGTGCCTTCGGTCATCGCGCTGAACTTCGCCTGAGCGCCGTGCTCTCCGTCTGCTGCCATCTTAAACTCTCCCGTTTTCTATATTTGGTTATTCTACGCTAATCTCATCATTCTGCCAGCCGTATTCAACTCTCCGGTGGCATAATCGAATTCAGCAGAACTTCGTCGGATCGCCGGTCTGAAATTCTGTCGAGAGCCTGCAAGACCCGTCGTGCGGGTTCGGCGCCCATTTGACGCGCGCTGCCAACGGCCTGCGCATAATACTCCTGAGCAGCGACAGCCTGCCCGGCCGCCTCCGAACACGCCCCCAAATTATGCAAAACTGTTGGTGCTTGCGGATAGACCGCGTCCAAAGCTCTAAACAAGGTGCACGCGTCGCTGTAACGACCGGAGCGGACAGAGGCGATGGCGTCGGAAAAGCGCGGGTCGCCGCCGACGTCGGCTCGCTCGGCTTTGGTCAGGATTCGTGCACGCGCTTCGCGATTGTATGGCGCGATGTCGCGTCGGGCCTGCCAGATAGTGTCGCGTAGCGCGGACGCTGTGATCCGGTCAATGATATATCCCGCGTCCGGCCTGCGTCCGGGCTGATTATATCCCTCGTAAGCGAACCTGTATTTGCCGCGTCCCGGATCGTTCGGGCCGCGGCGGATACGATACTCGACATGACCCGTTTCAAAGCACTCTTGTTCGCTGTCGCTTGCGGTATAGTCTGCCTGATGGATAATCTCTTCAGTCGCTGCATCGACCAGCAGGGGCGTAGCGCGCACGGCGACAGAATATTGCAAGCAGACTTGCTCGATAAGCTTCTTTTTCAGGCATTTATTGGTTTCTTTGTCTTTTTCCACACAGACGGAGTAATCAGAATAGTGCTCACTGACCGAAGGGCCGCCTATCTCGACGGTCCCGTAATAGGCGCCCGCCACGTTCGACTGCTGCGAAAACAGAGCGACCTGAAACCATGCATCCCCTTCAAACGTGGCTGACTGGAGCATTTGTTCGAACTCTTCTGCGTACCAGTCTCCAAGTGGCCCGCGAAACCTGTCGACTGCGACCGTCCGGTATGTCGCCGCCTCCGGATTCCCTGGGGCAATCCGCGCCGTATAGTCAAAGCCCGGAGCGACACACGCCGCCAGACCGCTGAACGCCAGAACCCCGAAAATCCATCGCACCAACACGGCTTACTCTCTATTGCGAACGTCGGCGCGCCCCTAGATAGGTGTAAGCGCCCGCCATTATTCTCTCGGACGCAGCATACAATATAACCGCGCAAAGCGCTAATTGGCCGGAAATGTACCAAAATTTCCAAAACAACATATTGTCTCTTGCGCTTGCCAGTCCCGAACGCTATGTCTCGCCGCTCACTGGTCGGGTCCGATAGCTCAGCTGGATAGAGTACTTGACTACGAATCAAGGGGTCGGGGGTTCGAATCCTCCTCGGACCGCCAGTGAATTAGCC
>CAZMMU010000019.1:0-51383 GCA_964567455.1 uncultured Hyphomonas sp.
TAGCTCTATTCGGCGATATCAGGCGATGGGGTCCATGGTCAGGGCCGTGGAATAAGGGGAACTCGTCTGGGCTTCGGGAGCTTGGCATGTTCATCGGGCATTGCAGCGCCCCAAAAAAGCCGATCCCGCATGGCAGGATCGGCTGATGATTATCATTAGAGTTGAGCCTTACGAGCCGTGGGCAGGAGCCGCTTCTTCGGCTTGGCCTGTCAGAACTGGCCAATTTTTTTCGGCCGTTGAGATATAACCCGCCTGATCTGCATTCCAAAGCTGTTGCACGTCTGAGTTCAGGTTCAGATAGAGCTTGCCATCAACAACCGCATAGACCGCAGGATCGCCGGGGAAAGCCGCTTCTTTGGCGGCGCCATAGGCACAATGTCCGCCAAACTGCGGCGCGAACTTGGCTGGCTCGAGCAAGAAAGTGTCGAGGTTCTCCTGAGACGCAAACTGGTATTCAGCGCCTTGATATGTGGTTGTAAACTCCGCGCTGCCTTCAACAGGTGTGCCGGAGAAATAAGAGACCGTATCAAATCCGCCAACGGCCAGGTTGTTGTCTTCGGCTGTGTAGGTCAAAGGAACGGTTTCTGCGAGGGCAGGGGCCGAGAACAAGGCGGGCGTAACGGCCAGAGCGGCGGCGGCAAAAACAGTGCGTAGGTTCATGTTGAACTCCAGTTTTGAAAAGCAAGGCCCGCCTGCGACTTGCAAACGGGAGGTGTCATCTGGAACCTGCAAGCCGATACGGCTACCGACAATGTGCTCACACAGTTTCACGGATGCGTGAGGCTTGATGTTTATGCGGATGATCTGCTGGCAAACGGCGGCACAAAGCAGGATGTCTTTATTTCTTCACAAGAGCGCTGGCGACTTTGTCGAGCTCTCTGATCCTGTGCGCGCTACTTGGGTGCGTAGAGAGAAACTCTGGTGTCATACGTCTGGCTGGGCTTGCTTGTGCATTTACCGACCGCCAAAGCTCTGCGGCTTCAAACGGATCATAGCCAGCCTCATAGGCGTAACTGACACCAATCTTGTCTGCATCGAGTTCCTGCCCGCGATTATAGGGCAAAACAGTCGTCGCTGAAATGACACCGCCAACGATGTTTCCGGTCGATTCAATAACGGGAATGCCTGACAGTTTGCCTGGAAGATTGGCAACACCAATCAATACGTTTGGGGCGACAGAGCGGTTCAGGCGGCTGTGGGTATGGTTTAAGCGAACATGCGCAATTTCATGGCCAATAACAGAAGCAAGTTGATCATCATTTTCCACATGATTGATAAGCCCGGTAAACACACCGATGCGTTTATTTGGCAGGGCGAAAGCGTTGAAGACATTCGGGCCTTCCAAGATCGCAATTTGCCATTCTGAAGGGTCTTCGGCCGCGGCTGTCAAAACGTTTACAGCAATGACTGCGACACGCTCGCTGGCGGCGCGATCTGTTGTCAAAGGAACAGCGTTCAGGATTTGCGCCCACTGTTCGTCGGCTTTGCGATCAATTTGTTCTCCGGAGACAACGCCACTTGAGGCACAAGCGGACAAAATAACTGCGAAGAAAGCTCCAATAAGTATCAGGTAGAAGTAACGCATTGGCATTTAAATCCTTGGCTGATCTATAGATCACTTATACGCGTTTGGGAGGGGGCCGATAAGTTGCGATTTGTTAGAAATAGCTAGCGTTCTGGAGAACACCCGGAATGCTGACGAATTGTTGAGAACACTTTCATGCATCGTTTCTCTTGGAAGGTATATCGAATTTGCAAGGGCTTTTCCCAGAAAACGCCGTTCCTATCTCTACAGTATGAGACAGACACAATTTAGAATACGTACCAGACAGATCCTAATCGGTCTGATTGGGGTTGCGGTGATTTCCTTGTTCATCATCCCACCGCTCCTTGCACCGCAATATGAAGTTAAGCAGGGGACATTTCAGGCGCACATTCTCACATCTGCCGCAGGAATGGGCATGGCAGCGAGGCCTATTCTGCGCGCCCGCATAGAAGATGAAACGGGGCGTATCTTCTGGCTGCAACTGCCATCCACACATATCTCGGCGGCGGGAACCCCGCTCATCATCGATGTCTGGTGCGAAACTGATGCACATAAGAGCTGCACGGCGCGTTATCGGCCGTCTGAAGCCGAAGTCCGTTAACCCCTAAATACCGCGCTCAGGGCGATTGCGCCAGCGGTGGCGACATTCAGACTGTCAAAGCCATCCGCCATGGCGATACGCACCTGTTTCCCGCGTTTGAGTAGATCGTCTGGCAGGCCGGGGCCTTCGGGGCCGAGCACAAGGGCGAGCTTTGTTGGGGCAGTTAGCGTGTTGAGCGGCTCAGCTGAGAGGGTCGGGGTCAGGCACCAGAGCGTAAAACCGGCCGCGTCCAGCCCGTCGAAAATGTCTGCGCCCGTGCCGCCGTGCACAAAGGGCAGACGCAATGCGGCTCCTGCTGAAACACGAATAGATTTGCGATAAAGCGGGTCACAACACGTCTGGTCAAGCAAGACCGCATCGGCCCCGAAAGCCGCCGCATTCCGAAAGCAAGCGCCCGTATTGTCATGATTGGAGAGGCCGATGGTGACGAGCACTGTCCGCGCATTCTGCAACAAGGACACTGTATCCAGCGGAACCCCCTTTCGCGCGCAAGCCAGAACGCCGCGATGGATCGGAAACCCGACAACGTCATCCATAATCTCTTGTGGCGCGACATAGATCGGCACGCTATCGGGTACGAGGCCAAGCAAGCCATTTAACGGCTCCAGCCTGCTCTCAGCCAGAAACAGGCTTTCGATGGCGAAGTTCGAGCGTGTCAGCAGAGTCTCCAGCGTCACCCTGCCTTCAACAATAAAGCGTGCGCCATGCCCGGCGGTCAGATCTTTTTCGCGGATTGCCGTATAAGCCGCCACGCGTGGATCGTCGGCAGCGCGAATGGGAATGAAGTTTCCAGACAAGTGGCCTGTACCCTCTTATTACACGCCCCCGCAACTCGCGACTGATTACACTCTATTTCGACGCGGACATTTGCCAACCTTATTTTTGATAAATACGTGCGCCAGATTTTCTCTGCAACAGTCTTGATTATTATTAGCAAAAATACTAATTAGCAATTATGGAAATTAAAACATTCAAGGCATTGGCACATCCCGTTCGCAGGCAAATAATGGTGGCCTTGCGATCTGGTGCCAAAACATCTGGTGAACTTGCGGAGCTGTTCGATGCAAGTTGGCCAACAGTTTCACGCCACTTGCTCACTCTAAAGCAGGCAGAGCTGATCACAGCTGAACGCAAGGCGACATCAATTCTCTACCGCGCAAATACCAGCGTATTAGAAGATGCCGCAGCTGCCGTGATGGCGCTGATCGGCAATGATGATGGTGATGATTTTGACGATGAACAAAAGGAGGCGGCAGAATGAAACAGATTAGAAAACGAGGGTTATGGGTCTCCATGATTACATTCGGGGTAACTGCCTTGCTTGCTCTTTATGCTGCAAGCCAGCTTGACCCGAATACGCAAGTGCCCGTTCATTGGGGGCTCGATGGCGCAGATCAATTTGCAGACGCGGCAACCGCGACCAGATATCTCTGGATCATGCCGGGGGTCACGCTTTTTACGGCGCTTTTGTTTGCGCTTATTCCGATCCTGGAGCCATTAAAAGTCAATTTGGAGAAGAGCGGGAAGGCTTATGTTGCGGTTTGGATATCTACGGCTATCTTGAACGGCTTGATCCAGCTTGGAATTGTTGGCGGCATGCTCGGCTGGCTCGATGACGGCGCGCAGATGGTGCGTCTGGCGATCGCCGCGTCATCTGTCATGTTCATTCTGATCGGTAACTATCTGCCGAAAACGCGGGCGAGTTTCTTCTTTGGCATTCGCACGCCGTGGACGCTGACCAGCGATACAAGCTGGGAGAAAACACATCGCTTAGGCGGGCGTATGTTCATGTTGGCTGGTCTGATTGGGGTCGTGGGGGCCTTTACGCTTGATGGCTTGGCCTTAGGGCTTGTCTTGCCGGCTATGTTGCTTCCCATTGTTTTGATACTGACGATATATTCCTACATGGTTTGGCGCAAAGCAGAAGACCGTGCCACCGCGACTGATTATATCGTCTAAAAGACTGGAAAAGAGGGCGGGGCTTATTCGCCCGCCTTGCCACCATGCCCGCGCACGCCAGTACATTCGATTTCGATACTGGCATTTGCTGCAAGCCCTGCAACCGCGACGGTGGTTCTGGCGGGTGGATTGGTCGGGAAGAACACACGGTACGCAGCGTTCATTTCGGCAAAGTCGGCAATGTCGGCAAGAAAAACCTGACAGCGGACAAGATCGGCATGGGTTGCGCCGATGGTTGCGAGGGTTGCGCCAATATTTTCGAGCGTCTGTGTGGTCTGTGGGCCAATCCCTCCATCCGGATAGTCGTTGGTGTATGGCAACCTTCCAAGGTGCCCCGCAAGATAAATCGTGTCCCCTGACACGATGACAGGCGAGAAGGGCGGACCTTCCGGCGCTGGATTTGGCGCAGCGGTCTGGGCGCAGGCAGGCAGGGCGAGGGCGGCAAGCGAAAACACGAAAAACGTAAGTCTGATCATGGGAACTCCAGTCGTCTTGTTCTGTTCCCAATTGGTCTCATGTACTCGCGCCCATGCCAAGTGTGATGTGTTACAAGGCTGGCCGTATGTCGAATTTCATGACTGCTTTCGGCGTGAGAGGGGGCGTCAGTTATTTGCTTCTCTTCTGATGTGAGTCATTGCACGGCTTGACCGTGCAATCCATGTCGTCCCGTCTCTTCTTATGAAACATTTGGCGATGGATCCCACGATCAAACCGTGGGATGACGCGGAGAGTTCTTCTTCCCGCGCTTGACCCCAGTCTCACGCGCCTGGACCAAACGCGCCCTAAGCGCCCGGCAAGCCTTGCTCTTTGGCCATGCGTTTCATCGCCTTTTGTAGCTTTTCAAACGCGCGCACTTCGATCTGGCGAATACGTTCGCGACTGACATCATAGACCGTGGAGAGTTCTTCGAGCGTCTTCGGTTCATCGTTCAAACGCCGCTCGGTCAGGATGTGCTGCTCGCGCTCGTTCAATTCACCCATTGCATTGGTGAGCAAATCCATACGCGCATCATATTCTTGCTTCTGCGCAAATTCGGCGGCTTGATTTGGCTCTTCGTCGGCGAGCCAATCCATCCATTCCATGTCGCCGTCCTGACCCATCGGCACGTTCAGGGACGCGTCCGAGCCGGACATGCGGCCATTCATCGAGATCACTTCTTTCTCGGTGACGTTCAGGCGTGTGGCAATCTCGGTGACCTGTTCAGGGCGCAAATCGCCTTGTTCGATCGCGTTAATTTCGCCCTTGATCCGGCGCAGATTGAAGAACAGCTTCTTTTGCGCCGCCGTGGTGCCAAGCTTTACAAGGCTCCATGAGCGCAGGATATATTCCTGTATAGAGGCTCGGATCCACCACATGGCATAGGTGGCAAGGCGGAAGCCCTTGTCCGGATCAAATTTCTTGACCGACTGCATCAACCCGACATTGCCTTCGGAAATCACCTCGGCAATTGGCAGACCGTAGCCGCGGTAGCCCATGGCGATTTTGGCCACGAGGCGCAAATGGGAGGTCACCATTTTCTCTGCGGCTTCGGCGTCTTCGTGCTCCTGCCAGCGTTTGGCGAGCATGAACTCTTCCTCCTTGGGAAGCATGGGAAATTTTCGGATTTCGGTGAGATAGCGCGACAGGCCCTGTTCGGGGCTGAGCGCGATGGAAGTTGATACGGCCATCTTGGCCTCCCTCTTTGTCTATTTGGCCCGGCCCGTTTGCGGCGCCGTGCGTCCATATTGATCTGGCTGGCCGCTGACGTCCTGATATGCAGCAACGTCGAGGCCGACCACTGGCGCAGCTCATTCGCGTCTGCCCCATTGATTAGATGTAGGATAGCATTTTCAAGGTTAAAGTGCCCAAACACGAAATATCGCGATTTTTTGAGGGCGACCAATGCCCCGCCCACGCCGCATTGGTCGGGGCGGAGCAGGGTCGTTGGGCCGTCTAGGCGGCTTTTTGATAGCGCGGGTTCACACTGTCATCAAAGCGTGGGGTGGCGCCTGTCGTCCAGTGAATCGCTCTTTCCGCGTTCTGGAAGAACTGAACGCGTTCAAGGACGGGGTTCAGATGGTTGGTCATCACGCAGTAATGGGTGTCCTTGCCTTTGCGGTGATGCTGGGCGTGGTGTTTGTGTGACTGCATGAAGCCGGTTTTCTGGATCACGGTAATGAGCCGCCCGTTTTCCTTGGGCGATTTGTGGGCGGCGGCGTGAACTTCGTTCGCGAACATGCCGAAGAAGACGGCCGAACCGGTGAACAGGTTGAGCCATCCAACGGCCCAAAAGGTCAAAAGAAACAGCCCGCCAAACAACCAGACTTCCTTGTTCCGCTTGATGAATGTGCCGCTCAGAAAGCTTCGTGGAGTATGGTGGTGTTGCTGGTTCTGGCGGATCGTATGGCCGAGTACGGGCCATTTGGGATTGCCATATCGGTCTTCGAACCAGTGGAACGCGCCGGTCAGAAAGTCGGCCAGATACAGGCCACCAGTAATTTTCAACGCCGCGCTGCTTGCGGTACTCAACAGTGTTACAGACATGATATCCTCCTCACAGGTTTGATCAGAAACGAGTGCTCCTGCATGTTTGTGAGTGTTTACTTGCATATCAAATGAGGCGAAAATGTGGCAAAGTGAGCGTTTAATTACATCATGGTTAAGATTAGAAACAGGGTTCTAAAGTCGGGAGCAATCCTCAGATCTACCTGTGCTCTATGGACATGTCCCAAAGATATGTCGCGTGGTCTGGCGGCAATGTATGGTTAAGCGGGGCGTCCGCAAGCAACCTTGAAACTCTGATGAGCGCGATGAATTGGTCACACGCCCATGGCTGACGCCCTAATCGTCGTCTTTGGGCATCTTCTTCAGAGCTTTGGCGAGGGAAGCCATATCGTCTGGCATGGCAACCTTGAACGAGACATCCTTGCCCGTAATTGGGTGGGAAAAGCCCAGGCTTGCTGCATGTAGGGCTTGCCGATCGAAGCTGCGCGCGAGGCGTTTGGCAATGTCGAAGGCATCGCCGGAACCATGCGCCTTGACGCCTTTGTTGCGGGCATAGACCGGATCACCGATGAGCGGAGCACCGACATGGCTCATATGGACGCGGATCTGATGGGTGCGACCCGTCTCCAGTCGGCATTCGAGCAGAGCCGCAGCCGGCAGACCCGCCGTCTTGTCGAGCATGCCATAGGTTTCGATCGCTTTATAATGGGTAACAGCGTGACGGCCTGCGCCGCTTTCAGGGTTTTTCACCACGGCCATTTTCTTCCGGTCCGCGTTCGAGCGCGCCAGACGGGTTTCGATTGTGCCAACCAGTGGACGCGGCGCGCCCCGTGTCAGCGCCAGATAGGTGCGCTCCATTGTGTGTTCGGCAAACATTTTCGACAGGCCAGCATGAGCGGCATCTGTTTTGGCCACCACCATGACGCCACTTGTCAGCTTATCGATACGGTGAACAATGCCAGGGCGTTCCACGCCGCCAATTCCGGTTAAGCCGTCTTTGCAATGATGCAAGAGCGCATTGACCAGCGTTCCTGTCCAGCTGCCGGGCGCAGGGTGAACGGCCATGCCAATCGGCTTATTCACGATGATCAGGTCCGCGTCTTCATGCAAAATGTCGAGCGGAATATCCTCAGGCTCGGGCACAGCGGGGACGGGATCAGGCACTTGCAACTCGTAAACGCCCGTAGCGATAATTTTTGCGCGCGGATCGCGGACAATCTGGCCATCGACTTTCAGCGCGCCTGACTGGATCAGCGATTTGACGCGGGACCGAGAAACGGCCTCACATTTTTGAGAAAGCCAGAGATCGAGCCGCGCGCCTGAATCGTCGCCGGTTGCAGTTGCAGAGAAAATATCCATTCCGGTATTTAGCAGGTCTGGCCCGTCTTCGTAAAGTTTCGTATGAACTGTGGTACGATTTAATGATACCACACCAGTATTACGAAAAGGACGGGCAGTTCATGACAAGACTCACGCGACGCAGATTACTGGCTTTGTCAGGGGGGGGAGCGGGGCTCGCAGCGTGCCAGACACGCAGCGAAGTGGCTGCGCCTTTGGCCGGGCGTGTGCGGTTCGATCATGGTGTGGCCTCTGGTGACGCTCTGGCAGACCGCGTGATTCTCTGGACTCGCGTGACACCGGAAAATGTTGCCGATGGAGCAGCGATAACCGTCATCTGGCAGATCTTTGAAGATGCCGGGCTCACCCGCGAAGTCCAGGCCGGAGCCGTGCAGACCTCGGCTGCGCGTGACTATACGGTGAAAGTTGATGTCACCGGGCTCGCCCAGGCGCGAGACTATTATTACGCGTTCTCCGTATTTACCGAATCCGGCGTGATCGCCTCACCTAGCGGACGGACGCGGACATTGGCGAGATCAGGAACCCGGCCCGTCCGGGCGGCCTTTGTGTCATGCGCCAACTATCCATTTGGGCAATTCAACGTTTACGATGCGTTGTCGCGTGAGGAAAATCTCGATGTGATCATACATCTGGGGGATTATCTCTATGAATATGGCACCGGAAGCTATGGCGGCGATGTCGGCAAAGAGCTTGGTCGTAATCATGTGCCTGCGCACGAGATTGTCACCTTGGCAGACTACCGGGCGCGCCATGCCCAGTATAAAGCTGATAGAGCGCTCCAGCGCGCCCACGCAGCTGCGCCATGGCTTTGTACATGGGATGATCATGAAAGCACGAACAATAGCTACCGGACGGGTGCGCAGAACCATACCGAAGGCAAAGAGGGCAGTTGGACAGAGCGCAAGCAGGTCGCCGTGCAGGCTTACCTCGAATGGATGCCGGTACGTGATCCGGCGGTAGGCGCTGCGCGTGAAGCGCTCTGGCGACGGTTTGATTTTGGTGATCTAGCAACCGTGTTCTGTCTTGAGACGCGTTTGGTCGGCCGCTCTAAAGAGATCAGTTGGGGCGCACGCCTTGGCAAAGTTGCGCCCGACGCGTTCGAGGGCGCTGTCCGAGAGGCGATGCGCGATGCTGCTGTACCCGAGCGGACTATGCTGGGGGCAGAGCAGGAAGATTGGCTGGAAACGGAGCTTGCGAGGTCTGCGGGCGCGGGCAAGCCGTGGCAAGTGCTTGCCAATCAGGTCATTATGGCGCGCGCCAGATTTCCTGATTTCAACAAAGAGCTTAGCGCTGCGCAAATTGAAACCGTGATTGAGCGGGCAGGTTTTAGCGGGGCATATCTCGATCGATTGGTCAGATTATCGTCGCTGGGAATGCCGCACAATCTTGATGCATGGGATGGTTTCCCCGCCGCACGCGAGCGACTTTACAAGGCAGCAAAATCCGCCAATGCGTCAATTGTGACTTTGACAGGCGACACACATACGAGTTGGGCGAACAGCCTGCGGGACGCAAATGGGGATCCGCGCGGTGTCGAATTTGGCTGCAACTCTGTCACCTCGCCCGGGCTCGGTAGCATCCTTGAAGGCGTGCGTGGGGTCGGGCAGATGTATGCCGATGCCAATGAGGAGGTCGAATGGTTCGATCCGGACGGCAATGGCTATTCCATTCTGGATTTGACAGCTGACACGGCCGGCGCGGACTTTTACAAAGTTTCGACGATTACCGATCGGAACTACACTGTGTCGCGGGTCGCCAGATTTGAAACAAATAGGGCAGAGCTGGGCGTGTTGCGAGGTGCCTAGACCCCGCTGCCACCAATCAGCTCACGGGCTGGCTGGCTAGCGAAGCGCTTCGGGCGGGTGGGGCAACTCAGCAATATCTGCCTGTGAGTGCTGGATGATGACCTTGGCACCGAGCGCTGCGGCTCGTGCTTCAAAGGCGTCCATTGAAGCGAGTGTTTGCGTTTCATCGCTGTTAAATCTTGGCACGCGGCGAAGCTCGCGGCTTTCGCGCCGATGGTAGAGGTCGCCGGTCAGCAGGACCGGTCCGGTCTCGGGCAGCATGACTTGAAGCGTCGTGTGGCCCGGCGTGTGACCCGGGGTTGGAAAAATGACAACTGACCCGTCACCGAAAACATCGTACTCTCCGGTAAACGTCTCATGGCTCAGGGATGCAAAGTTCGAATAGGGATTGGTGACCTCGCCATCAACATCCGGATCGTTCTCCAGCGCTTCGGGGGTTTCAGGAAACATGCTGTCATATTCGGCCTGATGGACGAGCCATTTGGCCTCCTGGAATTGGTCGGCCTGGCCCGTATGATCGAAATGACTGTGGGAGATCGCGACATAATCAAGATCCCACGGTGCATATCCGAAATCACGCATCTGCTCTGTCAGGGAGCGGTCCATGGACAGGGTAAGGACGTCAATCTCCTGCTCACCGCCGCCGACAAGTTCGGTGGTCAGTCCCAGATCCCATAAAAGATCGCCGTCCGGGTGACGAATCAGCCAGCACGTATCTGCGAAAACGGCCGTTTGTCCGGCATAATCGCCCGCGCTTGAAAACCCGTCCAGATTTGAAATTTGTATGGTCCCGCAGTCGAGCACGTACATGTGCAGCGCTTCGGGTTCTGCAGCGAGCGCGGGCTCGGACGTATTTTGGCTCTCAAGATTCTCGGTTTCGTTGATGCCGGTCTCAGAGCCGCCAGAACACGCAATCAGTAGACAAGTTGCAAGCAAAGAAGATCGAAATTTCACAGCGGTAGCCCCCTAAAGACGTTCTGTTCTTTTAGCCCGTTTCGTCATATTTCAAAAGCTGATCACCCGTAATTTCGCGGTAAAAGCAGCTCTTGCGGCTTGTATGGCAGGCGCCGCCTGTCTGATTGACTTTCATCAAAATAGCGTCCTGATCGCAGTCCACGCGCATTTCTACGACTTGCTGGGTGTTGCCTGATGTGGCGCCCTTCACCCAGAGCTTTTTACGGGAACGGGACCAATACGTCGCTTTTCCGGTCTTTATGGTCTTGGCAAGCGCCTGCGCATTCATCCAGGCGAGCATAAGGACTTCATTGGTCGCCGCATCCTGGGTGATGACAGTGATCAGGCCAGCGGCATTAAACCTCGGGCGAAGCTCTTTGGTGTTGTTCTGCTCTGTTGCCGAAAACAGCGGCGGGGAAAAAGAATTGGCCATAATCAGGGATACCGTCCAATACGTGACTCTAATATAAGATGGGCCTATTTAAACAAGCCGGACCTGAAGCTCAACAATCTTCCTTTGCAAGGAGAAACACGGAAAATGACGCAGCGTGTAGATATCGTCGAAGTGGGGCCACGCGATGGCCTCCAGAATGATCCAGCTGATTTGGGCGTTGCCGAGAAAGTCGAATTTATCCACAGGCTCGACGCCTGCGGAGTGCGCCGGATGGAGATTGGAAGTTTTGTCTCACCGCGTGCTGTGCCAAAAATGGCGACGAGTTCTGAGGTTTTTCACAATGTAAACAAGGATTCTACGAAAAGCCGGATCGCACTGGCCCTTAACGAGAAGGGCATGCGCCGTGCGATTGACGCGGGCGCGGACGAGATCAACTTCGTGCTCGTTGCCGGCGAGGGTTTTGGTCAACGCAATCAGAGAATGAGCCCGCAGGAAACGGCCGACACTTTGGCACACTGCGCGCCGCTCGCCCATGACGCGAAAATCGCACTATCCGCCACAATCTCCGTCGCTTTTGGTGATCCATATGATGGCGATGTTGATCCAGCAATTGTCGCCAATCTGGCCGCCCAGGCCCAGCGCGCTGGGGTAGCTGAGGTCGGCTTGGGGGATACGATTGGGGCCGCGACACCCTGGCAAGTCCGCAACGTCATCGAACAGGTCAGGACAGAAGCGCCGGATGTCTATTTGCGGGCCCATTTCCACGACACGCGCGGGGCAGGGCTTGCCAATGTGTTCGCTGCGGTCGAAGCTGGCGTAAATATTATCGATGCCAGCTGCGGCGGTATTGGCGGCTGCCCATTTGCGCCTGCAGCAACGGGAAACGTCGCCACAGAGGATGTTGTCTTCATGCTGGAGCGGGCCGGTTTTGAAACTGGCATTGATCTCGACAAAATGATTGAGACAGCCAAGTGGCTCGAAACGGTGCTGGGCCATAGCGTCAGCTCCAGCTTGGCAAGGGCGGGGCGGTTTCCCTGACCTCAGGACGTCCGTTTGCGCAGCGCGGTTGAGCTTTGGGCGTTCAAAGGGGCGTTGATGAAGGTCCATGCGGGGGCGCGGGCATCCGCCAGAGAAGGACTCGCTCGTGCGGGGCGCCGCGCGCGCGCAAAGCGTCGCTCGAACGGAGAGTTTCCCGCTCTGCCGCCCGGCCGCGCGACAATCGCAATCGGGACGGCCTGCCCGATAGCCTGCCAGTCGCGCCAGTGATGGAAGTTTGCCAGATTGTCTGATCCCATGATCCAGACGAAGCGGTCTGTCCGGTTGCGCACTTTGATCGCGTCGATCAGATCAGCCGTATAAGTGATGCCAAGGCGGGCTTCGATGTCGAGTACTTTCATACGTGGTGACCGGGCCATGGCGCGTGCAGAGGCAAGCCGGGTCTCAAAGTCGCCATGGCTGGACTTGAGCGGATTACCCCGCGCCACGATCCACCACACCCAGTCCAGTTGCAGCCGTTGGAGTGCGGTCTGGGCGACATGCAGGTGACCGGCATGGGCGGGATTGAACGAGCCGCCAAACAGGCCAATTCTCTGTCCGCTATCGGGGCGGTAAAGATCATGTGTGCGGGGCAGAGGCATGGCTCAGGCGATCTCGATCTCGTCACGGTGCTTGGGCACAGGTCTTTAGCATGATTTTCACGCTTGGGCACACATCACATGCCAGCCCCGTGAGAAGACTTTTCTTGTTTGTGTTACCGTCACAGGGTAATTTGATCCCATAGACCCAGAGAAAGCAATGTCATGATCAAACAGTTTAGCTCCGCCCTTTTGCTGGCCGTAATGTCGTTTGGCGCGTTCAACGTCGCCCTCGCACAGGAGACGGCCGCCATCGAACAGGCAGCTATTCCGCAAAACAGCTGGTATGGAAAACCGTTTGCGCTGAACGGGCAGGACGTTGTGTCATTTTATGATCGTGCCGGACCGGTGGAAGGTTCGCAGGAATTCACAACTGTCTGGGACAATACCGAATGGCGGTTTAGCTCGGAAGCAAACAGAGACGCATTTGAGGCCAATCCAGCGCAATATGTCCCGGAATTTGGCGGCTATTGCCCGGTTGCGCTAACGCAAGGCGAGGCCAAGATTGGAACGGCCGAGCACTTTACCCTGGTGGATGAAAAGCTCTATCTCAATTTCAATGAGGGCGCGTCGAACTCGTTCGAAGACAATCCGATCGGCTATATTGCAGCAGCCAAAGTCAATTTCTAGGCAGCACTAGACCGGACGGATCTGTCCAGTGCCACGCACAACATACTTGAACAAGGTGAGCTGCTCGGCCCCCACAGGTCCACGCGCATGTATGTGCCCTGTGGCAATGCCGATTTCCGCACCCATACCAAACTCGCCGCCATCTGCAAATTGGGTAGAGGCATTGTGCATGACAATCCCCGCATCAATTTCGGCAATGAAGCGCGCGGCAGCCGTCTCGTTGGCGGTGAGGATGCATTCAGTATGTCCTGAGCCGTAAGTGGCGATGTGATCGAGCGCGCCGTCGAGCCCGTCAACAAGTTTGATGGCAAGTGTTGGAGCAAGATACTCGGTCCGCCAGTCTTCTTCGTCGGCAGGTTTCATGTCAGGGAAAATCGATCGCGCACGGGCATCTGCATGCAGCGCGCAGCCTGCCGCTTTGAGCGCTTCGGCAATTGGCGCAAGTTGGCTGGAAGCGGCATTGGCGTCGATCAGCAGCGTTTCCAGCGCGCCACAAATTCCCGTCCGGCGTAGCTTTGCATTGAGGATAATTTCCAGCGTCTGATCCAAAGCAAGAGAACCATCCACATACATGTGCACCAGACCCTCAAGATGCCCGATCACGGGTACCCGCGCATCTGCCTGAACACGCTCGACCAGCGAGCGGCCACCGCGCGGCACGATAACGTCAACATTTCCGCCAAGCCCTGCAAGCATATGTCCAACAGCAGCCCGGTCCGTGGTTGGCACTTTCTGGATCGCGTCTTCAGGCAAGCCCGCCTCATTAAGCGCCTGACGCAAAACCGCCGCGATCGCGCCTGACGAATGCGTACTTTCCGAGCCGCCACGGAGAATGGCCGCATTGCCAGAGCGGATACACAGTGCGCCCGCATCGGCCGTCACATTCGGGCGGCTTTCATAGACAATGCCAATGACACCAAGCGGCGTGCTCACCCTCGCAATATCGAGCCCTGATGGCACAGTCCAGCGCGCCAGTTCGCGACCAATAGGATCATCAAGGCCGGCGACAGTTTCAAGACCTTTGACCATACCTTCAATGCGGTCCTCGGTCAGCTCTAGCCGATCAAGCATGGCAGGGGTCAGTCCCTTCGCGCGCGCTTCTTTCATATCGAGGGCGTTGGCCTGCAAGATGGTGCTCGAATTCGCGCGAATCAATTCGGCCATTCGCTCGAGCGCCCGCGTGCGTTCCGCCGCGCTGGCGAGGCCAAGTTTTTTGGACGCGGCGCGAGCGCGCTGACCGATCTCGTTCATCTGGGATGCCAGAGCATCAAGCGGCTGGGGGGACTGTATGTTCATGCCGAACAAGTGCCGTAAATCCGCGCCGGGGGCAAGCTTTCAAGGCCCGACATGATTGGCGACCCGCTGCGGTTTGCGTGGCAAGGGACTGGACACAGCGTCTGCTTATGTCACGGTAATGGCGGGACTTGGGCCGGGAGTTCAATGTGACAGAAGACGTGATAACGCCCATTCGGGACGGGCCAAAGCTACCTTTCCTAACGCGGATTGCTTATGGCTTCGGGTCGGTTGCCTATGGCGTCAAAGACAATGGCTTCGGTTTTTTCCTGCTTGGTTTCTACGGCACAGTCATTGGGATCGATCCGAGACTTGTCGGTCTGGCCATGCTGATCGTTCTTTTATTCGACGCGATCAGTGATCCGGTGGTCGGCTATATTTCGGACAATTGGCGATCAAAATGGGGGCGGCGGCATCCCTTTATGTATTGCGCTGCGATTCCGGTGTCGGTGTCATTCTACTTCCTGTGGGTGCCGCCGGACTGGTCCGAGGCGGCCTTGTTCTGGTATCTTGTTGTTGTTGCAGCGCTCATACGTACCTTTATCACCCTTTATACGACGCCCAGTTCGGCCTTGCTGCCCGAGCTCGCCAGCGATTATGACGAGCGGGCGACACTGCAAGCTTACAGACTATATTTCGGCTGGACGGGCGGCAATGCGATGGCGCTGATCGGTTTTGGCCTCATTTTTGTTGCCACGCCCGAATTCGAAGATGGATTGCTTAACCGCGCCGCCTATGCCGAATACGGTTTGCTGGGGTCGGTCTTGATCTTTGCCGCAATTATGATCTCGTCGCTAGGCACCCATAACCGCATCAAGACGTTGCGCCCACCGCCGCCCAAACGCAAGCTGACCCTCAGCCAGGTGTTCGCAGAAATCTTCGAAACACTGGGCGAGCGCTCCTTTACAGCCCTGTTCGTCGCCACGCTCTTTGGCGGCATTGCTTCAGGCCTGTCAGCCGCATTGTCCTTTTTGCTACTGACCTTTTTCTGGGGCTTTTCCGGGCCACAAATCTTTGTCTGGCTGCTTTTCGTTATGTTGTCAGCGGTGATCGGATTTGTCGTTGCGCCTGCTTTTGTCCGCTGGTTTGGCAAAAAGCGAGCGGTCATTTTGCTTGGGGTGTTTGCTTTTGGCGCCGCGCCATTGCCGATTGTTTTGCGCCTGATCGGCGTTTTTCCGGAAAATGGAGACCCCGCGCTTTATCCTCTTGTCTTAACGATTAACACGATCGATGTCGCGCTGATTATTGCGCTTCAAGCGGTGCTCTATTCGATGATTGCGGATCTTGTGGAGGTCAGCGAGTTGAAGACCGGGCGGCGCTCTGAAGGTATTTTCTACGCAGCCGTCACCTTCATACGCAAATCTGCGCAAGGATTTGGCGGGGCTGCGGCGGGCTTCGTGTTGGCGTATGCAAATATGCCCAAGCGGCCAGAGCCAAGCGATGTCTCCGCTGATATGCTATTTCGCATGGGGCTGGGCTATGCGCCGACTTTGTGGATTCTATGGTCGCTTATGCTTATCGCCATTGGCTTCTATAAAATTGACAGAGAGGCCCATAATCGCAATCTCGCCGAGCTTGCAGCAAAGCGGGTCAGCCAGACGCCTTAAAGTGGGTTTGCTGCAAGCGGGCCTGAATGAATGCCAAGTAAAATTGACGCGGTGCAACATTTTCGTCTACGCCTGTAGCGAACATCGGAGAAGACCATGACCGACAAGACCCCGCGCCAGTTTTTCAAGCCGCTTGCCATAGGAGCGCCGGAGCCGCTGCGCGAGATGCCGGTCAGGCTTGAGCGGATGATTCATTTCGTTCCCCCCCACATCGAGAAAGTCCGCGCCAAGGTGCCCGCCATGGCCCAAAAGGCGGATGTGATTCTGGGGAATCTCGAAGACGCCATTCCGGCTGACCAGAAAGAAGCTGCCCGCGCAGGCTTTGTCGAAATGGCCAAGGCGACAGACTTCGCAGCGCTTGGAACGGGCCTTTGGAGCCGCGTCAATTCGCTTAAAAGCCCGTGGTGTCTCGATGACATCACAACGCTGGTGACCGAAATTGGTGATAAGTTGGACGTGATCATGCTGCCGATGGTGGAAGGGCCGTGGGACATTCACTATCTTGACCAATTGCTGGCCCAACTCGAAGCAAAAGCCGGCGTTTCCCAACCAATCCTGATCCACGCCATATTGGAAACGGCAGAAGGGGTTAAAAACGTTGAAGCAATTGCAGCCGCCAGTCCGCGCATGCAGGGCATCTCGCTCGGCCCTGCCGATCTGGCTGCAAGCCGAGCCATGAAGACCACACGTGTCGGCGGCGGACATCCGGGCTATCGAGTGATCGAAGACCCACATGAGGACGGCGGCGATCGGGCCAGCGTCCAGCAAGACCTCTGGCACTATACTGTTGCACGCATGGTTGACGCATGTGCGGCCTATGGATTGAAGGCGTTCTACGGTCCGTTCGGGGACATCTCCGATCTTGAGGCCTGCGAGCAGCAATTTCGCAATGCCTTCCTGCTCGGTTGTGCGGGGGCTTGGAGCCTGCATCCCAACCAGATTGCGGTCGCCAAAAAAGTGTTCTCGCCAGATGCCGACGAAGTGGCGTTCGCAAGGCGTATTCTCGAAGCGATGCCCGATGGTTCGGGCGTTGCCATGATTGACGGGAAAATGCAGGACGATGCCACATGGAAACAGGCCAAGGTGATTGCCGATCTCGCCGATCTCGTGGACGCCAAGGATGGGATTGAATAATCTCGAAAGCCGTGCTGCGCCGAGCCAGGAGACCGCTCGACTATGAGGTCATCGATCCCCCCATTTTGGGCTGACCCGCTAAACTGCTTTTACGGTTTGTTCGATGCGGCCAAAGATTGATTTTCCGTTGGCGTCTTGCATGTCCATGGCGACCGTATCTCCGGCTTTCATGAACGGCGTTTGGAACGCGCCGCTGGAAATTTTTTCGATCATTCGGATTTCCGCGATGCAGGAATAGCCTAAGCCGCCCTCGGAGACTGGCTTGCCTGCGCCGCCATCCTTATCTTTGTTGGACACGGTTCCTGAGCCGATGACCGTGCCAGCGCCAAGTGGACGTGATTTGGCCGCATGGGAGACGAGCCGAGCCAGCGAAAATGTGGCATCCACACCCGCTTCAGCACGTCCGAAAGGGGCACCATTATAGTCCACAATCAGCGGCAAATGGACAAGGCAGTCCTTCCAAGCGCTGCCCAACTCGTCCGGCGTGACCGCGACCGGGCTAAAAGAGCTTGGCGGTTTTGACTGGAAAAAGCCAAAGCCTTTGGCAAGTTCCGGTGGGATCAAGCCGCGCAGAGAGACGTCATTGCACAGCATGATGAGCTTAATGTGGTCAGCCGCGTCCGCCTCGGAGGTACCAGCGGGGACATCATCCGTAATGACAGCAATTTCGCCCTCCATATCGCAGCCCCAGGCCGGGTCTGCCAATGGGATGTCATCGCGCGGGCCAAGAAACGCGTCCGAGCCGCCTTGATACATCAGCGGGTCATCATAAAAGCTTTCGGGCACCTCCGCGCCGCGCGCCTTGCGGACGAGTTCAACATGATTGATATAAGCCGATCCATCCGCCCATTGATAGGCGCGCGGCAAAGGGCTTTCGCACTCGCTCTCATGAAACCGAAACGTCGGCACAGACCCAAGTTCGACCCCTTCGGCCATACGGGTAAGACGCGGCACCAACGCGTCCCAATCGTCAAGCGCAGCCTGCAGGGTCGGGGCAATCCGAGCTGCATCCGTGCAGCGGGTAAGGTCTTTGGAAACGACAACGAGACGGCCGTCACGCGTGCCGTTTTTCAGAGTGGCGAGTTTCATATAGAGCTAGCTTTCGTCAGCGATTTTTTCGTGGAGCCATGCAGCATGGCGCGGAGCTTTCTTTGTCTCGGCCCATTCGTCTATCATCGGCACTGCGACATCTTTGAGCTGCTTCATCTGGTCGGGTGTGGCCGTGTCTGCGGCAAGCTCCAGGCGGTGGCCATTTGGATCAAAGAAGTAGATTGACTTGAAAATACCGTGATTGGTCGGCCCAAGCACGTCAATGCCGAGCCCCTCAATATGGGCTTTGGCCTCAAGCAATTTCTCAAGGCTCGGGACGCGCATGGCAATATGCTGGACCCAGATCGGCGTGTTCTCGTCGCGGCCCATATCAGGCTGTTCGGGCAGTTCGAAAAAGGCAAGGACATTGCCATTTCCCGCATCGAGAAAAATGTGCATATAGGGATCATACGCACCGGTAGAGGGGACGTGATCTTCTGCGATCGCCAGTTGGAAATCCATACCGAGAGTCTTCTGGTAGAACTCGACGGTCTCTTTGGCATCCTTGCAGCGATAAGCCACATGATGGAAACCATCTGTCATCCGAGCGGGAGAGGTCATGCGGCGTGTCCTTCGAAGTTCCGAGACCCTAACGTACTTCAATACGCCGATACTCTGCAACTTGTTTGGCAAACGCGTTTAACGCATTTGATGCCGTGCTTGCATGTCCGCAAAATGGAAGAGCACGGGTTTTTCGACAGGTCCGGTTTGCCGCAAATGCGCCTGTAGCCTTGCAGCAAAGCTGGTGAAGGAACTTGCAGCTATTGCTGCCCGTCCGAAAGACGAATCCAAATGATTATGCAATGGCGGTTCCGTTAATCTCGCGATATTTGCGATCCGGTCGCGCCCACAGACGAAGCGACTTCTTAATCGCGGGTTGCAAGTTGAAGGGCAACCTCTTCCGATTGCTCACCAATGTCCCAACGAACACGCAAATTGTGAACCGTCAGATTGTTATTGGTATGCTGGCTAAATTCTTGTTTGCGGATGTAGCGAGACGCCGCGCCCTCGAAAAGATCGTCCGAGCAAGAGACAACAGACATGCTGGCGATGTCGCCCGAAGCATCTGAGATGATTTTCAAAATACATTCGCCGTCGCGCTCTTGGCTGGCGGCGATATAAGGATATTCGATTTGATCCAGATCAGCGGGGTACAAACTTCCATTGAACGTAATTTCATATGGAATCCCAGCAGTATCGGCGGAGCCAATCTGCGCATTGGCGCTCTGGCTAAGGCCAATCGAAGCGGTGGTCGTGAGGGCGAGAGTAAGTGCTGCAATTTTCATCATAAATCCAATATGACAGATTTATGACGACATGTCATTGAACTGTCACAAAATATGTGAAAAATTCACAATGGTACATAAAATATAGTACATTTATGAAGTCATGGGTACATGTCGCCCATTCGTCATTGGGCAGACAAGAAACTGTAAGAATTCTTTGCTAAACGAGCATAGACATACTTAGGGAGAGTGAGTTGAGGTCGGAAGATGGAGAATCTCTGGAAGAGCGCGTCAGGCGACTGGAAGCGCTAAGCCAACAAAACATATCCGCCCTACCAGCTTCTCTGTTGAGTGACATCAAGAGCGGCGAAAACCCTGTTCGCGCCATAAGACGGCATCGTTTACTTACCCAGCGCGAATTGTCAGACCTCACAGGCCTTGGCACAAATCATATTTCAAGCATTGAAAACGGAGCCACTTTTACCATCCGCACAGCTAAGAAACTGGCGCAAGCACTGGAGGTGCGCATTGATGATATTTCGTAGCTTCGAAAAGCTGAGTTGCACATGTTGCGCAGCGATCTTCGGAGGCATGGTGCTGGCGGCTTGCAATGCGACAAACGCTGGCAGTCCATGTCGCACCATATTTGCAGATCGGCTGCCTGTTCAGGTTGATCCGGTCTTTCCTGAGGCCGAACCTTTGGCGCATCGGCATCGCAATCACTCGATGACAGAAGCGCCCGATGGTCGCCTGCGGGTTTTTGCAGCCCAGCAGGGTGATATAACAGAGCTCAAATTGATGACATGTTTGGCAGATGGCTCGTGGTCTGAACCGACTGTTCTGGATCTGCCAAGGCGCGAGACAAATACCAGTCCCCGATTTTTCCCCGATGGGACGCTTTACTATTCCTCTGATGCGCCGCACCCCAATCGACCCGGCCGGAAGGATCTCAATATCTGGCGGGTCAACTATACTGACGATGAGTTTGGCCAGCCAGAAGTCATGCCAGACAGTTTGAACACGGGCTCGCATGAAGATGGTTTCACGCCCTTGGGGGGGCGGGGAGATCGCGCCGTTTTTTCGTCAACGACGCTGGGCGGTGTTGGGGGCTATGATTTGTATGTTGGGGAGAAGTCCGGCGATGATTGGCGCGTTGTGCCGTTTCCTTACAACACGGCGATGGCCGACTCGCACCCGGTTGTAACCCCCGATGGTGAACATCTTTTCTGGTATGCTCATCTCCCATCCGAAGACGTGTATGGTGCCGTCGATCTCTTTGTCAGCCGGTTGGACTCCGATGGATGGTCTGCGCCGGTCAACCTTGGGCCCGTGATCAATACAGCGGGAATAGAATATGGCGCTGGCGTCTCCGCGGATGGAGACACATTCTTCTTCTCGCGCGACGGCGTCTTGTTTCAAGCACCAATAAAGCCCGTGATTGCTGAAGCAGGGTATGTTGCGCCTGCAAATTAGAGGAACGCACGGCCCGCGGCGCTCATTATCATACCGGTGGCAGCACAAAGTAAGCCGCTGATAATTTGGGCTATGGGGGATTGTGACAGTCCCAAGCCTTATTAGCCGACGCATCCATAATTTTTCTTTTATTTCAGGCAGTGATGTCGTGAAAGCGACACAAAACTACCGAGAATATAGATTTGTCTTGGTGCATTATAACCGTCACGCTGATGTTTAAAAAGTGTCAAACCTTTGTGCGAAACAAACCCTAGCTGATCGGGAATCAGCACCGTCATTTTGCTTGCTTTGAAGCCAGTTTTGGGGTCCATTACCGATGAAATCACATGCCTACTTCCATACAATTCTACTCGCAGGCGCTGCAGCCTTTACGCTTGCTGCGTGTGGAGCCAGCGAAATAGTATCTCCAGGAACGGCGCCTGGACCAACCGCACCGCCCGCGCCATCTCCGCCGCCGCCCCCGCCAACAGCATCAATCAATCTGGTCCCGGCGACGGGGTGCCCGGGTGGAACGACTGAGACGACGCTGCCAGCTTCTGGGGCTCTATCCGATGTCGATGTGTGTGCAATCTCAGGCACCATTCTGACGGACCTGACAATCCCTGCCGGAGCAACAATCGCAATTGATGGACCGACTTTCATAGGCATGGATGGCGGCGCGCCTACGACGCTGACAATACAGCAAGGAGCGACCCTGTTTGGGTCGGTCGGCGGTGATTTCCTATCTATCTCCCGCGGTTCGCAGATCGAGGCTATCGGAACGGATACCGACCCCGTCATCTTTACGGCACGCCAGGACATCAACGATCAGGAACTGGGGACGAATCTGGTCAGCGACACGTTGCGCGGTCAGTGGGGCGGTTTGATCCTGAACGGCTTTGCGCCAATAAACGCTTGTGATGACGCGACCGCGACAGGTGGCACAGCTCAATGCCAGGCGGCCGGAGAAGGCGGCACGGGAACATTTGGCGGCGACGACGCTACGGATGATTCGGGCACATTGGAATTTGTACAGGTCCGATATGCCGGATTTGAAATTACCGCTGAAAATGAGCTTAACGGCATTGCTTTTCAGGGCGTTGGGTCCGGCACGCGGGTCAGCAGTGTGCAGGTCTTCAACAATGCAGATGACGGTGTAGAATTCTTCGGTGGCACCGTGAACGCGAGTTTTCTGGCGCTCAATGGCAATGCCGATGACTCTCTGGACTGGACCGATGGCTGGGCCGGGAACATTCAGTTTCTGCTCATTGACCACGCAATGGACGATGCCGATCAGGGAATCGAGGCCGATAATAATGGCGACGACAATCTCGCCCAGCCGCGATCAAATCCGACAATTTCGAATGTCACCATTATCGGTCGCGAAGGCGGTGATAGCGATATCGGTATTCTTCTTCGAGAGGGAACAGCCGCCACGCTTGTAAATGGCGTGGTAACGGGCGGTTTTTCGGAAGGTGGCTTCGATATAGACGATGCAGAGACATTTGCCCGCATTGGTGCTGCAGGTGACGAAGACATTGTCCTTGCGTCCTTCATTCTGGATGACGACGTGCCATTCCTTGAGGAGGTTAATGATCCTGTCGATTTATCAGACACGTTCGGTGCCGACCAAAATGTCAGCATCGATGACGCGACCTTGCAGGCCGAGTTTTTCCCGGGCGCGGCCGAGCAAGCCATTCCGGTATTCGACACCGCAACGCTTGGAGGGTTCTTCGATCCGGCTGATGTTGTAGGGGCCTTCCGCCTGACTGATACACCCGAGGACAATTGGGCTACGGGCTGGACGATCGGCATTGTGCCAGAGACTGTGGTGGAATGCCCGACCGGGACAACAGATGTCAGCGCATCGCTTGGCATTGCTGGCGATCCAGGAGCTGTTGTCTGTGAACTGCCTCCAGTGATCACAGCTGACACCACTCTGTCGGCAGGTCCGTTCTACGCGATCACGGGGCCGACCTTTGTCGGTGAGGATGCGGGCGCTGATGCGGCTGCACCCGCGTCGGGCGCAGCATCCGCCCGTTTGACGATCGATGGCGGGGTGACACTGTTCGGCTCGGCCGGATCTGACTTCCTGTCCGTCAATCGCGGTTCTCAGATTTTTTCCAATGGGACATCCACCAACCCGGTCGTGTTTACGTCGCGCGAAGATGTTGAAGGCAATGCGACATCTGCAAGCCGCGGCTTATGGGGTGGTTTGATCCTGAATGGACGCGCGCCCATCAATGCCTGTGATGACGCCACCGCTATTGGCGGCACGGTCGCCTGTCAGGCATCCGGTGAAGGCGGCACAGGTAATTTTGGTGGTGCAACGTCTGATGATGACAGCGGGAATCTGTTGTTCACTCAGGTTCTGTATGCAGGGTTCGAAATCACCAATAATAACGAGCTCAACGGAATTGCTTTTCAGGGCGTCGGCTCAGGCACGAACGTCGACGGTATTCAGGTCTACAACAATGCCGATGACGGGGTCGAGTTCTTTGGCGGCACGGTCAATGTCAGCCGCGTTTTGCTGACCGGCAATGATGACGACTCGATTGACTGGACCGATGGTTGGGTTGGCAGCATGCAGTTCGGAATTGTTCAGCATGCAGCAACCAATGGAGATCAGGGCATCGAGGCCGACAATAATGGCGACGATAATCTGGCTGAGCCGGTGTCTAATCCAACGCTTTCGAACATCACTCTGATCAGTCAGTCGCGTGACATTGGTGCGCTGTTTCGGGAAGGAACAAGTGCAACCTTGGTCAACGCTGTTATTGTTGGATTTGCTGACGGCGGAATTGACCTGGCGGATGATGCGACCTTCGACAACATTGCAGGCGGTCCGGTCGGGCAGGCTGAACCGCTCCGCATAGAGAGCATATTTCTCGATAATGTGGGCCCGAACTTCGTCGAGACGGCCGGCGACCCTGTTGATCTGTCTGATACGTTCACAACCAATGTGGTTGAAGGGGTCTCTGATTTGACCGGCACAACATTTATAGCCGGCGCACCTGGTATTGTCCCCGGACCCTCAATTGCAGGCGTCACCGCTCTTGATCCAACGACACTTGGGCTCGAAGCGGGCGCTTTTGTTGGCGCCGTGGAAAACGCCGCGGATGATACGTTCACGGGTTGGACGTTCAGCGAGTAAGGCAAGCAAACACGACATGGCCCGGAGCGTAAGAAATGCATCCGGGCCATTTTTGCATTTCAGGATTGGGGATCGAGATAAAGGGCCCGCATATGTTTAGGAACTCATTTAAGACACTGCTCATGGTATCGGTTGCGAGCATGGCTTGCACAGCGGTATATGCGCAGGAGACGCCACCTGAGGAGCAGGAAGAAACCAGACAGCTAAATGAAGTAGTCATTGTTGGCCGATTTATTCCTGATGAAAAGCGCGCAACGTCTGAAATTTCCAGCTTGATCGATTCCGAAGACTTCAAGGTTACGGGGGATCCTGATGCCGCATCTGCTTTGCGCCGTGTGACCGGTTTGACGATCTCGCGGGGCAAATTCGTGTTCGTCCGTGGCTTGAATGAACGTTATTCGAACGCATCCCTGAATGGCTCGCCTCTGCCAAGTCCTGAGCCTCTGCGCCGGGTTGCGCCGCTCGATCTCTTCCCGACCAGCGTCCTGGACTCGGTCCTTGTGCAGAAGACATGGTCGCCCGAGTTTTCTGCCGAATTTGGTGGGGGATTGATTCAACTGCGAACCAAAGCCGTGCCGGATCAGGGGTTCTTCGAGATAAACGCCAGCGGCACTGCGAATACGGTCACATCTTTTCAGGATGGCCTGCTTTATGAGGGGGGCGGTAATTCCGACTTTACCGGCTTCGATGACGGCACCCGCAATCTGCCTCCGATACTTGAGGATATTTTCAGAACCGCACGCGTAAACACCCTGTCTGCCGAAGACAATGCGGCGGCCGGGGCAGGGCTGATTGATCCTAGTTTGATCATTGCGCAAGAAGGCACCGTCGGCCCTAATTTGAGCTTTAGCCTGTCGGGTGGCCAACGTTTCGATGTCAGCCGCGATATTTCGCTCGGGGTGACAGCGACGGCTGGTTACAACAGCGCATGGGATACGCGCCGCGGTATTCGGCGCGCCATCAATGTGCAGAATATCAATCCGGATGGGAGTTCGGGAAATCTGGGCGCAGAAGGGGTCGCCTCGACGCTGACGATCGATGATGATTTTGCGCGCGAGAGTACGGAGAATAATATCAAGTTGAACGCGCTGGTTGGTCTGGGGCTCGATGCCTATGACAATCATGAGGTCGCGCTGACGGGTTTGATCACGCGCTCTACCTCGAGGGAGGTGCGTGTCTTCGAAGGTTTTGAGGATGATATCGGCAACGATATCCGCGAAGAGAACTTTGAGTTCTTCGAACGCCAATTGTTCACCCTCCAAGGACGCGGCGAACATGTTTTCCCGGTTCTCGGCAATATTTGGGGAGAGTTGGATGACTTCCAGATCGACTGGCGGGCGTCTTATTCTGAGGCATTCCGGGACGCGCCTTTCCAGAGCCAGGTCACCTTTGAGGAAGACGGCGGCACCCTGCCAACCGTGATCGACGGCACACTACAGCTTGAAGATGTGGACGATGTTTCCATCACATTCTCCGAGATTGATGACGACACAAGAGATGTCGGCGTAGACTTCACCTTGCCACTTAGCCCGTCCTGGTTGCCGGGTCGCGAAGCCGAGTTCAGCGCAGGTTATGCCCATTTTGCATCGAACCGCGATACATTCACACGGATATTCAATTTCGGCGGTGCATTGCCACCAGCTTTGGCGGGCGGTCGGATCGATGCGATCTTTAATGAGAGCACCATCACGGGAAATCCGGCAACCGGTTTTGTACTGGAAGAAGTTGGCGGGTCTCAGTTTCCTGAAGCTTTCCAGGGCAGTTTGTCGCTGGACGCATTCTACTTTGCCGGAGATATTCGTATTACGGACAATTTCCGGATTGCGGGCGGGGTCCGGTTCGAAGATGCGGTTCAAACGTCCGATACTTTCAATCTGACATTGCCGGACAATGGCATCATCGAAGCAGAGATCGCGTCCGACTTTGTCTTGCCATCGGTAACTGCGACGTGGAACATTTTGGAGAATGTGCAGCTTCGTGGCGCTTATTCCCAGACCATTACGCGGCCACAATTCCGAGAGTTGGCGTTTGTCCAGTTCATCAATTCTGAAACGGATGAGAACTTTTTGGGGAACCCGTTCCTCGTAAACTCGCGCGTCGACAACTTCGATGCCCGACTGGAATGGTATTTTGGCCGCGAGCAATTCCTCACGGTGGGTGGCTTTTTCAAGGATCTTGAAAACCCCATCGAGGAAGTGGGGGCATCTTCGCTCGATTCACCAATCAACACATTTATCAATGCACCAGCTGCACAGATTTTCGGTTTCGAGTTTGAATACCAACAAACGGTGCCCTTGCATGATTGGTTGAAATGGGCGTGGCTGGCTGATCGGGACTTCGTTGTCAAAACCAACTATTCGTTCACCAATTCTGAAGTGTCCGCGGATGGTGACGTTTTGACGGCATCCTTCAATGCCGGCGCAATCGAACAGAATGTCATTGCGGGCCAGTCTTTTATCATCGATGGTCGCCGTTTGCAGGGCCAGTCTGATCACGTCGTGAACGTGCAGCTGGGGTATGACAATATTGAAGCCGGATCGAGCCTGCGCGTCTTGTTCAATTTTGCCAGCGACCGTATCCGGACGACCGAAAGCCTTGTCGCCAACCAGCCGGCGATTATTGAGCAGCCCCCGCTGAGCCTTGACCTGACATATTCAAGGGAATTCGATTTCCGGGGCGGTATGTATACGCTTGCGCTCGCGGCGAAAAATTTGACTGGGGCGGATTATAGCGCAACTCAGTCGGGTACGGAGAATTCCATCATAGTCGACAGTTTTGACAGAGGGCAGCAATTTTCGATCTCCTTGAAGAGGGGCTTCTAAAATTCCAAACCCGACCGGCAACCGAAAGTCAGCTTCCGATGGCTGGTACAATTGGCCGTAAGCCGATAGGGTCGTATCGTGAAGAAAATTGCTGAGATTTTTGAGAACCGAGAAGATGTTTTGCGCTTTTGCGTTGAGGCATCCCTGGTTTTGGTGCTGGCCTTTTTGTGTAGTCAAATCGTATGGACGGTCGTGACGCCCTCTGGAGTAGTCGTTCCTGCGTACAATTCATCTGTGGTGAACGCTTCAACCAATGCCACGCTGACGACCGGAGTGGATAAGCTGTCCGTCTTGACCACGTCCAACCCATTTTTGTCGCCTGAGCGCGGCAACGCCTCGATTAGCGAAGCAGCGCTTGTGGCCCCCGAAACCAGCCTCAATCTCGAACTTAAAGGGGTTCGGGCCAATGGGAATGGCGCGGGTGTCGCGTTCATATTGCTGCCAGACAACCGGCAGATACGTGCAGGTGTGGGGGCTGAAATACTCGACGATGTTGAACTGAGGCATGTCCTCGAAGACCGCGTCACCTTGCTGACGCGAGGTGAATTGGAAACACTCTATCTACGCGATCCCGATGGCCCTGGAGGCGAACTCGGTTCGTCCGCAATCAGATCGGTTTCGGCCGCAGCAGCTAGAACGGGTGAGGTGTCAGCCTCGCGATTTTTGCAGGACGTGTCTTTTACACTTGTCCGGCAAAACGGCACTCGGACAGGGTACCGCTTAACGCCGAAATCTGATGTGACCAGTCTGACATCCGCCGGATTTGAACCTGAAGATATTGTTCGCAGCGTAAATGCCAGTCCGGTTTCTGAAATTGATAGTGAAGACCTGCAGGAGCTACTCTTGCGCACTGGTGTGATAGAGTTTGATGTTGAACGCGCCGGAGAAACCGTGCGCGTGTCTGTGCGGTTTTTTTGAAGGAGACAGAAAGTGATCCCCAAACAAGCGCTTGCTGCAGATCCTTTGACTTGCAGGGTTGCTAGACCAACGCGCAAAGTGTTTCGGATGCTTCTCTCAATGCTTGGGGGCAAGGACTTCTGCCGCGTCGAATCCATGATTGATCTTCGAGGAAGATCATGAGCCGAGTGCCAGCACTCATCAGCCTATTTGTCATGGCGCTTCTGGTGTGTCTGGTCGTGACGATGCCATTGGCCTTCGTGCTAAAGCCCCCGAGCGGAACCAACGCCGATTTTCAATGGGAGAAAACAAGCGGGACCGTTTGGAACGGGACGCTCTATGGCCTGCTGTTCAGATCGCAGCAGAGCTTGGGAGATATCGATCTGGCGGCACGCCCTCTTGCTTTGTTTGGGGGAGAACTTGGCCATGATTTTATTTGGAACGGTGCCCCCGGCCAGGGAACGGGAGCCTTATTCCTTGGGCGAAACTCGGTGCGGGTGTCCGATGCGAACTTGCAGATAAATATTGAAGGAGTCATCGATCTGCACACGAACATTAGGAACACCAACGCCGTTGTAAACATAAGTAATGCAAACCTGGCTTTCAAAGATGATGACTGCACAAGCGCGACCGGGGACATATCGAGCGATGTACTTTCAAAGCTGGCTATGAGGCATAATGTTCAGGGAACGGACTTGACGGGCAATATATCCTGCGTGGACGATGCTCTGCTCATTGCTATACGGGGGCAGGCAGGGGAAAACGATCTGGTAACCGCCAACCTTCACATCCGGCCAAACGGCGTTTCAAGCATGAAAATTCATGTGCAGACGGCCGATTTGGCTTTAGGTCTCGGCCTTGCCCAATACGGGTTCGAAGAAGATGAAACAGGGTATGTTCTCCAGAGTGCAATGAGTTTTTAAGAGGGAACTTAGCAACTGGTCCGAATATCTCATGGACGTATTCGCGTCTCCCTTCGCGTCGCATGTGCAATGCCTGCGCTCTGGGTGTAGGTGTCGACGGTCGCCATGTCGCAGCTTGGCAGTATATCCAAGATAGCAGAGCTGCCTCTCGGATGGTCCGTACCTATCTTGTCATATTCTACGCTTCCATGTAATGGCAGATGAGGTGTCATAATTGATTTCGAGGCAGAAAGGGAAACGAAGGCGTGCCCATTCAGGTTTGAATGATTGGCAGTCCAGATGTAAGGAGGCTTGTCATACTAGAGAAAATATTGAAAATCGGAACCATGACGCTCGCCTTGCTTGTCCCTATTGTTCGGCTTGCCCTGTCGCGTCCGCTCACGCGTGCACGGTTGCATCGACAGTATAACTTGCCTGAGTTTGATCTTCTGGCGAAACACTCAATGTGAGATCATTTGTATGAGATGGCTCCCGGCATTTATAATCGCGATAGCAGGATTGGTTGCTGCTGAGGCTCAGCCCGCGGAGACACATCCCAATATTGTTATGGTGCTTGTCGATGATGCTGCCTTGATGGATTTTGGCGTGTTTGGCGGCGAAGCCTCTACCCCCAATATTGATGCACTTGCTGCGCGTGGCACCATCTTTTCTCAACACAGAGCGACGCCGTTCTGTGCGCCGTCCCGCGCCATGCTCCTCTCCGGCATGGACAATCATCTCGCTGGCCTTGGGACGATCCGCGAAGTGCTCCCGCCCGAACACAGAGGCCAGCCGGGCTATACGATGGCGCTGGAGCCAGGAGTGGAAACCATCGCCACAAAATTCAAACGCGCTGGTTACCGGACCTATATGACGGGTAAGTGGCATCTCGGTCATGAGGCTGGTCAATTGCCGATTGATCATGGCTTCGACAGGTCGTTTGTTCTTGATGCATCTGGCGCTGATCATTGGGAAGACAAACCGTATTTGCCCTATTATCGCGAGGCGCCCTGGTTTGAGGATGATAAGGAAGCCACCTTGCCGGAGGATTTTTACTCTTCCAGCTTTATCGCCGATCAAATGCAGCGCTATCTGGAGGAAGACGCCGGTTACGACGCGCCCTTCTTCGCTTATGTTGCATTTCTCGCCGTTCATATCCCTGTTCAGGCACCGAAGGAATATACCGAGAGATATACCGATACGTATAAGGAGGGGTGGGGCGCAATCCGAGAGCAGCGTTGGCAGCGGGCGCAAGAATTGGGGCTTATACCTGCCGCCGCACCGCTCGCCGAGCAGCCCGACACCATTCCGCATTGGAATGACTTGACCGAGGCCGAACAATTACTCGCCGCCAAATCTATGGCGGTGAATGCAGGTGCGCTTGAGGCGATGGATACCGAACTCGGCGGACTGATAGAGTATCTGAAATCCCAGGGCGTATATGACAATACGATTTTTGTGGTGACTTCGGATAATGGGCCGGAAGCAGGCGATCCATGGGGGCAGGGGGTGGTGCAATGGTGGTTCGGCCTGCAAGGCTATTCGCGTGATTATGAGACACTGGGCGAGCGGGGCAGTTATGTAGCCTTGGGCGCTGGCGGAGCGAGCGCGAATGCAGGCCCGTCCCATTTGTTCAAGTTCCATGCGGGCGAAGGAGGCTTGCGGGTTCCGCTGATCATGTCGGGACCCGGAATTTCCAGCGGGCAGCAGGTCGACAGTATGACGGTGATGTCGGACATCGCGCCGACCCTGCTCGATTTGGCAGGCGTCAGAGACACGGCGTCGGAGGCGAAAGCCATGACGGGACGTTCAATTAAGCCGGTCTTGGATGGGCAAAGTGAGCGCACTTATGCGGCCAATGACGCCATCGGGATTGAAACCTCAGGTCAGGCGGCGCTCTATAAGGGGCCCTACAAGCTCGTTAGAAACTTACCACCGCATGGCGACAGCACATGGCGATTGTTCGACATCGCCAGCGATCCCGGTGAGACAGTGGACCTTTCCGTAAAGCTGCCATCCATCAAGCAAGACCTGATGCACGAGTATCGCGCCTATGCGAACCGCGTTGGTGTCTTGGAGTTGCCGGATGGCTATCAGGTTGAGCGTGCGATTGGACGCAATATGCTCGGCAAGCTCTGGCAACATTATTGGGGCTGGATCATCCCGCTGCTAATATTATTTCTGGCCGGGCTTGCTGGCATCGTGAAAGTCGTACGTCACTTATGGCGGCGGCTTGCGACCTGATCAGCCGGCAGGGCTTGCGCAAGCGATACCGCAATTTTGTCGACCTGAACCTAAAACCCTATTGTAATGGCACGTCACTTGCCATTACAATAGGGTGAAGAAAGCCGGTAAGGGGAGCGGTCGACCTCATGGAATTTCTGAGAACACCAGATGAGCGCTTTGATGGGCTCGACGGTTACCCGTTCGCGCCGAACTATATCGACATTCCTGATGGTGAAGGGGGTCAGCTGCGCCTGCATTATGTCGATGAGGGGCCGCGCGACGGCCAACTTGTCGTCATGGTCCATGGAAATCCGACATGGTCCTACATGTGGCGAAGCTTGATACCAGTACTCGCTGACGCTGGATACCGCGCCATCGCGATTGATCTGATCGGTATGGGGCGCTCGGACAAACCCGCATCCATGGATGACTACTCCATCGCCCGGCACGAGCACTGGTTGGAAGCGGCGCTTATCGACGGTCTCGGCCTCACGGATATGCATCTGATATTGCACGATTGGGGCGGAATTATCGGCCTACGTGTGGCCGCCAGTCATCAAGGCCGCATCGCCAGTATAATCTATTCCAACACCGGCTTTCCAACCTGGGAGCCGGGACGGGACATGACCGAGATGAACCGGCCGGGCGCTGACTTCCTGCGCGCCTTTCAGGACACGATCCGCGTTACCGAAGATTGGCCGCACTGGGATCAGGTCGCGGGGCTTGTCCTGTCTGATATGAGCGACACGGTTAAAGCTGGCTTTGCAGCACCGTGTCCTGATCCCGCATATATTGTCGCCAACCGAAAATTTGCGCTGATGTTGCCAACGCGAAATGACAATCCCATGCTCGAAGACAATTGGCGGGCGCTTGAGAAACTCAAATCGTTCAAGAAGCCATTTCTATGTCTTTACTCGGATAAGGACGTGGTTGCCCCAAAAGGATACGAATCTGTTCACCGGTTCATTCCAGGCGCCGCTGCGCTCACGCCGATAATCCTAGAAGGTGGAAGTCATTTCTTACTCGAAGATATTCCCGAAGCCTATGCCAGCGAGGTACTAAGGTTCCTGCGGGAACAAGTTTCAAGCGCCTGAGCATGAGGGGCACTATTCAGAACAGGGAGGATAGTTACATGCAAGTTATCAATCAGGTCCGGCCAATCGATCCGGAGCATATCAAGAAAATGATGGAGAAAGGGCCGGACGGGCCAGTCTTCATGATCAATTTGCTGACATTCAAAGACAAAGCCGAATACGAGGATGGACGCGAGACCACCCTGACAGGCCGTGAGGCTTATGCAATCTATGGCAAGGCGGTTGCCGACATATTGCCGAAGTTTGGCGGGCGCTTTTTCCTTGCGGCTGATGTGACGTTTCTGGCGCTGGGGCAAGTTGAGGAACTTTGGGATGAAGTGGCAATCGCAGTTTATCCTGAGCGCTCCGCCATGTTAAAGATGTCGATGTCAGAGGAATGGCAGGCGGCGGGTGTGCATCGCGCGGCGGGGCTGGCAGGCCAGCTCAACCTGGAAACGGTGGTTCAGGACAGGTTCAAGACGCTGCCCTGGATGCGAAGATTTTTGGAGGAGTTGGAGATATGATCCGGGCAAAACGTATACTGATCGCCATAGTCGCTTTGGCGGTGGTCGCTTTTATCGGGTTCAACCTGTTCAAAACACAAATTGCTATGCGCGCTTTCGAGCGGGCAATAGATAAAAACGCCGGTATCGACCGCAGTGCCTCGCTCCCCGATGGGCTTCACGTCTATATGTGCGGCACCGGATCTCCGATGCCGGACCCAAGCCGAGCGGGGCCTTGCCTCGGCGTACTGGCGGGGGAAGATGCGTTTATTTTTGATGTTGGGGCGGGCGGGCCACGGAACCTCGGCACGATGGGGTTTCCGACAGCGCGATTGCAAAGCGTGTACCTGACGCATCTTCATTCAGACCATATTGATGGCTTGGGTGAACTTCTCCTGAACTCATGGATTGCAGGGAGCCGTTCCGCTCCCACACCGATTAGTGGGCCGGAGGGGACACAGGAAATCGTTGATGGTTTCAATGCTGCTTATCGGCTCGATAGTACATACCGCATTGCCCATCACGGGACCGGTGTGGCCAACCCTGATGGTTTCGGAGGCGTTGCTACGCAGATCAAAATCCCGGCAGAAAGCGAGGGGACATTGGTGGTGCTGGATAAGGGTGACCTGAAAATTACAGCAATCCGTGTCGATCATGCACCGATCGAACCGGCCTTCGGTTATCGTATCGATTATAAAGATCGTTCCATCTCCATCAGTGGAGACACAGTCTATAGTCCGGAGTTTGTTTCCGCTTCCCGAAGCGTTGATTTGATGTTTCATGAGGCTCTGAACAGGGACATGGTTGCCCAGATTGGCGCGAAACTCGGCGAGCGTGGCCAGAGCAACGGAGAACAGATATTCGCTGATATTCTGGATTATCATACCTCACCGGAAGAGGCTGCGCGGGCAGCACAAGAAGCGGGCGCTATGCAATTGGTGCTTTATCACATTGTGCCGCAATTGCCGGTCCAGATGCTGGAGTCGGTTTTCCTCGGAGAAGCAAATTCCGAGTTTAATGGCCCCATCACCGTCGGGCAGGATGGCATGATTTTCAGCCTGCCTGCTGGGACGAATAAGGTGGAGCGGTCTAAGGCATTCTAGGAGATGTGTTCTGCGATCAGCCGGCGTTTACCTCTGCGACCAGCCCGTCCAACATCAGGCGGACCGATTCCTTGGCGTGTTCAACGGAGAGGTTTTGGTCCTGTCGCAAACGACGCCAAGTCGTGAAGGCCAATGCCGTCTCCAGAGCGGCAAAGAGCGTCTGTTTGGAGGTGATTTCCTTTGGCAGAATCGATTTCAGGGACGAACGCATGAGAGCAATATCGCGCTCATATTGCTCCTTTATGAAATCCGACTGGAAGCGGCGCAGTGACATGCAAACCTTCATCGGAAAGACCATCTCATAAATGTTGGCGCGCTTTTCGACGCTTTCCATGAGCCGCTCACGCCAGCCCGTCGCTTCGAAAGGTGCCATGATTTCTGGCAGAACAGCGTCGGTCAGTTCGGCGGTCATTTCATCATAAATTGAGTCCATGTCTTCGAAATGGCGGAACACGGTTCTCAGGCCCACATTGGCACGCTCGGCTACACTGACGGCGCTCGGTGACATATCGCCTTCGCCAATCAGATCAAAGAGCGCCTCAATGATACGCCGACGGCTGCGATCGCTACGATGCCTGCGTCCATCTTCAGTGGTCGTTTCGAGCTTTGGCCAGGGGCTTTTGGAATGTTGCTTTGTCGGCATATGCGTCTGACCTTATTTTGGCGTTCGAAGTGACAATATAGCCCCAAGCGCAAATATTGGAATAAGAATAAGGGTTGCATAAGCTTCTGGTGGGTGGTCGCCACCACTTTTGGGGCCCCAAAAGTGCCAGCAATGCAGGATGCGTTCAAACGTCAAAAGCCCGAGGGCGAGCGGCACCAGCATGCGATGCTGAAGCAGAATGACCAGAAGGATCAGACCCCAGACCAGTTGGGTCGTGCCGGCCCAGGCAAACAGACTGACAATTTGGCGACCATGTTCACTTGTAAGATCAAGCCCCAAGCCCGCGATTATATTGGCGCCGCCATCGGGCAGAAACGTGTGGATACAAGCGGGAATGATCGTGATGAGCACCGCGACGCCAAGGATCGCAATGGATATGCGCGATCCGGTATATTGGTCATTGGTGGACGCGGAGAATAGAGCCATTAGTTCGGTACCCAGACATATTCCGTATCTGCATCAGCGAGATCTGCACCTGTGATATCAATGGCTTGAGGGCTTTCCAGCGTGTACGGATAAAGCGGTCCATCAGATGTTGCCTGATGTGCTTCCAGCAAGGCTTGCAACTCTGCCAGCTTGTCTGATCGTGTTTCAGACAGATTATTTTGTTCGGTTGGATCGGTCGCGAGATCGAATAGCCAGACCTTGTTCTGTCGGCCATCGACTTGCAGTTTCCAGTCTCCGGCGCGGACGACGCGGTAATATCCTGACTGCCAGAATATGGCATCATCTGGTCGTGTAATGCCGCCTGTGCCAGTAGCAGCAGCTAGCAAGTTCTGTCCATCAATCTCCCGATCGTCAGGAAGCGTCACACCAGCAGCAGCCGCAAGCGTTGGCATCAGGTCAATATGGGCAACGGGTGTGTCGACAACGGTTCCGGGAGCAATCCGCTCCGGCCACTTAATAAACATCGGCACGCGGATGCCACCTTCGAACAGCGTGATCTTCCAGCCGCGATAGGGCGCATTCACCTCTGGCAGGCCGATATAGCCCGCACCGCCATTATCGCTCGAAAGGATGATGATTGTATTCTCCGCAAGCCCCTCATCTTCAAGCTTCTGGACAACTTGTCCAACGCTCCGGTCGAGTGCGCGCAGCATGGCCGCGTAGACACGCAAGCGATGGGGTTCAATGTCGCCAACAGCCTCGTAATCCTGGCGCGTCGCCTGTAGCGGGGTGTGAACGCCCCAATGCGCCAGATAGAGAAAAAAGGGATGGTTCTTGTTCGCCTCGATCACGTTCAGGCTTTCCTCCGTCCACCAATCGGTCAGGTAGCCACCGGGTTCAAACGGATCACCCATATTGAAGGACGCGGCATATTGCCCTTGAGCCCATAGAAACTGATCAATTGGGTCAAAGTCGAGCTTCGCATTGACAATGTCAGGATCATCTTCGGGCAAATAGAGCAGGCTGTGCATGAGCAAGCTTTCATCAAAGCCCTGCGCCGTTGGCCGGCTCTCCTGGTTACGGCCAAGATGCCACTTGCCGATATGCACAGTATGGTAGCCATTTTCCTGAAGCAGTTCTGCCACTGTCACTTCAGATCCCGGAAGTCCCATATCGTCATACGGGATACGGGCCTCATCAACGCTGCGGTTAAAGTCGAGCGCGGGCAGGGCGCCCCGATCCTGACCATTGGCAATGGTCGAGATCACCCGTCCCATGCCTTCTGGCGTAGGCGTGAACTCAAATCCGGTCCGCGTCGGATAGCGGCCGGTCAGCAACATGGCCCGGGACGGGGCGCATGTGCCCGTGCCGGAATAGGCTTGCGAGAAAAGCGCACCATCCGCGGCGAGCTTATCAATGTTTGGCGTTGGTACCCGGCCACCTGCCACCCCACCGCCAAATGTAGAGAGATCATTGATGCCCAGATCATCAAGCAGAATAAACACAATATTGGGTGGTCGCTCTTCGATCGGAGTGACTGGAACGCTGGGCCCTTGCTGCCATGTAATCGGTTGATGCTCGGCAACTGGGTAATGGTTGGCCTGAACGCGATTAAGCACCAGCGTTTTAAGTATGCTGGCCCTGTTGAACCAGGCGAGGATTGCCATGCCAAGCACAACGAGGACAAACCCCAACACCAATTTTTTCCACATCGTATCGGTTCCTATATAAAGGGCGCGTCGCCGCCCGCCCCATCGACCTCGGCATCGATTGCACCATACTCACGGACCGACAAATCGGTATTATGTATGTAAGACAAGCCAGTTGCTTCGATAGGTTCCGGCTGCATCTTCGTCGGCATATGCATATCTACTATAGTACGGTGAGAGCATGGATAATGGCATATGAAATGTCAATATGTTGACCTTGCGCAGCCTTGAGGCCCGCGACCATTTTCTGAAACGGAGGCAGACACGGTCGATTTGGGAGCGGACCAGCACGGAAGAGGCATGATGCGCGAACTTGATCTGATCGAACATGTCGGGTTTGATAGTATCTGCATGGAGGCCGTTAGGATGCGCATAGCTCTTGTGATTTTGTGTGCGACGAGCCTTCTGATGGCCTGCACACGCACCGTGGAGGCGCCCGCCGTGTCGGAGCCAAGCGGGGCGGCTGAGTTGGAATGGGTGTCCCTGGCTGGCGGATGTTTCCAGATGGGAGAAGCCCGCGCCTATCCAGAGGAACGGCCCGTCCATAAAGCATGTGTTGAGCCCTTTATGATGGCTCAGACTGAAATCACGACCGCGCAATTCGCCGACTTTGTCAGCGCGACAGATTACGTCACACGGGCCGAACGCGGATGGACGGCTGATGAGGCTGATGGTCCCGGTTTGGATGTGCCGCCCAGTTCTGCCGTGTTTGATCCGCCTGAGCGTGTGAACTTGCAAATAGCCAATTGGTGGCGATTGGAGGAAGGGGCGAGTTGGCGTCAGCCAGCGGGCGCTCAAGCCGAGAGAGCATCGCCGGACGCGCCAGTCGTTCACATCACACTGGCAGACGCTGAGGCCTATGCTGCTTGGGCAGGAGGGCGGCTGCCGACCGAGGCAGAATGGGAATATGCTGCGCGCGGATCAGTTTCGGGCGAAGTGATGAGCTGGGAAGAAACCGAAGCGGCCGCGCTAAGTTTAAGGGCCAATACCTGGCAAGGTATCTTCCCAGTTTCAGACACCGAAGATGATGGGTTCTCTGGCCTTGCGCCCGTTGCCAGCTATCCGCCAAACAGGTTCGGCCTTTATGATATGATCGGCAATGTCTGGGAGTGGACGTCAACGCCTTATGCGCCAAGCCATTCAGAGACCGCGCGGGCGCGCGCCTGGGATTCGGGGTGGGATCCAAGCCAGCCCGGTGTACCCGTCGGAACGGTGAAAGGGGGGTCCTATCTGTGTGCTACCTCCTATTGCTACAGGTTTCGCGCAGCCGCACGACAAGCACAGGATCTGGCATTCGGGACCTCTCATATTGGGTTCCGTATCGTACAGAATGCCCCCCACGTGACTGAAAAATAGCCACCCGAGGGCGGGCATTTTCCTCGCCGAACAGGGTTGGCTACATGCGCTGGAGGGTCTCGATCACCGAGCCCCGCCAGCACGTCTGTTCAGGAAACTTCCTGCGCGCTGGTCCCGGAGCGAGTGAGGACGCAGCGGTGGCCACGCTATGGCGTATGTCCAATATCGGCCTATCCCTGATCAAGGCCGCAACAGGTCGCGTTTCGGGCTTGTGAAAAAGGTGATTTCTTTATGGATCACGCGCAAGCGGGGTGGCCACTATCGTAAACGGGTTTGCTGGCCAGTGCGGCGGCATGCCTTGCAGAATGCGAATTTCGCATTGCATTCTGCAACAACATTTGATTGTTCGAACGTTATATTGTTGTTTTATATACAAAAAATAATGGTTGGTGATTTGCAGCATGATCCTTTGAAAAGGAGACACCCATGTCGCAGATACAGATCGAAATTACCGACGCAGCGGATCAAAGGCGGTTTGATCAGGTGCTAGCCCGTACCTTGGATATGGTTCTGGCCGCCGATGCCGACGCTATGATCACCGTGCACACAGAAGGCCGGTTCGATCACTTTGTAAAAATTGTCAAATGCACGACCCCCGACGCGCTGACTTTCTTCTCTGCGACCTATGATGATGAAGGGGCCTGTTATGTTTAGGACATGGTTCACATGCGCGGTGATTCTGCTGTCGGGGTGTGCGACCGCATTCCAGACGCCTCGCAACCTATCCACGACTGCCTATCAGGCGCAACGCCAGCCCATGTCAGAGCATCATGAGCGCACAGAGACCACGATGGCCGCGTTCCAGAACGCCAGCCGCTGCGAAGATACCGATCTTGCGACGATACCTGTCGATGCCTCCGCTTTGATTTTGCCGGCCTTCGAGGCGCAAACAGATCTGTCTCCGGGGGACCTGATTCGGGTCGATATCGTCCGTGGCGAGGGGTTTTCGGGGGATTATGTTGTCTCTGCGCAAGGCTATGTGACCATACCGCACCTTGGCGATTTGCCCGCTGCCGGATATCCAGCGGTGGCTTTGGAGACCACAATATCGCGGCTATTGGTTGAAGGTGCCTTCTTTCGGTCCAACTTTGTGCAGGTTGGCGTGTCTGTCCTGCAATGGGCTCCCATTCAGGTTCAGGTCGCAGGGGCAGTGTTCTCAAGCGGTGACGTTATATTGAATGAGCGGCTATCCGCTGATGATCGAGAGGAGCGCGTCCAGGCGGCCGGAGACTTTACGGTGAACCGAACGCTGAGCGCCGCTTTGCGGAGCGCCGCAGGCGTGAGGCCAGATGCAGACATTCGAAACATTGTGTTGATCCGTAAAGGTCGGCGGCAAATATTTGATATGATTGGCACGCTCGACGGCAGTCCACTTGAAGATCCGCTCCTTGTCGCGGGTGACCGCATATACGTGCCCTCGCGCAAATGCTTCCAGATGGCGCTCGCGCGTCCCTCTCGTATCACGCCGCCGGGCATCCGTGTGTTCATGTCAAACCTTACCCGTCCTGCCGCGAGCAATGCCAACTCCGCAATCGGACGCGATGCGACAAACCTTCCTTATGGCACTCGGCTTTTACAAGGGCTGGTTTCGGCAAATTGCGTCGGCGGGATACAGGCAACCAATGCTGGGCGGTGGGCTGTTCTGATGTCGCGCAATCCTATTACGGGTGAAAGCGAAGTCATCAGCCGCTCGATTGAAGAGATGGTTCGCCGCGCCGATCGGGATGATTTCAACCCGGTCTTGCTGCCCGGCGACGCCATTGCCTGTTACGATTCGCATATGACCAATGCGCGCGATGTGGTGGCCACAATTGCCGAAACGGTTTCGCCTCTGATCGGCGCGGCAGTGCTGGGTGGGGCGGTCCGATGAAGAATTGGTCATTCCTGCGCGGAGGCGGGCAGAAAGGGCGCCATGCCCGCTATGCAGTCACCCTAATCGTTGGTGTCGTGATGATTTTGAGCCTCGCCACTGCAGTTTATATTCTCACGCCGCGTACATATTCGAGCGGCTTTACACTGATCTTGCCAGGAGCTGGCGCATCGTCATCGGTGAGCATCGAGACGCTTGGCCAGACCAGTACAAACGCTGCCTCTGCCTATGGAAGCCAAAGCCTGAGCCCGACCGAGAACTACAAAAAACTGCTCCAATCCTATCGTCTGCGAGGCCAGGTCGCCAAACAGTTCGACTTACCCTTAGCCGACGTGCCAGCCCCGCGCATCCGCCTTGCGAACCAGACCCAGCTTATCTATGTCTCGCTGACGGCACACAGTCCCCAAGCGGCCAAAGACTTTGCCGATGCATGGCTGTCCGTTTTTGACTCCGAGATCAGTGCACTCCGGATTGAAGAACAGGTTATTCGGGAAAACGCTTGTAGATCAACGCTTCTGAGCTTTGAGGAGGCCGTAGAGCAGTCGCGCGCCAGGATCATCGCCTTCCAGACCGAGCACGGGTTGATTTCCGTTGAACAGTTTCAAAACCTCGTCCAGCGCAGCGAGACTATGAAGCTGCAGGCGCGTGATGCAGAGACGAGAGCCGATGTCGCCGCGCGTGAGATCGGGCGGCTCTCTGCCATGCTGGGTGTGTCACCGGACCGTGCAGCCAAAGTGATGATGCTCCAGTCGGACCCGATCTTCCAATCGCTTTATGGCTCGCTATCGGACGCCGAGAACCGCCGTGCCGAGCTCGCCAATATGTATGGCACAAATCATCCCGAATTGCGGGTTGCAACTGAAGAGAAAGCCGGGTTGCAGGCAGCGCTCGATGAGCGCGGGCAGGAGCTTATTGGTTTTGAGCGATTTAAAAGCATCGAGGTTGGACAGTATGCGGCGAACACGGAGCGTGCCCGGCTCATTTCGGGTCTGGTACAAGCGGCGACATCGTATGCTGGCGCCCGTCAAGAACTTGAAGCGCTGCAATTCCGGCAAGCGGAAACCACGGCGCGCGTTGAACTGCCTGCAGAGCCGGCAACAGAGCTTGATGCCCTGTTACGAGATCACCAGGTTGCCGAGACCGTCTTTGCGTCTGCATTAGCGCGCATAGATACGAATCGCACCGATATGTTTGCCTCCTATCCGCTGACACAGACCGTGGAGCATCCAGAGCTACCTGATGCGCCGGTCACCCCGTCCAGACAACTCGTTGCGATTGGCACAATCGGGACCATCTTCCTTTACTCAATGGGACTTATCTTGCTGTGGATCAGATTACCAATCATCCGCCTGCTGTTGAAGACCGTATAGTCTTTTTCGCGCTGGCCCTGACATGGCCGATCTATCTGATCGGTGGACTTTACGTGCTGGGTCCGGTGCTGGCTGTTGGTTTATCGGGATTACTCTGTTTGCGGTTCTATGTATCTGGCAGCGCGCTCAACGCTCGCGCCGTTCCAAGCGCCCCGATTGGCGTCTGGGTCTGGGCGCTGGGCATGCTGTTTATGCTGGTGGCGCTTGAAGTGGCCCATGCCCGCGAGGGGCTCGGGCTGGGCCAGACGATCAAATCCACCATTGGCTGGGCGAAGGGTTGGGCCTTGTTTGCACTGTTCCCGCTTATCGGGGCGTGCATGAATGTGCGTCTTGAAACCGTCTTGCGCGGGGCGGGCTTTGTCGCACTTGGGACGTTGCTCACCACCCCCATACTGCTCGCCGCGCCTGCCTTGGGATTACCGGAGGTTCTGTTTGTCTCCCCGCTCAAAGTGGTCGGTGGGCCCGGGCCAGAGTTCTTTGCGGTGCAGCTTTACTCGGTTGAACCGACAGATGGCTCATCACGCTGGCGTTTCTTTACGCCGTGGTCCCCAGTTGCGGGCCTGATCGGAAATATGTTCCTGATTTTCGCGCTGGCTGAGCCGCGCAAGTTCTGGAAAACCATAGGCATCGCGGCGGCGCTTAGCATGATTGTCCTGTCCAAATCGCGCCTTGCCATGGCGGGGGCTCTATTCATCTGGCCCACCGTGGTCATGCTAAAAGAGGTGCGCCGCCCCGCGCTCTGGTTTCTGGCGGCGGTAGGTTTGCTCGCACTCACGCCTTTTATCCAGCTTGTTCTTGATACGCTCGATAATGCTCTCAATTCCGTCAAATCCATGCGTGCGGACTCTACCCGTGTGCGTGAAGTGCTTGGAGAGATCGCGCTCGAGCGCTGGTGGACAGAGGCACCGCTCTGGGGACATGGTGTGGTAGAACGTGGGCCTCATCTGGTGGAATACATGCCGATTGGTAGTCACCACACTTGGTACGGATTATTGTTTGTGAAAGGCGCAGTCGGCGCAATCGCGCTGATGGTGCCGCTTGCGTGGAGCCTCGTAGAGTTCAGTATTTTAACAGTCCTTCGCTCGCGGGCAGGGCAGGTCTCGCTCGCCATGACAATATTGATGGTGTTTTACTCGATTGGCGAGAATCTCGAAATCCTTGCCTATCTGATGTGGCCTGGGCTCCTTGTCATGGGCATTGCCATGCGCGAGCTTGCAGAGACGCGCGGGGATGAAAAGGCTTAGCGCTTAACGGGTTTGGCTTGTGAGCTCTGCCTGCAAAGCCACCCAGGCTTCAATCATCTTGGGATATTCGCGAGAAACGTGCTGACGGGCTGCAGACCCACGCTCGTGCAGGTCAGTTGCCACAGCGGCGTCAAGGATGGCACGGCGCAAGGAGTCCACATCGTTCGGAGTATGGGACCAGCTATGAGTTCCGATCTGGTCGCGCAGTCCGTCAATATTCGCGGCAATAATCGGGCGGGCGGCCGCGCGGGCCTCGGCGCCAACGAGGCCAAAGGCTTCCCAGCGCGAGGGAATAGCAACGATCTCGACATCTGCGAGAAACTGCTTTGGGCAATCAAAGGCTGGTTCGATTTTCACATTCGGCAGGTCAGCAGCTTTCGCAGTGAGGAGCTCTGCCTGATCACCATAGCCGGCGATTCGCAACTCGGCAGCATGGGGAGGAATATCCGCCATGGCATCAATCAGAAGGTCAAACCCCTTTTGTTCGTGGAAGCGACCAAAGGCCCCTATGCGCAGCGGGCCGGGCCGACGCCGCGCAATTTCTACATCGAAAAGATGGCTGCAATCGCGCGCCTGGGGAATGGCGATAATTTTCTCCGCCGGGGCCAGATCGGCCGCCAGCATCCAGTTTCTCTGGCTGTCGGAAACGGCGACGACGATGTCCACAAGCCGGTAAGCAAGCTTCAACATCAAGCGGAAACGCTTTTGGGACGTCACGCAGTTTCGTTCGAACCCATCAGTATAGGAATGTTCAATCAGGATCAGAGAGGAGAACGCCTTCGAGCGGCGCAGAGATGCGAGCTCCAAAAGTTTCTGCCAATTGGCCGTAAAATGGATGATACCAACACCATTGGACGATGTCGTTTTCCAATCACCAGATTGAAGGTCGGCAATGGTCTGTTCACCGACAGCTTTAATCTCAGGGTGCTCGAAATTCTTCAAGGCCCGCGTAACGCCACCAAGCGCGCGGTCGTCGATAATGTGCGATCGGCTGCACGTCATTCCTGTCGTCCTGCCGCCATTGCGTGACAGGGGTATGGATATTCTGCTTCTGGCGGAAGACTTCCTTGCGCGGTTTGCGCGAGAAGAGGGCAAGACATTTTCTGGCTTTGCGCGCAGCGCTGAAGAACGGCTTGTCTCTCACGACTGGCCAGGCAATGTGCGCGAGCTCGAGAATCTCCTTCGTCAGGCCGTCGTCCTATGCGAAGAAGGTGAAATTACCGGCGAGATGCTGCCTTCGATTTCAGGCGCAGGCGCAGGCGCTTCGGCTTTCGCGATCCGCAGCGATATGGGCACTGCCGACCCCCGATCAGGAAACGCCATGCCCATGTCTGAACCACAAAGCTATAGCGTTGAGCCGTTATGGCTTTCGGAAAAGAAAGCGATCGAACGGGCTATTGCACTTTGCCGAGGCAATATAACCGCGGCCGCGCAGCTTCTGGAGATAAACGCCTCTACCATTTACCGGAAAAAGTCCGCCTGGGAAAAAAGCGAGACAAAGCTTCTGAGCTGAATCTGGACCATCTTCTTTCAGCCCCGGATCTGTCATCTGAGCCATTGCCACGCGCGTGCCACGGATAAAGACAGGCGCTAGATACGGTATGCCAACCAAGGCAACGCAATCAAAGCGATGAGACGTAAAAAAATTTGCGAGGCTTAGACCGATAAGATTGAGGCGGGTCGTCAGCTCTATCAATCGTCAATCTTGACTTACCGTTCCATTCTGACGAGCCACCTAGTCGGGTTTTTCGTCCAGCGCTCCAACATCCAGGACGGGCGCAGCATCAAGATCTTCAGCATCAAGCAAGGCCGAAACCCGTTCCAATGAAGAGACAAGCATAGACTGATGCCAGCTGGGCAGTGTTTCAAACCTTTGGGCAAAAACTTCTTGTAACAAATCAGGAGCGGCTGCAAGTCCGGTACGTCCTGTCTCGGTCAGGCTCAACCAAACTTTACGCTTGTCGGCTTCAGCGCGTCGCCGTGTAACGAAACTTCGGGCGACAAGTTTATCGACGAGGCTGGTAATCGTTGCATGTTTGAGCTGGGTAAGCTTGCTCAACTCACCTGCGGATGTTTCGCCACGCTCTTCAAGGATTTGCATAACGACCAATTGCGACGGCGTTAGGCCCGCCATTTGTGCAAGGCGTTTGGAGGCAAGCTCGGTCTTTCGCTGGATCTGGCGCAAGGCAATTAGGGCATCTTCAGAGCGTTCGGTCATTTTGGCTCATTCTCCATTTACGAGGCTCATACCCAGCGCAGTCCGTAACGGATCAAGGTGAGCCTCATAGGGGCGCCATTGGTCCTGACCTGAACGGCTAATGGGTCGGCGCACCTGTTCAGAGCTTGCTGTGCGCACAGCGCGGTCTGTTTCATAGAAATCGAGACACCCTTGTTCAAATGGAAGGCCGCAATAGTCGAGCAAGCGCCGAACCTGGCCCTCTAAATCGTCAAGCACATCCTCATGTTGGACCCGTAGGATGCAGCCATCCGGCAGAACTTGATCCCAGTGGTCCATCAGATCGACATAGGCCGCATAATAATGGCCAATATCTTCCAGCGCGTAAGTGAATTCCTGCCCTTCGGCAAAGAGCTGTTTAAAGCCTGACCAGCAGCAGTCCATCGGGTTGCGACGGGCATCGATAATTTTTGCATTGGGCAGGATGAGGTTGATCAGCCCTAAGTGCCGGAAGTTATTGGGCATTTTGTCCGTGAAGAATGGAGCGCCCTGACGATGTATACGCGTCGTTTCGATATACTGGGCCCCAAGCGCTTCAAGCTCTTGGGCGGGCAAGTTGCGGAGAATATCTGGATAATTATTTCGTTCGGACAAATATTGACGGCCTCTCAAACGATGCGCCAGTGACAAGATATTCGGAAGCTCGAACGTACCGTCAACAAGGCTGTGAGAGGCCAGAATTTGTTCAATAAGGGTTGATCCGGCACGCGGTAATCCAACGATGAAGATTGGGTCAGCTGCTGGATGACCTTTGCTTGCCTGATGGGCGAAAAGCGCCGCAGTGCATGTCCTTTTCTGTGCGGAAAACTCTGCCAGCATTTGCTCGTTTGTGTAGCGTGTTCTGGCCAATTTCAGCTGATTGCCCCGCTGATAATAAGCAAAGGCTTCGTCATACGATTGACGGTCCTCGAACGCCTTGCCGAGTGCAAAGCAAATATGCACACGCGCCATATGCCCAAGGCTTGGTTTTGCTTCCTCCCTTTGCATCGCTTGCAACTCTGCTTCGCTGAATGTGTAGGTTTTCAGGTTCGCAAGAGCATACCATGCATCGCCATGGTCGGGTTTATTGGCAATCGCGCTCAGATAGGACGCGATTGCGTCTTCCTGTCGGCCCGCTGTCTTCAGCGCATGGCCGCGCGAGGTGAGCGTGGCGGGATCGTTTGGAAGTTTTTCAAGCAGCTTATCAAACAGGCTAAGTGCTTTTTTCAAGTCGCCGGTTTGCATGCACTCGATTGCATAGTGCGAGATAAAAAGCGGGTTCTTCTGATCGCGGGCGTAGAGCGCTTCTGCTTCGACCAGGGCAGCGGTAAATTTCTGCTGCTTACGGAGCACTTGAATATAGTCGAACCGGAGCTGGATATTATCAGGCTCAATCTCAATCGCGCTTTTGAGAAGAATGTCGGCATCCCCAAGCACGCCAAGCCTTGAACCAATCTCTGCAAGCAAGCGCATAGCTTCAGTGTGACGCGGGTGGCCTCTCAGAAAATGACGGCAAAGGTCCTCAGCTTTGAACAAGCGCCCCTCATATAGATGGTTGGTCACCGCAACGAGATGGCGCGGCAGGGCCGTTAGTCTGTCAGCATGAGCCTGTGCAATTTCAGCTGCTTGGACTTCGCCCAGAGATGTCAGAATTTTTGCTTGCGCCGTCCAGCTCGCGACAAGCGCAGGGTTGTATTGACAGGCCTGAGCATATGCCGCCAGCGCTTGTGTTTGAAGCCCTTGATCGCGCGCCAAATGGCCTTCTTCTTGATAAGCGCGACCAAATTCCGGGCTTGCAGTTTTCAGCCGCGTTATGAAGGCTTGGGCATCACTGAACTGTTGGAGATACCGCGCCGCGACCGCTGACATGTACAGCGCTTCCAAATGATCAGGATCAGCCTGCAAGCAGCTTGAGAGACGCTCAAGGGCTCTGGCAAACTGTCCAGCTTGAATTTGCAACTGGGCTTGCTTCAGGTCTTCGGCATGAGTGGCTGGGTCGGAAATCATGGGCCGTCAAAGGTCTCCTGGCACAAAAAGGGGGCTTCGAGTTGGAAGCCCCCATTGTTCCCAAATTTTGGCCAACCGCAATCGCTTAATACCTGAATGAAAGCCGCAAACCGTAAGTTCTTGGCCGGTTTACCGTTACGCGTTCGCGATCAAATACAAAATTATTCGCGAGTTCTGCACGCTCATCTGTAACATTGTCGACAAAGACTTCGGCGGACCATTTGTCTTTGGCAACGCCAGCTGCAAAGGCGAGGGTGAACCAGTTATCGATGTCTGCACGATTAATGGTAATGATATCAGAGAAGGATGAACTCGAATAGACGCCCTGGCTCTGGATGTGGGCTTGATACTCGCCACCCAGAACATCCCATTCATAACGCGCGCGCAGATTCCCTTGGAAATTTGGAGCAAAGGCAAGTTCGTCGCCTTCGATCACATCACCGGTCGGCGTGAGCACTTCGGTAATTTCCGTATCGAGCAGAGATATCGCGGCTGTAACGGTTAGTCCCTCAATTTGTGGCGGCGCCCAGATGACATCGGCCTCAAGGCCGTAGAGCTGAGCATTGGCAGCATTGTCAGAGAAAAACAAATTTGTAATTGACGGATCAAAAATCGTTGTCTGCAGATCACTGATGTCGACATAAAACGCACTGCCATTGAACTGCAACTGGTTGAACAGTGTGGTCTTCCAGCCGAGCTCGTAATTTTGAACATCATCGGTCTCAAGCTCGAAAGGAACGACGAACCCATTTGCTCCGACTGCGCCGCCTGGACGGTTCAGCAGGCCGGGCCGGAAGCCTTCCGAGTATGTAAAGTAGAAAAGGAGGTCATCTGCCGGTGTCCAGCTGACATTACCCTTGAAGATCACGCCACTCGTCGAGGCCGTGTCTGGTGCGCCGACTGTATTTTCCGGTGCGAACTGTGCAGAAATGTTCGTACCAGCGCCTTGTGCATCAGCGGTTTGGCCAAGATTGAAGAAGGATGAGTTCGCGCTTCCTTCAAAATCAACTTCAATGTCATAATACCGCGCACCGAAAGTGATTTCGAGCGTGTCCGGAATGACAGAAAGCGTGGCTTCACCAAAGATCCCGAACTGCTCGTCTGTTCGCCGAATATCATTTCGGAATATCACACCCTCCGGGAAAGGACCGGGATCAGAAAAGAAGCCCGGCGCCGCGTTTCCGACAAGTCCGGTAACGGCCGTGTTCGTCAAAGGAAAATTCGGTGCAAACCCTGTTTCACCGTTAAATCCGATAACTTGGGTTGAACCCGGATATATGAAGTCGTTCAGCTCGTCGAGTTCCAGATCACTGTAAAAGCCGCCAACTGTTGCACGAATGCGGTGCTCGGCGGGGGTATTGAAGCGCAGCTCGTGGGTCTGTATTTTGGTATCCGTCGCTGAATTGACGAACAGGTTCGGCGCTTGGCACGTTCCCGTAGGCCCTGCAGCGCCGGGATAAGTCACTGACCCGTCGCAGATATAATAGGGTAGATACTGCCCAACGAACAGATAGTCCGTATAGTCGACGGTCTGGTCAGTGTCGCGATCGGTAAATGCACCCGTATAGACCGCTTCCAGAGCACCAATTTGCCCTTTAAGAGTCCACGCCGTGTTGGAATAGTCATCCTGAATATTGTCTGGCGCAAAGCGTTCTATCTCAAGATCGTCCAGCTCTGGATCGCTGAAGAACACCCCATCTGATTCGATGCTTTGCTGGGAGTGTGAGACACTCAGGTTCCAATCGGAATTAAACTCGTACAGACCACTGATCCGGAAACCTGCATAAGTCGCGTCATTGAAGTTGTCTTTAACGAGCGCCTGGTTGTTGGCCTCAATAAAGTTCACATTCGAAAGATCTGCGCCGGCCTGAAAGCCAGCACGGTTTGCCGCAACAGGCACACCATTTGCGCGGAGTGTACCTTCGGGCCGAAACCGAGCGCTTTCAGCGGCGGAACGGGTACCAGCCACATTATCGATATAGCCGCCCTGATCATCTACATAGCCAACCACGCGCACGGCAAACTTGTCCGTCACTGGAATGTTCAGTACGGCCTCGACCGATTGGCTGAACTCGCCACCTTCAGTGAAAGAAGTGCCGAGCTTGAAGTTGGCTTCAAACTCATCGAGGTTTGGCTTATTGGTAATCAGGCGCACGGTGCCTGCCTGCGAGCTGGCGCCAAACAGGGTCCCTTGGGGACCCGAAAGCACTTCGACGCGCTGAAGATCGGCTGCGTAAACATCAAGATTGCGCCCCGGTTGCGAGACAGGTTGTTCGTCCAGATATAGCGCGACATTGGGTGCAAGGCCGGACACACCTGCGGTCGTCAGGTTGGGTGTGGTTGAAGCGAGGCCCCGAATATAGATCGTATTCTGGCCCGGGCCTGATCCGCCAGCGGTGACACCCGGGAGTTGCACAAGATAGTCTGTGAAGACACTCACATTCAACTCATCGAGTGTTTGCTCGCCAAGCGCTGAAATGGTTACAGGCACACTTTGAGCGCTTTGGGCGCGCTTGGTCGCCGTGACCGTGACGGGCGCCAGGCGCCGCTCATCAGCTTGTTCATTTGTCGCGTCTTGCGCGTGCGCTGAGACGCCAAACGCCATTGCAATGGCTAGCCCTGAGACGCCACTCATTAGTTTATGCATTCAAATTCCCTCAATTGTGCTCATCCAAGTCAAATAAACACCCGGCAGGGGGCGCTATGCATTTGCCAAAGAAGTTGCGATGTCATCGGGGTAGCTGGATATTTCGACAATGGAAAGGTTATTGCTGCGTTTGACCGGAAAATGATCGGAATAAGCTCAATCTTGTTATAAAAATACAACAAAATAGGTTTTTGCGCCCGCCTCATCTTGATGTGATCAGTGTCCGTGCAAGATAATTGCTTTGATTGTCGACATATTTCAGGCAGAAGACCTGCATGAAAGTGAGTGACTGATGGTCAATGATTCAAAAGCAGCCCGCAACACGCAACGCGCGGTCAATGGAGAGGCCGCAGCCGGCGCGCTGCCTTCAGAATATGCGACCGATCACGAGGTGGGCCGCGACAATATTCAGATCATCGGGCTAGATGTTCACAATCCGGTATTCTTTCTCAGCGCGACACTTGTCCTTGTGTTCAGTCTTGCAACGCTCATCTTTCCAGTTCAGGCGAACGCAGTCCTGACGGCCTCAAAAACCTTTACATTGGAGAGCTTCGATTGGTTGTTCGCGATAACGCCTGTTATTGTTTTCCTTTTCTGTCTGGGGCTTGGAGCATCACCACTTGGCCGAATCCGGCTCGGCGGTGCGCAGGCGAAACCTGATTTCAAACTGCATTCCTGGATCGCGATGCTTTTTGCTGCCGGCGTGGGTATCGGTTTCATGTTCTATGGCGCTGCTGAGCCACTTGGCTATTACACAGACTGGTTTGGTACGCCATTGGCCGTGCAGGCCGGAACGCCCGAAGCGGAGCGGTTGGCTTTTAGTTCCACAATCTTTCACTGGGGTCTTGCGCCCTGGGCGATCTATGCCTTGGTCGGCCTGTCTCTTGGGTTCTTTGCCCATAATAAGGGGCTGCCGCTGACCATTCGATCAGCATTCTACCCTCTGCTTCGCGAGCGCATCTGGCGTTGGCCAGGACATGTGATTGATCTTTTTGCCGTGGTGTCCACGATATTTGGTCTCGCCACAACAATCGGCATTGGGGGAACACAGGCGGCAGCGGGACTTGGCTATTTGCTTGGCTTCGCGCCAACGCTTGCGGTTCAAATTACACTCATCGCCATTATGACCGGGCTTGCCGTGCTCTCTGTCTTCAGAGGCATCCACGGCGGTGTCAAATTGCTGAGCAATTTCAATATGGCCATCGCCTCTGGTTTACTTGTTTTCGTGGTCGTCGCGGGACCGACAGCATTGATCTTTGCGGGCATTGGCGAGAATTTTATAGCCTATCTCACCGACACGCCAGCATTAACAAATTGGGTCGGGCGCAACGATCTGAGTTGGTTCCATGATTGGACGATCTTTTATTGGGCATGGTGGATTTCCTGGTCACCTTTTGTTGGCATGTTCATTGCGCGCATCTCTCGCGGGCGCACAGTGCGGGAGTATCTTTTCGTTGTGCTCGTGGCGCCGTTTACGATCTGTGTCGTCTGGTTCACCGCCTTTGGAGAAACGGCCATCGCGCAAAACCAAAACGGCGTGGGCGATTTGGCCGGGGGAATAACGGACGCGTCTCTGGTGCTTTTCCAGATGCTCTCTGAAATGCCATTTGCAGGGATCACGTCTGCGGCCGCTATTATTTTGCTAATTGTATTCATCGTAACGTCCGCCGATTCTGGGGCGCTCGTCGTTGATACGATTACTTCTGGCGGAAAGTTGGAGGTGCCTGTAGCCCAACGCATCTTCTGGGCCTGCATGCTGGGGCTAACGGCGTCAGCCCTTCTGTATGGTGGTGGCGCAACTGCGCTACAGTCCTTACAAGCCGGGACGATAACCGCGGCGCTTCCATTTACCTTCATCGTGCTCATCTGCTGCATCAGCCTTGTCCTCGGGATGCGCGAAGAAACCAGTGCGCGCGAGAAGGGCGTTCTTTCGTAACAGTTTGAAGCGGGCTCCGCTACCGCAGTCCTGAGCACGTTCGATGTGAGCGAAGCGATACGGGAACAGGCAGAAATGGCGGAGAGACAGGGATTCGAACCCTGGGTACCCTTGCGAGCACAACGGTTTTC
>CAZMMU010000020.1:0-50175 GCA_964567455.1 uncultured Hyphomonas sp.
GACGCCGAGACCGGACATAAAGCCCTGATCGAGACACGGTCCCCTTCCCCAAACCACAATTATCCCTTGCTATTTGCCGCCAACACGCCGATAGGCTGAAGCTCGACTTTTAGCCGGACAATCAGGCATTGGTGGCGCGCTTGCGGGCCGCAGTTTCAGAGACCCCTCACAAAATTCGAATTCCGCGGCAAGGCGCAGTGTCTTGGCGCAAACCAAACTCAGGAGTGTTCTCATGAAAAGTGGCACCGTAAAATTCTATAATGATCAAAAAGGCTTCGGCTTTATCGCACCAGAAGATGGCGGCACGGACGTATTCGTACACGCAACTGCGCTGGAGCGCGCAGGCATTTCCGGTCTTTCCGACGGCCAGAAAGTGTCTTTCGACACCGAAATCGACCAGCGCAGCGGCAAAACAGCCGTCAGCACGATCCAGCTCGACTAGCTCGCGTCAAAATCCTACCTGTTCAAGGCCATCCCAAGCGGGGTGGCCTTGTCGTTTTCAACAGCAATATCCCGGCGTCGAGAATACACCAGAATACCTTGCCCGCAGCCAAGCGCGTCTGCTATCTGTAAAGGCGGAGTTCAAAGGGGTCCCACATGTCATATCTGTTGATTGCAGGCGGACTGGTCTTGCTGTTTCTCGGGGGCGAAGCGCTGGTGCGCGGCTCGGTCGGCGTGGCCCGCCGGCTCGGTCTGTCAGAACTGGTCATCGGCCTAACCCTGGTCGGCTTTGGCACCTCAGTCCCCGAACTGGTCACCAGCCTTCGCGCGGTCAGCCAGGACGCCGTTGGCATGTCGGTTGGCAATGTCGCCGGATCGAACATCGCCAATATCCTGCTTGTGCTCGGTGTGGCCGCCCTGATCAGCCCGATCATCACCCATCCACGCGCCCTTGCGCGGGATTTCTCCGTCATGGTCGGCGTCACGCTGCTCTTTGGCTGGCTAGTCTATATGGACCTGTTCACCCGCCCCATCGGCATCGGGCTCGTTGTCTTGCTGGTCGGCTATATGATCGGCTCACTCTTGCTTGACCGCGCCCAAGGGAGCGACGGCGAAACAGCGGTGATGCACACCGAAGAAGGCGAACTGATCGAAACACCTGATCCGCTTCCGATTGCGGCACTGCTGGCAATTGGCGGCATTGCCGGTGTGGTCATAGGCGCGCGCATGCTGGTCACGGGCGGGATCGACATTGCCGCCCAGTTTGGCGTCTCCGAAACGCTGGTCGGGCTCACCATTGTCGCCTTTGGCACAAGCCTGCCCGAACTGGCAACGGCCGCTATCTCCGCCTTACGCGGCAAATCTGATGTGGCGCTTGGCACCGTGCTCGGCTCGAATATCTTCAACATTCTGGGCATCATCGGGGTTACGGCCATCGTCCATCCCTTCTCGCTTTACGAGGGCGGTCCCGGGCTTGCCGGGAAGGGTTTTGATATTGGTGAGGCGATTATCGGCGCCACCAATAATATCGGCCTGACATGGACCGACATTTCCACGCTCATCCTGTCAATCTTCCTCGTCTTCCTGTTCGCTTTCACCGGAAAACGCATTGCCCGGTCAGAAGGCGCCATCATGCTCGCCGGCTACCTCATCTATATGGGCTTTCTGTTCCAAATTGTTCCCACGCCTTTTGCCTCATGACCGACAATCCGATCTACGACAATATCGACCAGCTAGGTCAGCAAACCGCCCTGCCGCACACCCCTGAGGAGGCGGTTCTGGAACGCGTACCGAACCCGCATCCAGACACAGACTATCTGGCACGCTTTACCGCACCGGAGTTCACCTCGCTTTGCCCGGTCACGGGCCAGCCCGATTTTGCCCATCTCGTGATCGATTATGCGCCGGGTGACTGGCTCGTTGAATCCAAGAGCCTCAAGCTCTACCTGTCATCCTTTCGAAATCATGGCGCTTTCCATGAAGACTGCACCATCGCAATTGCCAAACGGCTAGACGCGCTTCTCGAACCCAAATGGCTACGCATGGCCGGATACTGGTATCCGCGCGGCGGTATCCCGATTGATGTATTCTGGCAAAGCGGCGAACCGCTCAAGGGCCTATGGGTGCCGGACACAGGCGTGGCACCCTATCGCGGACGGGGATAAATTTCATGCTTGCGCCCCGGTCGCTCGCGATGCGGATCGAAGCTCGTCACCGAGCGCCACATCCATGAGCCCGCAAAACGGCGTCCGATTGCGCTCAAAGCAGAGGACAAACAAAAACCCCTACGTCTCATCCGTCATCACGATCAAACCAGATCGCTCCAGTCGCGCAAGCAGCAAGTCGCGCTCTTCCGGCGGCGGACGATTAATCGCGGCATAAACCCGCCGTTCGATAAAATGTCCCGTGAGCGCAAAGCCCTGCCCCAGCATCTCCGGTGTAATCGGCGCAGTCGGATCTGTCAGGAATGATGGCAATGCGAACAGCCGGTCAATATAGTCTTCCGCTTCCGACCCTTTAACCGCCCGACCCGTTCGCGGAGAGACATGGGTCAGCCCATCATTCGCACCCGACACAGCACAGCGCGACAGGTCCAGCCCAAACCCGAGCGCCGACAGCACGCCAAGCTCCCAACGGACATAAAGCGCAGGCCAGATCTCCGGTTCGCCAAGCAGGTCGAGCAGCACACGCGTCGGCTCATACAAGGCCGACCCGGCCGCGTCCCCTTCTTGCAACCCATCCCGCAACAGTCCGGTAACTGCTGAAATAGCCGCGAGCGCACTGGCATCATCCATATGCGCGCCAGCACGTTCAGTCACCGCTTCGGCAACATCGAATTTCCCAAGCTGATCTTCCCCCCGCGCGCTCCATGACAGATCAAGTGTGTTTCCAGTTTGCAGTTGACCGCGCTTGCGTCGGGAAGCGCCGCCATAGACATAGCCCGAGCGGCGGCCCATCGCCTCGGTCAGCACATCAAGAATCAGACCGCCCTCCCCATGACGACGCCCGCCCAAGACAAGCCCGGATGACCGCCATGCCGTCAAACGTCAAACTCCAATCCGAAATCGACGTAGCGCTCGCGCTTCTCCTGCCACTTTTCATCAACTTTCACGAACAGGAACAAATGGACTTTCCGGTCCAGCAAAGACGACAGCTCCTCGCGCGCCGCCATACTCACCGCCTTGATTGTTGCCCCGCCCTTGCCAAGCGCCATCGCCTTGTGACCGGTGCGACCAACAATTACCGCTTGCTCGATCCGCACGCTGCCATCCTTCAAATCCTTCCAGCTTTCGGTCTCGACCATGAGCTGATACGGCAACTCCTGATGCAAGCGCAGCATCAGTTTTTCACGCGTAATCTCGGCCGCCAGAACACGCATAGGAATGTCAGCCGACTGATCAGCTGGATAAAGCGCAACGCCCTCCGGCATCTTCCCCGCCAGCGCCGAAACAAGCGGATCGATCCCATCGCCGTTCAAGCTGGAGATCATGAAAATCTCCTCATAGACCTCAAAGCCTTTCAACTCCGCAATCAACGGCAAGACCTCATCATGGGAGAACAAGTCGATCTTGTTCAGCGCCAGAAAAACTTTCCGGCCGCTCTCCTTCAGAGACTCGATAACCCGCCTGTCATCCTCGATGGAAAGCTTCTGCGCTGCCGTCAGCTGCACACCCTTGCGCTCATCAACCCAACTGGCCGCATCGATCAAATGCACCACCGCGTCCGCGTCCGACGCGCCTGCCCATGCCGCTTTCACCATCGCCCTATCCAGTCGCCGCCGCGCTCGGAAAATGCCCGGCGTATCGATCAGCACAATCTGCGCGTCCTCATGCTGGAAAACCCCGCGCAAAGGAAACCGCGTCGTCTGCACTTTATGCGTCACAATCGAAACCTTACCTCCGACCAGCCAGTTGGTCAGCGTAGACTTGCCCGCATTCGGCGCGCCGATAATGGCGGCAAACCCAGCCCGCTTGATTTGTGTTTCGCTCATGTCTTTTGTGTCTCCAGCCGGTTCAGAAGCGCTGTGGCAGCGGCCCGTTCGGCATCCTGTTTTGACGAACCCGTGCCCGTTTCGGTTTCAGTTGGCCCGACGCTCACCTTAACGGTAAACACGGGCGCATGGTCAGGCCCGCTCCGGCCCAGCGTCTCATATTGCGGCAAGCTGAACCCGAGGGATTGCGACCATTCCTGCAGCAGGCTTTTGGCATCTTTGATCCGCTTTTTCGGATTGGCAAACTGGTCAGCCCACGCACGTTCAATAAATCGCCGCGCAACTTTCAGACCCCCATCAAGATAAAGTGCGGCAATCACCGCTTCACAAAGGTCGCCAAGAATACCATCCTTATCGGCACCACCATTGTCGCGTTCGCTCTGGCCAAGAAGCACAAACGCACCAAGCCCCATATGCCGCGCGGCATCAGCGCAAGCGGCCTTGTTAACGAGCCGGTTCAGACGCGGCGCCAAAGCCCCCTCCCGCTCCCCCGGTCGGCGGTCATAGAGCCGCTCGCAGATCACCAGTCCCAAGACGCGGTCACCGAGAAATTCAAGCCGCTGATTGGACCCATGTCCCGTGCTGCTAGCCGACAAGGCGCTCGGATGGGTCATCGCCGTGTCAATCAAATGACGTTGCTTGAAAACATGTCCGAGCACAGCCTGCAACTCGCCCAGCGCCTTATCAGACAAGCGCGGAGTTCTGGGAGCAGCCGCATTGCGCAGTCTTGTCCGTTTGGGCCGCGCGGGCTTCACGACTGCGTCTCGGGCAAAGCTTCAATGATCACCACCGCCTGAGCCCACGGATAATCGTCCGTGATCGTAAGATGGATATGCGGGGCCATTCCAGCCGGCACCATCTCGGCAAGACGCGTCGCCGCCCCGCCGCTCAGCGCCATAGTCGGCGCGCCGGACGGCAAATTCACCACCCCCATATGTTTCCAGTGCACGCCGAGATTGGGCACCCCGGTCCCAAGCGCTTTCGCGCATGCCTCCTTTGCGGCAAACCGCTTGGCGTAGGTTTCAGCTTGAAGTTTCCGGCTGTCGGCTTTGGCAATTTCCGTCTCGGTATAGACCCGCCTCTTGAACCTGTCCCCCCAGCGATCAAGCGCACGCTCAATTCGCTCGATATTGCAGAGATCATTTCCGATACCGATAATCATGGGTGGGGGGTCTCGCGGGCTTCGTCCATCAGAAGGCGCATCTTCCGTATCGCCTCGCCCAGCCCGACAAACACCGCCTCTCCGATCAGGAAGTGGCCAATATTCAGTTCGGTCAGTTCAGGAATCGCCGCAATCGGCTGCACGGTCTCATAGGTCAACCCATGCCCGGCCTGCGGTTCAATCCCAAGCTTTCTGGCACCCTCAGCGCAGGAGCGGATACGATAGAGTTCCGCAGCAGCAAGCTCCGCTTCACCAGCCTGTTCAAACTCGACAAAGCGGCCCGTATGAAATTCCGTAATATCAGCGCCCATGCGATGAGCTGCTAAAAGTTGAACCGGATCCGGATCGATAAACATGGAAACGCGCGAGCCATTATCTTTCAGCCGACGGACATAGTCTGCGAGATGATTGTGTCCACGCGCCGCATCGAGCCCGCCTTCCGTGGTTAGCTCAGCCCGCTTCTCCGGCACAAACATCGCTGTCTCCGGCTCAAAACGCAGCGCAATATCGAGCATGTCCGGCGCTGCCGCCATTTCCATATTGATTGGCAAATCAGTCGCCGCGCGTATCCGGTCAAGGTCATCATCTTTGATGTGCCGCCTGTCTTCGCGCAAATGCAAAGTAATCCCGTCCGCCCCCGCCTCAGTGGCAAGCGCCGCAGCCCGCTCCGGGTCCGGATGGCTCCCCCCGCGCGCATTGCGGATTGTAGCGACATGATCAATGTTGACACCAAGGCGGATACGCTCTGTCATAATCTATGCCATGCTCCGGCTTCCCGGCTTCACCGCCGGTATTGCAGCAAGCTCAGCAGGCAGATCATCGGCGGCATAATCCGGTAGCTCCACACTCGCCAGCGCCACAAGCTCACAGCCGACATCCGCCTTGCCGCCCGATCGATCAATGAAGCACGCTCCGCCGACAATCTCGCCCGCTTCGCTTGCCAGCGCCGTCACAGTCTCGCGGAAGGACAACCCCGTCGTGACAATATCCTCAACGATGAGCGCCCGCTCACCCGCCCTAATCTCGAAGCCCCGCCGCAATGTAAATTCACCGTCAGGCCGCTCTGCATAAATCGCACGGCAACCCAGATGGCGCGCCAATTCATAACTCGGGATCACCCCGCCCATGGCCGGACCGACCACAACATCAATCTGGCCAAACGCCGCTTTGACTTTCGGCGCGAGTGCTTTGCACAGCGCTTCAGATTTGTCTGGCTGGGAGAAAACCAATGCCTTCTGCAAGAAGACAGGACTGCGCCGCCCGGACGACAGGATAAAGTGCCCCTCCAGCAAGGCTCCCGCCGCACGGAACACATCGAGCACGTCATCCGTCGTCATTTGTCTCGTTTCCTTCTTCTGACAGAGCCTGCAATCTGGCCACATCTTCGACCACGGCCAGCGATTTGAGCGCGGTTAGAATTTGCGTCAGTCTTTTAACATCTTCCACCTCGATATCCATGATCAGATCGATAAATTCCTGCCGTCGCTCGCCCGTCTCCACGCGCGTAATATTGGCATTTGCCTCTGACACCGCCGAACACAGGATCGCCAGAACTCCCTTCTGGTTGATCGCACAAATTTTAATCCGCGACACCCCGACCACGCCTGTCTTGGCCAACTCGGTCCAGCGCAGATCGACCCATTGGTCAAGATCGTTCTCATAGTCAGCAAGCCGCGTGCAGAAGCTCGTATGCACCGTCAATCCGCGCTCAGGTGTCTTGATGCCGATGATACGGTCACCGGGGAGCGGATGGCAGCACTCGCCCATATGAAGCGTCACCCCCGGCGTCAGACCCGTGCCCGCCACAAGCCAGGGCGCGCTTTGATCGCTGACACTGAGCCGGTCGTGCCAATCATCTTTCTCTTCGCTGGAGCCTGGAAAAGCTGCTTCCAGAAAATCAACCGTCTGTGTCCGCCCGCGTCCGACCGCCTCGTGCAGATCGTCCGCACTCGCAAACCCGAGCTTGGCCGCAACTTCCGTCACTTCGACAGACACCGGATCAATGCCTGTGCGCCGCAAGGCATGTTCGATCAGTTGCCGCCCCAACGTGCGAAACTCGGCCGTCTCTCTGGCCCGCACCAGCCTGCGCAAATTGGACCGCGCTTTTGCCGTGACGGTCAACGCTTCCCAGCCGGGCACGGGCGCGGGTGTTTTCGAACGGATGATCTCGACCACATCGCCATTTTCCAACGGCCTGAGCAGCGAGCGCGGCTCGCCATTGATCTTCACACCAATACAAGTCTCTCCCACCGCCGTATGAACCTCATAGGCAAAATCCAGCGCCATCGCGCCTTGGGCCAGAATGATGATCCGGCCATTCGGTGTAAAAGTGAAAACGTGGTCACGATACATTTCGAGCTTGGCGTGTTCGAGAAACTCGTCCGGATCTGCACTGTTCTCGATCAGCGTCGCAAAAGCATCCAGCGTCCGCGCCGCATCAATTCCGGCCGCCCGCGCAGACTCCTGATCAAAGCCATATGAATTACCCTTATAGGACCAATGCGCAGCCACCCCTTGTTCAGCCGTCTCGTGCATCTCCTCTGTCCGGATCTGCAACTCGACCATACGGTTCCCATGCGTGCGAACCGTCGTGTGCAAAGACCGATACCCGTTGCGCTTGGGCACAGAGATAAAGTCGCGGAAGCGCTCCTCAATACAATCCCACTCCTGATGCGCCGCGCCGAGCACGCTATAGCAATCATCAACACTGTCCTTGATGATCACACGGAATGCAAAAATGTCAGCAACCTGCCGAAGCGAGATCGAACGCCGGTCGAGCTTGCGCCAAATTGAATAAGGCTGCTTGCGCCGATGCTGCACACGCCCTTCAAGACCATGATCCGCAAGCAACTGGTAGAGGTCCGCTTCGACCCGCTCCATATTGTCAGTGTGCTGCGCTGACAGTTTCTCAAGCTCGTCAAGGATAGCGTCGCGCGCGGTCGGATTGATCTGCGCGAAAGACAAATCCTCCATCTCCGAGGCGATATTATAGAGCCCGATCCGGCGCGCCAGAGGCGCATAAAGATCCATCGTTTCAAGCGCAATCCGCTCACGCGACTCCGGTTTTTTCTTGAAATGCAGTGTGCGCATATTGTGCAGCCGGTCCGCCAATTTGACTAGCAGAACCCGTATATCGCCCGTCGTCGCAAGAATGAACTTCTGGAAATTTTCCGCCTGTTTGCTCGCGCTGGATCCATACTCGATCTCGCTAAGCTTCGTCACACCATCGACAAGCTGGCGGACATTTGTACCGAACAAGTCCTCTATTTCCTCCAGCGTCGCGTTTGTGTCCTCGACCGTATCATGCAGAAGGCCCGCTATGATGGTATGGGTATCAAGCTTGAGATCAGCGAGCAGGCCCGCGACCGCGACCGGATGGGAGAAATACGGATCGCCCGACGCACGCTTCTGGGTGCCATGTTTGGCAACGGCAAACACATAGGCTGCGTTCAGCGCATGTTCGTCGGCTTCCGCATCATAGGCTTTGACGCGGTCGACCAGTTCATATTGTCGCAAATAACGAACAGGCGCAGCCGGGGGTGCCTCCGTCCGGTGCTCGACCCCTGTTAAGCCTGTATCACCATCCATGATGGCGCACCTCTAATAGCGGTCGTCGCGTCCTGCTTCGAGCTCGACCTGATAGGCCCGCAACACGTCTTCTTCAGACGCAACCGGCGGCGCAACCAAGGCGCGCTCGTCTTCCTCGCGCTCGGCCTCTTCCTGAGGACGAACTTCCTGCAAAGTCGCCAGAAGCGCTTCGCTGACAGATTTCATATCAACCGACTTCTCGGCGATCTCGCGCAGGGAGACAACAGGGTCCTTATCGCGATCACGTTCGACGGTCAGGGGTGAGCCTTCCCGGATCATGCGAGAGCGGTGGGCCGCCATCAGAACCAGCTGAAAACGGTTTGGAATCTGCTGAACGCAGTCTTCGACGGTGACGCGAGCCATATGAATCTCCTACTGACCGGCCTGTATAGTCCGCAAAGGCAATGGCTGCAACCGCAAAACGGGCGCTGTTTACACATTCGCTGACGCTAACTGGCGCACCTAAGCTACACATCCACCTCGGCTTCAAGCGCATTGGCCTGAATAAATTCGCGGCGCGGCTCGACCACGTCTCCCATCAGACGCGAGAACATATCGTCTGCCTCGTCAGCATGATCGACCCGCACGCGCAACAAGGTCCGCGCATTTGCGTCCAGCGTCGTCTCCCAGAGCTGATCCGCATTCATTTCGCCAAGCCCCTTATAGCGTTGAATGTTCAGCCCCTTCCGGCCAGATGCGAGCACCGCTTCAAACAGGCTGGTCGGGCCGGTCACCTCAATATCGCCGGACTTCTCATGGCGCAGTATCGACGGCTCTGGATAAATCTCGCGCACGCTCTTGGCTCGCTCCGCCAGGCGTTTGCAATCGGCACTGGCCCGCATCTGGGCGTCCATCACCGCGCGTTCCTCAACCCCGCGCACAATCCGCCGCAGCACAAGGTCGCCATGATCTAGCTGGCCTTCCCACGTGTTTTCGCCCTCTTCGGCAATCAGATTAAGCCGCTCCGCGGTGGCGTCCGCTTCCGGCTGTCCTGCATCCGCCTCAAGCGCGCCGGCAATCGCGGCATGCTCGACGAGACTGGCCGGCGCCCGCAAAGACAAACGCCACATCGCCTGCTTGAACAGCGCCGCCTCACGCACCCGCTCGCGCAAATCCTGACCCGCAATCTGGGTGCCATCGTCAAGAATCAGCGTCTCGCCCGTCGTGCCCTCTTCGATCAGATAGGCCTCCATTTCAGGATCATCCTTCAGATACCGCTCCGAGCGCCCTTTGGCGACTTTGTAGAGCGGCGGCTGGGCGATGTAGAGATAACCGCGCTCTATGATCTGCGGCATCTGGCGATAGAAGAAGGTGAGCAACAGCGTACGAATGTGTGCGCCATCGACATCGGCATCCGTCATGATGATGATCTTGTGATAGCGAAGCTTCTCAATATCGAACTCGTCACGGCCAATCCCCGCGCCAAGCGCCATGATCAACGTGCCGACCTGATCCGATGACAGCATCTTGTCGAACCGCGCCCGCTCGACATTCAAAATCTTGCCGCGCAGAGGCAGGATCGCCTGATTTTCCCGCGACCGGCCCTGTTTGGCTGAGCCACCAGCGGAATCACCCTCCACGATGAAAAGTTCGGATTTGGACGGATCTTTCTCTTGGCAATCTGCCAACTTGCCCGGCAATGAGGAAATATCGAGCGCCGTTTTGCGCCGTGTCAGATCCCGCGCCTTGCGCGCCGCTTCCCGCGCCGCTGCCGCTTCGACAATCTTCATCATGATCTGCTGGGCTTCTTTGGGATGTTCCTCAAACCATTCGGCGAGCTTCTCCGCCATCAAGCTCTCCACCACAGGGCGCACCTCGGACGAGACAAGCTTGTCCTTGGTTTGGGACGAGAATTTCGGGTCCGGTACTTTGACTGACAAAACGCACGTTAGCCCCTCACGGGCATCATCGCCGGTAATCGAAACTTTTTCTTTCTTGGCAACACCGCTCTCGGCCGCGTATTTGTTGATGATCCGCGTCAGCGCGCCACGAAAACCCGCCAAATGCGTTCCGCCATCGCGCTGGGGAATATTGTTGGTAAAGCACAGCACATTCTCATGATAGCTGTCATTCCACTCCATCGCCGCCTCGACGGTGATCCCGTCTTTCTCGGCAATCGCATAAATCGGTTCGGGGATTTGCGCCGTGCGCGCGCGGTCGAGATGCTCGACAAAGGCTTTCACCCCGCCCTCATATTCGAGCACAATCTCCCAAGGCTCGGCCTCACGCAAATCGCGGAACAGGATTTTCACGCCGGAGTTCAGAAACGCCAGCTCGCGCAAGCGGTGCTCCAGCGTCTTGCGATCGTACTCGACCATTGTGAACGTGCTCGTTGACGCCAAAAAGCGCACCGCCGTTCCCGTATAAGGCCCCGAGCCATCTTCGCGCTGCGGACTGTCGCCCTTCTCCACCAGAGGCGCTTCGGTAAACCCGCCATTGATAAACCGGCAATAATGCTCTTTGCCATCACGATGGATGGTCAGATCAAGCCAGTCCGACAGTGCGTTGACCACGGACACACCCACGCCATGAAGCCCGCCAGAAACCTTGTACGAATTGGAATCAAACTTCCCGCCCGCATGCAGCTCCGTCATGATCACTTCCGCCGCCGAGCGTCCCTCGCTCTCATGCATCCCTACGGGGATACCGCGTCCATTATCGGTAATCTCCGCAGAGCCATCCTCATGCAGCGTCACTGTGACCAGATCCGCATGCCCCGCCAGCGCTTCATCGATGGCATTGTCGACGACTTCGTAAATCATGTGATGCAGGCCAGACCCGTCATCGGTGTCGCCAATATACATGCCCGGACGCTTGCGCACGGCCTCAAGACCCTTGAGAACCTTGATGGAATCAGCATTATACGCCGCATCATCCCCGCCCGTTTCAGGCATGTTTTCAGGCGTCTCTGGCGTATCTGACATTTGGGCGGTCCCACTCTCTTAGAATCAGCCTGATTTATAGAAGATTTTGACCCTTTTGGCTATGCCGCAACAGTGGTTTTATCGGACCCATAACACGCTGTTTTATATGCCTATTTTATGAATTTTCCACAGATCCGGAAAACGCAATGCAAAACCGGGTTCAATCAGATCGAAAATGCCCTCGAAACCACGATTCTAAACCACGATCTGTGCCCCGCCCTCGCTGACCTCAACACGCGCCGCGCGATCTCCGAAAGCCTCAAACAGGAACGCTTCCGTCCCCGTCAGCCAGGCCTGCCCGCCCGTCGCACACAGCTCGTCAAACAAAGCCGCACGCCGATCCGCATCCAGATGCGCCGCCGCTTCGTCGAGCAATAAGAGCGGCGCAGCGCCATGCCCCTCAGCCGCTTTTGCTGCCGCCGACAACGCGGACGCCGAGGCAAGGATTAACCCGATCAGAAGCGCCTTCTGCTGGCCCGTGGACGCCTCGCGCGCTGGCGCGCCCGTCGGGACATGGATCACACTTAAATCCGCCCTGTGCGGGCCAGAAAGCGTCCGCCCTGCACCCATATCCCGCCGCCGCCCATCCATCAGCGCCGACCGCAAATCAAGCGCCAGCCCATCGAGCAACGCCTCACCGCTTGCCGCAACCGACGCTTCAGGCCCTTCAAGGCCCAGCTCGGCTTTCGGGAAATGCCCGTCAGAGCGCGCGGCAATCCCCGCCTGTAGCGCCTCCAGCACATGCGCGCGATTGATCATAACCTGCGCGCCATGCTCAGCCATCCGCCCCTCAATCGCGTCGAGCCACGCCGGATCGGCCCGCCCCTGTTCGAGCAAGGCGTTGCGTTCGCGCATCGCTTTTTCATACGCCGCCGCCGACCGCCCATGGCCAGGAATATGCGCCATCACCTGCCGGTCAAAAAACCGCCGCCTGTCTGACGCCCCGCCCGCAAACACGCGATCCATCGCCGGCACCAGCCAGACAATCCGCATCAACTCGGCCAGCTCTCCCGCGTTCGCCGCCGCCCCATCAATCCGCACGGTCCGCTTGGCCCCGCCGCGCGCGCCTTCTTCGAGCGCCACACCAAGCTTGCGCTCATCATCAAGCTCGGCCGAGACAATCCATTGCGCGTCCGGCCCGCAGCCCGCCCGCGTAATCTCGCCAAGGCTGGCCCCACGCAAGCTCCGCCCCGGCCCCAGCTGGGAAAGCGCTTCAAGCAAATTCGTCTTGCCCGCACCATTGGCCCCGAACAGGCAGACATGTCGCCCGTCAAGCCTCAAATCGAGCTTCTCATAATTGCGATAATTGGACAGAAACAAACGGGTCAGCGCACTCATCAGGCCGCCCCTAAAATTCCCACGCGTGCCCGACCAACGCCTCGGACATCGCCCAGAGCTTTTCGGCACCCTTGTCATCCTGCGCATGCGGAGCCAGCTTGCACTCACCCACCGGCCCGCGCAGCTCAAACGGACCCGTTGGACCATAATAAAGACCCGGACGCGCCTCGCTATCGGCAGCCGCCAGAACACTCGGCCAGCTGCCGCGTGCCGCCGACTGCGCGGTCAACGCATTGCCGATCTTCATAAGCCCCTTCACCGCCCCGCGCGTCTCTTTGGTTTGCAAGGCAGTTGCCGCATAGCCCGGATGGGCAAGATAGCCCGCCTCGCCGCGTCCGGCTTCGCGCAATCTTTTGTTCAGTTCACGGATAAAAAACACATTGGCCAGCTTGCTCTGCGCATAGCCTTGCGCGGGATGATAGTCCGTCTGCCAGTTCAAATCCTCAAACCGGATACGCCGCGCGCCATGCTTGTGCATCGTCGAGGAGACAGAAACGAACCGGCCCTGCGCCGCTTTGACCCGCGCAGACAAAAGCCCGGCCAATAAAAAATGTCCGAGATGATTGACGCCAAACTGGATCTCGAACCCGTCAGCGGTCTCTTGCCGAACTGGCGGCGCCATTATCCCCGCATTCAGGATAAGCCCGTCGATTTTTGCCGCGCGCGCGGCCACATGGTCCGCCGCCTCACGGATGGACGCCATCAAACCCAAATCCATCAGCACAAGCTCGACTTTGCCACTGCCGCTTATAGCCATCTCAATTTGCCTGTGAGCCGCCTCCGCGCGCGTGCGATCCCGACACAGCATAATCACATGGCCGCCTTTTGCCGCCAAAATCTTCGCGGCCTCAAAACCAATACCGCTATTGGCGCCGGTAATGACATAGGTCTTGCCGTCAAGGCGCATCAGCCGGTCAGGCGTCCAGTTGCGGATCGGCGAAGCCATCCGTATACGCCTAAACCCGAAGCGGCATCAGAACATAACGCGCCGCAGGGTCTGCAGGGTCCAACACCAATGCCGGAGAGGCAGGATCATTGAGCATGAACTCGGCCGTCTCTGACTCTATCTGACCTGCAACATCCAAGAGATACTTCGCATTGAAGCCCACTTCCATTGGCTCCGACGAATAGTCCGCCTCGATTTCTTCATGGCCCTGTCCGGTCTCAGCATGATTCACCGCCAACACAAGCTTGCCCGCAGACAATGACAGCTTCACAGACCGCGAGCGCTCAGTCGAAACGGTAGACACACGGTCCACCGCCGCCTCGAACGACTTGTTGTCGATCACCATCTTCTTGTCATTACCCTGCGGGATCACGCGGGCATAATCAGGAAACGAGCCGTCAATCAGCTTTGAAGTCAGGACCGCCTTGCCTGCGCGAAAAACAATACGCGCATCGGATACGTCCACCGTCACAGCCTCGTCCAACCCGTCAATCAATCGCCTGATCTCGCCAACCGCCTTACGCGGCACAATCACGCCTGCCAGCGCTTCGGCCCCTTTCGGCGCAGCAATCTCGGCCAGCGCGAGTCTGTGCCCATCCGTCGCCACCGTTCGCAACACTTGGGCACCATCGCTCTCGATCCCATGCAGATAGACCCCATTGAGATAATAGCGCGTCTCCTCGGTCGAGATCGCAAACCGCGTCTTGTCGATCAGACGCCGCAAATCCGCCGCGGAGATTTCAAATCGCTTCCCTTCCTGCTCGCCCGCCATGGTCTGGAAATCGGATGCGGGCAAGGTCGGCAACGCAAAATCCGAACGGCCCGAACGGATCGCAAGACGTTGATTTTCAGGCTGCAGCTCAAGCTCGACGTCCGACCCGTTTGGCAGTTTACGCACAACATCAAACAAGGTCTGCGCCGGTGCTGTCACAGAGCCGCCATCCGCAACGCGGGCCTCCGCCTCGTCAATTGCTTCGATATCGAGATCCGTCGCCGTCAGCCGCAGCGCGCTCCCCTCGGCCACCAGCAAGACATTGGACAGGATCGGAATTGTATTTCGTCGCTCGACGACATTCTGGACATGCGAAAGAGCATTTAACAAAGCGGAGCGTTCGAGAGTAAGTTTCATCGTATCGGCCTAACTGGCTTGTGGTGCTGCCGCCCATTCGGCAACCCAATTATAGAATCAGCCCGCCATAATGAGGCGGGCCGACAGACTTGGCAAATTGACAAAAAAAGCAAGCCCTAATTCAAAACAAGGCACCGAGGTCCCTGACCGGGACCTCAGCCATGCATGACGCTGCTCAGTTCCCGCTTGACCCGCGCCACGTCATTGGCAATCTCCAAATCGGCCGGCAACGCCTTGTCGACTTTGCGCATCGCATAGAGCACAGTCGTATGATGCCGCCCCCCAAACGAGATGCCGATTTGCGGAAAGGATTTTGATGTCAATTCACGGGACAGATACATCCCAATCTGACGCGCACGCACAAGCTTCTGAAACTTACGCTTCCCCTCCAGATCAGTTTTCGTCACCTCGAAAACAGCACAAACCGCCTGCTTTATAGCGCTCAACGTCACAGCTTTCTCCTTACCCTGTTGCCGCGATATGACCCGGTCCACCAACTCCTGGGTCGGCGCAATGCTACCAAACCGCGTCTCGGCATAAATGCTCAGCACAATGCCGCAAAGGTCGCGCCCCGGCCCACGCACCCGCCGCACAATATGCTCGATCAGCGTTTCGTCGAGGCGAAAGTTCGAACGCTCGCTGCCAAGAATACGAACGCGCTGGCGGACAATCTCTGCCCGCATCTCGTCGTCCGGCATCGCCACTTCGATACAGGCAGCACCTTTGAGCACCGTCATCACCGGTGCCGACAGACCTTTAAGCTCGCCAGGCGCGGCATCCGCGGTCACAACAACAACCCCGCCACGCTCGCTGACCGTCCGGATGGTGCCAGCAAGCTCGGCATTCGCGCCCTTCTTCCCCGCAATGATCTGCAAATCATCAAACAACACAATGTCAGCCTTACGCACACGGTTCTTCAAATCGCGCGTATCGCCATTCATCACGCCTTCGACATAGGCAACGTAAAACTCCTCAGCCGAGATATAGGCGACGCTGCGCCCCTTCATCGTCTCCAACTCAGCTTCGAGCGCCTTCATGATGTGGGTCTTGCCAACACCTTGGCGCCCATTGATGAAGATGACCGACGCGGGAACGCGCGCTCCTCTCGCAAGATCTTGCGCAATCTGCGCAGCGATACCATTGGACTCTCCGGTCACCAGTGTCTCAAACCGCATAACCGAGGGACCAAAGCCGACCTCGTTGCCCGGAGCCGCCGCATCCATAACAACCGCATCCGCTTTGTCCATGACAGTTACATCCTCGGCCCAAGGATAGTCCACAAGGTTGCGCACATCCTCTGGCGCGGTCTCCCAGCATTGCAGCTTAACCGAGCGGCCCAGCGCATCAATCCGTTTCCAGGCGCTCATGATGTCCCGGCGGTATTCGGAGTCCACGCGATCAAGATCGAACTTGGTGCGCGCTACGATCAACACGCTGCCATCAACTTCGGCCACAAACCGCAGAGGAGCGATCCACTTGTCAAACTCCGCCTTATTGGTACGCGCCTTTATGACCCGACGCACCATTGACCAGACCTCTGGTCCGAGGGGGGTGGAATTGTCCATGATCCCGCTCTCTTCCATATCATCGTCCCCTGACATTCTCTTATTATTCTTATGCGAACCGCTCATTCCTGACGCCCCATCCTGCGCACTGCCTCCTCCAGTGAAACCAGCGCAAACCTCAACTGCCCACGCACTTGGAACCCCATTGTGCACGGTGCGATACGCAACGTATTTTTTCGTGATACACTACTAAATTGGAGTTAGCTTTCTACGCAAAACAGCCCAAAAATGCCAGCACGAAAACATACAAATCTAGTGGTTTTTCGACTTGACCGAACCAGAACGGTCTCTGGAAATGAACAGCCGTTTGAAAAGTCTGTGTTTATTAAAATGCAAATTCGAAGAATGTTTAAAATATGGTTAACGCGCCGCGCCCGCGAAAAACCGATACTTCGCGCCGATGTCTGTTTCCCATTTTGTCAACTCCCGTAAAGGTGAATCTTCATTCAATTATTGTACGAAACATTTCACGCGTTCCATAGCTGCAAACTAGGCCAACCCCTTCACATGTCGGATAAGTTTTCCCTGTCCCCCAATTGGACCACTGAACCATTCCACAACAGCGCACACAAAAAAGGCCCGCACGCGGCGAGCCTCTTTCAATCTTGTCGTGTCTGACTTCGCAGACTAGCCCATCGCTTTGACGCGCTTGGCCAGACGGGACACTTTACGAGCCGATGTGTTCTTGTGGATCAGGCCTTTGCCAGCCGCCCGCATGATCTCGGGCTGGGCATCTTTCAGCGCAGCTTTTGCCGCCGCCTGATCGCCAGAGGAAATCGCTTCTTCAACACGGCGAACAAAGGTCCGCATGCGCGAGCGACGCGCTGTGTTAACGGCAGTGCGTGTTGCGATCTTCCGCACCATTTTCTTTGCTGAGCGTGTGTTCGCCATGAATAACTCCTGAGGCCCAATTCGAGCGTAAGCGGGGTCCATACCGAAACCATGCGAGCGCGTCAACCGGAGTCTGTACACGCCGAGAAAAACCCTGCGCACGCCCACGCGCTAAGCCCTTAGGTACTGTCCTTGTGCGGCCCAGCGGAGACTATCACAAGTGCGGCAATAAGCACGTCACCATCGGGGCTGACAAAGCGAGGGCGAATAATCCGCAAGATTGAACCCCTTGGCAAATCGCTCGGTTCTTCACCCATAATCTGATGCAGGCCATCTTTATACATGTGATCGCTCATCCCCGCATCCCGATAACCGATCTTGCGGAGCTGGCGCAAGACATCGTTCAGATGGTTGCGGGCTCTACTTTCGTCAACCTTGCTTCCAGCCGTCTGCATAGCCGCCATATGCTGCTTCGCTTTGTTGAGCAAAGCGTCCAATTGGTCAGCGGGATCCATCTGATTTTCTGGGACGAAACTTTCAGGCCGCAGAGGGGGCTTCGTATCGCCTACGATCTCGGCATCTCTCACCTCACCCTCCCCGAACAGCTCATTCGTCTGGGCCGACACATCAGTCTCTCTTGGCTGCTCATCTTCCGGTGCTGGCAATGCCGCTTGTTTCGGATTGTCCGGTAGCGCCGCTTGAGCCTCTGTCCTTGCGTTTCCGCTTTCTGTCGGCGGTGAATCTGGCCCGCCCTCATATCCGCGCCGCATCCCACCACGCAGCAATGCAAACACGAACAGCGCAAAATCAACACCAATCGCCGCAATAAGCGCAATCAGGCTGCGGCCATCAAGCTGCGCGCCGGCCGCCGCCTCCCGCTCAACCAGTCCAAGCCTTGCAAACGCGCCCAGCCACAAATCCTCGACCGCCTGCGCGACCCCGTCTGCGCCCTCGGCAAACCGGAACCGCGTCACCTCGATCTCGAACGGGCCCTCAACTGCGTCTGCCACAAGCATAAGGCTCGTCGCCAAATCAGGATCATAGCAATAGTCAACCGTACCAGACACGGGGGCCACAGAAAGCCTTTCCGCTTTGGCGCGCAATTGCGTGGCAAGAATTTTCCCGCGCGCTGTGGCGTCTGCGGAAACATCTTGCGCCGTCCGCCGCACACGCTGGCCAAGCGCCACCATACGCCGTTTTCGCTCCTCGGGAGTTTCGCTCGCCACCTCGTCTGCCGCCGCCAATGTTTCAAGCTGCGTCAACCGCAAATCGACCGGACCAAGCCAATCTTCCTGAACGCCAGCGGCAAAAGCGGCAATCTGGCTTCGCGTCTCCGCCCGCGCGCGGCTCAGCGGCCCATCGCCCGCGCCAGAGGCCACCCCGCATGTGCCGCCCCGCGTGATCTCGGCCTGCGCTTTTTCCTCTGACAAGCGCTCCGCTGTTTGCATCAGGGCTGCGCCCGCCGCCAATTCCGCACGCAACTCGCTGGTCGCCTCCCCAAGAGACTCCACCGACCGAGACAAAGCCTGTTCGGTCGCATTCTGTCCGGCCACAAGGCTCCACCAGAAGCCATACCCAAACCCGACCGACCACAGCGCCAGCAAAGCATAAAGCGGAAACGCGATGAAAATATTCCGCCGTCGGACCGGATTGACCATTTCGCGCAAGGCCACATACATCGCAAGCGTCAGGGTCAGGACGACCAGAACGACAAGCCCTGTTGTGGTCACCCCGCCCGCAGCCGCACGGCTGGCCACAAAATCCTGCATCCCGCGCCACGTCGCATAAAACGACGCAAACAAAAGCATCAGTGTCACGAGTCCGAGCGCACTGGCATCAAACAGCTCGCCCAAGCGGCTGAAGGGGTTATGCGGTCGGGATACGGAGTTTTGTGCCACCTGAGCGCCCTCTATTTGCCGTATCGATCTAAGTCCGGTTCTGCCGATTTTCAATCAGATCATCGACCACTTCGGGTTCGGCCAGTGTCGAGGTGTCCCCCAGCTTGTCAAAACTGTCTTCGGCAATTTTGCGCAAGATCCGCCGCATAATCTTGCCTGAGCGCGTCTTGGGCAGCCCCATTGCAAACTGGATCAAATCCGGCGACGCAATCGGGCCGATCTCCTTGCGCACATGTTTGACAAGCTCCGCCTTCAGCGCATCGTCTGCATCCGTCCCCGCAATCGGCGTGACATAGGCGTAAATCCCCTGCCCCTTGATATCATGCGGATAACCGACCACAGCCGCCTCGGCCACGCTGTCATGCGAAACAAGCGCGCTTTCGACCTCCGCCGTGCCCATCCGGTGGCCGGACACATTGATCACATCATCCACGCGCCCTGTAATCCAGTAAAAGCCATCTTTGTCGCGCTTACAGCCATCACCCGTAAAATAAGTGCCCGGATACGTGGAGAAATACGTGTCGACAAAGCGCTGATGATCACCGTAAACGGTCCGCATCTGTCCGGGCCAACTGTCCGTAATAACAAGATTACCTTCGGTCTCGCCATGCAGTTCCTGCCCCTCGGCATCAACAAGCTTGGGCTGCACCCCGAAGAAAGGATGGCTCGCCGCGCCCGGCTTCATATCGGTTGCCCCCGGCAGCGGCACCATCATGCACGCGCCCGTCTCGGTCTGCCAATACGTGTCCACAATCGGGCAGCGCCCCTCACCGACCGTGTGATAATACCACTCCCAGGCTTCCGGGTTGATCGGCTCACCAACCGTACCAAGAAGCCGGATCGAAGACCGGTCAGTTGCGGCCACAGGCCCCTCGCCTTCGCGCATCAAAGCGCGGATCGCCGTTGGCGCCGTATAAAAGAGCGAAACCTTGTGCTTGTCGCAAACCTGCCAGAAACGCGACGCATCGGGATAAGTTGGCACACCCTCGAACATCACACTCGTCGCGCCATTCGCGAGCGGCCCATACACAATATAGGAATGCCCCGTTACCCAGCCGACATCCGCCGAGCACCAATAGACATCATCTTCTTTCAGATCGAAGACATATTCATGTGTCATCGACGCCCAGACGAGATACCCGCCCGTCGTGTGAAGCACGCCTTTGGGCTGTCCCGTCGAACCTGATGTGTACAGAATAAACAGCGGGTCTTCCGCACCCATGGGCTCCGGTGGACAAAGATCTGACACCTCTTCTGACACTTCATGCAGCCAGTGATCGCGGCTCGCGCGCATGTCCACCCCATTGCCGGTTCGCCGCACCACAAGCTGTGCCTCGACAATGCCCGCAATTTCGCACGCCGCATCCGCATTCACTTTGAGCGGCACAATCCGCCCCCCGCGCACGCCCTCGTCCGCCGTAATCACAAAGCGGCTGTCGCAATCGGTTATCCGCCCCGCAAGGGCTTCAGGACTGAACCCGCCAAACACCACCGAATGCACAGCCCCGATCCGTGCGCAGGCAAGCATCGCATAAGCCGCTTCCAGGATCATCGGCATATAAATAGTGATCCGGTCACCCTTCTTCGCGCCGAGCTTTTTGAGCACATTGGCAAAGCGGGAGACCTCACCCAGCAATTCGCGATAAGTCACCGCCTTACTGTCAGTCGGCTCATCCCCCTCCCACAAGAGCGCCACCTTGTCAGCGCGTGGCCCCGTGGCATGCCGGTCGATACAATTGGCCGTAACGTTGAGCACCCCGTCCTCAAACCATTTGATCGACAAACTCTCCTTCGACCAATCCGTATTCTTGACTTTAGTGTAGGGCTTGACCCAGTCGAGCCGCCGACCCTGCTCGCCCCAGAACCCATCTGGATCAGCAACCGACGCCGAATACATCTGGGCATATCGCTCGGCCGACAAATTCGCTTTAGCAGCAAACCCTTCTGGCACGTTATAAACAGGCGCGTCGCTCATGGCTGGTGGTCTCCACAGTGTCTTGTTATTTCAAGACATCAGAGAAGACCAATTAGCATGGAATGTGAAGCAATTTTCACTTACTCGAGAGAAACCTCAACTAACAATTTAACAAGCGCTCCATTTACATAATAATTTTGCCGTCCAGACTTTTGTTTGGACAAGAGCTTGGCCTCCACAAGTATTTCAAGATACTTAGCCGCAGTTTGCCTTGAGACATCCAGATCATTCGCAACAATATCAATGCGTGTATAAGGATAACGGAATAAGCGTCACAGCCTCACGTGTAAAAGAAACTCGCCTAAACTAACACATAAGAGAAATGCGTCAAAAATAGTCGATTTTTTTAACGTGTTCAGGCCGGCACAAACTTCAGCGCGACACCATTATTACAATAGCGCAGCCCCGTCGGCGCAGGACCGTCCGGAAACAAATGCCCCTGATGGCCCAGACAACGCGCGCAGTGATATTCCGTCCGCGCATAGCCAATCTTAAAGTCCGTGCTGGTGCCGATGTTTTCTGCAATCACGTCAAAGAAACTCGGCCAACCCGTCCGGCTGTCATATTTCGTGGCCGCATCAAACAAGGGCAGATCACAGCCACGGCAATGAAACATCCCGGCCCGCTTCTCGTCATTGAGCGGTGAGGTAAATGGCCGCTCGGTTCCAGCTTCGCGCAACACTTGATAGCTCGCAGGCTCAAGCGCCTCTTTCCATTGCGCGTCCGTCCAGCTACGAAATTCGGAATCCGCGAACACATCGACCTGATCGCCCGATACCGCTGGCGCAGTCACCTCACGCCCCATACGCGAACACGCAGCCAGCACGAATCCGGCCGCCCCGCTCAACAGCAGGCTCCGGCGAGACACAAAACTCAATATCCGTTTCTGTTCCATAGCCGCCATATAGTGCCAGAAACCTTGCCTGTAAGTTCAGACGTGCATCACATTCGCGTGACGCGACGCGCAGAAGACAAAGTCGCGTCTCGACGTTCCTCTTGCCTCAACATCCGGCGCAGCGCATAGTCGCGACCGCGAACAAAGCGGAAACTTTTTACCAGCGGTTAACCGTCATGCTCATAACTAGGCCTATGACAGAAACAATTAGAATTCTCGGCATTGATCCGGGACTGCGCCACACCGGTTGGGGCATTATCGAGGTCACCGGCCCGCGCCTTGCCCATGTCGCCCATGGTGTCATCAAACCGCCGACAGATGCCCCGCTGGGCCAACGCCTTGCGCACATCTTCTCTGGCGTCTCCGGCCTCGTGATCGAGCATCAGCCAGACTATGCAGGCGTCGAAGAAACCCTCGTCAACGTCAACGCCCGCGCCGCGCTAAAGCTCGGCCAGGCCCGGGGCGCCGCAATGACCGCCCTGGCCCGCGAAGGCCTCGATATTGGTGAATACGCCCCGCGCAAGATTAAGCTGTCCATTGTTGGCACGGGCACCGCCGACAAGAAACAGGTCCAGTTCATGGTCGAACGCCTGCTTCCCCGTGCAGGTAAAATGTCCGAAGACGCCGCCGACGCCCTCGCCTGCGCCATCTGCGCCGCCCACCACAAACCCCGCCAGGGCGTCGCCGCATGATCATAGGTCGCCTTACCGGAACCATAGCCGCCATCGGCACCGACCATGTCCTGATTGACGTGAACGGCGTCGGCTACGTTGCCCAAGCCGGAACACGCCTCTTGGCCAAGGTGTCAGTCGGCGAACAGGCCACGTTGCACATCGAAACAAAAGTCACAGAAAACGCCATAACGCTCTATGCGTTTGCCACCGATGACGAACGCGCATGGTTTGTCCGCCTTCAGGATGTCCATGGCGTTGCGGGCAAAGCGGCCAATGCCATTCTCGACGCCATATCGCCTGCCGAATTGATGGACGCCATCGCCCTTGGCGACATCGCCACCGTCCAGCGCGCCAAAGGCGTCGGCAAGAAACTCGCCGAACGCGTCATTGGCGAGCTTGCCGGAAAGCCCCCACCCATGGGCCGGTTTGCCAGCGCCTTCAAAGCCGACCCGTCTGCCAGCGCCGGAGCCGCCATGGCCGAAACCGCAAGCCTTGCCACGGGCGCCCGCGGCGACGCTGTCTCTGCGCTGATCAATCTCGGCTACGCCCACGCCGACGCCGCCCGCGCCGTAGCCAGTGCGGCCCGCACCACCGACCGCGAAGACGCCAGCGCGCTTATTAAGGCGGCGCTTAAGGAACTGGCGGTATGAGACATTTTGACTCGAAACAGGCAATAGAATTCCAAGCTAGTAATTTTGGCATTCACATTACAAAAATTGGCTTCGATGAGAAGATGAAAAAGTATGGCAATCTTGTCGCTCATAAAGATGGATATGCTGTCTTTTCGACCAAGTTCACTAACATCGAGAACAGATCATGGGGCGTGTCATTCTGCTTAACAGAGGTCGTTAGCTTTAAAACGGAAAGAATGGGTATCACAGTCCATCTGACGGGAGGGCGACGTGTGGAAGGCCTAAACATTGAGCACGGCGAATTTTTCGAATTTCTAAAAGAGAACGGATGGCAGGGCTAAATCATGACCCGCGAAGACCTCCCCACAAACCCGGAGCGCACCCCTGCCGACGCGCTCGACCGTGCGCTGCGGCCGCAAACCTTCGACGATTATATCGGGCAGGAAAAAGCCAAGGAAAATCTCAAAATCTATGTCGAGGCGGCGCGCGGGCGCGGCGAAGCGCTTGACCATGTTCTGCTGTTTGGTCCGCCGGGGCTTGGCAAAACCACGCTCGCCCAAATCCTTGCCCGAGAGGCAGGCGTCGGCTTCCGCGCCACCTCCGGCCCGGTCATCGCCAAAGCCGGAGATCTGGCCGCAATCCTCACCAACCTTGAAGAAAACGATGTCTTGTTCATCGACGAGATCCACCGTCTTCCCGCCGTGGTCGAAGAAATCCTCTATCCCGCCATGGAAGACTATAAGCTCGACCTCGTTATCGGCGAAGGTCCTTCCGCCCGCTCGGTCCAGCTGGAGCTCGCCCCCTTCACCCTCGTCGGCGCAACCACCCGCGCAGGACTACTCGCCACACCTCTGAGAGACCGCTTCGGCATCCCCTTGCGTCTTCAGTTCTACACCCCGACAGAGCTTTCCCGCATCACATTGGCTGCCGGCATAAAACTCGGCGCAGACATCACCGCCGAGGGTGCCCACGAGATTGCCCGCCGCGCCAGAGGCACCCCGCGTATCGCTATCCGCCTGATGCGCCGCGTCCGGGACTTTGCCGAAGCCGAAAATTCTTCCATCGACAAAGCCGCCGCCCAGCGCGCGCTCGCCCGACTTGAAGTCGACGAAGATGGCCTCGACGCCCTCGACCGCCGCTATCTCGATGCCCTCGTGCGCACCTATGCCGGTGGCCCTGTCGGCGCGGAGACCTTGGCCGCCGCCCTCTCCGAAGCCCGTGACGCCGTCGAAGAAGTCATCGAACCCTACCTTATGCAAAAGGGCTACGTTGCCCGCACCCCGCGCGGCCGCGTCGCCGCCCCCCTCGCCTATGAACGCATGGGCCTCCCCGTGCCCGGCGGCGCAAAAGACGATTTGTTTGGCAACGCCTGAGCCCGTCCTAGAAAATGAGCCGCAGCAGAGCGAGCCGCGTTCCGAGCGATGTATCCTCGCCGAGCAGGCTCCTCAGAATGTCCTCGGACCGATCGCGCGCCGCGCGCGTGCGCATCATCCGTCGCCAGACCCAGAGCTGCGTTTTTAATCGGGAATCCGACAGGCTCGCCAAGTCGAGAACCGCCCTGACATTGCCCTGCACCGTTTCGGTAAACGCTTTGAGCCCGTTTTCAATGTCAGACGGTGTAAGCGGGCGCTCGGGCAAAACATCAATGCCGCCCTCCATAATCGCAGGATGATCGGTCCGGCGCGCGCACGCGGCCAGCAAATCCACCATGCGGCACCACCCCGAAAGGAATTTCACCTCGGTTTCGCTGTAAAGTTCGGGCGTCAGCGTTGCGACCTCTTCGGCCACGACATCAAGGCTGGTCTTGTGCGCGTCCCAGAGCAAAAGCCGTAAGGGCTCGTCATCATCCCCGGGCTGGACGGTCGCCACCTTTTCGAAATAGCGTTGCCAATCCAGGACCGCTGGACGCAACGCCTCGGGAACCGTCCGGCTGGCCATGTCCGCGCCATAGGCATATGCAAAGCGGCTATCGCTTGGCGAAGCCAGCAGCGCCACATCCGGCACCGTTCCCGCCGCAATCGCGCCCAGATAGGGAATCACGCAAAGGGTAAAATTACCATAACCCCACGGCGAGGCAGGATTGATCGCGTCCGATCTGTCCCCGATCGAAAGCCGCCCGGAACTGTGCTGCCATTGCAGTTGATAGGCCAGCCCCCACAGCGGATTACGTTCATTCTTCTCACCGAAATAGCCGTCCAGATTGGTCGCATCCGTCAGCGCTTTGTAAAGCGAGATCCGGTCAATGAATGAAAACGGGTTCGTCTGCGCGCCCACGGGCCGAGCACGTGCCCATGAGCGGCCAAGATCCTGGGCCTGCAATGCGTCAGGGTACATATCTTTGTTCTCCGCTCATCACCAAAGCTCTGTTCATCGTCACGATGCCTATCACCGCTCCCCTGATACCCACAAGTGCAGCGCCATTCCCCCATGCCCAAGATTGCGCTACACACCCCATCATGAAAACAACGCTTGACCTCAGCCGCTCACCCGCGCGCACCCCCAACTCGCTCGCGGGCCTATCGCTGCCGCGTCTGCGCGAAACGCTGATCGAGATGGGCCTGCCCGAAAAACAGGCGAAAATGCGCGCGAGCCAGCTGCGCCGTTGGCTCCACCATGCCGGCGTGCAGGATTTTGCAGACATGACCAATGTGTCCAAAGATATGCGCGCCGAACTGGCCGCCCAATTCACCACCACACGGCCTCAGATTGCCGAACACAAAGTCTCCGTCGACGGCACCCAGAAATGGCTCGTCGAATTTGGCCCGAACGTCGAAGGCGAAAGCGTGTTTATCCCGAACGTCGCCAGCAGCACAGGAGCTTTGTGCGTCTCAAGCCAGGTTGGCTGCACGCTAAATTGCACTTTCTGTCACACCGGAACCCAGCGTCTTGTGCGCAATCTCACCGCGCAGGAAATTGTCGCGCAGGTGCTGATCGCCAGAGACGGCCTTGGCGAATGGCCTGCCGATCTGGAAAACAGAAAACTCTCCAACATTGTGTTTATGGGCATGGGCGAGCCGCTCTACAATCTCGACAATGTCGCCGAAGCCATCGACACACTCTCGGATGGCGAAGGCTTGGCCATTGGCCGCCGCCGCATCACGGTTTCAACCGCAGGCGTCGCGCCGAAAATTCCCGAATTGGGTGAGCGCACCGGCGCCATGCTCGCCATTTCGCTTCACGCCGTGCGCGATGATCTGCGCGACGAGATTGTGCCAATCAATCGCAAATATGATCTGCAAACCCTGTTCGAAGCCATCCAAGCCTATCCGGGCCTATCGAACGCCAAGCGCGTCACCTTCGAATATGTCATGCTCAAGGGCATCAATGACAGCCTCGCCGAAGCCCGCGATCTGGTAAAGCTCCTCTCGCGCATTCCGGCCAAGGTCAATCTCATCCCGTTCAATCCATGGCCCGGCGCGATCTACGAATGCTCGGACTGGGACACAATTGAAGCTTTTGCCGATGTCCTCAATCGAGCCGGTTACGCCTCGCCCATCCGCACACCGCGAGGGAGAGATATTTTTGCCGCCTGCGGACAATTGCGCTCTGAAAGCGTAAAACTATCAGCCGCAGAAAAGCGCCGACAGGCCGAGGCCTCCGCGACGCGCTAGCCACGCAATGTTCGGCCACCTCCAGCCCTCGAAATAATCGCCTGACAGGCGCATCCCACGCGCGCGCTCACCCCTCGGGTGTGAGCACTACCTGAACCGCGATCTGGCTGGTTATATGCAGGACGCATAGATTCAGGGTCTCAGAATGAAACCGCTCCGGACGCTCGTCCCTCTCGTCGCGCTCGCGGCACTGTTCGGCCTTTACTGGCCCCTTGGCGATACCCCGGAACCGTCAGCAACAGCGATGACACGCTCCAACAAGCTCGATCGATTGACCACGCCCATCCCGGACACCCCGATACAAGCCTGCATCAATCTCGGCGGCGCACTGGAAGCCCCCGTCGAGGGACAATGGGGATACCAGATCCGAACCGAAGACCTCGGCCGCATCGCCCGCGCGGGGTTTGACACTGTGCGCCTGCCCGTGGCCTGGTCTGAACACACCGAACAGACTGCACCCTATACGATTTCGCCAACCTTGCTCGCGCGCACCGATGAAGTCATCAAAGCCGCTCTCGAACAGGATCTCAATATCATCCTGAACGTTCATCACTATTGGGAATTGATGAGCAAGCCTGACCAGCATGAGCCAAGGCTCGACGCAATCTGGCGCCAATTGTCAGATCATTATGCCGGCTGGCCCGAAGGGTTGATGTTCGAATTCCTGAACGAACCCCACAAGCGCATGACGGGGGAGCGCGTCGCCGCGATGAACCAGCGCCTCCTGACCATGATCCGGCCCCGGCATCCCGACCGGTACGTCGTACTCAGCGGTGGCCGTTGGGGCGGTCTTGAAGGCATGATGGAAACCCAGCCACCCGAAGATGATCGCGTCATTATGAGCTTTCATTATTACAACCCCCACAAATTCACCCACCAGGGCGCAAGCTTCGATCCCCGATCCGCGCCCACCGGACAGGTCTGGGGTTCTGAACAAGACCGCATAGAACTTGAAAGCGTGATGTCCGCCGCCGCACACTTCAAACTGCGCACAGGAAAGCCTGTCTTCCTTGCCGAGTTTGGCGTCTATGCCGATGTTCCGACCCGACAACGCGCCGAATGGACCCGCGAAGTGCGCATGGCCGCCGAACAGCGCGGTATCAGCTGGTGCTATTTCGACTGGGCGACCACGTTCCGCATTTACGATCTCGATCACGAACGCTGGGTCCGCCCCATCCGCCAAGCGCTCCTGCCCTAGAGGCCTCGCCCAGCCACAGGCGTCCCGAAATTTCCAATCGGCCATTGACTTCCCCTGCGCCCAAGAGCGACGTTGGAAGCACGGCAGTAATTTGGAGAGGCCCAGACACATGACCGACCTTAGCGGAAAAACAGCCATGATCACCGGCGCAGCCAGCGGCATTGGTCTTGCCTCTGTCGAAGTCTTCGTCGGCAAGGGCGCAAATATTATTGCTGCAGATGTTCAGGACGAGGCGGGCGCGGCGCTTGAAACACGCTTTGGCTCTGATCGCGTCCGCTTCTTCCATTGCGATGTGACCAAGGATACAGACTTGCAAAATGCGCTCGCCAAGGGCAGTGACGCGTTTGGCGGTCTCGACATTTTGTTCAACAATGCCGGCAGCGGCGGCACCCCCACCGGCATCGAAGAGCTGGACCTTGACGGCTACGACCGGACCATGGCCCTGCTGTTGCGATCCGTTTTTGCGGCAACAAAATTCGCCATTCCCTATCTCAAAGAAAATGGCGGTTCGGTGATCAACACCTCTTCAATCTCTGCCGTCTGCGCAGGTTATGCACCGATCACCTATTCAGTTGCGAAAAAAGGCGTTGCCCATTTCTCCAAACTCGCCGCCGCCGAACTCGCCGCTCACAAAATTCGGGTCAACGCCATTCTGCCCGGCTTCATCGCCACATCCATTTTTGGAAGTTCACTTGGCGTCAGCAAGGAAGCGGCGCTGCAAATGTCTGAAATGATCGCTCAGAATGGTGGCAGAATGCAGCCTGCCGGACGCATCGGCCAGGGCACCGATATTGCCGAAATGGCCGCTTTCCTCGCCTCCGACGCCGCCAGCTTCATCACGGGTGCGGAGTTCCTTGTCGATGGCGGCATGACCGTCGGCCCGAAACACTCATGGGACACATCCGACCCCGGCCCCCTGCTTGACGCACTGGGCATAACCGCCGAACAGGCCGAGGCTATGCGCGCCGCTCTGGTGCCGACCGAAACTTGAGCAGACCATGACCCAGTCCCCGTCTGCTGCCGATCGGCCCGCGCTGACCGGCAATATTCGGGGCATGCTATGGCTCATCCTGTCGGGGCTTTTCTTCACGGTCTTTCTTGTTCTTGCCAAGCAGCTCTCATCGAGTCAGGACCCGCTCGTGCTTGCCTTCTGGCGGTCTTTTGTCGGCCTGCTCGTCACCTTGCCGATCATTGTCCATCGCGGGTTCGGCATCCTGAAAATTACCCGCCCGCGCATCGTCTTCCTGCGCAGCCTATGTGGAACGGCGGCCTTTATCGCCAGCATGTATGCCATTTCGGATGTTTATGAGCTCCCCCTTTCCCAGTTCAACGCCCTCTCCTTCTCGCGCGCTCTGTTCATCACGCTTCTCGCCGCACTTTTTCTGCGTGAGCAAGTCGGCCACTGGCGTTGGGGCGCGGTGCTGGTCGGCTTTTGCGGCATTCTGGTGATGTTGCTGCCCTCTGGCGATCAGCCGGACGCATTTGTTATTAATCCCGGCGTTGCCCTTGCCCTGCTCAGTGCGCTGGGCTTTGCCGGCGCGATCATCATGGTCAAATCCCTGAGCGCCACCCATTCAACCATGACGCTTCTGATCTGGGCCAATCTCTTGTCGAGCATCTTGCTTGCGCCATTTCTGTTCGCGCGCTTCGATATGCCCATGGGAACCGAATGGGGCTGGTTGACCGCCATGTCACTTGCCGGCGTCATCGGTCAATATTGCTATATCCGCGCCATGACGGTCGGCGACGCGTCATTTCTCGCGCCCGTGGACTATCTTCGCCTGCCCATGGCGGCACTGGCAGATTGGGTCATCTTCAAGGCATTGCCAGAAAACAATGTCTGGTATGGCACTGCAATCATCGTCGCAGCCGCCCTGCTGATCACATTGCGCGAACGAAAAGCAAAACAGCCCGATTTAACCTAACGCCGACCGCCACCGCGCCGTCCGCTCCGGCGACCCGACCGTCTGCCCTGGAATTGGCGCGCCGCACTGAAGCGTCGTGAGCGGCCGAAGTCACCCCCGCGCGCCCCGCCAAAAAAGCCGCCACCAAGACCGACATCCGAAACACCCGTCCCAACGCCGCCATTCATCGACAGAACAAAAGCATCATCAAGTTTCAGCCCACGCTCCGGTGCACTGACAGTACGGGAGATAATCTGCCGCTGGACAGGCTGGGGCGCAGCTTGGCAGCAATTGTGGGGCGCGCCCTGAAGCCTGCTGTGCTGCAAGGGCGCAGGTGCCGTGACCACAGGCGGCTTGATCGCCGCTTTCCCGTCAGCCTGCGCGGACGGTGCAAACGCCAAAGCGCCAAGAGCAAGGGCGAGAAAAGCAAAATGGTGTGTCATATCAGATCCTACAGGTTCGAGCGCACCGAGCCAGCTGAAAGCAACAAGACAAACAGACTCTGCGCAATTTCACCAATTCAGACGGAAAACCCTAAGAATGACAAGCACTAACACCCTTCAGGCGAGACCGTTTGGTTAATTACAAGCACAACGCGCGTCCCGTGAAGACCGAACCAGCAGCCCTAAAAATCGTAGGCAATGCCTTTGCGTTCCCAATCGCCAAATCGCGTCGGTTCCTCGCCCGCAGGTCCGCCCTGCTCGGCAGGAGTTTCGCCCGCCACTTTGCGCGCAGCTCGCCGCTCGGCCGCTTCCGCCAGAGCCCGCTCCGCCTCGGGCGTTAAAGCCGGCCTTTCTGCCTTGCCATTCTTGCCAGATGATTTCGTCATTTTAAGCGCCGGACTCCCAAATCAGTTAACCCTTCCTATATAGGAACCATAGCAAGGTATACCCCGACCCACCTATGAGGATCAACGCCATGATGAGCACCATGCGAACCTATACATTGCTGGCCGTAATGACCGCCCTGTTTATGGGTGTCGGCTTTGTCGTGGGCGGCGAACTCGGCATGATGCTCGCCTTTGGTGTTGCGGTCGTCATGAACGGCGTCTCTTATTGGAATTCAGACAAGATCGTCCTGCGCATGAACAATGCCAGACAGATCGATATCAATGCCCGCTCGCCGATCGAGCGCGCATTTGCAGGCGATGTCGCCGAATTGGCCACGCGCGCAGGCATGCCCGTCCCGAAAGTCTATATTATCGACACGCCCCAGCCGAACGCCTTTGCGACCGGACGCAATCCGGCCAACGCTGCGGTCGCCGCCACAACGGGATTGCTGGCCATGCTCAACCGCCAGGAAGTTGCAGGCGTCATGGCCCATGAGCTTGCCCATGTCCGCAATCGCGACACGCTGACCATGACCATCACGGCGACGTTTGCGGGCGCCATCACAATGCTCGCCAATGTCGCCTTGTTCTTTGGCAACCGCGAGCGTGGCGGCATGATCAGCTCGCTCCTGATTATGCTGGTTGCCCCCATGGCGGCGGGGCTCGTGCAAATGGCGATCAGCCGGTCGCGCGAATACGAGGCAGACCGCTCTGGCGCGGAAATTTGCGGCAACCCGTTATGGCTCGCCGCCGCGCTCGAAAAAATCGACCGGGGCGCGCGCGCCAACGTCAATCGGCAGGCCGAGCGCAATCCCGCCCTCGCCCATCTCTACATCATCAATCCCCTTTCCGGAAAAGGCGCTGACAATATGTTCTCAACCCACCCTGTGACCGCCAACCGGATCGCAGCCTTGCACAAGCTGGCTGGCGAGATGAATATCCCGCTGCCCAAACAGAGCCAAAATCCCCAAGCCAGCAGACCCTGGGGATGAGTGGCGCCCGTTCGCGGTTAGCCGCCGCTGAAGTCCTGATGTGTGTCCTTGAAGAACGCCGCACGCTGGACGAAGCCATGACCCTCACCAAATCCTATGCCCAACTGACCGGCGCAGACCGCGGCTTCGCGCGGGCCATGGCAAGTTGCGCCCTTCGCCAATTGGGCCGCATCAATGCCGGGCTCGCCCCCTTCCTGTCGCGCCCGCTCGATACCGCAACACCTCCCTCGCGCGCTTTGCTACAAGTCGGCGCCGCGCAAGTCTGGCTTATGGACACAGCCGCCCATGCCGCCGTCGGCGAGACGGTGGCCGCGGCCAAACTCTGGCCACGCGCCCGCAAAGCCGCCGGATTTCTCAATGCCGTTTTGCGTAAGGCCGCCTCGAACCGAACCGCCTTCGACGCCGCCCCGGCCACCGCAGCTTGGCCAGACTGGCTCGCCCGGATCATGACCGAAAGCCTTGGCCCAGACACCGCCACAGCTCTTGCCACCCATCAACAGGCCGAGCCGAGCTTGCAACTGACCGCAAAATCCAACCCTGACGCGCTGCTGGCCCAAATGCAGGACGCCGGCCTTGAAGCCGCACATCTGGCGAATGGGACCGTCCAGGTCCCGACCGGGCCAATCGAAACCATGCCCGGTTTCACAGCTGGCGACTGGTGGGTACAGGATGCAGGCGCCAGCCTTCCCGCAAAGCTCATCAACGCGCAAGCGGGCCAACACATTGTCGACCTGTGCGCCGCCCCCGGTGGCAAAACAATGCAATTGGCCGCCTCCGGCGCAAGCATCACTGCCATAGACAGGTCTTCAAAACGGCTCGAACGACTGCGGGACAACCTGAAACGAACCGCTTTGGCAGAAAACACAACGATTTTGGCCCTAGCAGGTGAAGACTGGAGACCTGACGACAAAGTGGACGCCGTGCTGGTCGACGCCCCGTGTTCTGCGCTCGGAACCCTCAGACGCCACCCCGAAGGCGCATGGATCAAGCACCCCGACGATATCGCACGCTATCCCGCCATCCAGTCCCGCCTTCTGAAAGCCGCGCTTGAAATGACCAAGCCCGGCGGCACCGTCGTGTACTGCGTGTGCAGTCCGCTCGCCTCCGAAGGGTCAGCCATCGCCAATGCAGCCATTGAGGCCGGGCAGTGTGCCCGCAAGCCGATCGAGGCCGCTGACGTGCCCGGATTTGCTGACAGACGAACGCCCGAAGGCGATCTTTTGACCCTGCCAGGGGGCGAAATCAGGAGTGATATCTTCTATATCGCCCGTTTAAGCGTCGTCTAAGCGACAAGATTCTGACCTCACGGCGAGTTCACTTGGCGTTCAGCGGGGATTTGCTACCTTGTCAGCTCAATTTCAAAAAGGCGTAAGCTTATGACTGTTTTGATCCCGAACACGCCCCGCAAACGGCGACTGCGCGCCGTTCTGGTGGCCCCGCTTTTTGGCGCAATGGCCCTCACACTTGCAGGCTGCGCATCATCCGCTGATCCCTACACAATCAGCGCGCAAGATCTCGGCAGCTCAAACGCAATTTTCGAAGGCACGATTGTCGCCTCAACCCCGATCACAGTACGCGGCAACAACACAGGCGTTGGCGCAACCGTCGGCGCAGTGGGCGGTGGTCTGGCTGGCTCGCAAGTCGGCGGACGAAATTCGACCCAGGCCCTTGGTGCTCTTGGCGGCGCGGTTGCGGGCGGACTGCTTGGAGGCGCGATCGAGGCGGGTTCAGGGCGGCGCAGAGGTTTTTCCTATCTGATTCGCGGCGAAAATGGCGTTGTTGAAGAATTTCCGCAATTGGGCGAAGGCACAGGCATCCCGGTGGGCACCAAAGTCTTCGTCATAGACAGGCCGAGCGGATTTGTGGTGATCCCCGAAGGCTAGACTGAAAACGCGGACATATCTTAGATATTAGCTGACATATCCGGCCGTTCGCGCCTTGCGCGAGCGGTCGTTTGGTTTTACCCCTTCGCGTATGAAAACACCCCTGATCTCCCCGTCTATTCTCTCCGCCGATTTTGCCCGTCTGGGCGAAGAAATCGCTGCGATTGACGCAGCAGGCGCCGACATGATCCATGTTGACGTGATGGACGGCCATTATGTCCCCAATCTCACCTTTGGCGCGCCGATCCTCAAAAAGCTGCGGCCACACTCGAAAAAGCCATTCGACGTCCATCTGATGATTTCAAATCCGGCAGATTACATCGATGCCTTTGCCGATGCTGGCGCGGACATTTTGACCATCCACCCTGAAGCCGATCCTCATGCCCACCGCACGCTGCAAGCCATTCGCGCTGCAGGCATGAAGCCCGGCATCGCTCTGAACCCCTCAACACCCGCACATTGGGCCGATTTTCTACTCGACGAGCTTGATTTGATCCTTGTCATGTCGGTCAATCCCGGCTTCGGCGGCCAGAGTTTCATTCCAAACCAGCTTGATAAAATCCGCCAATTACGCGCCAAAATTGACGCCAGCGGCCGCGACATCATTCTGGAAGTTGATGGCGGTGTAACACCATCCAACGCACCATCCGTCCTGAAGGCGGGCGCAACTTCGCTTGTCGCTGGCTCGGCGGTTTTCAAGGACGGCCCAAGCCGCTATGCTGACAACATCAAGGCATTGCGAGCGGATCAAACCATATAGCGCATGCCGCAGGAGAGGCTATGAGTGCTTCGGACGTAGAGTTGATTGTGGATCCTGACCAGAAAGACGACGCTATTTTGTGGCGTCGTTTCGCTGGCATAGCGGGCGACTCCATCAAATCCGCACCCAAAGCACCTTCTGGCAAGCGTGCGAGCGACCATCGAAACAGCCCGCCCACTCGCTTCCGCCCCTTCATGCATCCGCTCATCCCAGCGGACAAGGATCGCGCCGGCGTGTTAATGACAGATGGCTGGCGCATCGGCCACGAACGATTGCAGCTTGAAAATGGCGCGGCACCGTGGAGCATTCCGGCACCATCGCGTCATTACAGCGACAGATTGCACCGGTTTGAATGGCTCAGCGCCCTTCTAAGCGAAAGTCCGGCCGGGACAGACAAAGCGCGCGCGCATGTCGATGACTGGATCAAACATTTTGGCACCTTCCACAGCTTTCACTGGCGGCTCTCTCCGCTGGTTGTCAGGGTCTGGGAATGGATGCTGACCGGCCCCGCTCTGTTCGAGACCGGACCCGCAGAGCGTTGCCAGTCGCGGCTTGACGCCCTGATTGGCCAAGTCGACTTTGTCCGCCAGAGCCTTGAAACCTGCACCGATCCGGCAACACGCTGGCGCGGTGTCTGTGTGCTCGTTGCCGATGCGCTCTGTCTACGCGAGGGACGAGGCGCGGAAAGTGCGCTTGCGCAACTGGAAACCGAATGCACCGCACAAATCCTGCCCGACGGTGGCCATGTGTCCCGCTCACCCGAAGTCTTACTGCGAGCGCTTGCAGATCTCATCATCCTGCGTGATGCCGTGGCACGGGCCGGACGCGAAGAACCCGCTTTCTTTGCCAAATGGATTCCGCGCATGGGCGCTATGCTCGGCTTTTTTCAATTGGCCGATGGCGGATTATGTCCATTCAATGCTGGCAGCGAAAATCGTCCCGAAGCGGTCAACGCCGTCCTCGCAGCGCTCGATGCGCCCCCGCGTAATTTCAGCTTTGCGATGAAGTCCGGCTTCCAGAAACTGAAGAAACGCGGGCTCTGCCTGATCCTGGATGCCGGCGCTGCCCCGCCCTCCCTGTTTGCCGGACAAGCCCATTCCGGCCCGCTCAGCTTCGAGCTTTCCGATGGACCAGACCGCCTCGTCACCTCATGCGGCTTCTCACCGGAAATAAATCTCGACTGGCAAGCCGCCGTCCGCCGCACCGGTGCCCATTCCACCCTCAGCCTCGCCGGACGCGACGCCAGCACATTCTCGACCTTTGAACCAACACGGCTACTCTCGCCTGAAGGTCCGGTCGGCATTTCAGCAAAACGCCTTGAGGAGGCCGACGAAATATGGCTCGATGCCCAGCATGGCGGATGGAAGCAACGCTTCGGACTGATCCACCGCCGACGATTATTCATGTCCGGCGGCGGCGACAGGCTAACGGGCGAGGACTCATTGGTTCGGCCAGTGTCCCAAGCGCTTGATGAAACCGGAAAATTTGTCAGCTTCGACATCCGCTTTCATCTCCACCCAGGCATCAAAGCGGCAACACGCGGCGACGCAATCGAACTGGAAACCGAACATGGCGCGCTCTGGCGCTTCCGCACCACACATCCAGGAACAAGGCTGGAACTGTCTCGCTATCTGGGACGCGGCCTTGTCGAACCAACCGTTCAAATCGTCATGAGTGGGCAGGCTGACCCGAACGGCGACGGCGCTGCACCGCCAAACTGTATCCGCTGGGGCTTTCGCAAGGAGCACGGACCATCATGAAGCCCATCAACGAGGCCCGTCGTGCCATGAGCCTGACCTTCGGGTTCGACCTTCTCATGGCCTTTATTGCGATGATAACGGCCATCGAAGTCCGGTGGCGGCTGTTTGGCGAGTTCACATCCAGACCATTTCCCGATCATATCCCGCTCACGGCAAGCCTGATTTTCACAATCTCGGCTATGTGCGCTTTCCTGATCATTCAGGTTCATCGCCAGGTCTGGCGTCATATCGGCTGGCCTGATGCACTGAAAATCATTCAGGCGGTCAGCTTCAGCGCATTGATCTTTATCCCGATCATGTTTCTGTGGAACCGCTTGGACGGTTTCCCGCGCGCCAGCTTGTTGATTGCCCTGCCGCTCTGGCTGACCCTTCTGTTCTCTGGGCGCATGCTGGCCCTTTTGCGGTCAACCAATCGACCCTTCCAGATTTTTCGCAACCGACGGAAAGACGCGCCAAGGGCTATCCTTATTGGAGACCAGAATGCTCTCGCCGAAGCCCTGCGCCAAATGGAACGCTCGCCTGAAGGCCCCCCATTGCAGATTCTTGGCCTGATCGAAATTGGAGGCAACGAGGCCGGGCGCATCATCCGTGGAGCGACCGTCCAGGGAAGTCTGGCCGACTTGGGCAGCCGATTGGACTTATTGAAAGCGCGCTATGGCACCTATCCTTGGGTTGCCGCTGTTGGAAAAGCGCGGTCACGCGCAAATATGCCAATCATCCTCGCAGCCGCGTCCGAGCGCGGCAGTAAAGTGATGTCAATTGCCACCGCCAATGAAAGCGCTCAGCTTGAGAAAGTCCGCCCCGCAGATTTGCTCGGCAGACGCGAGCGTAAAGTCAACATGGAACCGATCAGACAACTCGTTGGCGGTGCCCGCATTTTCATCACGGGCGCAGGCGGGACCATCGGATCCGAACTGGTTCGCCAGTGCGCAGCCCTCGGCCCGAGCCAGATTACCGTGTTCGATAGTTCGGAATACAATCTCTATGAGATCAACTATTTCCTCACCTCCAATTATCCAGACCTGGGAATTAAAGCCGTGCTCGGAGACGTCCGCAATGGCGCGCGCTTAAAGCAAATCATGAATGAGACCCAGCCAGACATCGTTATCCACGCCGCCGCGCTTAAACATGTCCCACTCATGGAGGCCAATCCCTGCGAAGCCATGCTGACCAATATTGGCGGCGCAGCCAATGCCGCCCGCGCCGCCCTCGCCTGCAATGCCAAACGCTTCGTTCTCATCTCCACCGACAAAGCCGTTGAGCCAAATAATGTCATGGGCGCAACCAAACGTGCCAGCGAAATCATCGTGTCAGACATCGCCGCCGACAGCCAGCTGGCCGTATCCATGGTCCGCTTTGGCAATGTGCTCGGCTCCTCTGGCTCCGTGGTTCCCCGCTTCGAGCAACAAATTCTCAGTGGCGGCCCGGTCACCGTCACAGATCCGGACGTAACGCGGTTCTTCATGACCGTGGAAGAAGCGGTCTACCTTGTGCTTCACGCCGCCGCCGGACAAAACAATGCCGGGACCACCGGGCTTTACGTTTTAGACATGGGCGAGCCGATCAAAATTCAGGCGCTCGCCGAATCGATGATCCGGATGAAAGGCCTGGTCCCGGAAATGGACATCGATATCGAACATATCGGTTTGCGTGATGGCGACAAAATGCACGAAACACTGACCTATGACGAAGAACAGCTCACCCCGACACAAATTGATGGGGTCCAGCATGTCACGCCGCCTGACACCGACCAACCCAATTTCGAGCTTGCCGTTGAGACCTTGCTAAAACTCGCGATCGCCAGAGATCAGGACAAAGCCATGAGCCTTCTGCGCCAGCTCGTCGACTGGCCTGAAGACAGCGAGGACACCGCCAGGCACGCCTCCATCGGTTGACCCCCACGCGTTCCATGTTACGACGCAGGCTTACATTATCTTGCGGAGCCAAACCCCATGTCGTCAGCCCCCGTTCGCGTCACCCGCGCATTGATTTCAGTCTCGGACAAATCCAGCCTCATCGAGCGCGCAGAACGGCTTGCAGCGCTGGGCGTGGAGCTGGTCTCGACAGGCGGCACATCCAAAGCCCTCAAAGACGCCGGACTTGATGTTAAAGACGTCTCCGACCTGACCGGCTTTCCCGAAATGATGGATGGCCGCGTCAAGACCCTCCACCCTGTCGTTCATGGCGGACTTCTATATCTGCGCGACAATAAAGACCACGCAGCCGCCGCAGCCGAGCACAATATTCTTCCGATTGATCTGGTCTACATCAATCTCTACCCGTTCGAAGCCACCGTCGCCGCAGGCAAGGATTTTGCCACCTGCATAGAAAACATCGACATTGGCGGCCCGGCCATGCTCCGCGCCGCTGCCAAAAATCACGGCTTTGTCGCCGTCTGTACCGATGGCGGCGATGTCGATGCCGCGCTTGAGGTGATCGAGCGCAATAATGGCCACACCACGCTGGAGCTGCGCAAATCCCTCGCCGCAAAAACCTATGCCCGCACCGCCGCCTATGACGCCGCCATCTCTGGCTGGTACGCCGACCAACTCGACGAGCCAGCCCCCCACTGGCGCGGCTTTGGTGGCAAGCTGCAGCAATCCTTGCGCTATGGCGAAAACCCGCACCAGAAGGCCGCCTTCTACACCACCGGCGAAGCCCGCCCCGGCGTTGCCACAGCAGAGCTCATTCAAGGCAAAGCGCTCTCTTACAACAATATCAATGATACCGACGCAGCCTTCGAACTGATCGGCGAACTCGGAGACGCCCAGCCCGCCGTTGCCATCATCAAACATGCCAATCCTTGCGGCGTCGCCTTGGGCTCAGATGCTCTATCGGCCTACAAAGCCGCCCTCGCCTGCGACAGCACCTCAGCCTTTGGCGGCATCGTGGCGCTCAACCGTCCACTTAATGGTGAAACAGCCGCCGAGATCACCAAAATCTTCACCGAAGTCGTCATCGCGCCGGGCGCAGACGACGAAGCGATGGACATCTTTAGCAAAAAGAAAAATCTCCGCCTGCTGATCACAGACGGCCTCCCCGACCCGACAAGCCACGGAACAACTGTCAAAACCGTCGCCGGTGGCCTGCTCGTCCAATCGCGCGACAATGGCCGCATCACCGAAGCGGATTTGAAAGTGGTCACCCGGCGCGCGCCCACACCGGACCAACTCAAAGACCTGCTCTTCGCATGGCGTGTCGCCAAACACGTCAAGTCCAACACCATCGTTTACGCCAAAGACGGCTCAACCGCGGGCATCGGCGCGGGCCAGATGAGCCGCATCGACGCCGCACGCATCTCCGCGCTCAAAGCCGTTGATGCCGCCGAAGCCGCCAATTGGCCCGCCCCCCGCACACAGGGCTGCGTTGCCGCCTCGGACGCCTTCTTTCCGTTCCCTGATGGTTTGCTGCAAGCCGCCTCAGCGGGCGCCAGCGCCGTCATCCAACCCGGCGGCTCCATCCGCGACGATGAAGTCATCGCCGCCGCAGACGAAGCCGGCCTCGCCATGGTCTTCACCGGCATGCGCCATTTCCGGCATTAGGGAATTGGAGGCGAGATACAAAACGCCAACACGGCGCGTAATCTTAGCCAGGCATGAGGGCGGATGCCCTTGCCCTGCCTTTACGGTACACGCCTAAATCAAATCCATGCTCACCCCCGCCCTCCTCGCCATCGCCCTCGGCCTGTTCTCGGCCGTCACCGTTGCGCTCGCGAATTTCTCTACCAAGGTCGGCGGCGATGTGCTGACCGCGCGCATGGTCTTGTCCATTGGCATGGGGCTCTGCGTATTACCCTTCCTGCCTTTCGTACCGCCCCCACCACTGGCTTTGTGGCCAAGCCTCCTCTTTGCGATTGGCGTCCACTGGGTGTACCAAACCGGTCTCGTTCGCGCGTTGCACCGGGGCGATCTCTCCCGCATCTTCCCCATCATGCGCGGCAGCGCGCCCATTCTGGTTGCCATATTGGCAGGTCCCGTGCTCGGCCAGAGCCTCAGCCCACTTGGCTGGCTGGGACTGTCCATTGCAAGCCTCGCCGTGATCAGTTTCGCTTTGCCCGAAAAGGGTCTTCGCAGCGCCGCCCAGATCAAGACTGACCGCTCCGCTCTTTTCTGGGCCGGCATCACCGCACTCGGCATTGGCGCCTATTCAGTGGTCGATGCCAGCGTAATCCGGCAAATGCCATCGCCATACACATTCATCGTCTATCTGTTCGCGCTCGACTGGATCGGCATTACCCTTGTCACACTCTTCGTCCGGCGCGGCGTCCTCTGGCAGCACGTCCGCCCACAGCTCAAACCCGCCCTGCTCGGCAGCATGGCAGGCACATTGTCCTACGCCGCCGCCCTCTACGCCTTCACGCTGACAGACGCCGCCATCGTCACGGCCCTCCGAGAGACGTCGGTCGTCTGGGCGGCCCTCATGGGCGCCGTCTGGCTTAAAGAGGGGTTTGGCCAACGGCGGATCATCGCCGCCAGCGTTCTGGTTCTGGGCCTCGGCCTCATGCAGATCACAGGCTAACAGGGCAACACGCACCCTGATATTTTCAAGAATTTGCCCATTTAGGGATAAAACACCCTCATAAATAGCCATTCACACGAATATGTGATCACCATTTGGCAAAATGGCGGTTGTTTATTCCGATCCGCTGCGTCACAAGCGCCCTCACAACAAGAAAAAAATCCTCCCAGAAACCTCATACTCGAAAGCCAAAAAAATGATCAAATCCATCCTCGCTGCAACAGCACTCATCGCAGCGCTGACCCCGGCCGCGGCGGCTGACAATCGCGAAGAATTTGAAATCACAATCATTTACGACGCAACTTTGCTCGCCACAGAATCAGGCTCACAAGCCCTGACCCGCTTGATCAAAGAACACGCACGCGACGCATGCACGCTCGACTTCGGCGGACCACGCGCCCAACGTGTCGATACCGCCTGCGTTGAAGACCTTGTCGATGCCACGCTTGCCAAAATCAATCAGCAGTCCAAAAACGGCTAAGCACAATCCAGGCACACCAGTAGGATCCTTCCCCTCAAATCCTACTGGTTTGCGCTGTGTATTCCCCCTGCACGGCGCAAGAAGAAGGCCACTCCTGTTTAGACGGGAGTGGCCTTTAATCTGTCAGCGGTTCCTGCGGTCAGGCCGTCAGCCACGCAGGCCGGGCAAACGGCATATCAAGATCGCGCGCAACCTGTTCGTGCGTGATCTGTCCGCCAGCCACCGTCAGCCCTTCCCGCAAATGCGGGTCCGCATTCAGCGCCGCATGTGTGCCTTGTCCGGCAATCTTCATCACAAAAGGAAGTGTCGCATTGTTCAGCGCATAAGTGCTCGTCCGCGGCACAGCACCGGGCATATTCGCCACGCAATAGTGCAAAATGCCATCGACTTCATAGATCGGGTCTTCATGCGTCGTCGCGCGGGAGGTTTCAAAACACCCGCCCTGATCAATCGCAATATCAACCAGCACAGCGCCCGGCTTCATCCTGCCAAGCATTTCGCGAGAGACGAGCTTGGGCGCGGTCGCCCCCGGAATAAGCACCGCTCCGATGACCAGATCAGCTTCGACAACCGCCGCATCGAGGCTCGTCCGTGTCGAATACATCGTCCGCACCAGCCCGTTAAACTGCGCATCAAGCTCGGCCAGCCGCCCATTGTTCCGATCAAACACCGTCACATCGGCACGCATGCCTACGGCAATCTCAGCCGCATTCGTGCCAGACACGCCGCCACCAATAATCACGACCTTTGCAGGCGCAACACCCGGCACGCCGCCCAGCAACACGCCGCGCCCGCGCTTGGTCCGCATCAAGGCCCATGCCGCCACTTGCATGGACATCCGCCCGGCCACTTGGCTCATCGGGGTCAGCAGCGGCAAGCGTCCTTCACGGTCTGTCACAGTTTCATAGGCAATCGCCGTGCAACCGGACTCCACGAGTCCCTTGGCCTGCACCGCATCCGCAGCCAGATGTAGATAGGTAAACAGCGTATGGTTCGGGGTCAGCCTGGCTGTCTCCTCCGGCTGCGGCTCTTTAACTTTGACAATCAACTCCGCCGCATGGAACACCGCATCCGCATCGGGCAAAATCTCTGCGCCAACGCCAAGATAGTCTTCATCAGAAAACCCCGAGCCAAGCCCCGCCCCCGCTTGCACAGACACCGGATGCCCCGCTCTGACAAGCTCGCCGACACTTTCTGGCGTCAGGCCGACACGTGATTCCTGTTTCTTGATCTCCGAAGGAACACCAATGCGCATAACTATCTCCTAAAAGGCAATTCTTGCTTATACCGCAGAAAAACAGATAAAAAAGCCCAAATCCAAAACACCGCGAAAAAATGCAAGAGGCCCCAACCTGAAATCAAACAGGTCGGGGCCAAGCTGATCCCGCGCACACGCAGCGCAAGGTCTAAATCAGGTTTTAGAAGCTCTTGGAGACAGTAAAGACGCCGGTAGAACCATTGCCCGCCAGACTGAACGTATCGATAAAGCGCGCATCGAAATCAATCCCGAACCAGGTCGCCGTCACACCGACACCAAAATCCCAATAATCCTCGCCAAAGCCGCCACCGGACGGAATGTCATTATCGAGGAAGGCAAGATAGCCAATATTGGTACTGAACGCAAAAGACAGATCGCTGCCGGCGGCCTCAAAACCACTCCCCAGCGGAAAGCTCAAGGAAGCACTTGGAAGCAACAAATCGCCCGTTTCAAAATAATAGTCCGGCGAATAGGTCAGGTTAAGACCAATCTCGGCAGGTCCAATCGAATATGATCCACCAAAATAGATTTCGACATAATTCTGATCAGGGAAATCCAGGAGGACCTCTCCCGGAACAGCCCCCAGAGCTGTCGCAAGGAGTTGCTGGTCAGGTGTCAGAACATCTGGAACAATAATATCATCGTCGCCCTGCGGCGCATCCGGATAGAGATAATAGATCACACCGATATCAAGGCTCACATCCCCAACAGTCGGTGTAAATCCGGCATAGAAGTCAATCTCGGTGGAGGACCCGTCAGAGATTTGCTCGCCTGTGATTGGATTGGTCAGATCATCGTTAAAATCTACTGTTGAGCCCCAGGTGCCCACATAGAACAGATCGCTCGCCCAGTCGAAACCGCCCTGAATGGCCGCATCCGAGCCACTTTGCGAGATTCCGCGAAACGTATAATCGGTGGTAATCGCGACATTTGCCGAGAAATTACCGCCCAGAAAATGAGGCTCGGCCTCTTCCTGCGCAATCGCTGACGGCGCAAAAGCCGGGACAGCTGCAAATAACATCGCGCCAACCGCGACAGTCTTAAAATCGGAAAACATGGCTCAATACCCTCTTGTAACAATCGCCGCGCTTCAAAGCAGCAGACCGACAATAACCGCCTGAATTCAGAGTTTAAGACAAATGCGTTGGCAATTGCGGAAGTTGCAATGCTCTTGCACAAAACTGTGGCAGGCAAACCCCCGATCGACCAGCGATAGGGCGTTCTGCGACCGCTAGCGGGCTGTCAGAGGCGCATAACCAAGATGCATGCCAGCATCCACGAGCAGCGTTTCCCCTGTCACATGACGGCTGGCATCGGTCAGAAAGAACACCGCACTATCCGCAATATCATCCGGTCCAGACGCCACCTGCAACGGCACCGAGGCCGCAACCCCCTTTTCGACTTGCGCATATTGCTCTGCGCTCATCTCGTCCTTGAACCAGCGCGTTCCGATAAACCCCGGACACACAGCATTTACCCGGATTGCCGGCGCCAAAGCCCGCGCAAGTGACAGCGTCATCGTATTAAGCGCGCCTTTTGTCGCCGCATACGCGACCGACGATCCAATCCCCGTAACCCCCGCAATCGACGATACATTCAGCACAGATGCTGGCCGCCCGGTCTGTTTATGGCTCTCGACCAGCAGCCCCTTACACGCCTGCACCATCATAAAGGGTCCCGCGACATTTACGGCATACGTGTCCAGAAAATCGTCCCGCGACAACGCATCAAGGTCCGAATGATCGCGCGCATGCCGCGTAATCCCCGCATTGTTGACCAATATATCGAGCCGCCCCCATTGCGAAGCCGCCTCCGCCAGCGATTGACACCCCGCATCGGTCGAGACATCCGCCACCACCAGCCGCGCCTGCGCGCCAGCGCCCTGACACGCAGCCACGCTCGCCTCGCCATCGGCCACAGATTTCGTGCAATTGATAATCAGATCCGCCCCGCGCTCAGCCAGCCGCAGCGCAATCGATGCCCCAAGCCCCGTCGCCGACCCCGTCACCAGCGCCGTCCGTCCCGCCAAATCTTTTACTGTATCAGCCATGCAAATATCTCCCATATCGTTTCGGGGAGAGTTTACACACGCCAATGCAAAAGGGGCCAGCCCTTAAAGGCCAGCCCCTGTTTCAAATGTGATAGCAGGTTAAGCTTAGCCCGCTTCCTTCTTGTCGCCTGGGTTCAATCCATATTCGCGCACTTTCCGGTAAAGCGTGGATCGCCCAATCCCAAGCTGACGGGACACTTCCGACATATGGCCTTCATAATGATCAAGCGCCAGCTGGATAAGATCGCGCTCGACCTCTTCAAGTTTGCGCAATTCACCAGCGCCGTCAAAGATCGCAATTGGCGCATCACCATTGCCATGAGCTACGGGTTTGACCTCAACCAGATCATTGGCTGGCCGCGGCAGATCGGGAAGATCGGCCAGTTGCGGCGTCAGACCCGAGATTTGCGGGAAATCTTCCATTTGCAGCTCGTCACCATCGCAAAGCACAACCGCACGGAACACCGAATTCTCAAGCTGGCGCACATTACCCGGCCAATCAAACGCGCTCAGCATTTTCAAAGCGTCGGCACTGGCCCCATTGATCCGCGTCCCTTCCGACGCATTGAACCGCGTAATAAAGTGGTCAACCAGAGCCGGAATATCTTCACGCCGCTCACGCAGAGCCGGCATGTCCACTGGAAAGACATTCAACCGATAGAACAAATCTTCGCGGAACGCGCCTGATTTGACCTGCTCGGCCAGATCCTTGTTGGTCGCTGAAATAATCCGGACATCAACTCTCGTCGGACGGCGCGAACCAACCGCATCCACTTCGCCTTCCTGCAGGGCCCGCAGCAGCTTGACCTGAATATCGAGCGGCAGCTCACCGACCTCATCAAGAAACAGCGTCCCGCCATCAGCTTCAACAAACTTGCCAAGTGATTTGGACACAGCCCCCGTAAACGCACCCTTCTCATGGCCAAACAGAATGCTTTCGACCAGGTTTTCCGGGATCGCCCCGCAGTTCACCGCAACGAACGGTTTCCCCGCCCGCTCCGACGCACCCTGAATACACCGCGCAATCACTTCCTTACCGACACCGCTTTCGCCAAGGATCAGGATCGGAATGTTCGACGCCGCCCCGCGCTTGCCCATCTTAACGACAGACCGCATCGCTGGTGCACCTGCGATCATATCCTCAAATCCGAGCGCCCCGTCGGCCCGCTTCACAAGCCGCTTCACTTCGCCAACCAGGCTGGTCATTTTCAGCGCATTCCGGATCGAAACAACAACCCGCTCCGGGCTGACAGGCTTCACAAAGAAATCCGTGGCCCCATTGCGCATTGAACGCACGACCGTATCCACGCTGCCCGTCGCCGTCAGAACAATCACCGGAAGATCAGGCCGCCGCTCGGCTAAGCGCTCCAGCGTTTCCATACCCGAAAGGCCCGGCATGATCAGATCAAGCAGAACCACATCAACACCCGTCGCCTCGTCGCATGCCAAAGCGAACCCGCTTTCCCCATCTGGCGCCGTCCGGCAAGCAAACCCCGCCTTTTCGACCGCCGCTTGCAGCAAGCGCCGTTGGGTCGGGTCATCATCAATTACGAGTACAGTCTTGGCCATGTCCATCACTTCCAAACAGGTTGTCTATCGCCCCGTTCTGGCACATGGAGATGGAATTATGGTTTGCGCAATCGATGAAATTTCATCTATCCGCTAAGTTTCTCCGCGATATTGGTGATCCGCGGCTGCCCGCCCTGTAACCTGTGTTGAACCCAGACCGTCAGCGGTTTCTCGATCAAATGATGCATGATCAGCGATGCGATAACACATCCGCCTATCAATCCCACCAGCATAACCGGCATCGGCATCCATGCATTGATGCCAAGCTTTATCATCACCGCTGCGCCCATCGTCATAAGCGGCATATGGACCAGATACAGTGAGTAGGACGCGTCCCCAATCGCCCCCAGAAATTTGGGAGCCGACCAGCCACGCTTGGCCTCCCCCGCAGCCAGACTCGCAACAATCAAACTCGCCGCCGCCCCCACAAACACAGTCCGGAATGGCACCGAAAGTGGCCAAGCCCCGTAAAGATCTGCAAGTCCCACAGCGAGAAAACAGGCGATCCCGAACCCGAACGCAGGCCAAATCCAGACCCGTTTCATATGCTCGAACCCATAAGCCGCAAGCATTCCGCCAAGAAAGATCAGATTATACTCGGACGTAAGAAACTGTAACGGAAACGGCCGCTGCGGCAAAAACAATCCAATAAAGCAAACCCCGAACCACAGCGCCAGCGCGCCCACTCCAACCCGTTTGGATAAGATGGCGAGCATAAACATGACATAGAAGAACATCTCGAACTGCAACGTCCAAGCCACCGCGAGCATCGGCTCCCCCTTGGTCGGCAGCAAGCTCAGATCATAAAAAAACTGACCCAATCCGATCGTCTCCGGGCCTGCCCCCGGCACCACCATCCAAAGCACAACAAGCGGAACAAACAGCGCCCAATATGTCGGATAAATCCGCCCAACCCGCTTTTTCAGATAGCTCCCTGCCCGCGCGACCTGCCCGAAATGCCGAGTATGGATATAGGCCATAAGAAAGCCGCTCAGCGCGAAGAAGAACTCAACCCCCGAATATCCGATCTCGAAAGGTTCGAATATGCCTGACCCGGGATACAATCGGTCGGGAAAGATAAATATCTCAATATGAAACAGCACCACCATAATCGCGGCAACAGCACGACCCGCCTGTAATGTTGTTAGCTGGAGCCTGCGTTCAGACATGTTCTGGGTGTCCCACTTATCGATTCTCAGCCCTCCAACTGCAAAATCCATACAAACCTACCACCTTTGTTCGGAAAAAGCGCGCTGCAGCGCAGCAATATCCCTGACAAATGCTGCGGCGCAGTATATGCAGGTCGTCAATAAACATATGAGGAATAGCATGATGAGTGTGCAAATTGAAGACAGACAAGACGCCCAGACCGTGTTCCCCGACTTGCCCGACGCCATGGCTCAGGCCGTCCACAGCCTTACCCGATATGTAGACGCCGCCCGCGCTGCAGCAAGTCAGACCCTCGCGCCAGCAGGAAAACCGGACCGCAAAGCCCTCGATCTGCACCAGCACATGGCACACGGCCTTGCCTGGACGGTGACCTATGTCGAAACGCTGCGGCAAGTTGCCGAATGGGCCGCCCGTCTGGCCGCCGAGGGCAGTTTCGGCGAAACCGAACAAGTCTTCAGCCAGATCCTGTTTGGGGAATACTGCGCCCAACTGCAAGGCGGCATCCCGATGACCCAAACCGAGATCATCCGCCCAGCAGATCTCGGCCTCGATGCGGACGCCCTTCAAATCCTCAACACCCCCGCCATCACCCGCTTTGTCTCCGGCGGGAAAACCCAAGCCACCCTCGCCCGCGCCGCCGCGCTCTTGCCAGAGATGCTGGGCCGCTCAACCGTTGAAAACACCGGCCTCGACGAAACCTTGCGCATGGTCCGCGACCAGTTCCATCGTTTCGCAAACGAGAAAGTCATGCCGTTCGCCCATGACTGGCACCTGAAAGATGAGCTGATCCCGATGGACGTGCTCCAGGAGATGGCCGAACTGGGCGTCTTCGGCCTGACCATCCCTGAAGAGTTTGGCGGCTTCGGCATGGGCAAGACCGCCATGTGCGTCGTCTCCGAAGAGCTGTCACGCGGCTATATTGGCGTTGGCTCACTCGGCACACGCTCTGAGATCGCTGCCGAGTTGATCCTCATAGGCGGCACAACCGACCAAAAGAACCAATGGCTTCCCAAAATCGCCAGCGCCGACATCCTCCCCACCGCCGTTTTCACCGAGCCCAATACAGGCTCCGACTTGGGCGCCCTGCGCACCCGCGCGGTCAAATCGGAAGACGGATCAAGCTACACCATCACCGGCAACAAGACATGGATCACCCATGCCGCCCGAACCGATGTGATGACCCTGCTCGCCCGCACCGATCCCGACACGGACAATTTCTCCGGCCTCTCAATGTTCCTCGCCGAAAAACCTCGCGGCACCGACGAGCACCCCTTCCCCGCCGACGGCATGACCGGTGGCGAGATCGAAGTCTTGGGCTATCGCGGCATGAAAGAATACGAACTTGCTTTCGATGGCTTCGAGGTCTCCGCCGATAACCTTCTCGGTCACACAGAGGGCATGGGCTTCAAACATTTGATGGCCACCTTCGAGAGCGCCCGCATCCAGACCGCCGCCCGTGCCATTGGCGTCGCCCAGAACGCGCTAGAGCTTGGCCTGCGCTACGCCCTCGACCGCAACCAGTTCAAACGCCCGATCTATGAATTCCCGCGCGTCGCCAACAAGCTTGTCTTAATGGCCGCCGAGCTGATCGGCGCGCGCCAGCTCACCTATTTCTCCGCCCGCCAGAAAGACGCCGACAAACGCTGCGACCTGGAAGCCGGCATGGCCAAACTCCTCGCCGCCCGCATCGCCTGGTCGTCCGCCGACAACGCGCTGCAAGTCCACGGCGGCAACGGCTTTGCCCTCGAATACCCGATCAGCCGCGTCCTCTGCGACGCCCGCATCCTCAACATCTTCGAAGGCGCCGGCGAAGTCCAGGCCATGGTCATCGCAAGACGCCTGCTTGATACGAGGAATGGGTAAATGTCTGCTTGCGGATGTTTCGCGTAATAGCGGTAGTGGGGGCACAATCGGTCGTTAGGATTCCGTGGCTTCATCATCGTCTTGAGGTGATAACATCTTGCTAAGTGCTACCATAGGATCTGATGCTGTTGGTACCGTCTGAATATGCGGCAAATAACTTTGTGTGTTTGGTGCCCAGTCAAAGTAGAGACCTGATTGACCGGACTTGAGCGAGCTCTCCATGTCTTTGGAGATTTCAAATTCTTGGGACCATACAAGCTGATGGTTTTTCGCCGATTAGCTGTGCGAATAGTTCAATCCGATACTTGCCTGCGACAAATGCAAAGACGCTTCCGTCCTTAGGAGCCAAGAAATGGTGATTTGAGGTTACCCCTTCTTCCCCTACAAAGAGGCCGCTGCCACGGACCAGCTTTTCGTCACCATAAACCCAAATATTGAAATTCTGTTTGGTCTCGTTTCGAGCGACACTTACGTGCAAACTTTCGATCATTCTTCCTCTTTTTCCGGTTGAATAGAGTAGTGTTCTCAAAAATATTTTCGGAGGTGGTGGTCCTGGCCATCCGCCCTTTGAATCTGGTCCCAAGTACACAACAGTTGGTTGTGTCATGCCAAGAGCCCCACGCCTAAAAAGCGTGAGCCAAGCCGTAAGCGCGGAGAGCAGTAATGCAAGGAGTGAAATGAACAATGTTAGCTGCATGGCACCCCTCGAATAATCAACTACTCTTTTACTTGTATTGTGGAGGTTTGGATACTCGTGCGTGTAGGAGGACTAGTTTCGTCTCCTCTTGGAATAGATCTGCCGAGCGCAAAAGAGCCCTCAGCCTGCGAAGCAGTGTCTCAT
>CAZMMU010000021.1:0-18765 GCA_964567455.1 uncultured Hyphomonas sp.
GTGAAAGAAAAGCGCTTGGCTTGTGGCCGCTTTGGCTGTGTTCTCTCGAAGAGGTTTTGATATCAGATAGGTCGGACTGTGTTTTTCGCCTGTGAGCAATCGTTCGGGGAAAGCGGTCATAAGGATTATCGTTACGTCATGTTCTTTGAGAATGTCGTGTACTGCATCGATCCCCGAAGAATGATCTGCAAGCTGGATATCTTAGAGAATGAGGCCCGGCGGATCGTCTTTCGCCATCTGAACGGCCTCATCGCGGGTCGTCGCATTTGCGGTTACGATGTGACTGAGCAGAGTTATCACCGTTGGCGCAAAGAGTATGGCGGGCTGCAGACCAATCAGGTGGAGCGCAAGCTCAACTCAAAGATCGTTGCAGAAGTTCTGTTCGAGCTGTTCTTACAATACGGTCCACCAGAATGTATCCGCTCGGCTACAAACCTCCTGCGCCAGAAAGCATCTTGGCCCGCGGCGGTTGTACCGCCTTACTAAGAGGAGATAGCGGCATGAAGGTCGCCACGTGGAAACCGCCAGACTAACTCATGGCTGGACCACTCTCAGGGGGGCAGACTATGCTAACGACTCTCTTCTCCGAGGGCTGCCTCGATACTAGCCTTATCAAACGGTTTCCGAACCACCGAGACGTTCGGAAAAGACTTGGTTAGAGCGCTTGTGTCACCATAGCCTGTGGCGAAAACAAAAGGTATCGACTTCGCTTGTAAGGCTTGGGCTATGGGTTCACTGGTTTCATTGCCCAGATTAACATCTAACAGTGCGAAGTTTAGGTCCGCTTGATCCAGAATTTCCAGCGCGTCCGCTACGTTGGCAGAAACATGGACTGTTTTGGCCCCTAACTCATGCAAGAAATCCTCTGCGTCCATCGCGATTATCATATTATCTTCAACCAAAAGCACATTGCCACTTAGCGCAACGCCTTTCGATCTTTTTGGCTTTATCTCTTTAACCGGAGCACTTGCGGACGTGTAGCCCGAGATGTGTGCCGCGGGTATCATAAAGTCGGCTTGAACACCGGTGGTTTCAAAGCGAATCTCTGATGTTCCTTGAAGTTCATGAGGAATGGAGCGCTCGATTATCGTCGTGCCAAACCCTCTTTGGCTTGGCTGTTTGCTGATCGGTGGGCCGCCTATCTCGCGCCAGTGAATTCCGAGTGCATCATTGGCTAAAGTTTCCAGTTTAATTTGTATACTGCCGGTGCTGTCGCAAAGCGCGCCGTATTTGGCCGAGTTGGTCATGAGCTCGTGTATTACAAGCGAAAGGGCGGTAAAGGCCACAGGCTCGACCAGGGGGTCAGGGCCGCTAATAATGACGCGCTCTGCCTTCCCGCCGAGATAAGCTTCAGCTTCGGTTTGAATTAAGTCATAGAGTGAGGTAGGCGACCAATTCTCTTGGGTGATTTGGTCGTGCGCCCGCGCAAGCGCATGTATGCGGCCTCCAATGATCTCGGTAAATTCCGAGGCTGAGTTGCTTTCAGATTTGCTCTGTGTGATTAAGCTGCGGATCAGATTCAAGATGTTGCGAACACGATGGTTGAGTTCAGCAATAAGAAGTTCCTGACGCTCTTGCGCCTTTGCGCGCTCTCTGTTTGAAGCGTCCGACATCCGAAGAACGACTTCAAGGAGTGTAATTCGGAGGGCTTCAGCCGCAGCGACCTCGGTTTTTGTCCAAGGGGTGCACTGATTGCGAACCAATTCCTGCCAGGCTTCAAAACTTTTGCGCGGTGTCAACCGCATACCGTTCGGGCCACTTTCAACTGGCTTATTCGGATTACCTGCCCACTGGACAGATTTTGCTACCTCTCTGCGAAACAGAACGATATAATCCCGCGGTGAACGCGACACAGGAAGCGCTAGCAGTCCGGCTGCGCGGTTGGCAAAATCTTCGCCCTTCGGGAAGACTTTTGCCAAATGGTCATTTGCATACACCTGACTGGCGGCAGTTGTGTTCAAGAAACGTACAAGGCCGCGAAACTCTTCCTCGGTGGGCGTTTGTCCGTTGGCGACAAATCGGTCGTCTACCCAGCCGACAATGCCGTCAAAGGGGATAACGTTTTCGATTGCAGGCGCGATCATGTCGAAGCTTTCACCAATGCTTGAGCCTTCGGCAAGCTGTGCCATTAATTGGTCGTGCAAGATGCGCGCGCGCGATGCGTCCTCGCGCTCTGCATCGCTTTCGCGTTGATCGAGCACAAAGGCGAAAAGTTGCCCAAAAAGCTCTGCAGCCGTTCGCACATCATAGGATAAGGTCTTCGGTGTTTCATTGTGACAAGCAAACAGCCCCCAAAGCTTGCCTCGTTTCAGGATCGAAATCGACATAGAGGCATGCACGCCCATATTTTTCAGATATTCGAGGTGTATTGGCGACACGGCACGTATCGCGCTGAGCGATAGATCGAGCGGCGCACCTTCGGGACTGGTGCCAGGAATGATCTCATGGCCTGTATCGGACACATCGCTAATGATCCTTAGCAAATTGCGCTTGTAAAGTGCGCGCGCTTGCTTGGGAATGTCTGATGCAGGGTAGCGCAAGCCTTTATAGGGTTCCAGCCCGGGCTTGAGCGCTTCGCTAATAACTGTGCCGGTATCATCGGCGTTAAATTTATAGACCATGACCCTGTCGAAGCGGGTGAGCGCGCGTAATTGTTTGGCGGCGGCATCGCACAATGTTTCGACCGTTTCAGCTTTACCGACCCTATCAATCATCGGTCGAACGTAGGAGACATAGTCATTACGTTTTTCGTTAGAATGGCGCTCAAGCTCAATGATGATGGATCGGCCAGACAAATGAACAGCCAGATCAAAAAGCGGTCCGTCGTCCATCAAGGCGACGCCGAACAGTCTTTCAACGGCATCCACGGAGCCTAAGAGCTGAATTCGTGATCTGATATCATGCACAGCTTCCTCTGAAAGGCAGTCCACCAATGAGCGTCCAATAAGGTCACCAGCGGACTCGCCGATAAAGGTTTCGATATTTGTCGAGGCTTGATTGACGATCCAATCTGATGAAGCCGAGATCAGCGCACCAAAAGACTGGACCCTGCCAAGGATGTGAATAGGCTCCTTGTCACAATTTGTAAGGTCTACAGTATCCTGTGCGACACTGGACGGTGGGTCTAGTTGATGCATATGTCGACCTTATTCAAACGCTTTGCTCGCTGAAATGCGTCTGCAAATATGTTAAAACACTTGCCTGCTGACGCGACTGCCTGATCAGCCTCAAGGCCCAGTGAAGTCTTTGCTGACAAATCTTTAACAAGGCCTCGCCATAGATTTGGCAAGGCAGTGTCCGCAAGACTCCGAGACGCGGCCAAAACGCGCCTGTCACAACTTGACAAGCGCGTCTTGTTCAAATGTTTAGCACCAAGATAAGACCCGGCTATAACATAAGTTAATCCAAGCTCATTCATTACCGGGCGATGGCTGGAAGACACGATAGATACGGGCTTTAATGCAAGGGTTGCCAAATCATGGTTGGCAAGATCAAGTCTGTGCGTCAACAGGTCGGTTTGTGTGCAGGTTTGCGCCAGAAGATCGGCATATGCCATCGCGTTCCCGAGCATGAAAACACAAAAATCGCGATAATCTGAAAGATCCAGTGCGCCGGCAATCTGATCAATGCATTCATGCGCGTCGCGCGTATCAGTCCTGAGGCGGTGACGAAGTGTTGGGGGTGGTGAAATTTCAGTCTTGTAAGACAAGTTGGAACTCTCTGGGTGAATACGCATAATACTGCGTTGTGACTGGAACAACAATAGCCAAGCGCGTCGACCGCCTATCAATGGCGTGCAACCGTCTTGATGCTTGGTCACAAGGTCGCATTCGGCCATAATGCTGTCTGGGCATGATACGCATAAAAAATGAAAACGCAGTCGGCACTCCAGATTATTTGGTTTAAACGGGATCTTCGTATTGAAGATCATCGGCCGCTGGCGCGTGCTGCCATGCGCGGGCCGGTATTGCCGCTCTTTATTATCGAGCCTGACCTCTGGCAGCAGCCGGACATGTCTGCCAGGCAATGGGCATTTGTCAGTGAGAGTCTGAGGAGCCTCAGATCTGACCTGGCTGGGCTCGGCCAACCACTAATTGTGCGTATAGGCGATGTCGTCCCCATTCTTGAAAAAGCCCGGCGTAAATTTGGTAACATTGTGCTCTGGTCACACGAGGAGACAGGCAATGGCTGGACCTATGCGCGGGATAAGCGTGTCGCCGCTTGGGCGGTTTCCAAGGGTGTTGAATGGTATGAAGAACCACAGGCGGGTGTCATTCGGCGTTTGAAATCGCGTAATGGCTGGGCGAGGCGATGGGATGCGTTTATGGCCGAACCAATCACGCTTAGCCCACGCGCGCTAGAACCAATTCAAGGAATTGATGAAGGCGCGATTCCAACCGCAAAAGACCTTGGTCTGGCTTGTGACCTGTGTCCGGCGCGTCAGAGCGGTGAACGCGGCGCAGGGCTGGAAGCACTGGAGACGTTTCTTTACGTGCGCGGCGCGCCATACCGCAAGGCGATGTCCAGCCCGGCTGCGGGGGCTAAACATTGTTCGCGTATCTCGCCTTATCTGGCATGGGGCACGCTGTCCATGCGAGAGGTTGCACAAGCGGGTTGGGCGCGACAGGCACAGCTCAAAGCCGAAAATATTAAAGGCGGTTGGCGCGGTGCAATGTCATCTTTTCAAGGGCGGTTACACTGGCGGGATCATTTCACTCAAAAACTGGAAGATGAACCAACGCTGGAATTTCAAAACATGCACCGCGCTTATGATGGGCTGCGCCCGCTGGAGCCTGATACGATGCGTCTTGCGGCTTGGTGTAAAGGGGAAACGGGGCTTCCGTTCGTAGATGCGTGCATGCGCGCACTGGATGCAACCGGATGGATGAATTTCCGTATGCGTGCGATGTTGATGGCGGTTGCGAGTTATCACCTCTGGTTGGATTGGCGCAAACCCGCAGAGCATCTGGCGCGAAAATTTACAGATTATGAGCCGGGCATTCATTGGCCTCAGGTCCAGATGCAATCGGGCACGACGGGTATCAATGCGGTACGTATCTATAACCCGGTTAAACAAGGATATGATCAGGACTCTACTGGGGCCTTCATCCGCCAATGGGTGCCCGAGCTTGCCAATGTTCCGGATGAGTTTGTTCAAGAACCCTGGAAATGGGAGGAGGCCGGCTGTTTGCTCGGCTCTGTCTATCCGTTTCCAATTATTGACCACCTTGCGGCTGCCAAAGACGCACGACAAAAAATCTGGGCCATCCGCAAAGGGGATGCGTTCAGGGCACAGGCAGGATCGATTCAGAACAAGCACGGTAGCCGCAAGTCTGGCATTGCGATGCGCGGCAAAAAGCGCGTGCGCAAAGAAGATAACGGTCAACTTTCTTTGCCACTGGCGCAGGGATCATCCTCAGAATGAATAAGAAAAACTTGCCTTCCAAAGTTTGTCCGGTTTGCGCGCGGCCATTTGACTGGCGCAAGAAATGGGAGCGTAACTGGGAAAATATCATCTATTGTTCCGAGCGTTGCCGCCGGACTAAAAAGCAAGAGGGGAAAGCCTGATGACGCAAATGTCCTTTCTTGAGGGGCGTCAAAAAGAGCCTGTCGTGTGGGAGCCGACACGGGCTGACGCGACTGCGCGGCTGGCAAGTTTTTTGCCAAAAGCGGGGCAGACCTATGCAAGGCAGAGGAATTTTGACTTTGGGCCGGAAGATCGCGGGAATGTGTCTGCTCTATCGCCCTGGATACGTCACAGGCTGCTGCTAGAAGAAGACGTTCTGCGTGCGACGCTTGCCAAGCACAGCTTTAGCGCTGCGGAGAAATTTATTCAGGAAGTCTTCTGGCGCGGCTATTTTAAAGGCTGGCTTGAGCATCGTCCGGACGTCTGGAGGCGTTATCGCATTGCTGTGCGTGATCTCGTTGGGCAGATGGAGCGCGATGCAAACCTGGCAGGGCGGTATGAGGCGGCGACCCAGGGCAGGACGGGGATCGCCTGCTTCGATAGCTGGGCAAAGGAGCTCGTTCAGACAGGCTATCTGCATAATCATGCGCGCATGTGGTTTGCAAGTATCTGGATTTTCACGCTGAAACTGCCTTGGGAGCTTGGTGCAGATTTCTTCTATCGACATTTGCTGGATGGTGACCCTGCCTCGAATACATGTTCGTGGCGATGGGTTGGGGGGCTGCACACTAAGGGGAAGACCTATCTGGCACGCGCGGACAATATTGAGCGTTATACTGAGGGGCGCTTTTGTCCGAGCGGGCAGCTTGCTGCGGATGCGCCGCCCTTGGAGGCGCCGGAGCTGCCTGCGCTCGTGATGCCAAATATGACACGGCCAGAGTTTTCAGGTGCGCATTTTGGACTTCTGATTACTGAAGAAGACAGTTCCCCGCAAACCCTGCCTTTACCCTCCGCGCCCAAAGCTGTCCTTGGTCTGCGTGCGCCAAGCGCGCGATCCGTTTTACAAACGGGAGAGGTCGCAAAATATTTTGGCGGACACGCTGTTGAAGACGCAACCCGTTTTGCAACTTCGCATTTTGAGTGCGCGAGCATGCTCTCGTCTGAGGATGCGTGGTCAGGGCTAATAAAAGACTGGGCGAAAGAACACGCGCTTGATGCACTGGTCACGGCGCGATTGCCGATCGGGCCGGTATCTCGGCGATTAAAGAAGGCTATTGCGCCGCTTGGCATACCTCTCATCGAGGTGACGCGACACTATGATGAATGTGTGTGGCCGTACACACAGCGTGGCTTCTTCGGCTTGAAAAAGAAGCTTACCAAAATTCTTGGCGAACTCGGGCTGGCTTAGAGCTTGCTAAATACTGCTCTAGCGCTGTCTAAGTACGTTGTCTGTTTATCATCGCGGTCAGGTCCATCTTAGCGTTTCAGGGCTGCAAGTGCGCCAAACGGACTGCTTGATGGCTCCTTCGGAGTTTCCATCTTTGGCGCCGATGGGGCAGGCTTGCTGCTTGCGCCGCGCTTCATGCTTAGTCCGATCCGCCCGCGCTGAACATCTACCTCCTTGACGAGCACGCTGACGACTTGGCCTGTCTTTACGACCGTATGGGGATCTTTTACGAAGGTGTCCGAAAGCTCGGAAATGTGAACAAGGCCATCCTGATGGACGCCAATGTCTACGAAGGCGCCGAAAGCGGCAACATTGGTGACAACCCCTTCCAGCCGCATGCCGGGTTTCAAGTCAGTGACCTTGTCTATCCCGTCTTTGAAGGTCGCTGTTTTAAACTCGGGTCGCGGATCACGTCCGGGCTTTTCGAGTTCTGCCAGAATGTCGGCGACGGTCGGAACGCCGAAGGTCTCGTCGGCGAACTCTATCGGATCGAGCCTGGTGAGAAAGGCTTTGTCGCCAATCAGCATGCCAAGCTTGCGGCCTGTCTTTCGGGCAATCTTCTCGACCACAGAATAGGCTTCGGGGTGAACGGCTGATCCGTCGAGTGGGTTCTTGCCATTCATGATGCGCAGAAATCCGGCTGACATTTCATAAGCCTTTGGCCCTAGGCGCGGCACTTTCTTTAGCTGGCTGCGCGATGTGAACGGGCCATTCTTGTCGCGATAGGCCACAATGTTTTCTGCGATGGTCGTGTTCAGGCCCGACACACGAGCGAGTAGGGCCGCCGATGCGGTGTTGACGTCAACGCCGACCGCGCTGACACAATCCTCGACCACGCCATCAAGCGAGCGGGCGAGGGCGGTCTGGTCTACATCATGTTGATATTGACCGACGCCGATGGCTTTGGGCTCGATTTTGACAAGCTCGGCGAGAGGATCCTGAAGCCGACGGGCAATCGACACCGCGCCGCGGATGCTAACGTCGAGATCGGGAAATTCCCTGGAGGCCAGCTCGGAGGCCGAATAGACCGAGGCACCCGCTTCGGACACCATGATCTTTGTGAGCTTGAGTTCTGGCATTTTGTCAGACAGGTCGGCGACGAGTTTTTCGGTTTCACGTCCGGCGGTGCCGTTGCCTATGCTGACAAGTTCGACTTTGTGCTTTTTGCAAAGCCTCGCCATTGCGGTGAGTGCACCGGCCCAGTCACGCTTGGGTTCATGGGGGTAAATGGTGGCGTGGTCGAGTAGTTTGCCAGTTGCGTCAACCACAGCGATTTTGCAGCCTGTACGAATGCCCGGATCAATGCCCATCACTGTTTTGGCACCAGCTGGTGCGGCGAGCAACAAATCATGCATGTTCCGTGAGAAGATTTTTATCGCGTCTGCGTCGGCGGTCTCTTTTAACCGATTGATCAAGTCGCTTGAGCTTGACGGAGCCAATTTGGTTTTCCAGGCCATCGCGGCGGTTTCAACCAGCCAGTCGTCTGCGGGGCGTCCTTTCTTGGCGAGGCCAAACTCCGACCGAATCAGACCGACGGCTGGATGCTCGTGTGTGGGGTCGACGGGGACAGCGAGTTTTACCCGCAAGACGCCTTCCTTCTGACCACGCAAAAGCGCCAGTGCGCGGTGAGACGGCATTTCCTTGATCGGTTCGTCGAACTCGAAATAGTCAGCGAATTTTGCGCCTTCTGCCTCTTTGCCTTTGACGAGGGCCGAGCCGAGCTTGCCCGCATGCCAGACTTTTTCGCGAACTTTGCCGACAAGGCTGGGTGTTTCAGCGATCTTTTCAATGATGATGTTGCGCGCGCCCTCGAGCGCGCTGTCCTTGTCGGCAATTCCTTTGTCTATGGAGATGAAGGATGCGGCTTCTTTTTCCGGGACGAGCGCGGGATCGCCGAGAAGACGATCGGCAAGCGGTTCAAGGCCAGCCTCTCTGGCTATGGTCGCCTTGGTGCGCCGTTTCTGTTTGTAGGGTGCGTAGAGGTCTTCGAGTTCGGTTTTGGTGGTTGCGTTTAATAGGTCAACCTCCAGATTTGGCGAGAGTTTACCCTGCTCACGAATGGCGGAAATTATGGTGTCGCGCCGCTTGGAAAGCGCTGTGAGGTAGTCGAGCCGTTCGGCCAGCTTACGCAATTGAATGTCGTCCAATCCGCCAGTGCGTTCTTTGCGATATCGGGCGATGAAGGGGACGGTTGCGCCGTCTTCAATCATTTCAATTGTCACGGCAACCTGCTGTTCCTTGATGCCCAGCTCGTGGGCTATCAGGCGTGCGATTGAGGGTGCCTGACGAGATGCGGTGGGGCGGGATTGATTGGACATAAGGAAACGCCTTTTACTTTTCGTGGTCGAAACTGCCGCCGTCATTGGCGCTTTTGAGCGAATTAGACCCAAATCGTTCACATCTCGTTTACGAATTTGTATGCGGGGCTCGCATGGTCACCTGAGGGCTGACCGGTTGGCGTGGTTGCGAGCAAATGACAAAGCTTGCGGGCGCCAGAATACGCTGCTTTAATGGTCCACTGTCACCTGACCCCATCAATCCTGCGGGACAATTGGCCAAGCGCAAGCGGCAAGAAGAGACCGCCAATTGTATCCTTGCTTAAGCTGTTCTGGACTGCAAAATGTCAACACATATCGAAACTCTCAAACAGATTGAGCAGCGCTTATTGTGGCTGGCTTGTTGGACGGTTCACAATGCCAATCATCTGCGGGAGAAAGCTGCTGGAGACGTTAAAGTGGGCGGGCATCAGGCGTCCTGCGCGTCGATGGTGACGATTATGACGGCGCTCTATTTCCATATCTTGCGGCCCGAGGACCGGGTTGCGGTGAAGCCACACGCTTCGCCGGTGTTCCACGCCATGCAGTATCTGATGGGCAACCAGACGCGGGACAGGCTTGAGAATTTTCGGGGACTGGGCGGCGCGCAATCCTATCCAAGTCGGACCAAGGATGTTGATGATGTTGACTTCTCGACCGGCTCGGTGGGTTTGGGGGTTGCCGAGACGGCCTTTGCGTCGCTCATTCAGGATTATCTGCACGCAAAATCATGGTCCGCTGATCGATCACTGGGGCGGATGGTTGCCCTTGTTGGAGACGCCGAGCTTGACGAAGGCAATGTCTATGAATGCCTGCTGGAAGGCTGGAAACATGATTTGCGCAATACGTGGTGGGTGATCGATTATAATCGCCAGAGCCTTGATGGGGTTGTGCACGAAGGGTTGTGGGAGCGGATCGAGGCGATCTTTACCGCTTTTGGCTGGCGGGTTGTCACGCTGCGCCACGGGGTCTTGCAACAGGCCGCTTTTGAAGAACCGGGCGGAGAGAAACTGCGCGACTGGATTCAAGCCTGTCCGAACCAGCTCTATTCTGCGCTGACTTACAAAGGCGGAGCGGCCTGGCGCGAGCAGCTTCTGAGCGATATTGGCGATCAGGCGGAGATCAATGCGCTGCTTGATCGGCGGACTGATGAAGAGCTGTCGGCGCTCATGAATAATCTTGGCGGGCAATGTCTTCAATCTCTGACAGAGGCATTTGATGCAATTGCTGACGATCAGCCGACTGTGTTTCTAGCTTATACGATCAAGGGTTGGGGCACGCCGCTGGCCGGTCACAAAGACAATCATGCTGGCCTGATGAACACAGCGCAGATGGCTGAGTTCCAGACGGGTATGGGCATTGAGCGGGGCGAAGAGTGGGAGAAGATGGCCGGGATTGCCGATCCCGAGGCTTTGCAAGCCTTTCTTGATAAGACGGCCTTTTTCGCCAAGGGTGCGCGGCGGTTTTCAGCGGCGAAAGTCGTCAGTCCCGGACCGATGTTTCTGGATGACAGGACCCAATCGACGCAAGCGGGTTTTGGTAAAATTCTGGATGCGCTGGCCAAATCCGACACGCCTATTGCTGACCGGATTGTCACCACCTCACCGGATGTTACCGTTTCGACCAATATCGGGTCCTGGGTGAATCGCCGCAGCCTGTTTGCGCGCAATAGCAAGTCGGATACGTTCCGTGAGCAGAATATTCCATCTACTCAGAAATGGCAGTTCTCGCCCCAAGGTCAGCATATCGAACTGGGCATTGCGGAAATGAATCTGTTTTTGCTTTTGGGGGCAGCGGGGCTATCCCATAGCCTGTTTGGAGAGCGGCTCATTCCCATAGGGACGGTTTATGATCCGTTTGTAGCGCGAGGGCTCGATGCGCTTAATTATGCTTGTTATCAGGACGCCAGATTTATCATTGCGGGCACGCCGAGCGGGGTGACGCTTGCGCCGGAGGGGGGCGCGCACCAATCTATCGGAGCGCAGTTGATTGGTATGAGCCAGGATGGTCTGGTGTCGTTCGAGCCTGCTTATCTGGATGAATTGTCAATTATTATGGATTGGGCATTTGACTATCTCCAGCGGGATGCCGATGGCGATCCGGACGAGCGGACGTGGCTGCGCGACGAAACCGGAGGATCGGTTTATCTGAGGTTGACGACCCGCCCAATTGAGCAGATCGGCTCGCAAGCGCGCGACGATGACGCGTTCAGGCAGGGCGTGATTGATGGGGCTTACTGGCTTCGCAAACCCGGTCCGAATGCTGAAATTATTATCGCTTATCAGGGCTGCGTTGCGCCTGAGGCAATCGAGGCAGCCGGGCGGATTGGTAATGACAGGCGCGATATCGGTGTTCTGGCGGTAACGTCGTCAGACAGGTTGAATTCCGGATGGACAGCGGCGCGGCGGGCCCGGGCAAGGGGTGCCTCGGGGGCGACCAGCCAGATTGAGCGACTGATGGGAGATGTACCGCGCAATGCGACGTTGATCACCGTTACCGATGGTCACCCGGCGACGCTGGCATGGATTGGCGGCGTTATGGGGCATCGCGTGGCTCCACTTGGCGTTGAGCATTTCGGTCAGACGGGTACGATTTCCGATCTTTACAAGCACTTCCAGATTGATGCCGATGCTATTGTTGCTGCGGCAAACTTTCTGAGCCCTGGACGGTCAATCCGGCTTCATTCGTCTTTGTAGGCGGCCGGGAAACGCAGATTGGCTGATTTGGACACTTGACGAGAGGGGGGGCTTGGCCAGCATATGACGATCATGGATGGTTCAAACGCACGCGCAAAAATAGACGACGTGGCTCGGCTTGCGGGCGTCTCTACGAAAACTGTCTCGCGGGTGTTGAATAATGAACCCAATGTGCGTGAGGCAACACGGGTGCGGGTGAAGGAAGCCGTTGTATCCTTGAATTATATGCCGGATTTTTCGGCACGTAGTCTCGCTGGACAGAAATCATATCTCATTGCCATGTTCTATGACACAGCCTCCCAAGGATATCTGAGTCAGTTTCAGGCGGGTGCGTTGGTCCAGTGCGGCGAGTATGGCTATCATTTGATTGTCGAGCGGTGCGATATTTCTGCGCCCGATGCGGGGCGACGTGTTGCCGATATTGCCGGACGGCTCCGTGTGGATGGGATTATTCTTTTGCCGCCCTTGTCCAATCATGACGAACTTGTCAGGCAGGTCTCTATATCTTCTGTGCCTTTTGTCCAGATTGTTCCGGCGGACCTGACCACAGCGAACTGTTATCTTAATATGGATGATGCGCGGGCGGCATATGAGTTGACAGATTATCTCATCTCGCTGGGGCATAAACGCATCGCGCATATCAAGGGTCATCCTGCCCACGGCGCCTCGATCCAGAGATATGAAGGCTATTGCGCAGCGCTAAGGGAAGCTGGACTGGAGCCAGACCGGGCGCTTGTGTCTGAAGGCTTGTTCAATATTGGTTCTGGTGAACAAGCCGCCCAAGAATTGTTGCATGTCGCCAATCGTCCCACAGCGATATTTGCCGCGAATGATGATATGGCGGCCGGAGCGATCAATGCCGCGCGGACGCTGGGTCTGGAGGTGCCGGGCGATTTGTCGATTGTCGGGTTTGACGATTCCGAGATTGCCAGTGTGACGTGTCCGCCTTTGACCACGGTGCGCCAGCCGATTGAGGATATGGCCAAAGGAGCGGTCGATCTGCTGATTGAGACAATAAAAGACAATGGCGGAGCCGGCGCTGACAAAGTCGCCCGGTTCCGCCATTTCGGTTTTGAACTGGTCGAGCGCGGCTCTGCCACGCGACCCATTAAGGCTTAGCCTAGACAGGTTCTGGCGTGTCGTCTTCGGCCTTTGACGGTGTCTTTTTCTTTGGCTTGTGCTCGATATAGGTGAAATCGAGTTTGCTTTTGTCGTTCGGATCGATGTCGATTTTCACCGCGCCACCTTTTGCGAGTTTTCCAAACAGGAGTTCTTCGGCCATCGGCTTTTTGACGTGTTCCTGAATGGTCCGCGAAAGTGGCCGTGCGCCATAATCGGGGTCAAAGCCCTTCTCTGCCAGCCAGGCTCGTGCTGCGTCGGTCATGTCGATTGTGACATTGCGATCATCAAGCTGGGCTTCGAGTTGCAGAACGAATTTTTCTACCACACGCTCGATAATCTCCGGCGTCAGGCCCCCAAAGGCGATGACGCTGTCGAGGCGGTTGCGGAATTCCGGCGTGAACAGCCGTTTGAGCGCTTCTTCCTGCTCATCATCCTTGCGGCCACGGCCGAAGCCGATTGAGTTTTTCGCCGCGTCTGATGCTCCGGCATTGGTCGTCATGATCAAGATCACATTGCGGAAGTCGACTTTGCGGCCATTGGAGTCCGTCAGCGTCCCATTATCCATGACCTGAAGCAGGATATTGAACAATTCAGGATGGGCTTTTTCGATTTCGTCGAGCAGCAACACGCAGTGGGGGTGTTGATCGACGCCATCGGTCAACAGGCCGCCCTGATCGAAGCCGACATAGCCCGGGGGCGCGCCAAGCAAGCGGCTTACGGTATGACGTTCCATGTATTCGGACATGTCGAACCGCAAAAGTTCAACACCCAAAATGGATGACAATTGACGGGCAACTTCGGTTTTGCCGACGCCGGTGGGGCCGCTAAACAAGTATGAGCCGATAGGCTTGTTCGGCTCGCGCAGGCCGGCTCGCGCCAGTTTGATGGCGGAGGATAGCGCTTCAATGGCCGGGTTCTGCCCGAATACAACACGTTTCAAATCACGCTCAAGGGCCTGTAGCTGGCTGGCATCATCCTTGGTGACCTGTTTGGGCGGTATGCGCGCGATCTTTGCGACAATGGCTTCGATGTCGGTGACGCCTACGGTTTTGCGACGCTTGGAAGCGGGTTTGAGCCATTGGGTTGCGCCCGCTTCATCGATGACGTCAATCGCCTTATCGGGCAGTTTCCGGTCAGTGATGTAGCGTTGGGACAGTTCGACCGCTGATTTGATGGCATCATTGGTGTAACGCAATGCGTGGAACTCTTCGAATTTGGATTTCAGACCCAGCAAGATCTTGACCGTGTCAGGCACCGACGGCTCAACGACATCAATCTTGCGGAACCGACGGGCAAGGGCGCGGTCCTTCTCGAAATGCTGTTTATACTCTTTGAACGTGGTTGAGCCCATGCAGCGAAGACCACCATTTTGCAATGCGGGCTTGAGCAAGTTCGACGCGTCCATTGCGCCGCCAGATGTCGCGCCTGCGCCGATAACGGTATGTATCTCGTCAATGAACAAGATGCCTTTGTCTTGCTCTTCAAGCTCTTTCATGACCGATTTCAGCCGCTCCTCGAAGTCACCCCGATAGCGCGTACCGGCGAGCAATGATCCCATATCGAGCGACCAGATCACTGCATCATGCAGGATTTCGGGGGCTTCGCCATCGACAATTTTTTTGGCCAAGCCTTCGGCAATCGCGGTTTTACCAACCCCGGGGTCACCGACGAGGATCGGATTGTTTTTTTGCCGACGGCACAGAACTTCCATGCAACGATTGATTTCCAGATCGCGCCCGATCAGCGGGTCTACCTTGCCAGACTTTGCTTTCTCATTGAGGTTTACGCAATAGGAGGTCAGGGCGTCTGGTCCACCTGCGCCTGGCGGTTCGGGCCCGTCCTGGGCCACACCGCGCGGGGTCTGCTCTTTCGACATGCCGGGATTTTTGGCCGTGCCATGTGAAATGAAGCTGACCGCATCATACCGGGTCATATCCTGTTCTTGCAGGAAGTAGGCAGCGTGGCTTTCGCGCTCGGAAAAGATCGAGATCAGAATATTTGCGCCGCTCACTTCATCGCGGCCAGAGACATCGACATGATGGATTGCCCGCTGGACGACGCGTTGGAAGCCTGCGGTGGGTTGAACGCGGCCATTGGCGTCCTTGTTGATCAGCGAGGACAGGTCTTCGTTGATATATTTGGTCAAATCATTGCGCAATTTGTGCAAGTCGACCTTACACGCTTCCATGACTTCGGCAGCGTCGGGATCATCGATCAGGGCCAAAAGCAAATGTTCTAGCGTGGCGTATTCCTGGCTCAATTCCGCTGCGAGACTAAGCGCGGATTCAATAGCAGTCTCAAGGCTGGGGGTCAGTGACGGCAAAACTAGTCTTCCCTTTCCATATCGCATTGTAGCGGATGCTCATTACGGCGTGCCAAGTCTAGCACTTGAGCGACTTTGGTCTCGGCAACTTCGTAAGTAAAGATGCCGCAAACACCCACGCCGTGATTGTGAACGTGGAGCATAATTTTGTAGGCTTCCTCGCTGCCCTTGTTGAAGATGCGCTCAAGAATGAAAACAACAAACTCCATGGGCGTGTAGTCATCATTGAGAATAACGACGCGGTAGAGCGAGGGCTTCTTCGTCTTGACCTTGGTTTGGGTGACCAATCCAGTGTCATCATCATCGCCGTTTCCGGGGGCGCCGGAGCCGGACATGTGTGGAAGGAGGGGTGTGTTCTTAAGCGGCTGGATCATTATACTCTTGGACATAGGATTATCTTTTGCGGAATGTAAGGTGAAAACTCGTTTTTCCTGCAGGTTTGATGTTCACAATCCTAAGAGGACAGGTCCTCTTGCCCCAGTGCACTGAGCAAACTGCCGACCCGTTTTGCGTTGGCGCCCAGATCGGAATATCCGACCCGTGAGCGCGAATAGACGGCCAGGCGGGTCCCGCCTTCATCGCCAGTTCCTGGCAAAACCAGAATGTCGACATCGTCCTTGAACCGCATAAGTGGGCTGGTCGAGATAAACCGCAGCCTGCCTCCAGCGGCATCTGACGCAGCGAGCGTCCAGTTCTTATTGCTTTCAATGACCTTGATGCATGCGTTGAAAACCTCGTCTGCGCCGGCCGAATAGTGCGGCGACGGTTGGTCAGCTGTCGCTTGCTCGCATAGGTCTGCAGACGCCAACAAATATGTGTTAGGCGATTTGGGACGCTCAAGCGTGGGGAAATCGATAAAATTCGTCATAACTCAGCTTAGCATTGCCTACGTAGACTGGTCACCCAGAAAAATAACAAAGCCGGCTCACAACATGTGAACCGGCTTCTGATGTTTGAGTGCGGGGGCAGCGCTATTTGCGCTGCTTGTAGACGTTTAGCCCGCAGACTGGATTTTCTCGGCAAAGCTGCCGGCCTGTGCGTTCAGAGGCGCGGCAGCATTGCGCACAGTGTCGGAGAAGAGTTCGGACAATTCATTGAACTCGGCCATCATGGTTTGCATGCTGGATGTTGCGAACGCGGACTGTGCGGCTGTGAAGTCTTCGATCGATTTTGCGCCTGTGAGTGCGGTCATCGCCTCGATGTTGCGGTCCATCGCCGTTTTCATGAATGCGAAAGTTCGGCTGTTCATCGCTTCGATTCCGGCGGCGGTGGCCTTGGCGCTTTGGCCGACGGCTTCAAGGCCATCGCGGCTAAGTTCACCAAACTGGCCGGACAAGGCCATCGCCTGCTTCATGGATTTGTTGATCGCGTCCGCCGGAGCTGCTGCAAATTGCTCGAAACCTTGCGCGTGTTCGCTCTTCTTCGTTTTAGCCATGGAAACATCCTTTCGAGATCTGGTTGCCAACAATATAGGGCAATCATTCGCAGATGCAAGAAAATGTTGCGGTGCAGCAATTTGCCTTGCTTAACCGATTTGGCTGTCACGTTAACCGATCATCAACAGGGCTGCGACATTCTGCAATTCTCAGGCGGAAGCTTCCTCCGTTCTGGCTTAGTAGAGGACTGTTTATGCGCATTTGGTCTCGGCAATTCTTCCATGGGGTGGTCGCTCTGGCGGTCGTTGCCAGTCTGGGCTCTGGCTTTGCCCCCGCGGCGCATTCGCAAGAGAAATATGCATCCTTCGTAATTGAGACCGGAACAGATGAGGTGCTGCATGCCCGCTTTGCCGATCAGTTGCGCTATCCTGCGTCGCTGACCAAAGTGATGACGCTCTATATGCTGTTTGACGAAATGAAGGCGGGCAATATTTCGCTTGATGACGAGCTTTATGTTTCGGGCGCGGCCGACGAGCAGCCGGCCTCTGACCTTGGCATAGACGAAGGCGGCTTCATCTCGGTGCAGGACGCGATCTATGCTCTGGTGACGAAATCAGCCAACGATATTGCCGTGGTGGTTGCCGAGCGTATTGCTGGCAATGAAGAGCGGTTTGCAGCGCTAATGACCGTCAAGGCGCGGTTTCTGGGATTAGAGCATACAAGGTTCTACAATGCGTCCGGGTTGCCGGACGAGCGGCAGGTGACCACGGCGCGGGATATGGCGCGTCTGGCGCAGGCCATGCTGGAAAATCATGGGGATTATTATCACTATTTTGAAAATCGGCTGTTCCGCTGGGATGGGGTGACCTATCGCAATCATAATCGCTTGCTTGGCGCGGTTGATGGGGTCGATGGGATCAAGACGGGCTATACGCGGGCGTCGGGCTTCAATCTGATGGCGTCCGCGCGTCGGGGTGATGAACGAATTATTGCGATCATGCTGGGCGGAAAATCTTCGCGGAGCCGGAACACGCATGTCAAACAATTGATCGAAGCAGCTTACGTGGCGCTTGAAGATCGTGCCTCGGAACCGGACCTGCAAGTCGGAGTGACCACGCAGATCGCCTTCAACGCGGCTGTTACGGAACCTCATGTGCCACATCAGTTCGATGAGATCGATGCGATGGCAGGGGCCACATTAACCGCCGAGGGAGCTTCCGAGGCGTTTGCAGAGCCAGACAACAATTAGACTTTCGCACACAAAAAAGGCCGCCCGAATGTAGGCGGCCTTCCGTGAGCTATAATGACAAAGCTCTGGTTCCTTGGCGCTCGGAGTATCTCTGAACGCCGTGTATCTCTAGATCACGCGTGAAGGTTGCTCCACGTGATGACCTCTTGATACGGACCCCATTGCCCTATCTGGTTTCTCACTTGACATTGGATCACCTCCTTTCGGTTGTTGAAAAAATGCGCGACGCTTTTGCACGTGCGCGATATGACCCTAGCGAAGATTCTCGGCTTGGAAAGGAATTTCTTTGCAAGCGAATAAGCGCTTTGAAAAGAGGGTGAGGGCCAAAGGCAAAAGGGCGCGACGGATGCCGCGCCCTTCACATCTGTTTTTATCTCGCCCTAATAAGGGTTTAGGAGAGCATCTGCTGCGATGGCGACGATGGCGCCCGTTGCGATGGCGACGAGGACTGCATCTTTCGAGCCCTTGTCGCAGACCCAGTGATGGCCGCGTGGCGGGGCGTAAAGACCGTGTGTGCCAAAGTCGCTGATGAACACTGTATTGCCGGTCACACCATAGACCCCGCCAACCGAATAGATCGACTGTTTGAATTTGGCGCCGTTGTGCCCGCCGCGAAAGCCGTTATGACCGAAGCGGTTACCACGGAAGCCGTTGTGGCCGAAGCGGTTGCCACGGAAGCCGTTGTGGCCGAAGCGGTTGCCACGGAAGCCACTATGGCCAAAGCGGTTGCCACGGAACCCGTTATGTCCGAAGCGATTGCCACGGAAGCCGTTGTGGCCGAACTGCTTTCCTTTGAAACCGCGATTGCCGCGGAAATTGCCGCGATGGTT
>CAZMMU010000021.1:18865-48299 GCA_964567455.1 uncultured Hyphomonas sp.
GTTCCCGCGACGGTTGCCCCGGAAATTGCCTCGACGGTTCCCGCGGAAATTGCCGCCGCGGTTGCCTCGGAAATTACCTCGATGCTGACCCTGGAAACTTGCTGTCTGGTAAGAGAAGCTTGATGTAGATTGACCCTGATGCCCATTGTGTTGCGCGATGGCTGGCATTGCAAACACCGATGCGGCTAGCACAGCCGCCGCGCCTAATTTTGAAAGTTTGTTGAGAATGCTCATAGCAGTCTCCTTCCTGTTTGTATGGCAATCCGATCACAGGGAATGTCCCTTGTCGATGCCCAAAGCCTGTTCTAAGCCCGTCCGATCAATGTAGTGGGTTTCGGTGAATTGTAACTGAATAGGGCGATCAATGAGTGATCACGAGTTCGACAACTCTCTGCGCATAAATGCCGAAATCGCCGTGCCTGCTTGGGAATTGGAGGAAAGCTTTATCCGGGCTTCAGGGCCTGGAGGCCAGAATGTCAATAAAGTTTCGACCGCCGTCTTATTGCGGTGGAACGTGACACGGTCAAGTTTGCCAGCCGAGCCCAAGGCCCGGATTTTGCGTCATTGGCGGGCGCGGATTACCACCGATGGCGATTTGCTCGTGAACGCCAGCAAGCATCGTTCGCAGGGGCTGAACCGGCAAGATGCGCGCAAACGGCTTGTCGAGATGATTCGGGCTGCGCTGGTCGTTAAAAAGCGGCGAGTGCCGACCAAACCCGGGCGTGGCGCGGTCGAACGGCGTATTGCGGCCAAGAAGCAACGCAGCCAGATCAAAGGCGCGCGCGGGCGTCCAAAACTCGATGATGAGTGAATGTAAAGGTCGCTAAGCCTTGATCAGCCCGATTTCTCTGAGGCGTTGCATCAGAAAGTCGTGCGCAGATATGGCGTCCGGGCGCGGCTTGTCTGCCTGATCACAACTCTCTAGCGGGTCAATCAGCACGTCTGGTGCAAAATGCAAAAAGAATGGCGTCGAATAACGTGCATGCCCGCTGCGCTCGGCTACGGGGTTGACCACACGGTGTGTCGTCGAGGGCAAGACGCCCTGAGTTAGCCGAGAGAGCATATCGCCGACATTGACCACAAGAGCGCCGGCGGGAGGATTAACCGCGAGCCACTCGCCCGAGCGGTGCAGGACTTCCAGTCCGGCTTCTTCGGCGCCAAGCAGGAGCGTAATGACATTGATGTCCTCATGGGCGGCCGCGCGCTCGGATCCGGCGGGTGGCGGCGTTGTCTGGGCGGGATAATGAAGCAGGCGCAGGATCGAATTGCCGTCTTTGACGCGGGTGTCGAACCAGTCTGCTGGTAAATCGATGTTCAGGGCAATCGCTTCGAGAAGATCTCGGCCGAGCGCGTCGAGCGCATCAAACAGCGCTTGTGTGCTGGTATCGAACCCGTCGATTTCTGCGACACTCGGAGTTTGAGGCATGATCTTGGCCAGTGGCGTTCCTTCCGTGCCCGCCCGCCCTGTGTGCCAGAACTCTTTGAGGTCAGCCTGTTTGCGGCCTTTGGCGTTTTCAGTTCCGAAGGGCGTATAGCCACGCTGGCCGCCATGGCTTTCATTATAATACCGTCGTTTGGCGGCGTCGGGGAGGGCGAAGAAGGCCTTGGTTCGGGCAACGGCCTGATCGATCAAATCTTGATCGAGCCCATGATCGGTGATCACCGCAAACCCTGTTTCGCGGAATGAACGGCCAAGCGCATCGGAAAACTCCGTTGGTGCCGATCGGAAAGTCTGCATCGAAATCGGTGTGAAGTATGTGGTCATTGCTCTGTCTCGGCTGCGGCGGTGTTCGTTGGTCTGGAATATAACACGTCTGTGCCGATTCAAAGCGGTTCGCGTCCCCGGATATCGGCATCGGGCCTGTGGCCGAAGCTGGTTAACCGGACCGGTCGCTCTGGTTAACACACTGCCCACTCTGAAAGTCCCTTGTTAACCATAAGGAAAATGTTTCACGCGATTGTGGGCTCATCGCCGAGGCGGATGAAAATTGGATAATGGTTCGACCCGGAGAGATCAAAAGATCCAAGGGGTGGGCGGGTGTTAGAAGAGGAAATATAATGGCTTATTCAGATAGTTCACTGGAGCTTCCGTGTATCGGACTGACCCCGGACGCGAGCGCGGATGATCTTTGTCAGATGGGGCTTGTCTATTCGACGGGGCTTGGTGTGGCTGAAGATTACGTTGCGGCGCATAAATGGTTCAATCTTGCTGCGTTGCGAGGCAGCGAGGACGCAAAACTTTATCGCAAGGATTTGTCTGATGCGATGAGCTCGCAAGAGATTGCCGAAGCCCAGAAAGCGGCGCGCGAGTGGCTTAGCCTGATGAATTAGTGCTTGTTGGCAAACGATAAGCACCTCATGCTTTCGCTTGGCGTTCGCGAGCAAATGCGGTCTACTCTCCACAGAAACAAGGAGAGATATGATGCGCGTGATGATGACAGCAATTGCGGCCTTGAGCCTTGCGGCATGTGAAGGGGTTCCAGCAGGCGGACTTGGCGGCGTACTGGGCGGGCTTGGCTCGGTCGCGGGTGCGCAGGGTGGCCTGACGAATCTGGAAATTGATGCCGGTTTGCGGCAAGCTCTTGAAATCGGCGCAACCAATGTTTCCTCCCAACTTGGCGCCGAGAACGGTTTTTTTGGGGACAGCCGGATCCAGATCCCGCTGCCCGGACGGCTCGCCGATTTGCAAGACGGCCTTGGCAAGGTTGGCCTGTCCGCGCCGCTTGATAATCTCCAATTGCAAATGAACCGCGCTGCCGAAGCGGCCATGCCGGAGGCGCGTAAACTGGTCGTTTCAGCTGTTCAATCGATTACGCTCGAAGATGCTGTCGGAATTTTGCAGGGCGGCGATACTGCGGCGACGAGTTTCCTGCGCGGAAAAACCGAGGCCAGCTTGCGTGATGCGTTCAAGCCCTACATCCAGACCGCCCTGTCCCAAACAGGTGCGGTTCAAAGCCTCGATTCGGTGGCGTCCAAATACGGGCTGTCGGCGGTTGCCAGTGATTTGCGCGGGGATATGACTGACCACGCGGTAAATTTCGGTCTTGATGGCATGTTCCTTTATGTCGCGGAACAGGAGCGCGAGATTCGTGAAAACCCGGTCGCACGCACGACCGATCTTCTGAAAAAAGTCTTCGGGAGCAATTAGTGCTTCGTAGATTTCGGTACACGCTAAAGGGCGGGGAAATGGCGGGGCTCGAATTTGGAGACCCGATCCGCGATATATCGGCGGTCTTCCTGCATGCGACGGGCTTTAATGCCATGACCTATCAATCTATTCTTGCACCGCTGGGGCTGCGGGCGAGGGTGGCTGGTCTTGATATGCGCGGGCATGGCAAAACCGATCTTCCGCTGAAAGCGAGCTATGGTTCCTGGCGGGTGCATCGGGACGATGTCATCAAATGGATTGAAGCCAATGCGCCCAAGGGAGTGGTGTTGAGCGGGCATTCCATGGGCGGCTGCGTTGCCTTGATGGTTGCGGGTAAGCGACCTGATCTTGTCAAAGGTCTCGTGCTGGCTGATCCGGTGATCCTCTTGCCGCGCGTCTATCGGTTCAACTTTCTTATGCCGTTCAGTCGTATACTGTCTGGCCGTATCTCGCTGGCGCGGGGCGCCAAGCGGCGGCGGTCTGAATATGCAAGCGTGGCGGAAGCGCGCGACTCCTATAAAGGGCGCGGCGCATTTGCGAGTTGGCGTGAGCCGTTTCTGGATGATTATCTGCTCGATGGTCTGCTGGAGGACAAAGATGCTGCCGCTAAAGGCCTGTCCAAATGGCATCTGGCCTGTCGACCTGCCATTGAATCGGCAACGTTTGCAGCGCAGCGTAACAGGCCGTGGTCGGCTTTGAACCGGGTGCGCAAAGCGTCTATTCCGCTGACAATTTTGAAAGCCGAGCGCGGGTCGGTTATGCGTCCGGCTGTCGATCAGCTGATTCTGAAACGCTATCCGCAGGCGATTATCAAGACGGTGCGCGGGACGTCCCATTTCCTGCCAATGGAAGCGCCTTATGCCTTACGGGATGATCTGTCGGGCTTTATTGCGCGGCTGGTTGAGGGGTTTGATATTGGCGATGATGGTCCGGTCCAGCGCACGCTGAAGAAGACGCCGGGTATCGTCACTCAGAGCTGAAGCCCAGGCGGGGCAAGCTTTTCGAGTTGTGCCAGATGTTCAGGTTCGCTGGGAACGATTTTGCGCGCGTCGAGATCGAGCGTAACAGCGACTGCTTCGCTGGTGAGCCATGCTTGCTTGCTGTCCGGATCGATCATCCAATGCACAAGTGCATGGGTTTTGCCGTCAGCCCGCGCCAGAGCGGAGTATATTTCAAACCGGTCGCCGGGCTTTGGCCAGCGCCTGTAGATCAGGCGATACTCCAGCACCGCCGCCCCGACCTTTTTGCCGCCTGCGCTTTGGGCCACTTGCTGTCGCCACTTGTGCAGCAGATTCGGAACGCTGTCCGAGATCCGACCCATGAATTGTTCAGTGCGCATGCGTCCGAACAGGTCGCACTGGAGCGGGTTGACATGGCCGACCCCGATGCGCGCCGCATTTGTTGATTGAGCGGTTTCAAGTGTCACAGCCGCATGATCGAGCACGGGTGCGTTCGGATCGATCGAGCGGGGCAAGGTTCGGGCGGGCGGTTCAATCTGGAGGGTCTCGAGTGCCTGTCGTGTGCGGGTGCTCCAGGCGAAGGGGGTCCCGGTCTTGGACGCGACGTGACGCAGACGCGTGCGAAACACGGCTGCAGGCGACCCGTCACCGTGCTGGATTTCCTGATAGAGCACCATGTCCGATGGGCCGAGTTCGAGGACGCCTCCAATCATGCGAAGGGGCCGACCGGGGCGCACTTCGCGCATAAAACGGATGTGCTGATCGGCGGGCAGGAGTGTAGACGGCGATTGCGGCTGAAAGGCGTGGGGCATCTGGATGAGATGCGAAAAACTTCCCAAGCCTTCCATCATTTTTTCGATATAGACGCGGACATTCATGTGCCCCATCTCGTCGCAATCCCAAGTGTTCGCAGACCCTTGCCAGAGCGTTTCCAAACTCGTCCCCTTTATCGCTAGAAGCTGTCGATATTTGCCTTGAACTGCTTCAGGCGCAGTTGCGACATAGTCCGTGGGCTTCGATCATGGCGCGCTTGGTTTGAAACCCCGCTGCCTGTGTTTCAGCATCGATTGCAGTTCTTGTTGTAACTGCATGTAATTCTTCAGCATTTCCGCACGAGTCGCAGATCAGGAAGACGGCAGAGTGGCAGTGGCTGGCATGGCCGCAGGCGACATAGGCATTGAGGCTTTCAATCTTGTGCGCCAGCCCGGTCTCCTGGAGAAAGTCGAGCGCGCGATAAATGGTTGGCGGTTTGGCTGCGCCCTCGCCATCAAGATTGTTCAAGAGGTCATATGCTTTGGCGGGCTCATCGGACTCCAACAGCAATTGCAGAACTTTGCGCCGGATACGGGTGAGTTTCTGGCCGCGCTTACTGGCGATTTGCTCGGCTTCCTCAAGAGCGGCGGCCACTTCCTGAGGTGAGCAGGGGCCATAAGCATGAATGTGGGCATTATTGTCTTGTGTGTGGGGCATGGGAGGTATTGTCCGGGTTTTTACTGATCTTGTGAAGTCTTTATCCTGATTGGCCAGGGCAGTAGGGTTTCAGAATTGAAAGTAACCGTTAACAGATTTCCGCTAAGTTTGGCGAAATAGTTTGTTTTTATGCAACTCCATCCGGAGCAGATCGATGCCTTTGAAATTGTCTCTCAAGCCTGGCGAAACCTTTATTCTCAACGGGGCTGTTGTGCGCAATGGTGATCGCCGGGGCGTCTTGCTGCTTGAGAATCAGGCCCGTATCCTGCGGGAAAAAGATATCATGCAGCCGGAGGAAGCGACCACGCCTGCGCGCCGCTGTTATTTTGCGATTATGCAAATGTACCTGTCCGGCGAGAAGGAAGGCCCTGCCTATGACCGGACAATGCGCGCAATGGCGGATCTTCTGGCGGTGACCCAATTGCCTTCCGACCGAAAACTGCTCGCGGATATGTCCGAGCTGATCGCTGCAGGAAATCTCTATAAGGGCCTGACCAAATGCCGGAAATTTGTCCGCAATAATGATGAATTGAAGCTGGAGGCAAGCTGATGTCAGCGCTGCGTCTGGTGACCCCCGAACTTGTCGAGCCAGTGGATTTGAAGGCAGGTATTGCGCAGCTTGAGCTGGGTGGCCCGAGACCCGGACTGACCGTGGATGTGGGACATGGTAATCTTGCCAGAGCCAATGGGCATTTGGGGCAGGCTGGGCTTTTGCAACGGCTGATGGGGCATCGGCTGCTGCTTGCTCTTTCCAGGGATCCGGCCTGTGAGCATGTCGATCTTCCCAAGCGTAAACTGGAAATTGACGACGAGATCGCTTTGCTACTGGACTTGGCGCGTCCGCTCGACTAGGGCGGGCGAATGGACACCGCGGTCATCTCTCTGTTTACGGCAAGCTTTGTCACCTTTTTCGTCTTGATTGATGCCATTGGTGTTGCGCCTATCTTTGCGTCTTTGACAATGGATGGCGATGATGCCTATCGCAGGCGCATGGCGTTCAAGTCGGTGCTCGTCGCTACGATTATTATATTTGGCTTTGCCTTTGGTGGCGCTTGGCTGCTCGACAGCATGCATATTACCATTCATGCCTTTCGCGCAGCGGGCGGTATCCTGCTGTTTATTATCGCGTTGGATATGGTGTTCGAGAAGCGCACTGAACGCCGAGAGAGCCGGGCGGAAGATGTGCTGGCGTCCGATAAGCTGCCAGAGGACGTCGCCGTGTTCCCGATTGGCATTCCGATGATTGCGGGGCCGGGTACGATTGCCACGGCTATGCTCTATATGTCCAATTCACCAAGCATTGTGGAAAGCGCTGTTGTGCTCGCGGCGTTGGCTGCGAATCTGCTTGTTTGCCTCATCATATTTCTGGCTGCCGGACCGATTGTCCGCGCATTGGGTGACAGTTTTACCGGCGCTTTGACGCGTATTCTCGGTGTGATTCTCGCTGCGCTTTCGATCCAGTTTCTTATTGATGGCATCAAGGGTGCCTTCGATCTGGGGCTCGTTTAGAGAAGACCAGGCAAAAAAAGCGTCACCGCCAAAAACGGTCTTTGGAATCAAAGACGATGACGGCCTTTTTATAATTAGTACGCAGCTTCTTCGACGGTTTGCTTGCTGCGGGCCTTTTTTTGACCGCGATGGCTGCGTGCTTCAGCGGCGGCATGCTGCAAACTCGCCAGAACAGAGAGCAGCAAGGCGATAATGGCGGCCGCAAGTGCCATCACCTGAAGTATTACAGGTTGGCTCCAGCGGACGGTCTGGACGTCCATTTTCAACCCTTCCGAGCCCATATGAGCGACCAGGGCAACCGCGCGATCTCCGCCGGCCTCAGCGATGATGCGGGCGTGGCGCAATTCAGAGATGCTGCTGACATGCTCAAGCAAGCTAACGGCGCCCGGTATGCTGGTGGCTTCAGCAATCACGGCCAGTTCTTCGAGGTCACTGCTTAGCCGTTCTGCGGCGAACGGATCGATACTCTTCGCGAAGGCGTCCTGAACCCGCACCGCCCGTACATTGAGCGGCGCAACATCTGCCATTGCTTCTTCCAGATTGGACAGAAGGACGCTCTCGGGCAGAGCGCTTTCCAATTCCTCGGAAAGTTTTTCGGCATAAATCGGGTTGATTCGATCAGACTTCCAGGCAGTCTTCAGCACTGAGGCTGCCGTGTGCAGGCGATTGGTTGACAGCCCGGTTGCGGATGGAGGCGAGGCCATGGCCAATCCGGTCAGCTTGACGCAAAAATCATTATGGCGATTGCCGCGAAGCCAGTCGCGGCTGCTTTGGACGAGATCTTCAACCTGACCCAGAACGGAAAATGTCGGGCGGTAGGTCATTGTCGCAGCACGAATCTGTCTGGCGCTGTTTTCGTCTACAAACAAATCTCCATTGACCGTCTCAACGCGGGCCGGGATTGCCTCTGGCGCTTCGATCAGTTCCTGGCCTCTGGGTTGAATGGATTTCTCGTATCCAACGCGCACATAGCTGGGCAGAAACAGGAGAGACGCACGCAGCAGGCGTTCGTCTTCATTTCCTGATGGGTCGGCTTGTGCTGCGGCCATGATCGCGCGGGCGTCATCGCTGCTGAGCATCTGGGGGGCTGCGAGCAGGAAGCCGCGTGCGGCAGACATATTCCGCGCTTCAAGTTGTTCATGGACCAGGCTGGCCCAATGCTCACGCTGCGTGCTGTCTTGATTGGGGAGGCTGGAAAATGTCTCGTCCATGCTACGGCGGGCTTCGGCGAGCAATGAGGCTGAACGGTCTTCCAGATAAGTCTCGCCCGGCACTGTGGCGGACAGTGCTTTGACGGCGAGAAGGGGGATGAGCAATAGCAAACTATTGAAAACAAAAGCTGGCATCCAACCAGCAGAACTTCCGGACGGTTTCCGGGTATCGACCATAATATAATCCACGCTAATTTTAAGGTTCCCTGATAAGCTATTAACACAATGTTAAGCACTAAAGATCAAGCGCCCGATGCAGCATTTGGCATGAAAAATGTACCGAATGGGACTTGAAATATCCGGAACGTGCCAAATCGCGCTTTGAGTTCTCACTTTCTTGTCACGCAAAAATGCAGCTTTGTGTTTTTCTGACGATTGTCGATGAACGCGATGCAAGCTATAGACCAGTGCAAAATTCGAAGGTGACCTATTATGGCTAAAGCAAGTGCCCCTTATGTCCCGTCCACGGACGAAGAGTTCATGAATGATCGGCAGCTCGACTTTTTCCGTCAGAAGCTTGAGGATTGGAAAGAGGAAATTCTTGAAGGGTCGAAGACAACGATCCACCATTTGCAACAAGAAAGCTCTTCCTTGCCCGACGTTGTTGATCGGGCATCGGCTGAAAGCGCTAAAGCATTGGAACTGCGCACCCGTGACCGCCAGCGTAAACTCATCTCGAAGATTGATGCAGCACTCCGGCGCATCGATGAAGGCACGTACGGGTATTGCGATGAAACGGGTGAACCGATTTCGTTGCGACGGCTACAAGCGCGGCCAACTGCGACGCTGAGCCTTGAGGCTCAAGAGCGTCATGAGCGCAAAGAGCGTGTCGTCCGCGACGACTGACCCGTCAACTTCGTTAAGCAGTATGGTCAAATACAAGAACGGCGACCCTTGGGGCCGCCGTTTTGTCATCCAACGCCCGGCGTATATTCGTCGGTGCGATGAAACCAGTGTCCCATATCGAGGATAATGGAAGTTTACCCAAGTGTTTCGCAGACCTTTACGGATTTCGATTTTGTTTAACGTCGGCAATCTTTTTGTTCAGAATCGCTGCCTCTGACGCAAATCCCTAACGATGTGTTAACCGATTGGGCGGACTATCGCTTTGTTTAGCAATGAGAGCATAGCATGGAACCGAACCGACTGGGACCTTCGCCGGAGCTATTTGATAGCGATAATACGGCCCATGATGCGATGATCGACGAGGGCGAGAACTTTCGCGTTCCAACCGCACGTGGTGTGCTCAGCGCTGCCGAAATTGCCGCGCTCTTGCGTCCGGATATTCCAGAAGACGCGTTCGCGCCCGAGCCGGAGAAGGTTGAAGCGCGGCCCGTGTTCGACTTTGAAAATGGCGGTGAGGGGCCGTTGTTGACTGGAGACGCGCAGACATTATCTGCCGAGATGACGGTCGCCCTGCGCAAGCATTGCGGTATTGATGCCGTACTAGGTTTGCTTTCGGCATCCTATTCCCCAATGTCGGAGATTGTTTCACTGCACAGTCAGCCTGCAGTCTTGGTCCTGTTCAGGGACCGTGTCGGTCTGCAAAATGCGGGACTGACGCTTGATGCCGGATTGGCGTCTGCGCTGGTTTCTGTCGCATGTGGCGGTGCGCCGGTTGCGGATACGACGCGTCCGCTCAGCGCGCTTGATGGCCGTATTCTCGAAAATATGCTGGCCCCGCTCGCAACGGCCATTGATCCAAGTTTTCAAATTACATGCGTTGAAACAGACCGCAGTGCGGCGTTCGCTATGCTGCCACCTGGCAAGGCTATGCTGGCTGATTTGTCCTGTCAGCTTGGTCCGGTTTCCGGCCGGATGATTTTTGCACGGGTTCAGGACAACCAATTGTCGGCGGACCCCTTGGTTGCGCCGCCAGCGATCACGGCGACCGTGACGGCAAGGGTGGCGCGCATCAGCGTACCGATCTCAAAGCTGAACAATCTGAAGCCAGGATCGGTCTTGCGTCTCGGCTTGCCCAAGGATCAACCCGTGGAGCTTCTGTCTGGCGGGCGAGAAGGACCAGTGATCGCTGAGGGCGAGATTGGTCGCAAGGGGGATCGTATGGCCTTGCGTATTAGCAAGTCTTCGCCAGCGCTCAAGGGCATGCTTCCAAAGGCCTAGTGCAGTGCGAGGGCTTTGGCCGCGCGCCCTAATGCTCTTCAATAAATTTGTCGACAGCAGCGACTGCGGCGGTCTTGGAATTGCTGCCGAGAATTTCAGCTTCTTTCTGGGCCCATAGTCTTTTCTGGTAGTTGGTCGAGATGATGTCCGTGATGACCAGCACCCCGATCACGAGATAGAAACTCGACTTGCTCATCGCATCGATTGGGAAGGTGAAAATCTTCATGTGTGCCAAATGTGCCCCTTCGGTAACGAGGAGAACGCCAACAAGAAACAGGATGAACAGGCCAAGGACTTCATACATGCGGTTCTTTTTAAGGAATTCGGCGACATAGTCCGCCATCAGCATCATCAGAATGCCCGATGCGATAATCGCTATGGTCATAATCCAGACCTGATATTCGACGGCACCAGAGACCGGGTCTTTCGTATTGGCAATCGCCATGGCCGAGAGAATGGAATCAAAAGAGAAGACGAGATTCATCGCTACAATCATCGTGATTGCCTGCAAAACCGACTTTGTTTTCCCGCCTTCGGAGTGTTCGATATGTTTGACCGTCAGCAAGTGGGTGATCTCCTTGATAGCGGTGTAGATAATGAAGCCGCCGCCAAGCAATGTGACCATGGCCTGAAGCGTAAACTCGCCTTCAAAGATACTATTTTGGGGAATCGAGAAGAGTGGATTTGCTAACAGTCCGAACAGGTTGACGATAACCACCAGCAGAACGACGCGGAACAGCATGGCGAGGCCGATGCCCCAGCGCCGGACACGAGGGGCGTCCGCCTCGCCGACACGCTTTGATTCAATCGAGATATAAAGCAGATTGTCGAAGCCAAGAACGGCTTGCAACAAGAGCAGCATCAGCAGCGTGAAAAATCCAGATGCCGAAAACACTTCTGCAATAAACTCGGTCATTTTGTTCCCCTCGGTGGTTTCAGTCTTATTGGGATAAGTGGGTTTGATCCTGATAGGAAGAGGGTTTGTGCAAGTTTGAACTAACAAAGTGTCAATGCCCTCGGCTCAATTTCGCAATCCGTCCTACCGTCACGTTGGGACTTTTTCCCTAAGTATAACGCTCATTGGGAACTGCGTTCCCGCGACGGAGATATGATTGTGCCCGAGCTGGGGTTATTTGACGCTTTTTTCCCGTTCCTGCTTTTATTGACAGCGGGTGCGTTCTGGAGCGTTCACGGCTTACGTCCGGAGCTGCGCTCGTCATTCTGGTTTGCCACCGCTTTCCTGTTCGGCGCGCTGGCTTTTGGTGTAGAATTCTTAAGATTTATGCTCCCCGATTTTGCGCAAGCCTTTCTAGGGGTTGCTTGCTATTGCGCGATGGCATCGTGCTTCGTGTTCGGTCTGGTTTCGAGGGCCAGCCGCCCGCCGCCATTTGTCATTGTCTCGGCTATCGCTGTCATTTGTACGTTCGCTGTGGCTGTGTTCGCCATGCTCAATGTCCATGTACTTGTTCGGGTCTGTGTCGCCCAATTGTCCGCTGCCATAATGCTCCTGATCGGGGTGGTGCAGGCGCGGCAGAGGTTCGATACGGTGACGGATAAAGCTGTGCTTGCGATTGTCTGGTGTACTCTGGCGCTGCTGATGGTCCAGCCGCTTATTGTTGGCTATTTTGTTGGCTTGCCAGCGACCGCTCAAGCTTATGACACTTCGGCGCTGTTCCTGACCATGGGGTTCATGACGACGGTCAGTTCCGTGCTGAGCGCTGGCCTACTGGTTCGTGAAGCCGTTTTGCTGATTGTAAGTGATCTGAAGGCTCTTGCGGATCGAGACGAGTTGACCGGTATTTTGAACCGCCGGGGATTTGATGCGGCGATTTCCGGGCTGATCCGCCGGGTTGAGCTCAGTGATAAGAGACTGGCCATTCTGGCGATCGATATCGATTTTTTCAAACAGATCAATGATACGCACGGCCACGGATTTGGCGATACAGTGATCCAGTCGGTCGGGCAGATGCTGAGGGCGCATCGCGGAGAGACAGGCTTGGCTGCGCGTATCGGGGGCGAGGAGTTTGTGCTTGCGCTGGAAGTTGCCTCGCTCGAAGAGGCCTGCGCAATGGCGGAGCTGTTGCGAGAGAGGTGGGCGCGTCAGACGTTTTACGCAAATGACAAGGATATTCGTAGCACGGCGAGTTTCGGGGTTTCGCTTCACAAAGACGACGACCCGATTCTAAATACGATGAGGCGGGCCGACGAGGCCCTTTACCAATCCAAGCAGATGGGCCGGAATAGGGTTTCCTCTGAAGAGGATTTAAAGCGGTCTGCGAGGGACAGAAACCCTGTGGCAAATGAGCGTTCCGGCTCTGACGACTATAGAGCCGCTCTGAAGTTTTCCGGCTGATGTAAAGGGCGCTGAATGGCGCGCCGAACTGGAAAGGGGGTAAGGAGGCGGGCCGAGCTAGGCTGGCGCGCCGGTCTTTAGCGCCAATGCGTGCAATTCATCGCCGTCGTTTCCAACCCTGCCTTTGAGCGCCTTGTAAACCATCTGGTGCTGGGCGACGCGGGATTTGCCCTCAAATTGCGGACTGATAATTTCCGCCTGCCAGTGATTATCGTCCTCGACGAGCGCGGTCAGTGTGATCTGCGCATCCGGAAACGCGCCTGCCAACAGGCTCGTCAGGGTTTCACGGGTCATCGCCATAGCTTGCTCCTTTGTGCATCTCTCCGGTCCAAATGGGGCACGCGGGCAAACCCGTCAAGACTTTGCCAAACCACCAAGAGCAGGGCATAAAGAGCCCGTTCCAGACCGAGCGTTCAATTATGCCTCTGATCCGTTCCGCCGTTTTCTCTGTCTTGCATGTGACTCACTACAAACCGGACCTGAGCCGCCCCAGACCAGTTGCGTGCCGTTCGGGCCGTGTGCCCATTGGCGATTCATTCGGGTGATGGATCCCGCGATCAAGTCGTGGAATGACGCGAATAACCGGTATTTCCGCGCTTGACCAAAACCGGGCATGCCGGGCGCATATCTGCCCTGCATGTCCGGTCTTGTATTGGTGCCTACCAGCCGCAGGTGCGGCCTTCGTTTTCTTCTTCAAGATAGGTCACGAGCGGTGCGAAATATTCCGCAATTGCGGAGCCGTCCATCTCGCGCGTGCCGGTGAACGCTTCAAGCGCGTCCGGCCAAGGCTGGCTGGCCCCGAGCGTCATCATGTCTTCGAACCGCGCGCCGACTTCTTTGTTGTCAAAGATCGAGCAGCGGTGGAGTGGGCCGTCCCATCCGGCTTGCTCGCAGGCAGCCTTGTGGAACTGGAACTGCAGGATGTAGCTCAGGAAATAGCGCAAATAGGGTGTGTTGCCCGGAATGTGATATTTCGCGCCCGGATCAAAGGCTTCCGATGGGCGGGGGCCGGGCGGCTTGATGCCTTGATTGTCCATGCGTGTCATCACCCAGCTATCATTATAATGCTCAAGGTCTGTCTCGCCACGCAGGACGCCCCAGCGCCAGCTATCAACCGAATAGGCAAAGGGCAGAAAAGCGATTTTATCAAGCGCAGTATTCATCAAGAGGCCAAGGTCTGCCTCGGCCGGCGGTTCCTCATCAATCAGCCCAATGGATTTGAGATAGGAGGGCGTAATCGACAGGCCGACAAAATCGCCAATCGCTTCATGGAAGCCGTCATGTGCGCCGTTCTTGTGTAGGAAATCCTGATCCTTATAGGCGCGCTGATAGTAATTGTGCCCCAGTTCGTGGTGAACCGTGTAGAAGTCTTCGGCGTTGACCTCGGTGCACATTTTGATGCGGACGTCTTCAAGATTGTCGAGGTTCCACGCCGAGGCATGGCAGACGACTTCGCGGTCGCGCGGGCGGGTGATCTGGCTGCGTTCCCAGAATGTGTCAGGCAGTTCGCGAATGCCGAGCGATGAGAAGAAGCCCTCGCCCTGCTCGACCATGCGGATCGCGTCAAACTCTTTGGTCTCCAGAATTGACGTCAGATCATAGCTTTCTGCAGAGACCTCTGGCGCGACAATATCATAAATGCTCGACCAGCTTTGCGCCCACATATTGCCCAAAAGGTCGGCGCGGATTGTACCGACAGCGGGCTGGACGTCGTCGCCATATTCCTCGTTCAGCTCGGCGCGGACATAGCAGTGTAGTTCCTCATAGAGTGGCTCGACCTGTCCCCAGAGCCGCTCGACTTCGGCGGACATCTGTTCGGGCGGCATGTCGTAATTGGACAGCCACATATCGGCGACATTGGCAAAGCCAAGCTCGGTTGCGCCTTCATTTGCAATATCGACCATGCGGGCATAATCGTCTCGCATGACCGGCGAAACCGTCCGCCAGCCTTCCCAGACGGCTTTGAGCTCTTCGGGATCGCGCGATGTTTCGATAATGGTGGAGAGCTGGTCGAGGTTTAGGTCCTCGCCCTTATAGTTGAAGGTGCCTGTTGCGTAGGTGCTGTCTAGGCCGGTTGTGATCTTGGCAAGCTCGTCTGCTGCGCCTTCGGTCGATGGGGCGGGGATGGTAATGCCAGAACGCAGGATCTGGATTTTTCGCGCCAGATCGGCGGGCAGGTCGAGGCCTTCAAATTGCTTGGTCCCATTGGCGAGCCGTACGGCCATTTGCGTAGATTCCGAGCCAGCTCGCGCGGCAAGTGCGTTGGTGTCAAACGTGATATTTGTTGCCTGATTCCAGAACACGCGCGCAGCGTATTCGCTCTGCTCGGCAAGTTCAGCTTCGGCGGCCTCGATATAGGCACGTGCGTCTTCGACCGTCGGGCCTGTGTCTTCGGAAGTCGCGGCGGCTGTCGTTTCCGCAGCCACTGGCGTTGCGCCAAGACTGCTCGCGCTTACCGGTGCTGTGGTCGAGGCGCGCTTGAGCGGACCATTGGGGCCTGGAAATGTCTCGCAGCCGGCCAGCGCAAATGCGGCCATCATTGCCGCGCTCGTCATCATTCTGGTTTTCATCATATTCGTCTCTCCCTTTCTGGGTTTGAGGCATGCCGCCTCGATAAATCTAATTGCAGAAAACCCGTATTGGCGGTTGGGGTCAATGGCGCGTGCTGTTTGTTTTCAGTCCAATTCAGGCTAGGATTTATCGATGGTCTGACACGGGAAACGCCATGTACATTCTTTACATCGAGCAGGGCTGTCCTTGGGGCGACCGCGTTATGGCGTTTATGAAGACCCATGGCATCGAAGCCGAATTGCGCGACCGCGACGTCCCGCCCCACGAAAAAGAACTCATCGCGCGCGGCGGCAAACGCCAAACGCCGTATCTCGTGGACACCGAAACGGGCACGGAGATGTATGAGTCCGCTAATATTATCGCCTATCTGAAGAAACAGAACGGACTTTAGGGCTTGCTTTCGGCGACCGTATCCTCAGGCAACGCTGGGGTCCATGGCCACACACGCCCAAAATCCAGCGACAAATCCAGCCATCCTGCATTCAGCTTCTCGATCTCTTCAATCTTCCAGGCTCGCCGCCAAGCCTTCATCTGCCGCTCGCGCGCTTTCGCCTCGTCACGGCTTGGAAACTCGCAAAACCAGACCAGCCTGTCGCAGCCATACTTTTTGGTAAATCCGTCTGCCGTTTTGGCTTTATGTTGCCAGAGCCGTTTGGCAAGATCATCAGTATGCCCGATATAAAATGTGCCATTACGTTTGTTGGTTACGATGTAGACATAAAAGACCATGGCGCGAACCTAGGGTGAGGCCGGCTATAGTGCCAGCTTAATTCCCCAAATTTGCCAAGCCTCCGGTCCAGGAAGCCATAGACCCCAACGTGCGTTGGGGATGCGGGGTGAGAGTTCATCGGTGAACTTTACCGCAGGTGCCGTTTCCCCAAATCCGTTTGGGGGCAGGGTGATGGTTGAAGGACTGAACTCAACCAAGCTTCCGTATCCCCAGCGAACGCTGGGGTCCATGGCACCCCTAATCCACCTTGCTCATATAGGCAGGCAACCAGCCCTCATGTGCTTCGCGAAGGCGGGAGAGGGGGAATTCTACCCCTGACAACATTGCTGTAGCGTCATCGTAAAGCGTCGCTGCGTTGGTTGAAGGAATACCGGCGGATTTTGCAAGTTTGTGAATTTCAATAGGGGTGGCGACAGCGAGTAAGTAACGATGCTGATCTTCCGCAAACATTTCAATTGCACCGAACTCCGGAGCTTGAGACCATCCTTGCCCACTCGCCAAAGCCATCTCAGCCGCCGCACAAGCAATCCCGCCCTCAGACACATCATGCACAGCGTTCACTAACCCTTGCTCGATCAGAGAGCGGATAAAGTCCGCGTTGCGCTTCTCAGTCTCCAAATCTACGGGCGGCGGCGGACCAAGCGCGTCGCCTTCCAGCCCCAAAATTTCGCGCGCATAAAGCGACGCGCCCAAATGCCCCTTGGTCTCACCAATCAGGATCAACACATCCCCCGGCTGCGCGCCTTTCAGCGTTGCAATTTTGGAGACATCTTCGATCAGACCAACCCCGCCGCACACGGGCGTTGGCGGAATGGCGACGCCGTCGGTCTCATTGTAAAGCGAGACATTGCCGGAGACGACCGGAAAATCGAGCTGTTTGCAAGCCTCGGCCATGCCCTCAATCGCCTTAACGATATAGCCCATCGTTTCAGGGTTTTCCGGATTGCCAAAGTTCAAATTGTCGGTAATCGCAATCGGCTTTGCACCCACCGCTGACAGGTTCCGATACGCTTCTGCCACCGCCTGTTTGCCGCCTTCAAACGGATCAGCGGCGACATAATGCGGGTTACAGTCCGAGGTGATGGCCAGCGCTTTGTTCGTGCCGTGAATGCGCACAATGGCCGCGTTGCCCATGGATTGCGAACTGTCCACCGTATCGCCCATCACATGCCGGTCATATTGTTCCCAGATCCAGCGCTTGGATGCCATATCGGGGCAGGACATCAGCTTCAAAAGCACCTCGCCATAATCCTCCGGCTCTGGATATTGGGAAATATCAAACGGTGCGCGTTTTGGTGGCTCGACCCATGGCCGATCATAATTTGGCGCGTCCTCGGCCAGCGGCGCGACCGGAATATTACACACTGTTTGCCCGAACTGGATCAATTCCAGATGACCTGTGTCCGTGGTCTCGCCGATGACTTCCGCATCAAGATCATATTTCTCGAACACGGCTTTGGCGATATCAATCTTATCCGGGTAGAGCACCATCAACATGCGCTCCTGGGACTCCGAGAGCATAATCTCATAGGCCGTCATGCCGTCTTCGCGCTGGGGCACTTTATCGAGATCCATGCGCACGCCAATGCCTTCGCCGTTTTCGCCGCCACTGTCAGCCATTTCGACTGAAGAGGACGTCAGCCCGGCTGCGCCCATATCCTGTATCGCCTGAATGGCGTCGGTTGCCATCAGTTCGAGGCAGGCTTCAATCAGCAATTTCTCCGTGAACGGATCACCGACTTGCACAGTGGGGCGCTTCTCCTCGTCGCCTTCTGAAAACTCCGCAGACGCCATCGTCGCGCCATGAATACCGTCGCGGCCAGTCTTGGAGCCAACATAGAAGATCGGGTTTCCGGGCGTCGCGCCGCGCGCATAGAATATCTTGTCCTGATCGGCAAGGCCAACGGCCATAGCGTTGACGAGGATATTGCCATTATAGCCCTTATCAAACTGCGTCTCGCCAGCGACGGTCGCCACGCCAACACAATTTCCGTAGCCGCCAATGCCCGCGACAACACCGGCCACAAGCTCGCGCGTTTTGGGGTGGTCCGGTTCGCCAAAGCGCAGCGCATTGACCAGCGCAATCGGGCGCGCGCCCATGGTGAACACATCGCGCAGAATGCCGCCAACGCCTGTTGCTGCGCCCTGATAGGGCTCGATGTAGGAGGGGTGGTTGTGGCTTTCCATTTTGAAGATCGCCGCTTGCCCGTCGCCAATGTCGATTACGCCCGCATTCTCGCCCGGCCCCTGAATGACATGCTCGTTCTTGGTCGGAAATTTCGACAGGTGCCTGCGCGAAGATTTGTAAGAGCAGTGCTCCGACCACATCACCGAATAGATGCCCAGTTCCACAAGGTTGGGCGCCCGCCCAAGCCGCGAGGTCAGGCGCTCATATTCTTCAGCATTTATGCCATGCTCCAGCGCGGCCTGCTCGGTCTGTTCTGCGGTCATCGCGGCGATTATCTGTGATGTGTCTGTCATGGCCGCGTGTTTAGCGCGTGATGCTGCGAGTCGCCAGCATTTGTTGTCGGCGAGCTAGATGACTTCGAAAACGTCGCCGGTCTTCGCTAGGCCGCTCGTGCGCACTTCGGCATAGATGCCCATATCGAAATGGCCAAAATGCTTCCTGATTTCTGCGGGCAAATTGATGTCGCGCGCCGCCGTGTCCGGGTTTACGTCCGTTGCGGGGCAGCGTTTGGTGCGCAGAACGCAATGGGCTTCGGCTTGGCCAATCTTTATGTCCCGGTCGGTCCAGTTTAGCTCGTCCCAGGCGGGCACGCCGTCAAAATAGACATTGGCCCGAAACCGGCGCGGGTCAATCTCGCGCCCGACAACGTCCGACAGCGCCCGCACAGAGGCAAGGTTCACCAGCGAAATCGCCCGCATCTTTTCCGGCGAGACCACCGAAATATCAGTGAATTTATGTCCCTCGGCTGAGACAATGCGCGGGGCGACATCGTCCTTGCCAAGATAGGTTTTGAAAAAGGCTTCCAGTTCGGCGCGGCCATCTTCAGTGTGCAGGGATGCCGAAAGAGGCGGGCTGTCTGACCGCTCAACCGTCAACACGCCGCTTGCCGCATCATAGCGGGTGCTGAGCGCGGCCAGCGCCTCATCTTTCGCCAGCATCAGAAAATGCAGCTTTGATTTTGCCTCCGGTGCAGCCTCGTCAAACACATCCACCCCGCGCGCAATCGCAAACGCGCGGTCCCCCATAATGCCTTTGTCCGCTTGCAGCTCAAGCGATTCCAGCGCTTCACCTGAGAGGCCTTTGACGGGGTAGCGATAGAGGCGGGTGATGTTCATGAAAGAGCTAAAGGGGACATTATGACATGAGTCGATTCAGATCAGCATCAACTTGCAACTTGTCGATTATGCTCTTTATGATTTTGTCTAGCCTTTTTCCCTCTCGATAATCAGCAGGGGCAACAAACTGTACGCGGCCGTCTTTGAGCAGTTTATCAGGTCTTATACGTGCTTTTGCAGTGTTTGGACGGTATACCGCCAAGGAAAAACCGCCAAGGCTTTTGACAGTTCTAAAGCAAGGGATGTCGGTTTCTCCGTCTCCAATATAAATCATATTTGAAAATGGAACAGGCCTATCATCTAACGGAGTATATTGGTTGATCACGGAATGATCATGTTCATCTAACGACCCTTTGTTTATTCGAAAGAGGAACTGAGTCTTATTAGTGTAGTTGATACCCAATGCAGGCCAAACGGCCTTGCCATATTGATCATAGTAAAACCGCGATGCATATATCTTGGTGAAATGCTTAGCGATGGATGTGCCCTCAACCATCTCGGCAATACCAGATGACAATATATAATGATCCACGCTTACCGCAGATTCTTTGCAGTAACTATCGATCCCTTCAAACCAGCTCATCGTGTCGTTAGGACGATAATCGGTTACTCCCTGAAAAAGCTCTAATGCCTCTCCAAACTCCCTGAAGTTATCTGACTTTACAGGTACCTCAGCAGCGTCAGCTTTTTCTAGCATTAGTCCCATGTACATCAGAATTTCGTCACCGCGAGAGTGCTTAGCTCGCCGTTTAACCTCGTCCCAAAAATCCGACGTGGTCATACCTATTGCAGGAATAAAGTCACGTTCTTGCATGTTCCCAGCAGCTAAGGTGCCGTCAAAGTCGTAAATGATCGCTAGTGGGATTTTTCTTTGCGGCATCTTTGAAGGTCAGCCTTTTATCCTGCGCGGGTCATGACCATAAGTATTTCGGGCGCGTATCTTACCGTCTTGCCCTTGCAAAAAGGCTTCTCCTTCGGTGCCTCGCGCCAAACGCCGAGCTTCTTTCCATGCCTCAGCTTGAGTAGAATGCGTGGAAGATGCTCGCCCGCTTCCTTCCTTTTTTACTGCCCAGCCGGAATTGCGCTTAGTTGTCCAATAATTTTTCGAATTAGGCATCTTAACCCTCCTTGGAACAAAACAAGAATACTGAAATTCATAACACATTGCAACTAGATTTGTAGCCTAGCTCAAACAGCCCCGACCAAGCTCTCGAACAATCCAAGCCCGTCTGTTCCGCCTTCGTGGCCGCCAATGGCGCGTTCGGGGTGGGGCATCATGCCGAGCACGCGGCCGTTCTCTGACAAGACGCCTGCAATATCGCGCGCCGAGCCGTTTGGATTGCCCGCATAGCGAAACGCCACACGACCTTCGCCTTCAAGCTGATCGAGCGTGCTGTCGTCAGCCATATAATTACCGTCATGATGAGCGATCGGAATAACCACCTCGTCGTGTCCCGCATAAGCTGAAGTGAACGCCGTGTTCGCGCTTTCCACCTTCAGGGCCTGCGGCCTGCAGACGAAATTCAGCGACGCATTGCGCACCAGCGCACCCGGCAACAGTCCCGTCTCGGCCAAAATCTGGAACCCGTTACACACGCCGAGTACATAGCCCCCGCGCGCTGCGTGCGCGTGTAATTGAGCAATCACCGGAGAGTTCGCGGCCATTGCGCCGCAGCGTAAATAGTCACCATAGGAAAAGCCGCCGGGGATCATCACCAAGTCGGTATCGTCGGGAATCGTGCCGTCCTTGTGCCAGACCATTTCAGGTGCGTTACCGGTGGCCTGCGTCAGTGCAACTTGCGCGTCGCGGTCGCAATTTGACCCGGGGAAGACGATCACCGCTGTTTTCATGCGCCCGAAATCTCAAACCGGTAGCTTTCGATCACCGTATTGGCGAGCAGCTTTTCACACATTTCCTTGACGCGCGTTTCGGCGTCTGCAGCGCTTAGTCCATCGTCAAGGTCAAGCTCGATGGTCTTGCCGATGCGTGCGGCTTCAACCTCTGCGTAGCCCATGCGGCCTAGCGTATCGGCTACCGCTTTGCCTTGCGGGTCGAGCACGCCCGGTTTCAGGCCAATGTGCACAATTGCCTTCACTTGCCGCCTCCCTTGAAATCGACGATGTCCGCTCCGTCGCCTGAGTCGCGCAAGATGCCAAGCCTGCGGGCCACTTCCGAATAGGCCTCGGTGACCCCGCCAAGGTCGCGGCGGAAGCGGTCCTTGTCGAGCTTCTTATCGGTTTCCATATCCCAGAGCCGACAGCTGTCTGGGCTGATCTCGTCTGCGAGGATCGTCCGTACCGTCTCATTCTCGAACAGGCGACCGAATTCGAGCTTGAAATCAACCAGTCTGATGCCAACGCCGGCAAACAGCCCGCACATGAAATCATTTGTCCGCAAGGCCAGCGAGATCATATCGTCCACTTCAGGGGGCGTTGCCCAGCCAAAAGCGGAGATGTGTTCTTCGGCGACGAGCGGATCGCCCAACTCGTCTTTCTTGTAGCAAAACTCCACGACGGCGCGCGGCAGGCGCACGCCTTCTTCAAGGCCAAGCCGCTTGGCCATGGTTCCGGCGGCGACGTTACGCACAATCACTTCGAGCGGAATAATTTCGACTTTCTTGATGAGTTGTTCGCGCATGTTCAGCCGTTTGACGAAATGATGCGGAATGCCGATCTCGCCAAGCCGCGTCATCATATATTCGGAAATGCGGTTATTGAGTACGCCCTTACCGTCCAACACAGCCTTTTTCTCGGCGTTAAAGGCGGTCGCGTCGTCCTTGAAATACTGCACCAGCAAATGCGGTTCAGGTCCCTCATACAGGATTTTGGCTTTGCCTTCATAGATCATACGGCGTCGTGACATGGGCAGACTTTCCGGTCAGCGAGGGAGCAATTTGTGTCCCTCATGTGTGAGAATCCGCTGATCTATATCAATTATGCGACTGACACGAAACGCCTAATTCGTCGCTTTCCAGCATCTCTCTTGTTGAAATTCATCAATGTCAGTGACTATATCCGTGGGGAACAAATTCAAGGAGCCTACAACATGTCTCAATTCGAAGATCGCAAGCGCGGTGAAGAGGCAAAATTTGCCATGGATCAGGCCACTGATTTCAAGACGATGGCGCGACGCAACAAATTGCTGGGACTGTGGGCTGCCGATCTGATGGAGCTGTCAGGCCCGGACGCGGAAGCCTATGCCAAAACGGTTGTTCTGTCTGATCTTGAAGAAGCGGGCGATGAGGACGTGTTCCGCAAAGTGCGCGGCGATTTTGATGCCAAAGGCATCGACCGGTCCGATGCGCGCATTCGCGAGCAAATGGACGCGCTGCTGCTGGTTGCGCGTGAGCAGTTAAACAGCGAAACGTAGAGGCTCGGCGTTCGGTCAGCTTCAGGGACAATCAGGTCCGTCAGGCATTCTTTCGCCGGGCGCGCGCCGCTCGGTGATGATCATCGATTCGCGTAAACCATAGGCGATCATGTCCGAGCTTAGCGCTCGTGTCATGCAGCCAATCGTTTCGCCAGTATCGGCCGCAATGATCGCGGCAATGCCCGTAACGCCAGCATAGCGTTCCCAAAGATGGACCGCCTTGTGGCTTTCAGCCAGCCGGATCGCGTCGGCATAAACCGCCCATTTCTGCTCGTCGGATGCTCCGCGTCCAGCAAGGGTCATGTCCAGATCAATCACTTCGATCTGGCCTTCGGGAAAATCCAGAAGCGCATTGTGCATGGCGGGATTGAGGATCTGGCAGTTCGGGCACCATGCGGCGGTGAAGTTGATAATCTTAAGAACCGGCTCCGCGCGAGCGCCCAGCGGGGCCAATATAAAAAGCAGGGCGATCATTAGAGCACGAAGCATGCGCGAGAACCTTTCCGAAGCTTGATACACCTCTAGCACAGGCCAGATGAGTTCTAGCTGAACACGCGATTATATATAAAGTCGATTTGCGCCAGATGATACTCCATATCAAACAGCCCTTCGAGTTCATCATCGCTCAGGCGCGCTTTGACATCGTCATCTTGCTTCAAAAAGTCGAGAAATGCGCCTTCGCCCGCCCAGGTCCGCATGGCATTGCGCTGTACCAGCCGATAAGCATCCTCACGGCTGACTTCTTTTTCGACGAGCGCGAGCAAGACGCGCTGGGAATTGTGTAACCCGCCCAGCTTGTCCATGTTTGCCTGCATATTCTCAGGATAGACCAGCAATTGCTCGATAACCCCGGCTAGCCTGTGCAAGGCGAAATCGAGATGGACCGTCGCGTCGGGTCCAATGCCACGTTCGACGGATGAGTGCGAAATGTCGCGCTCATGCCAAAGGGCGACATTTTCAAGTGCCGGGGTCACAGACGACCGTACCAGCCGCGCCAGACCTGTCAGATTTTCTGTTAATACCGGATTGCGCTTGTGTGGCATCGCCGAGGAACCTTTTTGCCCCGCAGAGAAAAATTCTTCTGCTTCAAGCACTTCGGTGCGTTGCAAGTGGCGGACTTCAGTGGCGAGACGCTCAATCGATGACGCGATCACGCCAAGGGTCGAGAAAAACATTGCATGGCGGTCGCGCGGGATGATCTGGGTCGAGATCGGCTCTGGCGTAAGGCCCAGAGCCTTTGCGACATGGGCTTCGATGCGCGGATCAATATTCGCAAATGTGCCGACCGCGCCAGAAAGGGCGCAGGTGGCAATTTCTTCGCGGGCCGCCAGAAGCCTCGCCCGGCAGCGTTTGAACTCGGCGTAATACCCTGCAAGTTTCAGCCCGAATGTGACCGGCTCGGCGTGGATGCCATGGCTGCGGCCAATGGTTGGGGTAAGCTTGTGTTCTTCGGCGCGGTCTTTAAGCGCGACCAGTACGCGGTCGAGACCCATCAGAAGCAGATCGCTTGCCCGGCTGAGCTGGACGGCGAGGCATGTGTCGAGCACGTCCGAAGAGGTCAGCCCCTTATGAAGGTAGCGGGCTTCCTCTCCGACATATTCAGCGACATTGGTCAGGAAAGCGATGACGTCATGTTTCACCTCACGTTCGATCTCATTGATTCGCTCGACATCGAATTGCGCCCGCTCGCGAACGGCAGCGCTCGTCCCTTCAGGAATTTGCCCGAACCCCTCCATGGCCTCGGCCGCGAGGGTCTCGATTTCCAGCCAAATCGAAAATTTTGATTCGGGTGACCAGATATCGACCATTTCCGGCCTCGAATAGCGTTCAATCATGTCCTGATTCCTCGTCTTCTTGGACTCTGGCAGCGGGTCTGCCCCGTTTTTGGGATTGAGGAAAGATCAATTGAACAGAATTTTTCCCGCCTGATCGCCTGAAATTATGCGGATTTGTAAAAATAATCACAGACTTTGTGCAGGAAAAAGCAGGTTATGTCTGGTCTGTAATGTTTGACTGGGTTAAAACTCTCCTTGGTTGCGCGTCGGAATTCTGACTCGCAAACTCTTTGGTACGCGGTTTGTAGTGACCGCGTGCTAATTGTTTAGCCAGTATCTAGTGCCGGATAATCCGGTACTGGTATCCAAGGGGAGAATAAACATGAAGAAGATGCTTTTGGCGTCTGCCGCTGCCACACTGTTTACCGGTGCTGCAATGGCCCAGGGTGCGGACTATCCACCAAGTGCAGATCCGGGCGAGTGCTTTGCACGCGTTCTGATTCCGGAAACAACAGAAGTTGTGACCGAGCAGGTTGTAGACCGTCCTGAAACGCAGGAAATTATTGTTATTCCTGCGACTTATGAAACACAGACCGAGCAGGTTCTGGTCAAGGAAGAAACAATCACATACAGCACAATTCCTGCTGTTTATGAGACTGTGACAGAGACTGTTGTTGTTGAGCCTGAGCGTACGGAAACAATTGTTATTCCTGCGACTTTCGAAACATACACAGAGCAAGTTCTGGTTCGTCCAGCCTATTCGACATGGAAACCAGGCGCTGGCCTGTTTGGCCGTGGCGCAGCAGGAACTGGCACAGCAAATGTCAATGGCGAGCAAGCCACTGGTGAACTGCTCTGCCGGGTCGAAGTGCCAGCTCAGTATGACACTGTAACACGCACACGCATTGCGACGCCTGAAACAACAGATGTGCGGGTTATCCCAGCTGTTGTCGAAACGGTATCTCGCGAAATTGTTGCGCAACCTCCTCAAGTGATTGAGAATGTTGTGCCTGCCGAGTACGGCACTGTGACCAAGCAGGTCTTGGTGACCCCAGCGAGCGAGCAGGTCAATGTGATCCCAGCGACATTCAAGACCGTTGAAAAGCGGGTTGTCACTGGCGGTGGCGGCCTCGAATGGCGCGAAGTGCTTTGCGATACAAACACCACATCTGCAAAAGTCAGCGAAATCCAGCGGGCTCTGACCGCTGCTGGTTACAATGCACCGGATGATGGCCAGTTTGGCCCAGGCACCCTTCGCGCAATGGAAGCTTACCAGCGCGCGAACGGTCTGCCAGTTGGTTACCTGACTGTGTCAACCGTTCAATCTCTCGGCCTGTCACCTTACTAGGACGACAGCTCGAAAGAGTTTGATAGAATTTACCCCCTGTGTCGAAAGATGCAGGGGGTATTTTTATGCATATTGAGGTGAGACCGATGACGCGGTTGCACCCGCCCATATCGCTGAAAACGGGGGGTCAGTCAGACAGGATGCGCGGTAATTTGAACACGACATTTTCGTCGGTGACGCGGATCTCTTCGACAGATGTTTCAAACCGCTCCGAGCAGGCATCGATCAGGCTCTGCACCAGATCTTCGGGCGCGCTGGCGCCTGCGGTGATGCCTAGGGTCTCAACCCCATCAAGCCAATTCCAGTCAACGTCCTGCGCGCTGGCGACCAATTTTGACGCGCTTGCCCCATTGCGCGCGGCCACTTCGACAAGGCGTTTGGAATTTGACGATGTCTCTGCCCCGATCACGAGCACAAAATCTGCGCGATCTGCCATAGTCTTCACAGCTTCCTGCCGATTTGTCGTGGCGTAGCAAATGTCTTCCTTGTGTGGTGCCGAAATCGATGGAAACCGCTTTTGAAGCGTGGCCACGATTTCTGCCGTGTCATCAACCGACAGCGTGGTCTGTGTTACGAATGCCAGATTGTTGGGGTCTTTGGGTGTAAAGGCTTCGGCATCGGCAACCGTTTCGATCAACGTCATCGCGCTGTCGGGCAATTGCCCCATTGTTCCGATGACTTCGGGATGCCCTTGATGGCCGATGAGAATGATCTCCTGACCATCAGCATGATGGCGCTGGGCTTCGACATGGACTTTGGAGACGAGTGGGCAGGTCGCATCAACGTAAATCATGTTCCGGTTCTGCGCTTCCAATGGCACTGATTTGGGCACACCATGCGCTGAAAAGATAACCGGGCGGTCAGCCGGGCAATCGGAAACTTCTTCAACAAAAACAGCGCCTAGGGCTTCAAGTCTCGAAACCACATGAGCGTTGTGCACGATCTCGTGGCGGACATAGACAGGTGGACCCCATTTGGTGAGCGCTTCCTCGACGATCTGGATGGCTCGATCGACGCCGGCGCAGAAACCTCTCGGTGCGGCCAATAAAATTGTCATCTTGCGATTTTGGGCGGACAAAGCGTCAATCTCCTGCGAATGCGGCGTTGCGCCCAAGGCTGGGCACCGTTAAACCTATTGGCTATCAGATGGGGTCGGCTCTGCCAAAGGCAATCCGCCCGAACCTTGGAAGGACACATCGTCTCATGCGCGTTTCCATTCTCTCTTCATTGGCCTGTCTGGCGGTGCTTGCATCCTGTTCGACGATTGGCAGCACGTTAGATGACAGGCCAAATGCAGGGCCATGTCCGACTGTGGGCTCTTTGTATGAGGCATCGCGGATTATCGAGTTCGAAGGCGATTCAGAGTCGTTCAAGGACATTGCCTATACTGGCGAGATTGTCGATGTGAGACTGTATTGCCGGTATGTTGATGACGAACCTCTTTTGGCCGAAGTGGAGCTGTCATTTGCTTTTGGTCAGGGACCAAAAGGGACCGAGCGATTCCATGATTATGGCTATTTCATTGCTGTGACGCGTCGGAATTCGCGCGTACTGCAACGCGAAACGTTCACCGTCCGCGCGGACTTCAAGGATGATCCTGTGATCGGGGCCAATGATGTGGTCGGCCGGATCGAAATTCCGCGTCTTGATGAGAGTATTTCGGGCGCGAACTTCGAAATCCTTGTCGGGTTCGATCTGACTGACAAGCAGCTTCAGTTCAATCTCGACGGCAAACGTTTCCGTCTTGATGCGGGCCAATAGACCCAAGTTTAAAATATTGGAGACAGGCCCATGGGTCATCTAGGCAGTGAGCTTGGCGCCATCTTTGCGCGAGCATTCGAAGCGGCTGGGTTGGAAGCGCGCCTTGGCGACGTTCGTCGGTCGGACAAGCCTGATATGGCGGACTTCCAATGCAATGGGGCGCTGGCTGGCGCGAAAGCGGCCAAGCGTAACCCGCGCGAGATTGCGACCCAGATCGCAGAAGCTGTCGATGGACAGGGTCCGATTGCTTCGGTCGAGATCGCAGGTCCGGGCTTTCTGAACATTCGCGTTAGCGACGATGCGCTTGCAAAAACAGCCGCAGCTATTCGTAATGATACCGAGATGGCCGGAGCGTCCAAAGCCGCAGACCCTCAAAATTTGATCCTTGATTTTGGCGGCGCAAATGTCGCCAAGCCTATGCATGTCGGACATTTGCGCACCGCTGTTATCGGTGACACGCTCCAGCGCGTCTTGCGCTTCCTTGGCGATAAAGTCACCTCCGACATCCATATGGGCGATTGGGGCTTGCAAATGGGTCACCTGATCACCGAGCTAGAGGACGAACAGCCAGATTTACCCTATTTCGATGCAGAAAATTCGGGCCCGTTTCCCAAGGTCTCACCTGTCACAATCGACGACCTTTCACGGCTCTACCCGCAGGCCTCTGCCAAAGCCAAAGACGATCCAGCCCGCAACAAACGCAGTCAGGATGCGGTTGCCCAAATGCAGGCCGGACGGGCAGGTTATCGTGCTTTGCTCCAACATTTTGTCGATGTTTCTATTGAGGCGCTCAAGATCGATTACGGATTTCTCGGCGTCACATTTGACCTGTGGCTTGGCGAGAAAGATGCCGAGCCGTTCATTCCGGGCATGGTCGAAGACATCAAAGCACGCGGGCTCACCATCGAGGATGATGGCGCGTGGATTATCCCGGTCGAGCGCGACGATGACACAAAGGATTACCCGCCCTTCATGCTGTTGAATTCACGCGGGGCCAGCAATTATCACACGTCTGACTTAGCCACGATTTTAGACCGTGTGCAGACCTATAAGCCAGACCGGATGCTCTATGTTGTCGATCAGCGACAAGCGCTCCATTTCGAGCAAGTCTTCCGCGCCGCGCAAATTGTTGGCTATATCGACGAGGATCGGCTCGAACATCTCGGCTTCGGCACCGTTAATGGCAAGGATGGCAAGCCGTTCAAGACCCGCGCAGGCGGTACGCTCAAGCTCGGCGACCTGACCTCGATGGCGCTAGACGAGGCCAATAAAAAGATCGAAGAGGGCGGCAGGCTTTCCGCAGACATCGGCCCCGAGGAACGCGCCCGCATTGGCGAACTTGTTGCCCGCGCCGCCTTGCGCTTTGCCGATTTGCAGAACACCCGCACGACAAATTACGTCTTCGATCTGGACCGCTTCACAAGCTTTGAAGGCAAGACCGGCCCCTATCTTCTGTATCAGGCCGTGCGGATCAAATCCCTCCTGCGCAAAGCGGCAGACGAAGGCAATATGGCCGGCGACATCCGCATCGAAAGCGACGCGGAACGCGCGCTCGTGCTCACCCTTGACGGCTTTTCCCTTGCGCTAGAGCAGACCCGCAATAAGCGCATGCCGCATATATTGTGCGAACACGTCTACAATCTCGCCCAGAGCTTTGCCGCCTTTTATGGCGCCCACAAAATTGCCAGCGAAGACGACCCCGCCAAACGCGCTTCCCGCATCGCCCTGTGCCAAGCGGTCGCCGCCCAGCTCAATATCGGGTTAGACTTGCTCGGAATCGAGGCGCCAGAGCGCATGTAGGC
>CAZMMU010000022.1:0-44295 GCA_964567455.1 uncultured Hyphomonas sp.
ACAAATGGCAATGATACGTTCGTCAGTAGCGCCGCAGACAATGTCTTTACGGGCGGGACAGGCGCGGACACGTTCGAGTTTAATACGGCGAACTCCGGTGATGATACGATCACGGACTTCTCCAGCGCGCAGGGCGACACGATCGCGCTTGAGGGCGTCGCGTCTTTCGATGATCTTGGCATCACCCAGTCTGGCAGCGACGCGGTGATCGATTTTGAGGGCGGCAATACGCTGACACTGGAAGGTGTCAACGCAGCGGATCTGACCGCTAGTGATTTTGACTTTGGCGATAGCGGATCGGCCATCCGTCAGCCCGATGGGGACGTCACCGTCGAGCGGAGCATTACGAGCGGTCCGTCTGTCGACACGAGCGAGGTTGGCGATCTGTTCGTCTTTGCCACCAACGTTGCTTCGCAGCCCGTATCGTTCGAGCGTGACAGCTTTGACTTTGATCAGGAGACCTTTGCCCCTGCCGCAAACCTCCAGCAAGACGCGTTCGACTTGCTCTCCCTGGATCTCGGCATTGACCTTGACGCAACAGGGCAGATTGTCTTTAGCGACGATTTTCTGATCTAGGTCAGAGCCACCGTGATTAAAATTGTGCACGTGAAGCCTCGTTCCGGGTAGCGCCAACGAGGCTCGACGTGGTACAGCCCTCCCGGCGACTTAAAGGAAGATGATATGAGCTTAACCGGTGAAGGTCTGGCAGCGATTGCGCTGAGCGCGGGTGCGCTTATCATGGATGTTTATGTGACGGATTTCGAAGTCTTGTCCAAAGATGATGCCTCACCCGTTACAGAGGCGGATGAGAAGGCCGAGAAACTCATCTTGGACGCCTTGACCGATTTGGCTCCCGGCGTTCCTGTGCTGGCTGAAGAAGCGGTGGCTGCCGGTGAGATCCCCGAGATCGGCGATCGGTTCTTTCTGGTCGATCCGCTTGATGGCACCAAGGAATTCGTAAACAAGCGTGGTGAGTTTACGGTCAATATTGCCCTGATCGAGCATGGTCGCCCTGTCATGGGAGTTGTCTTCGCGCCGGCCCTTGATCGCCTGTTTGTCGCCGACAGCGTGTCCTCGGCTTGGCAGGCCACCGCAAAGCCAGGCGGTGATGTCCCTCCAGCGTCCGAACGCAAGCCCATGCGTATCCGCAGCGCAATAGGCGGATTAACAGCCATCGCGTCCAAATCCCACCGAACCCCTGAAACCGATGCTTTCCTCGAAAAGTTCGACGTCTCGGAGATTATTGCGGCCGGATCTTCGCTAAAATTTTGTCTGATCGCAGCAGGGGAGGCTGACCTTTACCCGCGTATGGGCCGAACGATGGAATGGGACACCGGCGCTGGACAGGCTGTGGTCGAGGCGGCAGGTGGGCGGGTTTTGCAAGAGGATGGCGCACCATTGCTTTATGGCAAAACCGAGCGTGGCTACGACAATCCGCATTTCATTGTCTACGGCGATGTCACGCCAGCCTAATCACAACTAAAGCTTACCATTGGCGAGCCGGACAAGATATTTGCCATACCGGGTGCCCTTCATCGGCTTGGCGAGCGCGCGGAGCTCTTTGTCGGTAATGTAACCGCGCCTGAAAGCGATCTCTTCGATACACGAGATTTTCATGCCCTGGCGCTGCTCAAGCGTGCTTACAAAGTGGGACGCTTCGAGCAAGCTTTCATGTGTGCCAGTGTCCAGCCACATAAAACCGCGCCCAAGCACTTGCGCATTCAGTAGGCCATCGTCGAGATATGACCGGTTCAAATCGGTAATTTCCAATTCCCCACGCGCTGATGGCGTCACTGCGCGGGCCCGCTCACAGACCGTCTCGTCATAAAAATAGAGACCTGTCGCTGCATACTTCGATTTTGGCTTGCGGGGTTTCTCCTCAAGGCTGAGCACCTTTCCGGCTTTGTTGAACTCGACCACGCCATAACGTTTGGGGTCAGCGACCCGATAGCCGAACACAAGTGCACCCTGTTTGAGGTCTGCTGCCTCCAGCAATAGCTCTGGCAAGCCGTGTCCGTAAAAAATATTATCGCCAAGCACCAGAGCGGCCGGACCACCATCAAGAAAATCCTCCCCGATGATAAAGGCTTCAGCCAGCCCGTTTGGCGCTGGCTGTACTTCGTACGCGATGTTCAGCCCGAGTTCTTCGCCCGTCCCGAGCAAGCGCTGGAATGCGCTCTGATCTTCTGGTGTTGTGATGACCAGTATGTCTCGAATGCCCGCGAGCATTAGCGTGCTCAGCGGATAGTAGATCATGGGTTTGTCGTAAACAGGGAGCATCTGTTTGGAAACGCCGCGCGTGATGGGGAAGAGGCGTGAACCGGTGCCCCCTGCGAGTATTATGCCCTTCATTCGTTTTTGTCCTTCGGTTGGGCGCCAAGTCCTAGCCGATGGCCAATTGCGCCGCGTTCTGCGATCTCTTCAATCCATGCCCGATTGTCCAGATACCAGTCAATTGTCCGATCCAGTCCGGTGGCGAAGTTTGTTTTCGGATGCCACCCTAATTCGGCTTCCAGTTTTGAGCAATCTATTGCGTAGCGCTGGTCGTGTCCGGGGCGATCATGGACAAAAGTAACAAGATCAGCATGCGGTGCACGTTCGGGGAAACGCTCATCAAACAGGCGACACATGATATTTACGAGGTCGATATTCGATGTTTCAGATCGTCCGCCGATCATATAGGTCTCGCCTGTCGCGCCGCGTTCGGCAATCTGTAATAGCGCATCGGCATGATCTTCGACATAGAGCCAATCGCGTACATTCGTGCCATTGCCATAGACGGGAATAGGTTGGCCTGTCCGTGCCTTCTCGATCACGACGGGGATCAGTTTTTCCGGAAACTGGTATGGCCCATAATTGTTCGAGCAATTGGAGACGATCACAGGCAGATCATAAGTCTCGCCCCAGGCCCGCACCAGCATGTCTGACGCCGCTTTGGAGGCCGAATAGGGCGAGTTCGGCTGATAGGGCGAGCTTTCTGTAAACGCGCCCGTCGCGCCGAGTGATCCGAACACTTCGTCGGTTGAGACATGGTGAAATCTGAAGCTGGCAGGTGCCTTGCCCGAACTGAGATAGTCGCGCACAGCCTCCAGAAGGGTGAACGTACCAGTGATATTGGTGTCGATAAAACTCGCTGGTCCGTCAATTGAGCGGTCAACATGGCTTTCAGCCGCCAGATGGAGAACCACGTCCGGCTCAAAACGGTTCAAAACGGAGGCCATGGCCGCTCCATCACAGATGTCCGCTTGAGCAAAACCATAGTCCGGATGCGCCTCAACCTCAGCCAGATTTGCCAGATTGGCTGCATAAGTCAGCTTATCGACATTAAATACGCTGTGACCGCGCGCAATCGCAGTTCGGATCACGGCCGAGCCGATAAAGCCTGCGCCGCCCGTAATCATCAGTTTCATTCTTCACTCCAGTGGGGCCCAGCCTCTTCATTGGCACTGGTGCCCGATCACCGCAAGGCCCGCTCTGTGCAGTCTATCGGGCTTTGCAAGCTTCGATCGCTTGGGGCCATTGGGTGCCGCCAGAAATTTTGTCGGAGAAGCAGCCGGTCTGTTCGGCCCGATCTGTTGATCCGGCACAAAGAGACAGGGCGTTTTCCGGCACCCACACCGTACCGCCGCCCCAATCGAGCCCGTCCCGCATAATCTCAGCAAAACACAGAGCAGGTTCTTCGGAGGCTGGCGCGGTGGCGCACAAGGTTTCAAGCTCCTCGTCCTGCCAGTCCTGACTGCCAAAACCGCCTGTCTCGCGTGCCTTGGTGGTGCAGGTTTCAAGGTCGAGATCAAAGTCATCAGGCCATGGCGATGCAATCTGCCCGGTGCCATGAAGTGTCGCTCCCGACAGTGCAAACGGGGCCGTACCAGAAGCAAAGGTGGCGTTTTCAGAGGCTGCCACACAGCTTGTGCAGTCAGCCAGCGCGGTCGTGTCTCCGACAATGCGCTGGGTTAAGAAATTCATGGTCGCCTCGCGCGCAATTGCCCCGTCGCGGAACTCAACAAACCGCCCTGTACCCGCAAAACCGCGCTTGCCCGGCTCAACCAGCGTGTACGTGTCTTCGCCTGTCATCACCACCGTTTCGCTTGGGGTGCAATCGGCTGTTTCGTACATGGTCTGTTTGCTGTGCAGGTTCACCTTGCTATCGCCCGGTTCAACCCATGCACGGACAGTGGCTTCACCCCAGAGCGTGTCATCAAGACAACCGGCAAAGGTCTGGCTCTGCATCGGGGCAACGTCCGTCAGGGCAAAGCTCGCTTCGATGGGTAATTCGCCAAGCGGATCATTGTCAGCGTCTCGCAATGAGAGACTGCCCGACAGCGACACGCGCGCGGGCGTCTCGTCTGTGAACGGGCCATAGAGAAGCCGGATGCCCGCTACGTCGAGCGGCGACAATCGACCGTTATTGTTCCAATCCTCAGAGCAATAATTCATCACCGATTTGGGATCATAGGTCGTCATCAAAAACGCGGGCAGGGGACCTTGCGGCTCTGTTTCGCACAAGGTCCGATCATCTCGATTGTGTTCATGGGCGAGGCCGAGGGCATGACCAAATTCGTGCACAGCTAATGCTTTGATACAGTATTCAAGATGGTTCGCGCAGCCTGTCCCCCAGCTTTCGAACGTAAAATTCAGCGCCATCCCAGATGAAACGCCGTCAATCCGGCGGCCCAGCGCCACCACATGCGGACCACCCGTATCGACGCCAATCCTGATGCCGCGATCCTCGTCGGTACACGTGCGCCAGCCCGTAAAATCCACCTGCGAGACGCTTTCCCAGCTTGCCTCGACCGCTTCGCGCGTCCAGACGCGGCCCTGCGCGTAGGCCGGATCAGCGCTTTCCCAACACACAGAAATAACCGGATCATACCATACCGCGCCAAACCCGGCGGTGCTAAATGCAACTGGGGTTGCGTGCCAGCCATCGGGCGGACCATCATTGGCGGGCGGGGGCACCTCGATGGTGCTAATTTTCGGCGTATCGGACTGGATGGGTCTAATTACGGCTGGAACTTGTCGTTCGACTGTCCGCCCGTCGGGCATACGTATGATCTCGGTTCTGGCAGGCTCTACAACTTCAAACCCGTCTGGAATCACGGTCTCAGACTCCTGAGCTATGGCGTCTGATACGGTCGGCCCTGAAAGGCACACCAATCCGAAAGCAAGCGCTATGAAAACCGTTTTTCGGAGTCCGGTTGGCGAAGATGACATTTTTATCCCCTCTTTGTTCCCCCGATTGATTTAAACACAGGTTTTGTCCACAGGGTAGATTTAATCCGAGGGGAATTTTTCTCTTGGGACAGGAATGGGGGCGTTCCAGCTTTCGCTCGTTGCGTGAGTTCGTCAAAATTGTGCCTAAATTGTGTACGCCATTGCCTTGGTTGAGCACAATGCTTACCAGTATGGTCGAGCGTGCAGCGCTCATTATTCTGCCCACAAGGACACAGCAAACCCATGATTGATCTTTACACTTGGACGACACCGAATGGCCGCAAAATTTCCATCGCACTCGAAGAGATGGGGATGGCTTACACCGTCCACACTATCAATATCCGTGAAGATGAGCAGTTTGCCCCCGATTTTCTGAAGATTAGCCCGAACAATAAAATTCCGGCCATTGTCGATCAGGATACCGGAACCAGCGTCTTTGAGAGTGGTGCTGTGCTGATCTATTTGGCGGAGAAATCTGGCAAGTTTCTTGGCCCCGTTGGGAGCGATGCGCGCGCCAAGACCATGGAATGGTTGATGTGGCAGGTTGGCGGTTTCGGCCCCATGCTTGGCCAACTTGCCCATTTTGCGATGTACCGCGAAGACAAGATCCCCGAAGCGATTGAGCGCTTCTCGACCGAAGCTGGTCGCCTGTACACCGTGCTCGACACCCAGCTTGGCAAAACCGAATTTGTCGCCGGTGATTATTCCATTGCCGACATGGCGATCTATCCATGGTCGGTCGGTGCCTTGAAAGCGGTCGAAGGCATGAGCGGGCAAAGCTATGCCAATGTCACCCGCTGGCATGAGACGATGGACGCCCGCGCTGCGGTGGCGAAGGGCATGCTAATCCCGCAAGCGCCCGAATAAGGCTGATCAAGCGGGTTTTTCCGGATTAGAAATGGCGGCTGAGGCGAACCCGGACGGCAGTCTGGCCTTGCCCGAAGCCAGACAGGCTGCGTCCTGCATTCAATTGCAGCGCAAGATCTCCCAAAACGTTGAACGTGTACCCCGCCTCAATATCGATCGGCCGTCCGCCAGTGGCAAAACCTGTCGATACATTAGCGAAGCTTGCTTGCTCTGTTTGCTGGTCAAAACTTGTTGGCAAGGAGAATGTAACGTCACCGCTTTGAATGTTCAGCGGTTGGGAGATGGATAAATTGAACCTGTCATATTTGCCGAACAATCCAGACTGCTCTAGCCCAACCGAGAACTGCGTACTACGAAGTGCGCCGGCATCAACGAAAAAGCTGTCACCGGAGCCGCCACGGATCGTCGTAAATCCGGTCGAAAAGCGGCCGGTTAGCGACAGCGTATCTGTCAGCGAAAGATACCCTGATATCGAGTTGTAGATTGTGCGAGACCCACCATTTCCAAACAGGTCGGACGAAAGCGTCGTGCCGAGAAAACTATCCTGCTCGCTCTGAATACCGGCCTCAAGGCGCAAAGCTCCGCCTGGAATATCCCGTGTTAAACCGAACCGAACGGTTGTCGTATTGGGGGCTTCCCCTTGTGCAGCCTGCTGAAAATCAAAATTGTTCGGGACGAGGAGGTCTTCGGGTGTGGCGTGGTTTATGAAAATGTCGAGCGTAGTTCCCGCTGGCCCCGGTAGGTCGAGACCCGCGGTAATAGCATCTGTCGTGTCAGACAGATAAGCATCAGAAAATGCGCTCCGGCTGAGTGTTGACTGGGTAAATTTGTACCGTTGGGACTGGTCAACTTCGCGACCGGAAAACCCGCTCGCAAGTGTCAGGTTCCTGTCGCGTGCAATCGGCTGCCGGAACGAGAAGGCGAGCTCTCTATCGCCCGCAGCAAAAGCGTCGTCACTTCGAAAATCACCTAGCAAATGCGCAAACTGAAGGTCCGTTGCGGCGGAGGTTTCGGACAAGCGATACGTCAGAGACGCACCTGGCGTCGGCGCTCGTCCAGGGGAGGTTTGAATACGGCGCAGCGGGTCGGATATACCACCGATCGCAAATCTGTTGGTTGGCGCTGTGTCGATAAGCGTATTCAGGTCGATATTGAAATTTCGGCCAAATCGGTCGACGCCAACAATAGGGCCGATATCCGCTAACCCGCTCCCCGCCGCGCTGGGCAAATTCGAAGCGAGAGCCGATACGGAGGCTGAAGTGCCGGCCGCATTGGGAACCGTAAGCTCGCCACTTGGCTCGAGAGCTGCGGCGACATTCAGAAGACCTCGGCCGAATATCGGGTCCGTTCCGGGCGCGCCGAGATCGGTCGCCGACTCCAGAATAATATCGACCGTCTCCGCAGCTGACAATTGTGGCCACAGTGCACGGACCAACCCGACCGCACCGGACACATGCGGTGCTGCTGCGCTGGTCCCGCTAAACGGACGTGTGCCGCCGCCAATGGCAGGGGTAGGCACCCCTAGGCCGGGGGCGACAATAAAGAATTCGGCGGCTAATCCCGCCGTATTTGTGAAGCTTGTTATATTATTGTTGAAGCTTACGGCCCCCACAACAATCCCTGTTCCAGCAACCGATGCTTCCACCACTGACTGGCCGGAGAGCTGTGGATCTTCACCTCCCTCGTTCCCCGCCGACAGCACTGTGACAATATCATTGGCACCAGCGAAGGCCAGTAAGTTGGTAAAGCTGCTGCGTGAGTCTTCTTCGTCGGACCCCAGTGATAGGTTGATGACATCAACATCTGCTGCGGCGGATCTACGAAATCCTTCAGAGATCGCACCGCCCAAAATGGTGAGTGCCTCATCATCATCGTCAGTGTCTGGATCATCAGCCAGATTGCCGCGAAAAGCCAAAATAGTTGCTTGAGGTGCGACGCCAGCAATGCCGACGCCGTTCGCGGCGCCTGCTGCAATGCCTGCCACCGATGTTCCATGGCCTTGGTTGTCTTGTAGATCCGCAACTGTTCGAGCATCGTCATCGTTCGAAAAAGAAGTTAAACCGAGATCCGCGCTACGTGGATCTATGCGTCCGGCAAATTCTACATTGTCGACGTCGATGCCGGTGTCAATGATCGCAATCAAAGCGCCATTTCCTGTGATCCCGGCATCAAAGGCGGGAACCGCATTGATTTGTGACAAGCCCGGTTGAGCATTGATCTCTGCCGCGCTCACAGCCGGCGAACCCGGAGGCGGCGGAGGTGGTGGAGGCGGCGGCGGGGGTGGGGGCGGCAAGACGCTGGTTGGTCCGGGAACCGCCGGATTGCTGCTGCCCCCGCCACACGCGGTAACAACAGACAAGCATAGGAAACTGCTCGTAGCCAGAATAATGGATTTTGTATTCACGGGAAAATAGCACTTCATACTGTACAATTGCCTACTCTAGTGCGCCCCTCTCCCTTTCAAGGCGCTTGATAATTCACATACTCTCCCTAAATTGCAGTTTAAGTCTTAGCGCGCTGCTGACAAGTTAATACTGCAGATGAAATTGTCCGCGATCGAACAGTTTTGATTTTGTATGCGAGGCTGCGCTAGCGCACATTAACGAGTTGCATCTCGAAGATAAGATCATCACCCGGCTTGATGATACCGCCCGGACGGGGGCTATCACCATAGGCTTGGTCTGCTGGAATATAGACCAGCCACCGATCGCCGGGCCGCATTTTCTGGAGCGTATCTGTCCACCCCTTGATGACACCCGTAACCGGAAACTCAATCGACTCGCCGCGCGCATAGGCGCTGTCAAATGTCTCGCCAGTGGTCAGACGGCCCTCATAATAGACCTCGACCGTGTTGCTGGTTGTGGGCATCGACCCTGAGGCGTTCCCCGATTCGAGGACCACATATTCAACCCCGTTCTCGGACTTGACCACGGCGGGGCTGTCCGAATTCCATGGTGTGTGTGCCTCCCATGCGGCAGCATCGGAAACTTCGGGCACGAAAATATCTCTAAGCTCGACCCGCATTACGACATTGCCCGGCGGCACACGCCCTGATGCCACCGCTTCCGCACCAAACGCGACAAGCGGGCTCATGTGAAACATAAAGTCGTCCCCCGGCCGCATCAGCTGGATACCTTCCTGCCAGCCAGGGAAGAGCTGAGCAACCGGAAGCCTTGCAGACGCACCACTTGCATAGCTGGACTCGATCCGCCGATTGTCTTCGGCGAGCCGTATTTCGAAATCCGCAACGATGATGTCCGCAGGTGTCACCAGCGCGCCGCTCTCATCACCGCGCGATCTGACAATATATTCGAGCCCGCTTTCGGTCGTCTCAATCCCTTTGGCGTCGCTCGCCCAGGGGATATAGTCAGCCCAAATCTCGGCTCCCGGCGTCTCGTCCGGCAAAATCGCCTCTAGCTTGACCCGAAAAATCAGATCGGCGTTCGGACCAATTGGTCCGCCCGGTGTCCCGCGTTCGCCATAAGCGATGTCGGAGGGGAGGTAGACCAGCCATTCATCCCCGGGCCGCATCAATTGCAACGCTTCGGTCCAGCCGGGGATCACTTGGGTCACGCCAAATTCGGCTGGTGTGCCCCGTTCGAACGAGCTGTCGAATGTGTCGCCATTCTCGGCCAGCCGGCCTTCATAATTTACGGACACTCGATCATTGATGCCCGGGCGCGCGCCCTCTGCGTCACCTGCATTTACGACATGGATTTGTAACCCGCTATCGGTTGTGACGAGGCCATCGCGGCTGGCATCCCACGGGATCATCCCGGCAAATACATCTGTCAAATCTGGTTCCTCTGTGGGTTGGGTTTCTGTGTCGGCAGTCGCAGATTCAGTGCTGCGTGCGAGCTTGGATGCTGCATCGATTTCGGCGCGCACCGGATCTTCCTGAGGGGCAGGCGCATCAGATGAACAGCCCGCCAAAGCAGTCGCCATAGCAAATATCAATAGATTGGTGCGGATCATGTCTCTGGCTCCGTTTGATACATTAGGCTTTCGCTTATTTGGTTTCGACCCTGATGTCACTTTACAAACTGTGTAAATTACCGATCAAGCGGGCGCGGCGGATAGCCTGCTTGCCCCAGCACATCTATCACCTCTTGCGTGTGCTGCGCGTCGCGGGTTTCGATCAGAATGTCAAACTCCGCCCCCTTGGCAGGCACATCCAGCGCAATCCTGTTATGCGCAACTTCCATAATGTTCGCGCCGCTGTCCCCGATAATCTTGGAGACAAGCCCTAACAGGCCCGGCCGGTCGTCGCCAATGATGCGGATATTGGTCAACCGCTTCTCCCGCACCAGCGCGCGGGTTAGAACAGAGGCGAGCAGCCGCGTATCGATGTTCCCGCCACACAGGACAAGGCCGACCCGTTTTCCGGAGAACTTTGCAGGGTGGGCGAGGAGGGCTGCAAGCCCCGCAGCTCCTGCCCCTTCGGCAATGGTTTTCTCGACATCCGCGTAGAGCGTAATCGCACGCTCCATATGTTCCTCTTCAACCAGCAAAATGTCGTCCACATATTTGCCAACAATCTCGCGCGTCAGCTTGCCTGCCTTTTTCACTGCGATCCCTTCGGCAATCGTCGCCCCACCCTGTGTCGGCACCGGTGTCCCGTTAATGGCCGCGTGCATGCTCGGATACATCGTCGCTTGCACACCGATAATCCCGATATCCTCGTTCAGGCCTCTTGCTGCGGTTGCCATGCCTGAAATGAGCCCGCCCCCACCAATCGGCACAATCAATGTATCAAGACTCGGCAGGTCCGCGAGCATTTCCAGCGCGATCGTGCCCTGACCTGAAATAATGTCGGCATCATCAAATGGGTGGATAAATGTCAGCCCATCGCGTGCGCGCACGGTTGCGGCGTAAACCGATGCATCGTCAAACGTGTCTCCCTCCAGCAAGACCCGCGCACCATGGTCGCGCGTATGCTGGACCTTGTTGAACGGCGTCGTCACCGGCATGACAATTGTCGCTGGAATGCCAAGCCGCTTGGCGTGATAGGCGACCCCTTGGGCATGATTACCCGCCGAGACAGCAATCACGCCCATCTGCTTTTCTTTTTCCGTCAGCTTGGACAGCTTGTTGAGGGCTCCTCGTTCTTTGAAAGCCGCAGTGAACTGCATGTTCTCGAACTTCACCCAGACCTCGGCCCCGGTAATCTCCGAAAGTGTCCGCGAGTGGTGCATGGGCGTGCGTTCAATCTGCCCCTCAAGCACTTTTGCGGCAGCTTGAATGGTCGCCAGCGTAACAGATGTATCGGTCATAAATCAGGTCTTCTCAATGCGCGCCGAAACCTAGAGGCCAAGACGGGCATGCACAAGAGAAAAGACAAGGACCGCTCGGACGCGACGTCCGGATTTCGGATATGATCTAGCGGTCGGCCGCGCCTCGATCAAACAGCTCAATTGCGTTGCGCAGCGTTTGCACGGAGGTCGAAAGCTCGTCCGTACCGTCGCAGGTCAGGCTTGAGCACCAGTTCTCCAATTGCTGGAGCCGCCTGGCTGCTTTATTGCGATCGTTCTCTAAAAGGGCAATCAACCCCAGCCGTAAACGCGCATCATGCAATGTGTGGTCCTGACCGACCGCTGACGCAAAATACCGTCTCGCTTCGCTAAACTTTCCTTGCTTGAGCAAGCTCGCCCCAACAGCATAACTTGCCCGAGCGCGGCTATCTTCAGTTTGAGAGATGCCAGCTTGAGGAGCGCCTGCACGTTCGCGCTCATTTTCCCGTATGCGAGAGGCAGAACCGGCAGAGACACGGTTCACCTGAATGCCGGGATTGAAATTAATGGCGCCGATGCCTCCGGGGAAACTGCCACCGCCCACCGAATTCGGGTTGATATCCAAAAGCGATGCGTCCAACTGGTTGCGATAAGAACGGAAGTGGCGTTCGGCTTCTGGGTAATCGCCTCTATTGTAGGCGGCCAGTCCTTTTCTCCAGGATCTTGGTCCGCCCCTTACCTCGATTTCAGGGAGCAGGCGCTCGGTCTGCAGGGCAGGCGGCGCAGATGGGGACTGATTATCCGTTTGGGCATGGGCGGGGACAAAGCAAAGGCCAATCACCATCAGGCCAGCTGTCGCGGTGGATTTATACCTCATCACGCGTGTCATGCTTTCGTCTCCTCATCTTGCGATATATATTGCCGTGTTGTGGTCGCAATGATCTTGCGTCATCTGACCATATCGAACGCCTAACCGATCATTTTGGCTAGTTGAATTATCGTGCATTTCCTCTTCGTAACTGTCAAATAACAAGTTCGATAGTTTGGTTCGCTCACAGAAGACCTATCCAGCCTCTTCTATGTCGCCCCCAATCAGCCTCGGCGTTCTGTCCACACCAAGCGTGAAAATATCAGGTCGCGCATAATGACCTGCGCCATCCATATCGAACTTGCCGCGCGGGATATCATCCATATCAATTTCCGCGGCGACAAGTCTGCTTTCTCCGTAAACAGGCGCCACCAGAATCTCGCCCATGGGAGAGACGATTACGCTACCGCCATTGATCAGCACCGTTTCAGGCGTATTGCCCTGAAGTGCATCATAATCGACCCCCTCGGCCACATCCGCGCGTGTCATATATTGGCACGCGGACACAACAAAGCATCGTCCCTCCAGCGCAATCATCTGCATGCTGGGCACCCAGACTTTCCGGTCGTCCACCGTTGGCGCGGTATAAATCTGTGTGCGCTGGGAAAACATGTGCGCGCGCAGCAGGGTCATGTAATTCTCCCAGCAAATGCACGCGGATACGCGGCCCAAATCGGTCTGCGCCACCTCCAGCGTTGCGCCGTCACCCATGCCCCAGATAATACGCTCCATGGCGGTCGGTTGCAGTTTGCGTCGCCAGCCGACAATCTCGCCCTCGCGATTCAACGTTGCCGCCGCACAATGAAGCGTGTCTCCAACGGGCTCGACAAGACCTACAACCACATTTACGCCGGCCTCTTTCACCAGTGCGCGAACGCCGTTAAACGCCTTGCCATCGCGCGAAAACGCGTTTTCGTAATAAAGCCGGAACAACTCACGCCCTTCCGCATTGCGAGAGCCGACCCGCGCGCCAAAATCTACCCCCTTCGGATAACCGCCCAGAAACGTCTCTGGAAACACAACCAGATCTGCCCCGGCAGCTTTGGCTTCGCCGAGCCAATGGGCAAACCGCTCTTGTGTGGCCGCCATATCAAACAGGACAGGCGCGGCTTGAACGGCGCTAACAATGTGTGAGGTCATAGGTGTTTGGCTTTCGCATTTCCCTAAAGGGAGCGGTTGATCATGTGCGATATTTATGACCCATATTAGGGAGAAACCAAAACCAAATTCCAACGGAGCGCAGCCATGCCGGTTATGAATTACCTCAATCAATGCATTTTTGATCACGGTGCCATCGGTCAGTTGGGGAAGACCCTGAAAGCGCAGGGTGTGACGAGGCCATTTGTGGTTACCGATCAAGGCATCAAGGCGGCGGGCCTGCTCGACACCGTGCTCGGCGCGCTTGGCATGGATCCTGCGCACATCTTCGACGAAACCGTCCCAAACCCGACTGAGACGCAAGCCGCACAAGCGGCAAGTCTTTACAAGGAAAGCGGCGCTGACGGGATTGTCGCGCTTGGCGGCGGCTCCTCGATGGACAACGCCAAAATGATTGGTCTGCTCGCAAGCCATGATGGCCCGTGTGAGCAATATGCCGGCATGGTTGGTGGTGCGCGTCTGATCGGGAAATTGCCGCCTCTGATCGCTATCCCCACGACGTCGGGCACCGGCTCTGAAGTCTCTGTCGGGGCCATCCTGATTATGGAGAATGGGCGCAAGGAAACTTTCGTCTCGCCAAATCTCATCCCGTCCGTGGCCATTTGCGATCCTGATTTGACCCTTGGCTTGCCTGCCCATTTAACGGCCGCAACGGGCATGGATGCTGTGACCCATTGTATCGAAGCCGTCCTGACGCCTGCGATTAATCCACCAGCGGAGGGCGTCGGCTATGAGGGCGCATCTCGCGCGCTCCGTGATGGTTGGCTCAAGCGCGCCGTCGCCGATGGGTCTGATCCTGAAGCGCGTTGGAACATGATGATGGCAAGCTATGAAGGCGCGCTCGCATTCGTAAAGGGGTTGGGCAGTGTTCATGCGCTTTCACACGCCGCGGGCCGCCTGCACGAAAAGCGCCTGCATCATGGCACATTGAATGCGGTTTTCCTGCCTCATCTTTTGCGTGAGAATGAAGGTGCAGCCGACGCCAAATATGAGCGGCTGCGTTACGCGCTAGGCCTCCAGCCGGACGCCAATCTGGGCGATGCAATCGCTAAGCTCAACAGCGAGATCGGCATTCCAGAGAACCTGTCCGCTATGGGGCTTGAGGCGTCTGATGGCGATGGCATCGTCGAATATGCGCTCGCTGATCTGGCGCACAGAGGCAACGCGAAAGAGCTGACGCAAGCCGATTATGAGCGGATCTACACAACCGCTCTGGGCTAAGGCCTGTCCTCTTTAGGCGCGAACGCTCGCACATCCGGGCGTCTCGTAAATGCGGTGATGGGGTTCCACGTCATCGCTTTCAATATCTCGAAAGACGAGAGCCGCCGTCGCGCTTGAACGGCTTTTCGCGCTTTGAAAACAGTGCCAAGCCCCGCCAGTCCCTCGCGCAATCCTGCGAGCGTTGGTCTGGCTCGACCTTGCGGTATGGCACGTAGAACAAGCACGAGCGTTAACAGGAAATGGACTGGCAGCAGAGCAATCAGTGCAATTGGCGGCATGTTCTTGAAAAATGTCCAAAGCCGGTTGCGGGTGCCATGGCGGACAGCAAACGGGCTGGCAACTCCGCTCGATGCGCTGCCAAAGTGGGCGGCTTTTGCGTTCGGCCAGAAAACGCACTCATATCCCTCAAGCCGCAGCCGGAAGCCCAGATCAACATCCTCGCAATAACAAAAATAGGTTTCGTCGAATCCACCGGCCTGCAGAAACAATTCGCGGCGGAACATAGCTGATGCCCCACACGGGCTAAAACATGTTCCTGCTTTCGGAAGCTCGGTTGCCGGGCGTTGATAGCCGCCGCGCCACGGCAGTCCGGCAACCAGATAGCAGTCGCCCGCACCGTCAAGTTTATCGGTATCGGTCATATCAATCGTTGCGCCAGCAAACATAGATGTGTCTGGGTGTGCCCGCGTCGCTGCCCTGAATTCCGACAGCCAGTCGGGCGCCGCCAGCGTGTCTGGATTCAAAAGGATGAGCCATTCACCGCGCGCCTTGGCTGCGGCAAGATTGTTCCCGCGTGCAAAGCCGGTATTCTCGGTGAGCGGCATGAATGTCACGCTTTGGAACTGATCAAGCTGAAGCCCAGCAGTGGACCCGTCCGTTGACGCATTATCGACGAGGATCAATTCAAAATCCTGGTCACTTTGCGCGGCCACTGCATCGAGGGCAGGCTGGAGAAATTCCCCGGCATTGAAATTGACAATAATGATGCTTGCCCATGGACGGTTGGCCTCGGTCATGGTGATCTTGCCGTTTTCGAAACAAGCTCGGCAACAGCTCTGTGGGTCGCTTGCTGCCAGCCTGCAAATGATCCCAGCAAGCCATCGGCAAGTCGGGTATCAAGCACGAGGCCGCGTGGGCGACGGGCTGGCTCGCTAAATATATCTGACGAGCATGGCGAAAGGGCAGGGGCCGGGCCACCGAGTTTTGCGCTCGCTGCAAAAATCTCCTGCGCCCAGCCAAACCTGCTGACCGGATCAGGCGACCCCAAATGTAGCACTGGCGGGACGGCTTTTTCTTCTATCATAAGCTCTGCGAGCTTCAGAAGTTTCGCAGCCAGCGCGCCAATCTCCGTTGGGCGGCCATACGCATCATCAACAACCTGCATCTCGTCCCGCTCTTGCGCAATGGCGAGCATCTTGCCGATAAAGCTCTGCGGACCATGATCAAACAGCCATGAAACGCGCGCAATGCAAGACGTCCCCTTCGCCAAATGAACGGCTTGCTCTCCCTCAAGTTTTGATTGTCCGTAAACCGATAAGGGGTTCGGTTTTGCTGTCTCCGACACGGGTCTGTTCGGTGCGCCATCACCAAACACGCAGTCGGTCGAGATATGAATAAGGGGGATACGATGCTCGGCGCAAGCATTGGCTATAATCTGCGCACCTTCGGCGTTCAGGGCGTGTGCTGTCTCTACATCGGTCTCGGCCTTGTCCACATTTGTGTAGGCTGCGCAATTGATGACCAGATTTGGCTTATGTGTGTCAAGCGCCTGTGTCGCGCTGTCCGCTGAAAGCACATCAAGCACGCTGCGCCCCAAAGCATTCGCCCCAAGCTGCCCAAGTGCTGAACCCAGCTTGCCCTGTCCGCCAGCAACAAGAATGTCTTCCGGCCTCATGACCTGAACTCAAAGGGGCTGGTCTGCGCCGATAAGGGCGGGGCGGCCCGGTCTTTCTTCGACAAATGCGCTCGCATGCCCAGGGGCCAGTCAATGCCCAGCGCCGGGTCTGACCACAAAACCGCCCCTTCGGCATCGGGCCTGTAGATCCCATCACACTTGTAGGCCACGAGCGTATCATCGGTCAGCGTCTGATATCCGTGGGCAAACCCTTCGGGCACAAACAATTGCTCTCCACCCGCGGCGCCAAGTTTGATGCCGACATGCTTGCCAAAGCTCGGCGAGCCTTTGCGAATGTCCACAGCCACATCGAAAATCTCACCACTGATCGCGCGGATAAGTTTGGCCTGCGCGAAAGGCGGGGCTTGAAAATGCAATCCGCGCAACGTGCCGGCCTTCGCCGAGCGCGCTTCATTGTCTTGCACCCAGTCGACCTTGGGCAAACCTGCGGCTTTCCAATCGTCCGCATTCCACGTCTCGCAGAAATAGCCGCGGTCATCCCCAAACCGCTTAGGGGTAATAAGCGCAGGCCCTTGGGTATCAAACCCGCTTGCTTCAAAGTAACTGACGCTGATCTGCCCCATAGGGTTCAGTCCTTGGTATGTGCGTTGCGCAGGTGCAGCACGGATCTATTCGGTGATGATGAAACCTTCAGGGATCGGGGGTCCGGTCGAAGCGACGCCTACCGCGCGCGGAATTTCTTCGCCAGGTCCCTGTTCGCGTCGCGCATAGGATTCCACAAGCGATGTATAAGGCGGCACAAATTCCCAGCCGCCATCAGGCGTGTTGACCTTGATCTCAAAATGGAGGTGGAATGTCGTGGGCGTTCCGCCAAAATCTTTCGAGACATAGCCAATATGCTGGCCCGCCGAGATCGTGTCTCCGAGCGAAACCTGTAGCGCGCGCATATTCATATGCAAATAGCGATAAATGCGCGGGCCGGACCTCAGCGTCACCGTATAGCGCCCGATGTTCGAGATGATACCGTCCTCGGCGGCGACCACGCGGTAGCGCGCAATGCCCCGCGCATTGTTGCGGTACTCGCGCCGCATGGCATTGCACCCTGCTGCATCGCCGACCCGAATGTCCTGACCCAGATGAACCCGTTCAACCGGGCAGCTTGGCGTGCCGTTGCGGCGAGAGCGTTTCTCGCAGAAATTATCCCGCCATGGATAGGCGTAATTGCGCGCATCGCATTCGTCGCCGCCGCCAATCCCGCCACCGAAATTCCATACCATGGATTGCGGGTAGGCCGCTGCATTCAAAATCGGGAACACCATGTCCGGCGCATAGACCGTTCGGTCAGGTGAGCCCGTACCTGACCCCGGCAATAACGCGCCGGGGGCGTGATAGCTGAACACAGGTTCGGCAGGAGGAGCGGGGGGTGGAGGCGTCGGTGTGGGCTCGGGTTCCGGCTCAATTTCTGGTGGGGTCGGTTCGGTCTCTTCGGGCTCAGAAGGTTCTGAGGTTTCCTGAGATGTGTCGGTTGGTGGTTCTGCTGGCGGGTCAACCTCTTCAGGCGTGGCCTCGCTCGGGGCCGTGGGTTGATCAGTGGGGGCTTCCGGCGCATCGTTGTCTGTCGTTGGCGGTTCGGTCGCCGGCGTGTCTGGCGCGTCAGGCGGCGAGGTGGGGACAGGGTCGACAGGCGGCACGGGATCTGGCTCGCCAATGGGCGACGTATCGGTGGGTTGGGCAGGGGGTGGCCCGCTCACCGGCTGCTCCGGCTCGGGCGTGTCGAATCCTGGCCATTTCACCGAGCCGTCGCATCCTGCAAGACCCAAACTCAGACCGAGCGCCAGCCCCGCCAGTGTTGTACGTGTACGCATTTACCGTGTCCCTGCAACAATCAGTTTCTCTGCCATGTCCAGTGCTTCGCCCTCTGTGATGCAAGTGTCAGCATCCTCGGGTAAATCAATATTACACTCAAATTCTATGAGATAGTCCGCGCCATAGCGTGACAGCGATAATTGTGCGCCCGCAAGGCTTGATGTGAAAACCGGCTTATCTGGGCGGGCTGCAGCACCTTCGCCCGTTCCGGCAATCAGGTTCGTTCCATTGATCACGACATCATAGACCTCGCCCGGATAAGACGCGAAATAACCATCGCTCGTTTGCCGGAACATCACGCCGCGTGTTGCACTGGCAGGGGCAACAAGACCCGATGGCAGCAAGACGGGGACGGGGGCCAGTTCGGCGCTGCTGGCGGTCGAAACCAACCCATCTTCCCCGGTGTCCTGTTCGGCCCGGTCTGATCGCGCGCGCTCCCAGTCGATTACGGCTGTGCGCATGGCGTTTGCTTTGGGACCAACACTTGGCAGTTCTGCGGGCGTAGAGGGGGCCGAGGCCGCAGGCGGCTGCTCGGCTTCAGGCGCCTCTGGCTTGCTCGTCAAAGCATCGCACGCCGAGGCCAAAAACAAGGCAGGAAAGAGAGGGGCGAAAGAAACCAGCTTCATTGTGTCGTGCCTCCGGCATGTGCTGTGTAGTCCGGGTCGGCGTATTTGACCACAGACATGGCTTGTAACTCGCGCTGTTTGGCGATGATGTCCGCACGGTTGGGCCGATAGCCATCTTCTGTCGACCAGCTTAGAATCAGCTCACCCGCATAGCTCGTTCTCTTGAGCGTCATGCCCGAAAGAGTTGCATGCTCTGCGGCCCAGCTTTCGAAAACCGCGCGTGCACCATCGGGGTCTTCTTTGAAAATGTGCAGACACGTATTGATTTGTTCAACATCCTTGAACCTGACGATAAAGTCGACGCTGTTTTGCACGCTGACGGACGCGCGCGCCGCGCGTTGATCTGCCTCTTCCGTCGCCGCGCTGGCTGGCAGATAGACCGGATTGGCGGTCGAATGAGGCGCTGTGAGAAGGGCCACAGCTCCAAGCCCTGCAAGCCATAGCCCGGACACCAGCATCAGTCCTGTTTGCGGTGGGCGGCCTGCCTTGTCTGGCTGTGCCGCCTTATTGTCCGTTTCAGTCTTATCGGTGCTCATCTGTCTGCCCTCACTTTCACCCCTAGTTTGGTAGTTTTTCCAAATTCAGCAAGCCTGCACCGCAGGTCCGCACGCACATGCCTTCGGAATCCGGAATCGGTGTTGCGCCCGGATATTGTTCACAAGGCGCGCTACATTGATCCGTCTCGCGAGGGATCAGCGCTGTCATCAGGCTTGCCTCAAGCTGTGCGCCCGTGAAGTCCGGGTTCTGCGCGGCGATCAGCGCCAGCGCTGCCGATGCATGTGGCGCGGCCATACTCGTCCCTTGCTCATAGGCATAAAAGCAGTTCCCGATCGTGTCTCCGGTCACAGCATCATAGCAGTCCTTGGAGGGCTTGGTCGATAAGATCCCATCCGGCCGGCCATCATTATTGTCGTCCCGCAGCAAATCCCCACCGGGTGCCAGCAAGTCTACTTCCGGTCCAAAATTGGAATAGGGCGCAATATGTCCGCGCGCATCACTGGCTGCCACAGAGATCACATTATTGCATCCGCCCGGCGCATAAAACTCTGTTGGAAGTCGCGCATTGCCCGCCGCAGATACAACGACCGCGCCCCGCTCGACCACGCTATCAATCGCATCTTGCAGCGAAGCAGGGCAAATCTCGAACAAGCCAATTGACAAATTGATGATGTCGGCCGGATTCTCGTTCCAGACTTCATTGCCCAGATCATCCATTGCCGGAATTGTACCCCCCGCCCAACGGATCCCGGAAATGATGTCTGACAGGCGTCCGCCGCATTTGCCCAAGGCACGCACAGGAACAATCTTCACATTCCACGCGCCGCCCGCAATGCCTGCGCCATTATTGCTCGCCGCCGCGCCGATGGTTCCGGCCACATGCGTGCCATGGAAACTATCAGCGGCAAACGGCACATTTGGATTGCACAAATCACCCGGATCGTTCGGATCATTGTCGCGACCATCTCCGTCATTGCCCATTTCCGGATCGCTGACCATGTCCCATCCGGGCGCAATGTTCGGTGAGTTGGCGATATCCGGATGCGAAAGCACCAACCCCGTATCGACAACAGCTACGGTTACATCGGTCGAGCCGGTAATGCCGGTCCGGCTCCAGAAATCAACAAATCCGGTTCCGCCAGCAGACTGATCGAGGCCCGTCCCGTTATTTCGGAAATTCCACTGCAAGTCCCAGAGCGTATCGTCAGGGCTGAATGCGACCGCAGTCGCGACGTCGGGTGGACGTCGTGCGAATTGATGGTCGAAGATGAAGTCCTTCTCGACATATTCAAACCGACCACTGGCGCGCAACAGATCAATCATGCAATTGGTCGCCAGCACCTTGTTATCGCTCATAGTCTCCTTGTCGATCGCCTCCGGACAATGCAGTTTGACATCTTCCGCAATCAGGGCAGGCGTGCCGCTTCGCTCGCTAAACTGGGTTGGGTCGGCAAACAGATCGATCACCATCATGCCGCTATCGCTCGCAGAAACCGAGCCAGACAGGCCCAGCTTGTCCATCTCGCTGAACATGGTCGATTGCGCATCAAGCTGTACTTCGCGCACTTCTGGTGCCATGGCGATCCGGCGTTGCGCTTTCATGGAGCTTCGGGTTAACGCGCGCGGCCTTGGGGCCTCAAGGGTGGGCGGGGGTGGCGGTGCTGCAATGCCTTCTGCGCCATGGGGGACCTCCGATCCGCCGCCGACCTCGCCCTGAACAGGGGCTGGCACGCTGTCGGAAAATTGCGGCGCCTGCGCCTCGGCGATCTCCTGCAAACGATCAACCTCAACCGGCTTGGCCACAATTGACCCGACCGCAAACCGTTTGCGTTCGGACGCAATCTGCGCGCGCGCCGTTTCGCTCAGCCGACCGGCAACAGCGCGCTCGGCAGGTGCGGCGTTTTCCAACCGAGACGGCGCCTGGACCTGTTCCGCATCGCTCGCGTCTTCTCCTGTCACTTGATCAAGCACGTCATCAACCAGATCTCCAAACTGGTTCTTGCGCGTTTCCTGATTGTCACAGGCAGCGAGCGTGCTGCCCATCAAGATCATACCGGTTGCCGCAATTAGCGCGGTTCGAAATGATGTCTTCCTACGTGCCATTTGGTGTTATCCCTCGTCTGCAAACTATACCATTCTGGTCGTGCGTTTCTGCCTGGGCAGGATTAGACTTTAACCTTATGGCAAGGAAATGGCGAGGGGTGGAAAAATTGACCTATCGAAACATGGTGATACTGACCGGAGCAGGCATCTCAGCGGAGAGCGGATTGGGCACGTTTCGCGACAAGGACGGAATCTGGACAAAATACCCGCTCGAAGACCTCGCAACGCCCGAAGGTTTCGCTCGCAATCCTGATTTTGTGCATGGTTTCTACAATGATCGCCGCGCCCAGTCTGCCACCGCCAGCGCAAATCCCGCCCATAAGGCGCTTGCCGATCTGGAGCGCGCGCACGTCAAATCCGGCGGCTCATTCCTACTCATAACCCAGAATGTCGATGAGCTGCACGAAAAGGGCGGCTCCAATCCGGCCAACATCATCCATATGCATGGCGAATTGGCCAAAGCCCGTTGCGGCGCCTGTGGTGATGTCCTGGCATGGACAGAGCCGCTCTCCACCGCGGACAGTTGCCAAATTTGTGAAACCCAAGGCCAAATGCGTCCGCATGTGGTCTGGTTCGGAGAAATGCCGCTCGAGATGGACCGCATCGAGCAGGCGCTTGCAAATTGCGACCTGTTCGTCTCCATCGGCACCTCAGGCGACGTCTACCCCGCCGCAGGCTTTGCCCAAATGGCCAAATCCATTGGTGCATGGACTGTCGAACTTAACCTCGAACCCTCCTCAAACAGCGCCCTGTTCGACGAAGTCCACCTAGGCTTTGCGAGCAAAGTGGTGCCGGAGTGGGTGGATCGGTGCACATCGAAAAAGCCCCCTGCGTAAAACAGAGGGCTTTTCAGATTTGTATTAAGCCAAAAGCCTAGAGCGCGTCCGTCAGTTCCGGTACGGCGTTGAACAGGTCTGCGACCAGTCCATAGTCGGCGACCTGAAAGATCGGCGCTTCTTCGTCCTTATTGATCGCAACAATGATCTTGCTGTCTTTCATGCCTGCCAGATGCTGGATCGCGCCGGAAATTCCGATCGCAATGTAAAGCTCTGGCGCAACAATCTTGCCGGTCTGGCCAACTTGATAATCGTTCGGTGCATAGCCTGCATCCACTGCGGCGCGCGAGGCCCCGACAGCGGCGCCCAGCTTGTCTGCCAGCGGCTCGATATATTTCTGGAAGTCCTCTTCGGATCCCAGCGCGCGGCCACCTGAAACAATCGTCTTCGCTGCGGTCAGCTCTGGCCGGTCAGATTTGGTCATCTCTTCAGACACAAATTCGGATTTGCCAGCGCCCGTCTCAGCCGAAACGGTTTCTACGGCAGCCGAGCCGCCTGTACCCGCCGCGTCAAACGCTGTGCCGCGAACGGTGACGATTTTTTTGGCGTCTGACGATTTGACCGTCATGATCGCATTTCCCGCATAGATCGGACGGGTGAACGTATCCTGACCTTCAAGGCCGACAATCTCGGAGATTTGCATCACGTCGAGCTTGGCCGCAATGCGTGGGCTAACATTCTTGCCCATGGTTGTGGCCGGTGCAAACAGCGCGTCATAGCCCTCCATCATGGGCACGATCAGCGCTTCCATCGCTTCGGCAAGCTGCTTTTTCAGCGGGCCAGCATCCGCATGAAGCACTTTGCGCACGCCGTCGATTTTCGCCGCTTCAGCCGCCGCTGCACCAGCATTTTCGCCCGCGACCAGCACATCGACATCTCCGCCAAACTCGATGGCGGCCGTGACCGTCTTATGCGTTGCATCGTTCAGCGCATCATTGGAGTGATCTGCAATTACAAGAACAGCCATTAGATAGCTCCTGCGGTTTTGAGTTTTTCAACAAGTGTCGCAACGTCTTCAACCTTCTCGCCGGCCTCGCGGACGGGCGGCTCGGTGACTTTTACAACGCTCAGGCGCGGCGCAATATCAACGCCGAAATCAGCCGGTGTCTTTTCGTCAATTGGCTTCTTCTTTGCCTTCATAATGTTTGGCAGCGAGGCGTAACGCGGCTCGTTCAGGCGCAAATCGGTCGTCACAACGGCCGGGCCTTCAAGGGCGACTGTTTGCAGCCCGCCATCCACTTCGCGGGTGACATGCGTTTTGCCGCCTTCCGCTTTCACTTCAGAGGCAAATGTTCCCTGTGGCCAGCCGAGCAGGGCAGCCAGCATCTGGCCGGTCTGATTGCAATCATCATCAATCGCCTGCTTGCCAAGGATCACAAGGTCGGGGGTTTCTTCACCGACCACTTTCTCAAGGATTTTGGCAACGCCCAGCGGCTCCACCTCGTCATCGGTTTGCACCAGAATGCCGCGATCTGCACCCATGGCGAGTGCAGTCCGCAATGTCTCGGTACACTGCTTCGGTCCAATCGATACCGCAACAACTTCAGTTGCTGTTCCGGCTTCTTTCATCCGCACGGCTTCTTCGACGGAAATCTCGTCAAACGGGTTCATCGACATTTTGACATTGGCGAGATCAACGCCGCTCTGGTCGGATTTGACGCGCGCTTTGACGTTATAATCAATCACCCTTTTAACAGGGACGAGAACTTTCATCATTTGCTCCGGGGTCTGTGCGCCCGTTTGGGACGCCGTGAAAACATGAGGCACGAAAGGCTTTTAGAGCCCTTTTACCAATTTCACTACCCCCCAGCGAACACAACATCAAGCTTTACGTTAACGTTCGCGTCAATTTGGCGCGATGATAACGCCTTTTTCGCGCCGATAGCTCCAGTAAGAAAGCGCCAGCACCATGCCGGACATGATTGCTGCCAGACCCGAATTGCCGCCCCATCCGGCATAATCATAAAGCGTCGTGCCCGCCCAGCTCGCAAATCCGCCGCCAAGAAACATGCAGACAATGTAAATCGTCATCAGGCGCGTACGCACAGATGGCGCAGCACTCAGAAACGTCATCCGGCTGGTAATATCGATGCACGGGCCGCATATATTGGTGATTACAATCGGGATCATCAACAGCCACAAATTCCAGCCAAAAACCGCAAACAGGCACACACCAACAAACTGGATCGCTGTCAGGCGGACCCGTGCCTTTCGCGCGCCGACCTTGTCCGCCCAGCTGCCGATGAAAGGCGTTGTTGTCAGATTGACCAGCGCAAAGAGCGCAAGATACCCAACCGTATCTGTTCCATAGCCCATTTCGGGGCTGGTCAGATGTAGCCCCAGACCGAGCCAGATCGACAAAAACACACCAAAGCTTAACGCCTGTATTGCGCCGGCGATCAATATGTCCGGCGACTGGCGGATCAAAGCGGCCAAAGAGCCCAACAATTGCCAATAGCTACCTTCAGCCTGCTTGGCTTCGCCGCTATCCATAATCAGCGGTAAAAGAATGGACACAGCCAGCATCAAGCTTGCCGCAATATAATAGACGAGACGCCAACCAAAATATTCGCCGATAATTCCGGCTCCTACACGCGCCACCAGAATGCCCGCAATCACGCCTGTCGCCAGCAAGGCGGTGGCATTGCCAAGCGTCGCCGGATCGACGCGTTTGGAAACATAGGCTGGCAGCAGGTAGGGCGCGATGGTGAAAAACCCAAGCAGCGTCGAGCCAAGCGTGAATAGCCAGAACGGCGACGCGAATGCCATCACCGCAATACCGACAAACTGGCCTGCTGTGAAAATCGAAACCAGCCGCCGGTTCCCCGTCCGGTCACCAAGCGGCAGCAGCAGAAAAATACCCACCGCCAGCGCAATCTGGTTTAGCGCAGGTACCAGACCAATCATTGCATCCGACACGCCAAAATCTTTTGCCACGAGCGAAATGATCGGATGAATATAATACGCATTGGCCGTTACCACAGCGCTGGCCAGCATCAGCATATAGAGCTGCATGCGCGAGAGGTAATTCGCTGACGGATTATCGCCAGCAGCAGGGGGCGCTGTGTTGGTCACCTATCGTGGTGTTTCAATCGGCATTGACCCTTGTGCCAGTCCGCGCGCCGCTTTCGCAGCCGCCACCTCGGCCGCAATCTCCGCACGCAGCGCCACTGCATCATAGACAATCCCGTCCTTGATCACCGTTTCGACGCCGCCAATCCGTTCCACATTCCCCGTCTCGCGGTTGAGCACCGGATGGCCCGTGGCATAAAGCGTCTTGAAATTATGTAGCGGGTTTTCCGGTACGATCACCAGATCAGCCAATTTCCCGACGCGGATGCTGCCGAGCTCATTCTCGATCCCCAGAATCTGCGCGTTGACACTCGTTGCGGCGCGGATCACCTCGAGCGGATGGAAACCCGCCTCGCGGAGCAGCTCCAGCTCTTTGATATAGCCGAAGCCATAGGTCGAATAGATATAACCTGCATCCTCGCCAACCCCGACAAGCCCGCCGCGATTCTTGTACTCATTGATAAACCGCATCCACAGCCGGAAATTCTCCGCCCATGCCAGCTCGATGTCCTGGGTCCAGTCAAACCAATAAGACCCATGGGCCACATTTGATGGTCTGAACCAGTCCCAAAGTCCGGGCAGCGTGTAGGTATCATGCCAGTCAGCCCGCCTTGCCGCCATCCAGTCGCGATTGGCAATGTAGATGCTAAACGTTGGCGTCATGTCGAAATTGCGTGCGAGCAAAGTCTCCATCACCTCGTCCCAGCGCTCGGACCCGGGCGCTGCCGCTTGTGCCCAAAGCTCGCCAGCCTGGGAGAACCGGTCCTGCTCATCCTGATAAATATAGGTCGGCTTGTAGTCCTGAACGATGCGGTCGGTAAACAGGGCTTCGGGTAGACCATACCAGTGCTGCATTCCGCCAAGCCCCAGCGCGGACGTCTCCAACACGTTCGCATCTACCACAGTGATCTGGGCGTGATGCATTGTCGTCTTCAACCCGCGCTCAGTGGCTTCGTCCACAGCTGCGCCAACAATATCGGGCTGACCGGAAAGGAATTTGATCCCGTGAACCCCCATATCGGCAACGCGGCGGACATAGTCGCGCGCTTGCTCGGGCGTCTCCACAGGCGCGCCAAAATCGAGCGCGCCAAAAAACGGATAGGAATAGATGCGCGGCGCCAGAATCTCGTTGCGCTCAGAACGTGCACCGACATCAAGCAGCCAGTCCGCGGTCAGCCCGCTGCCCAGCTCGCGGACTGTTGTGATGCCATGCGCAAGCCAGAGTTTTGCGATGTATTGCGCCGGGACCGTCGGCCCGCGTCCGGCCTCGCCGCTCGCCACCGAATGCAAATGACCATGCCCATTGATAAAGCCCGGCATGATATATTTGCCCGTCGCATCGATCACAGTGGCGCCAGCCGGATCATCGTCTGCAGGTGCGCTTGCGGCAGACTGGATCTTCGTAATCCGGTTGCCCTCCACCGTGATCACCATCGGCCCCTGCGCCGGACCGCCAAGCCCATCAATCATGTAAGCGCCGCGAATGATAAGCCGGGGGAAGGGGCCTTCGCCCGTGCTGCGCTCGGCAAACTGGTCAGCTGACGGGCTCTTACTTTGTGCCTCGGCCAGCTGGCCTCCAGCCAGCAACAGCACAGCGGCCAAAAGCCCCCAGAATCTCGTCAGTCTTACAGCTAGCATTGTTCAGCCCTCATCCTTAGTCTGTCCCCAAACAACACCAAGACTGCAAGCTCTGCAACGCTGTTTGCCTAAATGCGGTTCTGCGCGGATGCCCGCATCATGAACAGCGGCACCGAGCCCTGTTCGGTTGCAGCCCAGTCCAGCGGTTCATCATGAGGCTCTGCAGGCAGGGCATCAAGCATTTGCGCTTTATAGGCGATGGCACAAGCAAAAGCGCGATCATCTGCCCGGAGCTTGGCCAGTGCGCGGTCATAATGGCCTTTGCCATAGCCGAGCCGGTTGCCCGTCGCATCAAATGCCAGAAGCGGCACCAGCACGAGGCTCGGACGCAAAACATCCGCAGCCGCCGCAGGTTCTTTCAGCCCGAACGGCCCATCGACCAGCAAATCTCCCGCCTGCCACGCCCGAAACGTCATCATCCCGTCCTGCTCAAGCCGCGGCAACGCCGTCTGTGCGCCCGCATAGCGTAGCCGTGTGATCAGAGGCTCAGGTGAGAGCTCGTCCCCGATCGGCAGATAATACGACACCACAGGGCCATAACGCTCGAACAGTTTCATCGGGAAGACATCGGCCAATTTTTCCGCCGCATCAGGGTCGCGCGCCGCCGCTTCCTCGCGCACGATGCGCATCTCTGCGCGCAAGCTGTCTTTCTCGCTCTGGCTCATATCGGGGACTCTTCTGTCTCTTGGAGATGTGCGGATTGTGCGGAACTCTACGCGCACCCAATCTGGTCGCGTTCGCATAAAATTCCAACCCGCCCGAAGAAAAAGTGACGACAACCGCGAAACCGCTCCGAAGAGGGTGTAAAACCGCCGTAGGGTCCGTTGATTCCCATCGACCCAGCAAGCTAGGTGGGCACCGTGTGCCAAGGACCACGATCCGAGGCAGGGACAGTTCCCTGATGGTAATGTAAGGTCGCTGGAATAACTTCCCTACGCACGTTGCAGCTGCCGTCACCTCTATATGTATGCGCTTTGGGTGAAGAAAGGAAGACGAGGGGTCAGAACCCGCGCAAGTTTATCGCGGCAAAGGCAGGTGGCGGTACACCAGCGTTTCCCTGTCAGCCATTTCCGTCGCTTGCGGGTCGAGCTGCGCACCCAACCGCTCGGCAAGGCGGATCGAGCTAAGATTGTCTCTGGAAATATAGCTGACAAAACTGCCCCAGTTCAGCGTTTCGATCGCGAACGCTCTTGCCGCCTGCGCGGCCTCGGTCCCGTACCCTTGCCCTTCAAATCCGTCCCACAACAGCCAGCCAAGTTCGCGCTCTTGTCCGTCCACGATTGGGTGATTAAGCGAAATCATGCCGATATAAGCGCCATCTTCGGCCCGCTCGATCGCCCAAGCGCCATAGCCCAGAAGCGCCCATCGCCCCGCTCCCGCCGCAAACCAGTGCCAAGCGCGTGCCCGCGACACAGGTCCATCGGCATATTGCGACCGCTCCGAGCCGTAAAACTCAGCGAAGCCTTCAAAATCCTCGATCCGATAAGCGCGCAAGAGCAGGCGATCGGTTTGCAAGGATGGGGCGCTAGAGCAGGGCATAACTCAATGAGTTGCGGTAAACTGCAGAGGCGTCAAGTTGCACCAGATATCAACGCTCGCCATACTGTCGCACCATGTTGAACCTCGCCACCCGCCACTTACGTCAGCACTGTAAGAGCGTTGTCACAAGGACCGCCAGTTATGAAACACACCATCCCCCCACGCGAACGAAGCAACCACCCTATTGAGGGTCATTATCCGCCTCAAACCTTGAGCGACAAATTCGCGTTCAACTTCGTCAAAGTCCTGCGCTTTGTCGCCGACAAGTTCTTTGCCAAACGTTATGGCCACCGCGCGGTTGTGCTTGAAACAGTTGCGGCTGTGCCCGGTATGGTTGGCGGTTTGCTCCAGCATTTAACCGCCCTGCGTCACATCCGCGAAGATGAGGGGTGGATCCGCACTTTGCTTGAAGAAGCGGAAAACGAGCGCATGCATCTGATGACCTTTATCGAGATCGCGCAGCCGAACACGTTTGAGCGCTTCGTCGTCATGGTCACGCAGTTCTTCTTCTATAATGCTTACTTCTTCCTGTATTTGTTCGCCCCGCGCACGGCCCATCGCGTTGTCGGCTATTTCGAGGAGGAGGCCGTCTACAGCTACACCCAGTATCTTGAAGAGGTCGACAATGGTCATCAGAAAAATGTCCCCGCCCCGCAGCTCGCCATCGATTATTGGCAACTCGAGCCGGACGCCACGCTGCGAGATGTGATCATAGCCGTCCGCGCCGACGAAGCCGAACATCGCGATGTCAATCATGATTTCGCCAACACGCTCGATGCCAGAAAGCTCGAAAAACGCAGGGCTTAAGTTTTGGTCAGTTCTGGCCTGAGTGCCGCGAGCGCTGCAAAGCGATCCGGATCAAGACTGCCGGCGCGCACCAGATAAGTGTGAATGGCAAAGACGATCGCCCCGGTGCGCGGAAGCCGCCGCAAAGTCTGGCGTTCAACGCGCACAAAACGATCAGCCCCTGTCATAAGTCGCTTCGGCGCGTGCGCGGTCTGATGCAAGTCCGGGTTGGTATAAATCAGGAAGTTTGCCCGCTCTAGCGGAGTATCTGCGCGCAGATTGTTAAACACTCGCCCGGTCCGTTTCGCCATCTCGGCATCAAACACCTCAACAGGTCCATGCAACCCGCCAAGCGATTTGCCCAATTTGTCGGCAAGGTTCCAGTTCGCCGGAAAGCAGATCATCCCGCCCACCAGCCTGTGTGTGCTGCCCGCTTTGACAGTCAGCGCAAAATCTTCCTGCACCAATCTTCCCGCCGCCAGAAGGGGAGGCAGGCCCTCCGTTTCGACCGCCACGCCATCAGGACGGATCGCCCGCGTGCCCTCACGATTATAGCCAGCCCGTAGCGGCAGTTCTTCCAACAGTATCGAGAGCAACTCGCGTGCGCCAGCTTCCGCTTCTGGCAGCACCGCGTAGACCTCGCCGCGCCTCTTGCGCACCAAAGCGTCCCGATACGCCATCTGCGCGGCGAAGACCTCATCTTGTTTTAGCCAATCTTCAACAGAAATCGGCGACAGGCCCGGCAACCGCACCCCGCCCGTGCGCATCCACGGATAGAAAGGCAGCCGCTCATGCAAAATCAGCGGCGCAATCATTTCAGTTTGGTGTGCCGTCCGGCGCAACATCAAACGCCAGGAGCAGTGTCCGCTGCCGCTCGGAAAAATTATCGTCAGAAATAATGTAGAGCCGCATGGTTCCGTCTTCCAGTTCGCGCGCTGAAATGCCCTCAAAATTATCCACTGTCAGCGGACGTTCAAGCCTGAGTAATGTCTCGCCATCATCTGCCAGTGTGCCATAGCGCCGAACTTCGATCGTGTTGCCGAATAGCGGCAAATATCGCCGAAACAATGCAAATGTCCTGCCGCCCGCAGTGTCGAGCCCCGTTAGCTTCATTCCGTTTGGTGTTTGCAAATCACCCGCGGGGAAGAACCGGCCAAAAAAAATAGTTGGCCTGAAAAGCGGTGTCCCATCCTGACCGCCCGCTTCGAGCCCCGTCAGGAGATTACCGTCTTCGAATGTCAGCGCTTCAAGCCCGCCATTCTCCGGTAGATCCTCCGGCAGGCCACTCTCGGGCGGGTCACCTGTGACAGACACAATACTGCCCGGTCCAACCGGCACCCCCCGCGCTGCCGCGCCGCAATCCTCGAGATTGAACACCGCAATCCTATGGTCCCGCTCAAAGCTCACCGCCGCCAGCCCAAAGCCAACATGCAGACCTTCTGAATCGCTCGACCGTTTGCCGTCGAGCAGCTTGCCATCCCCCCCGCGCATATAGCTGATCGCGCCGCCGCCGCTGGGGCGCCCCTCCGCCATGCCAATCTGCACGAACGCGCCCGCATCGGACACAGCCAGCAAGTCGCCCGTCTGCAATATGTCCAGCCCTGACAGCCCGCCAAAGTTCGGCTCGTCGCTCGTCAAATGCCAGCCGCCCGCATAAGTCACGTTCGGCGCCAGTGCTTCACCCGCAGCGTCTGCCTTGCCCAGACCAACTTCTTCTGCCGCCACATCTATCGGTTGGAGCGGCACAAATACTTCGCCCTCGGGGCAAGACGCCAAAGCCCGGTTCCGAGCTATCATGGGGAAGGTCAGTTCTCTACGCAGTGGGGCAGTCTGAACATTTTCGAGAGATCGTGCCTCGGCTACGCTTTGCTGAAGAGGTGCGGCAGGCACCGCAGTCTCTGGCGCAGGCGCAGGCTCATTCGCGCTACACCCCGCAAGCAAAGCGGCACCAAAAACCCAAAACCTAACCCCGCGCACCTTTGACCTCCTGCAAGCTCGTCTTGCGCACGTCGCGCCCCGTCCCAACTTTGCCGCCGCTGCCATAGGACGGCGCACCGGAGCCCGCGCCAGAGATCGACGGCGCAGACGCTTCTTCCGTGACTGGCGGTTTGCCGAAGTTGCCGAGCCCGCCATCATCCTCGTCAAACAGCGAGGCCAGCTGTTCCGTCATCGCGCCGCCAAGCTGCTCGGCGTCCACAATGGTCACCGCGCGCTTGTAATATCGCGTGACATCATGGCCGATCCCGATTGCAATGAGTTCCACCGGTGAGCGGTCTTCTACAAAGCTGATCACTTCGCGCAAATGTCGCTCCAGATAATTTCCAACGTTCACGGATAGAGTGGAATCGTCAACTGGTGCGCCATCCGAGATTACCATCATGATTTTTCGCTGTTCGGGCCGCGCCATCAAACGGTCGTAACCCCACAGCAACGCCTCGCCATCAATGTTTTCTTTAAGCAGTCCTTCGCGCATCATCAGACCGAGATTTTTCCGCGCGCGTCGCCATGGTGCATCCGCCGACTTGTAAATAATATGCCGCAAATCATTCAGCCGTCCGGGGCCTTGCGGCTTGCCAGCCTTCACCCAATCCTCGCGGCTGATCCCGCCTTTCCACGCCTTCGTGGTGAAGCCTAGAATCTCGACCTTGACCCCGCACCGTTCGAGCGTCCGCGCCAATATATCCGCACACAGCGCTGCCACCATGATCGGCCGCCCCCGCATCGAACCGGAATTGTCCAGAAGCAGTGTCACCACCGTATCGCGGAACTGGCTGTCATCTTCCTGTTTAAATGAAAGCGGCGCGGTTGGGTCCGTAATGATCCGCGTCAGCCTTGCCGTATCCAGAACGCCTTCTTCGAGATCAAAGCTCCAGCTCCGGTTTTGCTGGGCCATCAGGCGGCGCTGCAATTTGTTGGCAAGCTTGGAGACAGCGCCTTGCAAACTCTGAAGCTGGTGATCAAGATAAGCGCGTAGCCGCGTCAACTCCTCAGGATCGCAAAGGTCCGGTGCATTGGCGACTTCATCATTGGCGCGCGTGAACACGCGATAGATATAATCCGGACTATCTTCGCCTGAATAATTGGGCCGCAAAGGCTTGGCGCCGTCATCGGCTTCGTCCGGATTATCGTCCGCGTCCATCTCTGCGTCCTGATCGACCTGGACATTGGTTTCGTCGCCCTCGACATCATCGGTCTCGCCGGCCTGGATCTCCTCCATGCTGGCGCCTTCCTGCTCCTCGCCCGAAGCATCATCCTCGCCAGAGCGGTTCTCCTGTTCCTGTGAGGGTTCGCTTTCTTCCTCGCTCGCCTCGTCGGGCTCGTCCTTCGCGTCCTCTCCTGAGGTGAGATCCCGGATCATACTGCGCACGGTCTTGGCAAATTCGGGCTGGTCGTGCAGCTGGTCCGCAAGCTTGGCAATCGGATCGGCTGCTTTCGTCTCGACATCTCCGCGCCAGAAATCCGCGATCGCCTGCGCCGCGGCGGGGAGGGGACGCCCTGTCAATTTCTCGCGGAGCAAAAATTCCACCGCCAGCGATAGCGGCGCACCCTCCTGATCCGTAATCTGCAAGAGGCCATCTTGCTCACATCTTTTCTCCAGCGCGGCATCCAGATTGTTTGCCGTTCCATCCATAGCGTTCGCGCCGAGCGATTCTATCCGCGCCGTCTCTGCCGCCTCATAGACCTCACGCGCTGTGTCGCCAGACGGGCGGTGCTCGGCATGGGCATCCGCGTTATGATGGGCCAGTCTGAGGGCCGCCGCATCCGCCGCTCCGCGCGCCGCTGCCACAATATCTGGGTTGAGATCGCGCGGCGGTGTTGCGAGGGTCAGTTGCTCTTTGCCCGCGCTGGCCTCCGCGCCAAACACTACATCGAGATCGCGCTGCGCACTCATCGCCCTGGTGGTCGCGGCGAGCGATTGTTTGAACAGTTCTAGCGGGGAATTATCTTGCTTGGCCATGTCTGCTGTTTAGCGTGGGAATGGTCGATTGCGAAGTGCCAATACAGGATTTGGGCAGTTTTGGCGCAGACCGCTAAGCGCGCAGCTTTACCGTGGATGCTCTTTCAGCCAGTCATAAGCCGTGTTGATCGTCTGCGTCCTCGCTTCAGCCCTGGCAATCTCGATGATCAACCGGATCTCGGCACGGCTTGCCGTCCGGTCTGCCAAGGCAACTTTGCACATGCCGAAGATGAGAAAGGACAGGTCGATCATGACGGGTAAGGGTCATCCCTCATAAAGGCCAAAGCTGGCAGAAACACGCGTTTTTGTATTAAGACGGGTGCGCAAATTTCCGCATGTTCGTTCGGTCTGTGGATGATATGACGGAACTCCGCAGGGCTGTTTGGAAGAGGACAATGAGCATGCAGATCAAACAGGGCTTGCTTGACGCGCCAGAGGTGCAAGCCTTGCTTAAGGCGCATTTGGAAGACATGCAGGCTCACTCGCCTCCGGAGAGTGTCCACGCCTTTGACGATATCGCTCTGCGCACGCCGGAAGTCTCTTTCCTGACCGCCTGGCAAGGCGACACCCTGCTCGGATGCGGCGCGCTCCATAGGCTTGACGACCAACATGGCGAACTCAAATCCATGCGCACCAGCTCAGCGCATCTGCGCAAGGGTGTTGCCGCTTTCATACTAAATGCTTTGATTGATCTGGCGCGCGAGCAGGGCCTGTCCCGCCTCAGCCTCGAAACCGGAACCCCCGCTGCCTTCGACGCTGCTCGCGCTTTTTACACCAAGCACGGCTTCGCCCCCTGCGCCGCCTTTGCCGACTACCCCAAAGATGACCCCTACAGCACCTTCATGACGCGTGAGCTTTAGCCCACCTTCACCATCAGAGCGCTTTCGGGCAACTCTTCGGCAAAGCAGCGCTGATACATCTCTGCCACCATGGGCCGCTCAAGCTCATCGCACTTGTTCAGGAAAGTCATCCGGAAGGCGTGGCCAAGATTGCCGAAGATTGCAAAATTCTCCGCCCAGGTGATCACGGTGCGCGGGCTCATAACCGTCGAAATATCGCCATTCATAAATGCATTCCGCGTGAGATCCGCCAGCCGAACCATTTTGCCCAGCGTCTCGTCGTCCACGCCTGTAGATTTCGTTTTCACGATCTCGACCTCTGCGTCATGTTCGAGATAATTGAGCGTCGTGACAATGCTCCAGCGGTCCATCTGTCCTTGATTGAGCTGCTGGGTGCCGTGATACATGCCCGTCGTATCGCCAAGACCTACTGTGTTCGTCGTCGCAAACAGCCGGAAATATGGGTTTGGTGTGATCACACGGTTCTGATCAAGCAGGGTCAGTTTGCCCGACGCTTCAAGAATACGCTGGATCACAAACATCACGTCCGGACGGCCCGCATCATATTCATCAAACGTAATCGCCACAGGCCGTTGCAAAGCCCATGGCAGAATACCTTCACGGAACTCTGTGATCTGCTGGCCGTCCTTAAGCACAATTGCGTCCTTGCCGACCATATCAATCCGGCTCACATGGCTGTCCAGATTGACGCGGATCAGCGGCCAGTTCAGCCGCGCTGCGATCTGCTCGATATGGGTGGATTTACCCGTACCGTGATAGCCTTGCACCATGACGCGGCGATTGTGTTCAAACCCGGCCAGCACCGCCATTGTCGTTTGCGGATCGAACCGATAGCTCTCGTCAAGCTCTGGCACGTATTCGGTGCGTGTTTTGAAACCATGTACGATCATATCCGTGTCGAGGCCAAATACCTTTTTCACGTCAATTTTGACAGTCGGTTTCAGGCCGTCCAATTGGTCGGTATCGCTCATCACAGTCATGGGAAATCTTCTCGTCCAGCGTCGGTTCAGACTGCTTCTCTAGCACGCTGGTGCGGCGGGCCAAGCTCTGGACGCGCAAAAGATAGAATTTGTCGCGGGGGATCAGACGCTGCAACTGTTTGAAAACCGGCCAGTCAAGCGCCTAACAGGCTTGTGAGGTGATGTGAATTGTTGGTGTGAGCACGCTTTGGCATCTTCTGCTTAGAATTTTTGCAGTGAAAAACGAACGCTTAAACGAAGGAAGATTAGGATGCCCCAACAAACTCTAAGAAACACGCTTTTAGCCGCCTCAGCCGCACTGATGCTTGCTGGTCCTCTGGCCTCTGCCGACACGACGCTGTCGCCGACCGAAGTGACCCAGCTCACCCGCGTCGCCGAGACCAGCCAGACATCTGTCGAGTATCGCCCCATTGCCGAATTCAATAGCGCGTTCGTAGATGAGCAGCGTGGCCGCAACAAAATCGCCTATTCCGCAGTCAAAACGGATGGTGCTGTTTTCATGGCTCAATACATGCGCTATTTGTCGAATATCAAAGTGACCTCGCTGAGCCGCGACGATCAGTTGGCCTATTGGCTAAACACACGGAATTTAATGATCGTTCAGGCTATGGCCGAAGCGCCAAACCGTCGCCGTCTGAGCAATTTGCGTGGTACGGCCAGCGCGCCAGGGTCGATGTGGACGCAAAAGCGCATCACGGTCGAGGGCGTTGAGCTATCGATCGACGACATCGAGCAGGGCATTCTGCTGACGAGCTTCAATGATGATCCGAATCTGCTCTATGGTCTCTATCAGGGCACGACCAGCGGCCCAACTTACCCCGAACAGGCATTCACCGGGTCTGCTGTCCGCAGTCAACTTGCCAGTCTCGGACAGGATTTTGTAAATTCACGCTCTGGCGTTAAAGCGGGCCGCTCCAAGGTCGAAGTTCCTGCCATTTATGACTGGTATGGTGAGGCTTTATTCGGTGGCGACACAGATGTTCGCAACCAACATCTGATCGGATTGTCGGATGGCCGACGCGCCGAACGCTTGTCGACGGCAACAGAGTTCAAAACCCGTAAGTTCGGATATTCAAGTGATGAACTCGTGATCCGCCAGCAAAATCTGGCAGCTGGCGGAGCAGGTGGTGCCGGTGGTCGCGGATTTGGCGGCGGTGGTGGCGGCGGCGGCTCTTAAGCCCGACTCTCCCCAATCTACTAAAATTATGATAGCGGCGAAGCATGTCCGAAATGTCATCGTCGATCTATAAAAAGCTTGAAGGCCGGACCGGGGCATATGCTCTGTCCGGCCTCGGCATTTTCATCTTGCTGGGATATTTCGCCATTGTGCACGTCTCATCGGGATTTGAATATGCCCAATGGGACATTGAGCCCCAGACATGGACCTATATCGCGCTTGCCGTAATGCTTGGGGCGCTATGTTCTATCTTATTGTGGCTCGTTCCGCGCCTGCGTGCTTCCAGAAAGACGCTTGGTATAATCTTCCTCGTCGGCCTCCTTGCCCGGCTGATGATGTTCGCGTCCAATCCAGTATTGGAGGATGACTGGCATCGGTATCTCTGGGATGGCGCGAGTGTTGCCAGCGGGGTCAGTCCCTATGCTTACGCCCCCGCCGAAGCGACCCCGCTCAATCGGCTTGGCGAACATTTAGGTTGGTCTGACGACCCCGAACTGGCCACTCTGCAAGAGCTGACCGAGGAAGACTTCACCGTCTATGCCCGCATCAATTACCCCTATTTCAAGACAATCTATCCGCCCATCGCCCAGGCGGGTTTCGGATTGGCGCATATCCTGGCCCCGTTCAGCCTGAACGGCTGGCGCGCGGTCTTGCTGGGCGTTGACCTGATCAGCTTCGTGCTCTTGTGCCTGGCTATGAAGGCTTATGGGCGCTCGGTGCTCTGGACGGGCCTCTACTGGTGGAATCCCGTGATGGTCCTCGAAATGTTTAATTCAGGACATATGGACGGGCTCATCGTTCCGTTTCTGATCGCGGTCTTGCTGCTCGCGCGGCAAGGGCGGCTCAAGTTCGCCCTTCTGGCTTTGGCTGGCGCGGCGGCGGTAAAATTCTGGCCGGCCTTGCTTGCACCTGCACTGGTGCGGCGTGTCATGTTCAAGCCGGTCGCGCTTATCGGCTATGCAAGTCTGTTCTGTGTCGTCGCGGGCTTGTTGCTCTGGCCGCAATTGCAGCATGTTTTCGGTGTCATTCCTGGGCAGGGGGTTGGCGTAATCGACGCTGATCAGGGGCTCGTTGCCTACGCCGAAGGCTGGCGACGCAATGCGTTCCTGTTTACGCTACTCTCCGATGGCGCGCTGGGCTGGGTCGATGATGATGGCACCCTCGCGCGGCGGATCGTGATGCTGGTTGTGGGCTCGGGCGCCCTGCTGATCGCATGGCTTCGGCCAGCAGACCCCCAAAGCCTGCCTGCGACCTGTCTTGCGATCATCGCGCTTTTGATCTTCCTCTCGCCGACAGGGTATCCGTGGTACCAGATCTGGCTTGCAGGGCTTATCCCGTTCGCCCCGCGGCTTGGCTATCTGGCTTTAATGACGACAGCGCCGCTTTACTACACACGATTTTTACTTGGGGATTCCGACCCGGTATACCAATATATCATTGTACCTGTGGCGTTTGGAGTGCCGCTAATCATATTGGGGCTGCCTTATTTGCGTGAGCGCAGCTTTTTGCCGAAGAGGACGTAATGACAAACTTGCCGGAAGCTCTTAGCCCTCAAATGGCCAGGCCCGAAGCGCGAATTGCCGTCATCATTCCGGCTTTGAATGAAGAGCAGGCCATTCGCGGCGTTGTCTCGCGCATACCTGATTTTGTGAGCGAAATCATTGTTGCTGACAATGGGTCAACCGACCGGACCGCCGAGCGGGCGCACGCGGCAGGCGCGACCGTCATCTCGGTCCCGCTCGCAGGATATGGCCGTGCCTGTCTTGCCGGTGTTGCGCGGGCGGCGGACGCAGATATTCTTGTTTTCCTTGATGGCGATGGCTCGGACGTCCCCGAAGAGATGGGCGCTTTGGTCGCCCCGATCCTTTCAGGCGAAGCAGATATGGTCATTGGGTCACGCGTTCTGGGCCATGCCGAGGCGGGTTCGCTGACCGTCCCCCAGCGATTTGGAAATTGGCTCGCCTGCGCGTTGATGAAACTGTTCTGGGGTGCTGAATACAGCGACCTTGGCCCATTCCGCGCCATTCGCCGCACGGCCTATGAGCAACTGGATATGGTCGCGCCCACCTTTGGCTGGACCGTGGAAATGCAGGTTCGGGCGCTGAAGCGCAAACTGGCTGTGGCCGATATTCCGGTTAGCTACAAACAGCGTATAGGCGTTTCGAAAATTTCTGGAACTGTGCGCGGCGTTGTTCTCGCAGGTGCTTATATTCTGGGCACGATCTTCGCGGAAAAGCTCGGCCGCGGCCCCAAGGCTGCCAAGACCCGCACAACCCCTGAAGCGTTCAGCCGTAATCAATATAAAGCGATTGCCCCATCCCGCACGGCCAAGCTCCACTCGATCATCTCTTAGCGCTTCGGCCAGGTTTACGGCCAGACCCCGAAGGTCCGCAAGACGAGCCGAGCACCAAGCAATAGGGTGATCAGCAAGACCCCGCCGCCAAGCATGTTTGCGACCGGGCCATTGATGTGCGCGCCCAGAAGACTCCTTCGGTTCATGGCATAAAGTAAAAATCCGGCAATGATCGGCAGAAGGAGGCCATTGGTCATTTGTGCAAACAGAATAAGCTCGATAGGCCGAAGCCCGAGTAGCGAGACGGAGAGTCCGATGGCGAGGATGCCGAGCGCGATCACGCGGAAGGCCACCGCTTTGGTTTTGGCAAAGGCGGGCACAAGCTCGGTCACCGCATAAGCGGTTGCCATGGGCGCGGTAATCGCGGATGTCAGGCCAGCGGCAAACAGGCCAAGCCCGATCAGGATGCGGGCGCGCTCACCGGCGATAGGCTCCAGCGCCAGAGCCATCTCTCCTGCAGATGTGACCGTAACACTATTGGCAAATAAAGTGGCCGCTGCGGTTGAGAGAATAAAGATAGAGACCAGCCCACCCAGTCCGATCGATAGTCGCGTATCCCCTATGGCCGCTGGCAGGTCATCGGCGCCATTCTGCCAGCGGTTGCGAGCTGCCGCAGCGTGTAGAAAGAGATTGTAGGGGACAATCGTTGTGCCGATCAGAGCGACAACGCGCAGCAATTCGCCGTTCGGAATTGTCGGCACCCATCCGCCGAAAAAGGCTCCAAGATCAGGCCGCACTGTGATGAAACTCAAAGTGAAAGCAAGGCTCATCAAGATCACGAGCCCGATCAGCGCGCGCTCGAGCACCTTGTATTTCCCCCACAATAGCAAGCTGCCCGCAATCGTGCCGATAACAAGCACATGGCCCTTGCTGGCCGCATCTGCCGACGCGCTGAAAAGCGCATCAAGCCCCAATGCCCCGCCCGCAATATTGCCCGCTTCATAGGCCGCATTGCCAACCACGAGCGCGGATAGAACCAGCCCAATCAGACTCCACTTGAGCGCCTTGGACTCCAGTCCGGACACCATAGCCTCGCCAAGCCCAAGCTGTCCGACAACGCCAAGCCGCGCGGCCATTTCCTGAAAAATGATCGTCGCGAGCGTCGCAAACACCAGAACCCAAACCAGCGCAAATCCGGTGTTTGCCCCCGCCACTGTTGCAGTTGTCACCGTGCCCGGTCCGATAAAGGCGGCCGCAACGAGCGTGCCCGGTCCTAGCGATAGTTTCATAAGGTCACTCCTGCGGCCCGTTCGTCGAAGACTCTATAATGGACAACACGGGCGTCCCAGCGTGTCAGCACAGCCTTGGCCACCTCGGGCATGTGGGCCACTTCGTAATCCTCCCCGACAAAAGCCTTGATCGCCGCGATGGAGGTAAACCAGATCTGGGTGGCATGTTCAGTTTCCAGCGTCCCGTCTTCGGCGACAATGTCTCGCGCCATCGCTTCATAGCGGATCAGCCCATCTATTCCGCGTGCGAAAATCGCGGGCATGATGGTCCCAGTCAGAAGTGCCTGATAGCGGTCCGCGTCTTCCCGCGTGGTCCAGCCGCGCCAATGTCTGCAAATCATGGGTTTGCCCTCTGCCCGTTTGTCTCGTCTGTGAGGGCTAGATCATGCCGCCAAATGTGTCGAGGCCCAGCAAGACGCGTCCGGTCTGCTCATAGGTCGCAGGCGCTGTTGCAACATGCTGGGTGATCGCATGCGCATCGCGGAACCGGCGCTGCAGGTCATTGTCCAGAAATAGCGCCGCGCCGCCGCCAATATCGTACGCGGCGCGCGCGATGTCCGCGCCGGTGCGAACCATGTGCGTGCAGGCGAGGCGCAGGTCCGCGCGGGTCTCAAGCGGAATCTGGCCCAGCCGCTGGGCGGTTTCCCATGTTGTCTCGATTTCATCGAACAAATAGGCCCGCGCGCTGCGATGGGCCGCTTCAAGCTTGGCAATTTCGATTTGGGTCGCCTGTTTCTCTGCGAGGGTTTTCGATGAGCCTTGTGACTTTTTTGCGCGGGCAAGCGCCTTGATATCCTCAAGCGCGCCGCGTGCATTTCCCATGGCCGCGGCTGCAACCCCAAGGGCCAGCAGCCCGAAGGCCGGAAACGTATAAAGCGCGCCCGTGGCTGTGGGCTTGTCGGTGATGAGGGAGACGGAGCGGGCGGCGGGTACAAATATACCGTCCACAGAGATGTCGCCTGACCCTGTGCCCTTAAGCCCCGCGACATGCCACGTGTCATGTAGTTCGGCTTCGCTTGCCGGAAAGATCATCATACGGGCGTCGGGCGCGCCATTATCAAGCCGCTTCATCTCGCCATTTTCGAGGATCACAGCGCCGCCGCAAAGCCATGTGCAATTGGCTGAGCCCGAGCCCCATTGCCAGCGGCCCGACACGCGATAGCCGTCTCCTTCAACCACGGCTTTGCCCATAGGCGCAAATACTCCGCCCGTGATCACATCCGGGCCAGAATAAATTTCGCGGGCTGTGTCCTCGTCCATATAGGCCGCGTTTAGCGCCGTCGTCGCCCCGATCATTGCGCACCAGCCTGCGCTGGCATTGTGCTCGGCGAGTGCTTCAACCGTGCGGACAATGTCAGCAGGGGATAGCTCCAGCCCGCCCAATTGTGCTGGCGTGACCATCCGGAACACACCAATCGCGGCCATACGCGTCGCAATATCTGCAGGTAGGCGGCGGGCGGTCTCGATCTCTGAAGCGCGCGCTCGAAGCTCTGGCCCAAGCGCATTCGCAGCCTCAAGCAGCGTGGACGCGTCTTTAATTTCTGGCATACCAAGTTTCCCCGCTAAGTCCGATCCAGAGATAGCTTGCGCGCGGGAACGCGGCGCGTCAATTGTCAGCAGCCAGATCGGGCTCGGGCTTTTCAACCGTCCACGCAAATGGATTGGCGTCTGGCGCCTCAGGATTGGCTTCCAGATAGCGTGCAATCTTGCCGTCAATATAGGCCACGAATGACGGTCCATAGCTTCGCCGGGAGGTTCCCCACCAGCCGCGAATGAAGGGGCTGGCGATACGCTCGTCCACACGCGCTTCGCTGGCCTGCCACATTTCCAGCTCGTGAATGCCATGGCGCTGGTGCATGTGCAGCATTTCAAAATGGCGGAATGTCGCCCCGAATATATTCCCGACGCGCAATGCTTCGCCGGGGGTCACGTCATCAGGCGCGCGCTCGCCGGCGAAAATGGCAGCGATGTCCGGATGGTCAATAATCCGGCCAAAATTATCGATCATGATCTGCGTGTTGATCTGCGCCGTCATCATGTGCGTGGCGAGGCTGTTCTGTTTGAGCTGTATGCCAACAAAAATAGGCGAGGCGATGACAGCCAGAGACGAGATGATGCTGGCAATAAGCGCAACTTGTTCGAGCGACATGATCAGCTCCCTAGCGGTAGACCAAAGGCTTTTTCTTCTGAAACCGGATGGCTGCTTTGCGATAGCGTTCATGGCGTTTCGGCCCCGCCAGCGCATAAGTTTTGTCGCGCAGGAAAACCATCAACTCGTCGCGCTTACCTGCCCCTGAAATCTCTTCGGGGTTAAGCGTTTCACCGATCTCTACACTGACAGGTTTGCCCATGCGGCGTTTGACTTCGCGGAAGACCAGCGCAAGCCTTAGCTCCAGTGAAAAATGACTGGCAAGCTGGAACAGGCGCGAATTCTGGCCATCGAAATAGATCGGCGTGACATGCGCGCCAGAATGGGTGATCAGCTTGGCGGTAAACGGTTTCCAGGCATCGTCTACGGCGGTCCGGTCAAACGGACGCGGCGTGGTCGCAACGCCGCCGCCGGGAAACACAATGATACAGCCTCCGGATTTGATATGATCGAGCGCATCACGGCGCATGGCTACATTGGCGGCGATCGCCTCTTTGGTTGCTGAAAAGTCCACCGGCAAAAGCCACGGCTTGGCCTCGGGCACACCATCAAGTGCCGAATTGGTCAGCACTTTGAAATCACTCCGTCGGCAAGAGATGATCCACGAGATGACGAGTCCATCGAGCACGCCGAAAGGGTGATTTGCGACAATGACCAGCGGACCCGTGGCAGGGATGGCGGCGTGGCGGCTGGCGGAGAATTGCACGTCGAGCTTGAGCAGGCGCATCGCCGCCTCGAAAAATGGAACATCATCAGCCAGATGCGCGCGGTAATGATCATAAAGACTTTTGATCTTCGGCTGGCCGGATACGCGTTCGACCGAACGGATCAAGCGGCGCTTGACCGGATCCTCGAAATAGGACGCATAGGACAAATCCGGCTCAGGCGCGGCGAGCGGCTCGGTCATAGGCGCAATAGGCTCGCAAGATTGTTCTTTTGCATGTCCGACGATCCTCCCACGATCGGCATTCCCAACAGATCCCTGACATGTCGATCCATATCATAAGCATCCGATAGCGCGTATGCGCCCATAATTTGCTGGCAGAGTAAAGCAATTTCAACGCCTGTGTCCGCCACGAAAAGCTTGGCCATACTGGTCTCGACCGAGCAGGGCTGGCCCGAATTGGCAAGCCATGCGGCATGATAGAGCATGTGACGCGCCGCTTGCAGCTTGGTCTGTGCGCTGACGAGCTTGTGGGCAATGGCCTGATGTTTGGCAATGGGTTTGCCGAACTGCGTGCGCGTTTGGGCGTAGTCCCACGCTTCTTCGACAGCCGCTCGCGCAATCCCGAACGCCACCGACGTGATCTCGATCTTCTCCACGTCCAGCGCGCGGCCTGCGAGCAATTCCCAGCCGCGATCCCACATATCAGGCCCGCCGACAATCGCCGTCTCGTCCAGTTCCACATTGTCGAAATAGACGTCCATCGAAGCGGTGTAGCGCAAATTGGAGTGCTCGATCGGGCTCATCGAAACGCCCTTCGCTTTGGTCGGTATCAACACAAAGGAGAGGTTCTTGTAACGCGCCTCGGCTGGACCAGAGCGCACGAGGCAGTAGATGTAATCCGACCAGTCCGCCCCCGTGCACCAGCGCTTTGCGCCATTGATGAGGATCTTGTCGCCCTTGCGCTCGGCGCGGGTGGTCACGCTTGGCAGGTCGCCGCCAATGTCGGGTTCTGACAATCCATAACAAAGCAGCATCTCGCCGCGTGCGATTTTCGGCAGCATGGCCTCTTTCTGGGCGTCCGAGCCATTCTCGGAAATGTTCATACCGCCATAAAACGCAGCGTGAATGTACGGTCCCGCAAGCGACGTGCCGAACTGGCAAAGCTCTTCGATGACAGCGGCGGCTGCAACAATGTCCACGCCCGCCCCGCCATAGTTTTCGGGGATTGTCAGCCCGATCACGCCAAGATCTGCCAGAGCCTTGAAGTCGTCCCTGTCCCAACGATGCTCGCGGTCAAGCAATATGCGCTTCTCGCGCGGCAACCGTTCCGCGCCAAGGCGGGAGACTTGCCGGCGTAGTTCGGTGATATGGTCTGGCTCGGCAGAGAAATGCGAATGTGTGCTCATAAGCCAATGTTAGAGGCCGACCGCTGGGGAAAGCAAGTGCCCGTCGGAGGCGGGACGAATTTGAGGCATTCAGTTTGTGTTGGTTGTCGGCATCTGAGATGTCCGCTTTCGGCGTCATTGCGGGCGTTAGCGTGCGGC
>CAZMMU010000023.1:0-44004 GCA_964567455.1 uncultured Hyphomonas sp.
TGACCCAAAGGAGACCTAAGTTCTCTACCTCGTCCCTAGCCTGCCGAGCAGCGCGTCGACGATCCGTCCTCCCAGCTCTGGGCCCTGGATCGGGTAGAGGAAGGGTTCGACGAGTTCTAGCTCCATCAGCATGAGGCCGCCGTCCCGGGCGCGGAGCATGTCTACGCGGGCGTAGAGCGGCGGGGTGTCGAGCATGGACATGATGGTTTGGGCGGCTGTGAGATCGGGGGCTGCTGGGGCCAAGACGGTTTCAAAGCCGCCATAGGAGGATTGGATGCGGTAGTCGCCCTCGGCGGCGTGTTTGGTCAGGGCGTGGGAGAACTGGCCATCGATGAAGATGAAACTTTGCTCGCCTTCGGTGAGGATGGCGGGCTCGAAGCGCTGGACCATCATCGGGTGCGGCATGTCGGGCGGGGTGTCTGCGCGGCTGAGGCGGACCTGGCCGTCGGCCCCTGCCCCGACCTGACGTTTGAAGACCAGATCATCGCCGCCGAGTTCGTCAAAAGCGGATTTGATCTTGGCGGGTGTGGGCGCCTCTAGCCAGAGGGTCGGGATCAGGCGCGCGCCTCTGGCTTCCAGATCACGCAGATAGGATTTGTGCAGGTTCCATTCGACGAGGGAGACGGGGTTGTAGAGACGGGTTTCGGTGTCAATTTCGCGGAGTTTGGCCAGAAACGCGTCCTTGCGGTCCCAATAGTCCCAAGTCGTTCCGATGATGACAGCGTCGAAACTGGCCCAGTCTGCGGTTTCATCGTCCCATGGAATTGCGACGAGTTCCGCCTCCGCGCCGGATTTGGCCGAGAGGGCTGCGCGCAGCGTGTCCATCATCTGGTCGTGCTCATAGGCATCGATGCGGCGGGCGGCCTGGAGATCGTCCGGGTCGGCGAGCATGATTCGGGCGGTGAGATAACAAAAGCGCATGGGCGTCCGTCTACTGGCTAACTTCGGTTGCGTCTAGCGGCAGGGTCTTACGGTGGGCTGATGGCTCTTGCGCTCAGCTGATGGCTCTTGCGCTCAGCTGATGGCTCTTGCGCTCAGCTGATGGCTCTGGCATGCGAACGGGGTTTGATTGGATAAGGAAGCAACTGATGGCGAATACGCGTTTTGATATCGTTGGGCTGGGCAACGCGATTGTCGATGTGATCTGCCCCGTCGATGAGAATTTTCTGCAAGAGTGGGAGATTGTCCGCGACAGTATGAGCCTGATTGACGAACCGCGGGCCGAGGCGCTGACCGGCGCGGCCGAGGGACAAGAGCTTTCAGGCGGGTCGGCCGCCAACACGATCGCCGGAATTGCCAGCTTTGGCGGGAAAACGGCTTATTTTGGCAAGGTCGCCGATGATCGGCTCGGGGCATTTTTTCGCGAAGATATGCAAGCCAACAACATCCCGTTCGAGACGAGCCCGTTGCTGAATGGGCCGGCCACGGCACGTTCAATTATTTTTGTGACGCCAGATGGCAGTCGCTCGATGAACACTTTTCTGGGCGCGACGACCATGTTCTCGCCGTCCGATATTGATGAGGATATGGTCAGCGCGTCGGGGATCTTGTATCTGGAAGGCTATCTGTTCGACCGCGACGACGCGAAAAAGGCGTTTGTGCACGCTGCCGAGATTGCGGCCAAGGCGGGACGACAGGTGTCGCTAACCTTGTCTGACAGTTTCTGCGTGGATCGGCACCGCGATAGCTTCCGGCATCTTATTCGCAACCATGTCGATATCGTGTTTGCGAATGAGGCGGAACTGTTGTCGCTCTATGAGACCAATGATTTTGACAAAGCGATTGCGCTGTTGCGTGAGGATAGCCCGCTGGCGGCTGTTACGCGCGGGGCCGAAGGGTCTACAATTGTAAGCGCGGATGCGGCCTTGATCCATGTTCCCGCAGAGCCGGTTGAGCAGGTTGTGGATACCACAGGGGCCGGCGATCAGTATGCGGCGGGGTTCCTTGTGGGACTGGCGCGCGAACTGCCCCTTGGCGATTGCGCCCGGCTTGGGCACATCGCGGCTGCCGAAGTGATCTCGCATTATGGACCGCGTCCGGAAAAGAATTATCAGGCACTGGCAATGGCCGCTGGAATCAAGGTTTGAGCCAACGCCCATAGGTCCTCGGTCTGAATTGTCACTTTTGGTTAAGGTTTCCGTATCGTATTCGCTTTAGGGATCGCATCACGTAGGGGCAATCAAGGTTCGGGGCATGCAAGCCGATCTATTCTATCAATTACTGAACCCGCTTGTGTTCATTGTCTTTGCGCTGGGTTTTTTTGCAATCCACAAAGTCCGGACCGACCGCAGCGCACTTCTGATTGGCTTATCCTACATTGTCGGCGCAGTGGCCTTTGTATCTGATCTTGTTTTCGCCCAAAGCGACGGGGTGGTCATCCGCACGGGTGTGGCCGGGCTTTATGCGATGACCACCGTGCTGATTATTGGCGGGACTAATATTTATTATCGGAAGGATGCGCCGTGGACGCTGCTCGCGGTGATGATCGTGGTCCATCTTCTGCTCTATGCCGGATTGATGATCATCAAAGCGGACTGGATCCGGTCGCTGATGGTGAATTTTGGTGTAGGACTGATGTTTGTGGTCGGCCTGTTCCGGATCCGCAATTGCCTGACCGGATCACTCGACAAATTGTTGTTCTTTGTCGGTGTAGTCAATTGTGCGCAGTGCTTTGTGCGTCCTGTCGGCATTGCACTGTTGAGCGATGGGAGCCACGAGGAATCGATCTTTATCATCAGCTTGCATTTGTTTATGGCGGTGTCTGCTATCGCCACAGCGATGTCGATGTTTCTCGTGCTTGGGCGGGATGTGTTCGAGGATTTGCAGGAAGGCTCGCATACGGATCCGCTAACCGGCCTGCTCAATCGGCGCGGATTGGAAAAGAAATCGGCGGCATTTGGCGGGGGCACGAACGCCCAGCCAAGCTGCGTCATTGTTGCCGACATTGATCATTTCAAGGCTGTGAACGACACATATGGGCACGCATTTGGCGATCAGGTGATCCAGTCAATCGGGAAGTTGATGCAGGACCTAGCGCCTGAGACCGGCCTGAGCGCGCGGCTTGGCGGTGAGGAGTTTCTGATGTTTTTGCCGGATACGGATCTGGTGCAGGCCCGGCAGCTGGCCGAGAATCTACGCCGGGTTTTCGAAGCGACCCCCCTGCTCTTCGAAACCGAGTTGACTCATTGTACGGCCAGCTTCGGCATCATCCAGAGACATACAAACGAGACGCTCGACGAGATGATGGAGCGCGCGGACCGGGCGCTGTATCTGGCTAAGAATGAGGGCCGCAATTGCGTGCGCTGCGAGGCGGACTTTGCGATTGGCAAATTGCGCAAACTGTCAGCCGAATTGCAGCGACACGCGACGCCGGACGCCTCGCCCGTCACGACGAAATCCGCGCGCTAACCAGCGAGCAACGCTTCAACATAATCGAGCCGATCATGGCCGAAGAATAACTCTTCCCCGACAAAATAACTCGGTGCGCCAAATACGCCCCGCTCGACGGCCTCTTCCGTGTTGGCGGCGAGCCTGGCTTTGAGGGTCTCGTCCTTGCCCATGGCCAGCACCTCGCTTGCGTTCAGGCCAATGCTTTCACACATGGCAGTGATTTCCTCGGGTTCGCCGAGGTTCCTCGGACCCTCTGCTCCCCAAATACGTGACCAGCACGCGTCGCGGAACGTTGCAAGGCTCTCGCCTTGGAGGCCCAGCGAGGCTCTCAGGATTGGCAGGGTCTTGAGCGGAAAGGACGGGTTGAAGGCAAATGGCAAATTGTAACGTGCGGCACATCGGGGGACATCCCTGCCCATATATTTGCCCTTGGCCGGAACCATGCCGGGAGGCGCGTTCCCCGTAGCCTGCATGACCCCGCCCAGAAACATAGGTCGGTAGATCATCTCGGCTCCGGTCCGCTCGGCAACGGCGCGGGCTGCATAGTCGCCAATATAGGCTGTCGGGCTGGTATAATCGTAGAAAAATTCGAATGATTTTGCCATTGGCGGTGCTCCCTCTTGGCTGAGATAGGTTAGCACACCATGTCAGCCCTAGGGTCAGTCAAGACCAAACGGGCCGTTACGCCGGAGGCTAAGCGAGAATGGTCGCCACGCGGTCGCGCAGCATGGGCAGCACTTCTTCGCCAAACCAATCGTTTTGCTTGAGCCAACGATTGTTGCGGGGACTGGGATGGGGCAATGGGATGATGTCGGGCGCGAGCGCTTTCCAGTCTTTGATGGTTTCGGTGAGGGTCTCGCTTTGACGGTCCGGCAAGTGCCAGTCGCGGGCGTAGCGGCCAATTATGAAGGTCAGCTCGACCTTGCTCATATAGTCGAGAAACGCTTGTCGCCATGCCGGAGCACACTCGCTGCGTGGCGGTAGGTCGCCTGAACTGCCTGTGCCCGGATAGCAGAAGCCCATCGGCAGAACAGCGATTTTTTCGGAGTCGTAGAATGTGTCCCGATCAACACCCATCCAGTCGCGAAGGCGATTGCCGGACGGGTCGTCAAACGTGATGCCCTTATCGTGGGTTTTGCTTCCGGGGGCCTGACCGGCGATGAGAATCTTTGACGACGGACTGGCCTGAAAAAGCGGGCGCGGACCGAGCGGGAGATTAGAACAAATCCTGCACGCCCGCGCCCTGTCAAGAAGATCCGGAGTACCGACGGATGTCATGGAGGATCTGGTACTCATGATGTGATCTTCCTGTTTATGGGCTTTAAGTCAGGGCGTGATACCCGATGGCGAGAATACAGGCCCAAGACACAAGATAGACCGGTGTCCGCAGATATGGAATGCCCAGCGTGTAAACTACGGCATGACCGATACGCGCGAAGAAGAAGACTTTGACGAGGGTTCCAATCGTCTCGCCTTCGCCTTGCGTGCTCAACATGGCGGCAGCAAAAACAACGGCGACAAGGGCTGGCAGGGTTTCAACCATGTTTAAATGCGCCCGGTGAGCCCGCTGAGCCCATAGTGGCGGCTCGGGAGATTTGGCCGGGAAGCCGTCAGGATAATTGTTCAGAAATGTCGGCAGCCCCCAGACAAAAACGCGAGCGAGAATATAGGGTGTCCAGAGCAAGACAGCGAGCATGCCGCTCAGGGCAAGATAGGTATATGCGGTTTCCATTAATAGTCCTCTTGTTTGAATGTGCCCCGAGCGTGTCGAGGCGGTTTTTGAACACCCTGTGCGCCAACAGTTCCAGAATGAGCGGCAGCGCGCTCATTGCGAGAATCATGAAACCGGATTCTCCAACACGGTCTCTTGCCCATTCAGGCAGGGTGACCGATTGGTTTGACAGGGTTTCAATCCGTTGAGCGTCATGGATGAGTTCGTTGCGTTTCTTTCATTCCTAAAAGTGACTAATCGGGCGCAGCGCGCCATGTTATCAGCCCCCCGGTCAAAAAATGCTTTTTCGTACAGATTATCAACGAATTGATAGAAACTTGGTACGCAAAGGTAAAAATGTGGGACGGACTGCAGACCTGCGTTGTCTTCATCGTTTATAGACGGATGGGGGTGATCCGAACTTTTTGGTGAATGCGCGGCTAAATGCGGCCGCCGATTTATAACCGCTCTTGAGGGCAATTTCCTGTATGCTGTTGCGATCGTCATCGAGCATAACAAGCGCCTTTTGCAGGCGCCAATCGGCGAGATACTTCATCGGTCCAACGCCCATTGACCGACTGAATTTGTCAGCAAAGCGGCTACGCGACATGCCAATATGCTGGGCCAGCGAATCGACGGTCCACTCGTGATCAGGTGTTTCATGGATCGCTTTCAGGGCGGCTGCGATGTTCGTATCTTTCATGGCCTTTAAGACGGGCTGTGCATCATTTGACTGGAGCAGCTGGGACTTTAGCAGCTCGATGAAAACGATCTCGGACAGGCGGGTGACCGTGGCCGTCGCGCCCGGCTCACCGGAGAACATGCGCTGGCGGAGCAATCTTAACGTATCGTCGAGCCACGGCTCATTGGCCCGGTCCGCACCGGTTACATGCACAAATTCTGGCAAGAGCGACAACATGGGGTGCTCGGCGCCTTTGCGAAAGGAGAAATGACCGCAAATCATCTGTGTTGCCGCCGATGGGTCGCCCGTGTCCAGTCGCAAGACGCCCTCCCCGTCATATCCGGCCTGTTCCATGACGGTTTCAAGCGGAGGGGCCTTGGCCATGCCGCTATCTGAAAGAATGTGGCTTATTCCATTTGGGATCAACACAAGGTCGCCTGCGGTAAGCTTGATCTGTGTGCCGGACGGAAAATTGACGTGGCAGACGCCCTGGACCAAAAGATGGAACCGGGCTGCCTGCTGGTAGTCGGGAACGGTTGTTCCCCAGATCCCGTTAAAATCCGTGCGGAAATAGAGCGCACCGCGCATGTCGAGTGTTTTCAGAATATCGTCGAGAATATCCACAGCCTGGTTCCTTATAAGTCATTCACCCCGGACATTGGGAGTAATCATCAAGTATGGAAAGTTTTTTTAGATATATAAAGACGAATCGATAAGTAGACAGGACGATTTGCAAATTTTATTATTGTAGATCGAACAGTACAATTAGAGAATGAACTTGGAGAGATCCGTGTCGCCGACCAAACCGGCCAGATGGGCTTCGACATAGGCTGCGTCAATGGTGATGGTCTCGCCGCTTTTCTCGGAGGCTTCAAAGGAAATCTCGTCGAGCAACCGTTCAAGCACGGTTTGAAGACGCCGTGCACCAATATTCTCCACCGTATCATTGACCTGTACGGCCAAGTCGGCGAGCCGGTCGATCGCGCTTTGTTCGAACGCCAAGGTAACGTTCTCGGCTGCCATCAGGGCTTCGTGCTGCTTGATGAGACTGGCTTCGGGCTCGACGAGAATCCGGCGCATATCATCGCGGGTCAGTGCCTCCAGCTCAACGCGGATTGGTAAGCGGCCTTGTAGTTCGGGCAGCAGGTCGGAGGGTTTTGCGACATGGAACGCGCCGGATGCGATAAACAGGATATGGTCGGTTTTGACCGCGCCGCGTTTGGTCGAGACGGTTGTGCCCTCGATCAAGGGCAGAAGGTCGCGCTGAACCCCTTCCCGGCTGACATCCGCGCCGCCGCGCCCTGATTTGGCGGCGACTTTGTCAATTTCGTCGAGAAACACGATGCCATCTTCTTCCGTAGCGCGGACCGCTTCGCGGACAATCGCGTCTTCATCGAGCAGTTTGTCTGCTTCCTCGCCGATCAGGGGCTGATAGGCTTCTGCGACGGTCGTCCGAACGCGCTTGGTCCGGCCGCCCATGGCTTTGCCAAGCATATCGCCGAGATTGATCATACCCATTTGGCCGCCGCCCATGCCGCCGAGATCCATCATTTGCGGCCCACCCGTTTCAGCAAGCTCAATGTCGACCGGCTTATCGTCGAGCTCGCCATCGCGCAGTTTGCGCCGGAACACTTCGCGGGTGGAGCTTTGCGCTTCATTGCCGACCAATGCATCAAGCAAACGGTCTTCTGCCGCTTCACGAGCCTGGTCAGCAACAGCGGCGCGTTTTGTCTCCCGCACCGTGCCGATGGCCGCTTCGACCAGATCGCGAATGATTTGCTCAACATCGCGACCAACATAGCCAACTTCGGTGAATTTCGTCGCTTCGACTTTCAAAAACGGGGCATTGGCAAGGCGGGCCAGTCGGCGGGACACTTCGGTTTTGCCAACGCCCGTGGGGCCAATCATCAAGATGTTTTTCGGCGTGATCTCGTCGCGAATGTCCGCCGGCGCCTGTTTGCGACGCCAGCGATTGCGTAAGGCAATGGCGACCGCACGTTTGGCGGCGGTTTGCCCGACAATGTGGCGGTCAAGCTCGGCGACGATCTCGCGCGGGGTAAGTACAGTCATAAAGAGGGTCCGGTTTGGTGATTCAGGCAGGTTCGGGCGGGAATATGCGGGCAAACGCGCCCGTTTGAGGCACAAAGCGCAGCACAATCCGGCGCGCCGTTTTCCAGCCTGCACCCAGCAAAACAATGCCACCTCCAAGTAAGAGTAATGGCACAGCAACGCCCCAGGCTTCATTGTCTCCCGGGCTGGCAATGGCACTGATTGCAACCCAGAAGCTGAGCAGGCCAGCGGCGATCAGCGCCCGCCTGTTGAGCGCCAGCGACAAGATGCTGAAGCCGGCCAGCGCCAGCAATAGCGGGATCGCTTCTGGCCCGGACAGGCTGCTATAGGTTCCGCCGGAGAAGATGGCGCGCAGGCCGAGCATGATCTGCGGAGCGGCGGCGAAATGGAGCCAAAAGGCATTGTCGGAGCTGAGTGATTTGCGCTCGGGATCCTGGGCGTCAAAGAAGATGGCCGCAAGCAATGTCCCGAGCCCGATCAGGAAGCTGGCTGTTCCGCCAATGATTGAGCCTGCGCCGTCGGTCGAGAATGCGAACGTATATAGCCCAACCGCAATGGCCACTGCCATCAGGAACAAGGCGAATGGCAGGCGGAAGCGGAAATAGATGATCGCGCTGGCAAGCCCTGCACCGGCGGCGGACCAAAAGCCGAAAGATTCAAGCCCGCGGCTGATGCTGCCGAGCACACCCAATGGCCCGCGCGCACCGCTCAGGGCTGTGTCTTCGATTGCGTGGAGACTGCCAAAACCGGCAGCAATCAATCCGACCAGAAGCATCGCAAACCATGTGAACAGAAGCGACAGCGTCATGCTGGGCAATAGGAGACGGCGGCGGCCAGCGAAATATTCAAGCATGGCCCACACGGCAACAAGCACGGGTAAGCTGATGATGAATGCGTTGCCGGTGCTGCCAAGGACCAAGGCCGAGCCAATTGACAGACCTATGGTCAACAGGACGATGCCGATCGAAATAAAAATGTCGTTGAAATTGGCCAGAAAGCGCAGATTCTCGTCGTCCGAACTTGCGCCCGGTCCACGCTCGGCGGCGATAAAGGCTTCCAGTTCGGCCGCTTTTGCGTCGTCGAGCACACCGGCCTTGCGGGCGGCCTCAATTTCCTTGCGATCCATCCCCTGCCCCTCCTAGAGATCGAGTGTTTCGATTGTGAAAGAGGTGTTGGTGTAGACGCAAATGCGGGCGGCAATCTCCATGCTTTTGCGACCAATCGCTTCGGCGTCGTCTTCATAGCCATAAATTCCGAGCGCGGCGGCATGGGCAAAGTTTCCGCCCGAGCCTATCGCGACGACCTCATCTTCAGGTTCAAGCACATCGCCCATGCCGGTGATGACGAGTGTGGTTTCCTTGTCTGCGACGATCAGGAGCGCTTCGAGTTTTTGCAGATATTTCTCGGTGCGCCAGTCTTTGGCAAGTTCGACGGCGGCGCGCTGGAGCTGGCCGGGGAAGCGTTCGAGCTTTTCTTCGAGCCGCTCGAACAGGGTGAACGCATCTGCCGTAGCGCCAGCGAAACCTGCAATAATGTCGCCACCTGCAAGCCGCCTGACTTTGCGCGCATTGCCCTTCATGACAGTCTGCCCCATCGAGACCTGGCCATCGCCAATCACAACAAGCTTGTTCGGTTTGCGAACGGCGAGAATGGTGGTGCCATACCAGAGTGCGGTGCCATGATTGGAGTGTGTTTGCATCGGAAATATGTGGGTGATTGGGCGGCCAAAGGCAAGAGGGTGACCGTAAATCCAGCCATAAGGTTGAGTTTGACGCGATATCGCCTATGTCTCGGTAGAGGCGAACGGTCAAAGAGATCGACGATGAAGAGGGCAAAGAGGGAGACCCAATGAGACATTTTAAATTTACTGCAACCATCATAGCCGCATCGGCGTGCGCGCTTTTGGCCGCCTGCAATACAGATGGGTCCGGCGACGAAACGTCAGCTGTTGTTGCCGAGGGTGTTGAAACGTCGGTTGAAGCGCCGCCTGTAACTGTCGAAAAGGCCGATGCGCGTGCCGAGATGGCCAAGGCCCTGGCAGCAGCGGCAGCGACGGATGGGCCCGGCGCCCCAGCGATGTGGCGCGTTGCGGATGAAGATACAACGCTCTATCTCTTCGGGACGGTCCATTTGCTAAAGCCGGAAACCGAATGGCAGACCGATAAATTCAATGCGGCTTTTGCCGAGGCTGGCCATCTGGTCACGGAAGTCGATACGGACTCGGCCGAAGGTCTGGCGGCGATTACCCAACTCATGCAGCAGCGCGGCGTGTTTACCGATGGCCGGACTTTGACCGGACTGCTTGATGACGAGCAGGAGGCCGTCGTAGCCAGTGCGCTGGACGATATTGGGGTGCCGATTGCTGCGCTGGATCGGCTGTATCCGTGGTTTGCGGGGCTGAACATGGGCCTGATCCAGATTCAACAAAGCGGCTATTCGCCTGAATCGGGCGTTGAGACGGTCCTGACCGCCCAAGCGAAGGAACAGGGGATGACTTTCGGCTATCTGGAAACAGCCGAGCAGCAAATGAACGCGCTGGCGGGCGGCACGCTCGACGAACAGATCGAAGGGCTGGTCTTTACAGCTCAGACGCTGGATCTTGGACCAGAACTGCTGGGCGCGCTCGTTGATGAATGGGCTGATGGCGATGTCGCCGGACTTGGGGCCATTATGGCTGACCCGACCGCGATTGGCGGCGAGGACGCCTATCAGCGCTTGCTCGTGGACCGGAATGAAAACTGGATTCCGCAAATTGTCGCCATGCTGGATGATCCGGGCACGAGCCTGATCGCGGTGGGTGCAGCGCATCTGGCGGGTCCTGATAGTGTGGTCAATATGCTGCGCGCGGAAGGGTTGACGGTTGAGCCCTATTAGGCGCTGAATTTGAAGCTGAATAGAAGAGGCCCTGGGCGGACAGCCGTTCAGGGCTTTTTTCTGAGGAAGACATAGAACGCGCCACTGCCGCCATGCTTCTGATGTGCGCCTGCATAGCTGGAGACGAGCGCGCGGACATCATCGCGGCTGAGCCATTGCAAGAAGCGTTGGCGCAAGACGCCCTCCCCGCGTTTGCCCTTGCCGGTGATGACCAGAACACAGGCGCTGCGCGCGGCTTGATGTTGGCGCAGAAAGCCAAGGAGGGCGGCCTCTGCGCTTGACTGGGTGTGGCCGTGTAAATCGAGCGTGCCTGTGATGGCCATTTGTCCGCGTCTGACTTTGCGCTCGCCCTCGCGGTTTGGCAGGCCTTGTGTGGCAGGTGGCTTGATCGGCTTGCGTTGCTCAGCGGCGAAGATGGCGAGCGGGTGGCGGAGCGGTCCGGCAGCTGGTTTGGCGGGATGTTGGCGCGTGATGTTCTTCGAGGCAAGCAGGGCGTCGAGCTCGGCGAGGTCGGGCAGCCTGGCGGTGTCGTTGGGCCGGACGGATTTTGCGACGCCTGCCCAGGCTTTCTTCTCGCGCGGGTCGAGTTTACGGCCAGACATGGTCGATCAGCTTTCCGGTCCAGCGCGCTCGATCAGACGGTCGGCGACCGCGCGCGGCAGGAACGCCCACATGCGTCCCTCAGCATTTTGTGTGCCTGCGCGTCGTCCCGCATCGTCGCCAGTGCCGAAATAGATGTCTCCGCGCACCCTGCCCTTGATGGCCCCGCCCGTGTCTTGCCCAATTAGCAGCCCCGACCAATCTCCCCCCAGACCGGGCGATGTGGTGGTGATGAAGAAAGGTACGCCGAGCGCATTGACGCTGGGATCAATTGCCATCGATCCAAGGGGGGTGAGCGGGACGGTATGGGCTCCGACCGGCCCAAGCGACGGATCGCCAACAGGCACAGGGCGGAAGAAGACAAAACGCGGATTGAAGTTCATCGCCTCTTGCGCCTTTTCCCGCGGCACGCGGTCCATCCAAGCCCGTATACCTTGCATGGAGGCTTCACCGCGGGTTATCTCGCCGCGCTCAAGCAGATAATTCGCTGTAGATCCAAAGGGCTGACCATTGTGAGCGGCATAAGCTGCCCTGAGCACTTTGCCGTCCTCGAAGACCAATCGGCCGGAGCCCTGTATCTGGAGGAAGAAAACGTCAGCGGGATGGGCATAGCCAAGCACGTTCCTTGTATCGAGCGCGATCTCGGCACGGGGCGGATACGGCCTCAGCTCGCCATTGGGACGTCTCTGGGCAGGCACTTTGCGTCCCGGTTCGCCGCCAAGTTCGGATCGGTCAACTTGAACCAGATCAGCCGGAACGCCGGGCACGGGCTGGGTGTATGGATATTGCGGCGTCCGACGGGCCGTGAACTGAGGTTCGAAATAGCCCGTAAACTTGGGCGTGCGGTCGCCGGGTAGAATTTCCAGCGGGATGAACAGTGCCTCGAAGACGAGACGGGCGCTCGAGGAATCGGAAATGGTTTCCAGAGCGGCGCAGGCTCCTGCCCACTCGCCTACGGTTCCGGCATAGCCGACGCGTCTCGACACGGGCGCATCAGCAGCGCGGTTTGCCCATAGCGCGCACGTCCGCGCAAAAGCGGTCGCAGCGGGCATCAGATCGGCCTGATCCCAGCCGGGTAATGTGTTGTAGGGGACGGGCCTTGGATATGGCGCGGGCGCTTGTTGAGCGTCGGCATCCGCGAGAGACGTGTCTGATGCGGGCGCCGGTTCGGTTTGAACAGATTCCGGTGGCCCTGACACTGGCGGCGGCGCGGACACGCAGGCCCCCAAGCCGATAAGCAGGCCAATGCGCGCCTTGGCAAACCAGGTCAGCGTCGCCGCCTGAGATCGGTTAAGATGCGGTTTCCACATCATCAAGCAACCAGTTCGGATCAGAGCTTTTGACATTGCGCTTGAAGGTCCAGATGTCCCGTGCCGTGCGGGTGTTTACGCCATCGCCCAGTTCCGCCTCGTATCGAATCATGACGCGCGCTGTTGCGCCGTCAAGCTCGGCATCGTCAATTTCCAGCTTGCGAATACGGAGCAGTTCATAAGGATCAATATTGGCTTTCTCACGGGCTTCTATCGCCTCGATCCATGGCTCATAGACATCATCATCCAGCAGGGGCTTGAGCGCCTTCCGGTCGCCGCGGGCGAAAGCCCCGAGAATCATTTCATATGCCGCTCGTGCGCCCTGTTCGAAAGTCTCGGGATCGAAAGTCTTGTCGGCAGAATAGATCGCCTCGAGTCCGGCGGCGGCCGGTCCGGTAAAGGCCGGACGCAAATGGGATGGGCGCGGAGGTGCATCTGGTGTCTTCGACCTGGCCGCACTCTGGCCAGGCGCAACACGTTCGCGGGTCCGGCCCGCTGGGGGGCCATCATCACGTCCGAGCGCAACGTAAAGTCGGCTCAATACAAACAGGGCAATCGCGGCAGTTATAAGAACTTCAATCAAGGGTCAGCACTTCGCATAATTGTTATCTCACTTGTATATATAGATAAGTGTCCGTCCGCGCCAGCACCATTGCACCCTAATCGGCCGCATGGTACCCGCTCTTTTTTCAATTATGTGAGGTAACATGGCCGAAGATCAATCCGCACCTGCAGGAACCCAACCCGCGCCGGCTGCGCCCCAAGGGCCAAACATTCGTGTTGTGTCCCAGTATATCAAAGATCTGTCGTTCGAGAATCCGGGCATTACCAGTCCGCAGTCACAGCCGAACATTGATCTGGGCATCGATGTCGGGGCGACTGCGCATGCCGGCGGCGAAAACCTCTATGAAGTCTCCTTGCGAATGCAGGCCAAGGCCTTGGCTGGCGAAACGGTTCTGTTCATGCTTGAACTTGACTATGCGGGCTTGTTCCAGCTGCAGAATTTCAGGAATGAAGAGATGGAAGCGGCTTTGCTGATCGAGTGCCCACGTCAGATTTTTCCGTTTGCCCGCCGGATTATCTCGGACATTACCCGTGATGGCGGTTTCCCGCCGCTCCTGGTTGATCCGATTGATTTCCGTGCGCTCTACCTTACCCAGAAACAGCGGCAAGCGGCGACGCCAAACGGGACACCGGCCACAGCCTAAACGTATAGATGTTTGGCGGCCGCTAGCCGTCGCCCTTCCTCCAAAGCGGGGCAGCGCTGAAGGTATCCAGATGCGCCCGATGGGCTGCCTCTTCACTGGCCAACAGGCGGGGGGGTAACGCTTTGGGGCGCTTGCGCGCAGGGCTGCGCGCGGTCTTTTCGGAACTTGCCGGACCGTCAAATGCGAAAGCGCGCGCCCGCCCGCCAAGCAATTCGAGATAGACGGTGGCCAGCAATTGCGCATCAAGCAAAGCGCCGTGCAGGGTCCGCGATTCCAGCGAGACGTCGAAGCGCTTGCACAAGGCATCCAGTGATGCTGGCGCGCCAGGAAATTTCTTCTTGGCCATGGCCACAGTGTCGATCCATCGGATTTCGGGAACCGGTTTGCGCCCGCAGCGTTGAAGTTCAGCGTTGAGGAAGCCCCGGTCGAAAGCAGCATTATGGGCAATCAAGGTCGCGTCGCCGAGAAACTCCAGAAACGCATCGACCACTTCGGGGGCATCAAAATGCGGCTGATCTGCCAGCATTTCGTCGGTTATGCCCGTAATCCGGATGGTCGCCTCAGAGACTTTGCGACGCGGATGGACCAGCTGGCGAAATGTCCGGCCAGTCGGGATATGGTTGATCAGTTCGACGGCGCCCAGCTCGACAACCCGGTCATCACCGTTAAAGTCAAAGCCTGTCGTTTCCGTATCAAATGCAATTTCGCGGATCAGGTCTGTCATGGGGTTAGTCCTCGTCGGGTTTGCTGAGCAGCGCGATAATAGCCTCAACATGTGCCCTGGTGAATTCAAAGCCAAACGCTGTGGATATGACAAAGTCGGCGCGGGTGCGTTTCTCCGCATCGGGCGTCTGCTTGGCGAGGATCGCTTCAAACGCGTCTTCGGTCATGCCGGGGCGGGCCAGAACGCGGTTGCGCTGGACATTCGCGGGCGCGGTGACAACGGCGACATGGTCCACCCTCGCCTCGCCGCCGGTTTCGAAAAGCAGCGGGATATCCAAAACCATTAGCGGTGCACCGGAGGCTAAGGCCTGTTCACGAAAGTCGATTTGGCTCTGACCGACAAGCGGGTGAACAATGGCATTCAGGCGGGCCAGTGCATCGGCATCCGCAAGAACCAGGTCCCTCAAGCGAGATCGGTCCACCGCCTCGTCGATGATGGCAGACGGGAAGGCCGCCCCGACCGGGCCAACCGCTGCGCCACCCTTTGCGTAGAGTGCATGCACTGCCGCGTCCGCATCATAGACGGGTACGCCGGCATCTGCGAACATGGCGGCGGTTGCCGACTTTCCCATGCCGATCGAGCCGGTGAGTCCAAGACGTTTCATCACGTGTCTCCTGATGCAGAAAGTCTACCTTGTTCACACGCTGTTCCCAAGACCACCGCCTGATGTTCCCGCGCGCGCATTGGACATCCCCGCGTCATGAAACGGCTCGGAGCGTGCGGCGGACGCGGTCGAGGCCAGCCTCGATGTCAGGCATAACCCCGAACCAGCGTTCAAAAGAATAGGCGGCCTGATAAACCAGCATCTGCGTTCCGTCCTCAGCCTGCCAACCTTGGGCACGCGTCGCTTCTGCAAAGGCGTTCGCGGGCGGGCCATAGGACAGATCAAAGAAGAGACGGTCTCGTCCAGATCCCAAATCCAGCGTCTGTCCATTGTGCGCAAGGCTCGTCGTGTTCACGACGAAATCAGCATTTTCGGCGCGTTTTAGTCCGGTTTCGAGGGATACAGCGACGTGTGGTTTGGTTGAGTTGTCATTATTGTATTTGCAGATAAGTGCCTCACCCCGTGAGAGTGTGCGGTTTGCCAAGAGGATAGATACACCTTCTGAATGCAGGGCGTAGACCACAGCACGCGCGGATCCACCGGCACCAAGGACCAACGCACGTTGACCTTTGAGCGGGCGCGTCAGAACGGAGCTGAGGGCCGCGAGGAAGCCTGGCGCATCGGTGTTGTCAGCATGCCAGCTGCCGTCGCCGGGGCGCCATAATGTGTTCGCCGCGCCTATGGCCGCCGCGCGAGATGTCGCCGTTTCAGCGAGCGCGAGGGCATCTTCCTTATGGGGTAATGTAACGTTCAGCCCGCGCAGGCCACGCCGGGCCAGCGTCTGAAGCCCTTCGGTTAATGCCCCCCCAGCGACCTGTAGGGCAAAGTATTCTGCATCGATTTTGTGATCGCGCATCCAGCCATTGTGGATGAGCGGGGACAGAGAATGGGCAATCGGGTCGCCAATAACGCCAAAGGTCCTGGTCATGCCGCAACCACTGAGCGCACACGCAAATAGTCCAGAAGGGGCAAAAGCGGCAAACCGAGGATTGAGAAATAGTCGCCCTCGATGGACGAGAACAGCTGGCTTCCTATCGATTCGAGCTGATAAGCGCCGACGGTTTGCAGAATCTCTTCACCCGCTTGTTCGAGATAATTCGTGATGAAACTGGCTGACAAGGGGCGCATAGTCAGTTTTGGCCGCGCCAAATGCCGCCAGACAATGCTGCCATTTTCGGCCACGACGATCGCCGTTTCCAAGCGGTGACTGTTGCCAGACAGCGCCTCAAGATGACCGCGCGCTTCAGCAAGATTGGCCGGCTTGTCAAAGGCGCGCTCGCCAAGGGCCAGCATCTGATCACCGCCGATCACGAGCCCTCCCCTGTTTGATGAAATCTTCAGAGCCTTAAGCTCGGCAAGCTGCGTGGCCTGATCACGGATCGACACATTGTTTGCGCGTAGTCCCGCACGCACTGCCTCTTCATCAATGAGCGGCTTTACGGCCTCAGCGGCGATCCCCGCATTTGCCAGCAAGGCGCGGCGGCTGGCGCTGCCGGAGGCGAGTATGATATCCGGTTTGGTCATTTTCTATGCTTGTTCAGTTTGTTGAAAATAGCAGCGGCGGTCTCTTCGACCGAGCGCCGCGAGACGTCGATAATCGGCCATTTCTTGGCTTGGAAAAGACGGGCAGCATCTGTGCACTCGGCGCGGATGGCGCGCTCATCGACATAATCGGTCTGAGCCTGCTCGTTTAAAGCCAGCAATCTCTGCTGGCGAATTTGCATCAAACGTTCAGGGCTGATTTTCAGGCCGATGATCAATGGCCGATCTATCTCGTCGAGCACGGCAGGCGGCGGAATGCCGGGGACGAGCGGAATGTTGCCCGCACGCACACCGCGGTTGCCAAGATAGATGCAGGTTGGTGTTTTCGAGGTCCGGCTGATCCCGACCAGCACAACATCAGCATCGCGCAAGCCTTCAACGTTCTGGCCATCATCATGGGCGAGTGAAAAGTTCAGCGCTTCCATCCGGTCAAAGTAATTGGTGTCCAGCCTGTGCTGGCCGGCAGTTGAATCATTGGCTGACATGCCCAGATGGCGGCTGAGCATGTGCACCGCCTGATCGAGTACAGGTAGCGTTGGAATGCCGCGCGCACGGCAAAAACTGATCAGCTGGTCGCGCAGCTCTTCATTCGCGATTGTGTACCACACAACGCCCGGCGCGCCTTCGATTTCCTCGATGACGCGAGCGAGTTGGCGCTCGGACCGGACGAGATAATAATTGTGCTCTAGCGGCTGTACGTTCGAGAACTGGGCAGATGCCGCGCGCATCACAGCATTTAGGGTTTCGCCCGTCGCATCCGAAACCAGATGGATGTTATAGTAGATGCACAGGCCCATTCGCAGTCTTTCCCGTCTTTGTTCCCATGAAATGCCCTCATCCCCTCTCGTGGGCAAGCCTTGTGTATAAGCTGTGAACAAGTTGGTTGTCTTTTCTTACGGCTGATTCTTGCACAGCTTGTCGATTCCCACTGTCTATGTTCTGGCTCTGATCTTGCCTTGCGGATTGTGTTAACGAAACGTTAAAATGTCCCCTTCGAACAATGGTTAACAGTTCGTTAATCGCTTTTCAGGGCGGTGTATTATATGTGGAGCAATTGTGGATAAGTGATTATAAGCGCGATTTGCCCCATTTATTCACCGCTTTCACAGACTAATAATAATAAGCCAAAATAAATTTGACTCAAAAGGAAGGGGTCTTTGTGGGATCCACTGTACATAAGCCTTTACTCGCAACGCTTCTGGGGCAGACCGGAAAGAGGCCACCAATATGGATGATGCGACAGGCTGGTCGGCATCTGCCAGAGTATCTTGAGCTGAGAGGCCGGGCTAAGAACTTTCTCGATTTCTGCTATACACCTTCCCTCGCCACCGAGGCCACGCTGCAGCCGATACGCCGTTACGGTATGGATGGGGCTATTCTCTTTGCGGATATTTTGCTGATCCTTGATGCGATGGGTCGGAATGTGCGGTTCGAGAAAGGCGTCGGGCCTTTGGTCGAGGTGATCGAGGGTGCGGCTGATCTGGCCAAAGTGCCGCCGACAAAAGTCGCGGATCGGCTGTCCCCTGTCTATGAAACTGTGGCGCGCGTGCGTGCGGGTTTGCCTGATGAAACAACGCTTATCGGATTTGCCGGATCGCCCTGGACGGTGGCGCTTTACGCGCTTGAGGGTCGGGGCAAGACGGATAAGAGCACCGCGCGCGGCTGGGCCCATGAGCGGGCGGATGAGTTGCAGCGTGTGCTTGATGCGCTGGTCGAGGCGAGCGCGCATTATCTGAAGCGGCAGGTGGATGCGGGCGCTGATGCCCTGATGCTTTTTGACAGTTGGGCAGAAGGCCTGCCGAATGATGTGTTCGCGCAGATTATCATTGAGCCGACGCGAAAGCTGGTTGCGCGATTGCGGGATCTTGGCGTGACGGTTCCAATTACCGGATTTCCGCGCGGGGCGGGCGCGATGTTGCCAGCTTATGCCGAGCAAACCGGAGTGACCGCGGTCGGGCTTGATACGAGTGTGGTGCCAGAATACGTCAATGCGGCTTTGCCGGAAGGCATGCCGGTTCAGGGGCATCTTGATCCGCTTTTGTTGATTGCGGGCGGGCAGCGGCTCGATGATCGGGTGCGCTTTCTCATGAAAGCCTATGAAGGGCGTCCGCATATTTTCAATCTGGGGCATGGGGTCTTGCCGCACACACCGATTGCGCAAGTTGAACGTGTGGTCGAGCTTGTCAGGAATGGGTTATGATTTATCTGGTTTTAAAGTCTTTGCACATTATTGCCGTGATTGCGTGGATGGCGGCTTTGATGCTGTATCCCCGATACAAGATTCACCAATTGGGCGATGTCCCTGGCGGGATATTGTTTGAGCGGATGAAAGAGGCTTCTGCACGGCTGCGTCGGCTCATCTTGACCCCTGCCCTGCTGGCCAGTTGGGCTTTTGGGATTGGGATGGTCGTGGTCAGCCCGTCGGTGATTGGTGTTGGAGGCCCTGTATGGTTCCCGCTGAAATTTGGACTGGTTTTGCTGATTACGGGTTTTCATGGCTGGTTTACGGTTCAGGGGCGCAAGATTGATGCAGGTGTGGACGCTGCAGATGCGCGGCGGCTCAGAATGCTGAATGAAGTGCCGTTTCTGGCTCTGATCGGGATCGTCTTTTTGGTTATTCTCAAGCCGTTTTAAGATTCCGCTTGACCGATCGCGGAGGACGCGGGATAGCCATTTAATCCGCAGCCTGGGTTCTCTGGGCTTGGTGCGCTTTGCGTGACCTTAAAAACTGCGGCATCAAACAATCAGGATAACCGAGATTAATGGCTGATACGTCAAACGATAGTGCGAACCCCGTGACACTTATGGAGCTTAAGGGGAAATCCCCGACCGAGCTCGTCGCTTATGCTGAAACGCTGGAGGTGGAGAACGCTCAGGCGCTGCGGACGCAGGATCTTCTTTTTGAAATCCTCAAAGAGCTGGCGTATCGGGATATTCCGATTATTGGCGCGGGTGTTCTGGAAGTCCTGTCTGATGGATTTGGTTTCTTGCGGTCGCCTGAATCGAATTATTTGCCAGGGCCAGACGACATTTATGTCAGCCCGAAACTGCTTAAAAAGACGGGTCTACGCACGGGCGATACAATTGAAGGCCCGCTTAAAAGTCCGAAAGAAGAAGAGCGGTACTTTGCGCTTGAGGATGTCAGCGCGATAAATTTCGAGTCACCGGAAAAGGCGAAACACAAAGTCCATTTCGACAATCTAACGCCGCTCTATCCCGAAGAACGGTTGGTTATGGAGTCGAAGGATCCTACGAAAAAGGATCGTTCTGGGCGGATTATCGACATTGTAGCGCCGATTGGTAAAGGACAGCGGGCTTTGATTGTTGCGCCGCCGCGGACGGGTAAGACGGTTCTATTGCAGAACATCGCGTCCTCGATCGAGGAAAATCACCCTGAGTGTTATTTGATTGTTCTCTTGATCGATGAACGCCCCGAAGAAGTAACCGACATGCGCCGGACCGTTAAGGGCGAAGTGGTGGCGTCAACATTTGACGAGCCTGCAACGCGCCATGTTTCGGTTGCGGAAATGGTTATTGAAAAGGCAAAACGGCTTGCAGAGCATGGCCGAGATGTCGTTATTCTGCTTGATTCGATTACTCGGCTCGGGCGGGCTTACAACACGACGGTGCCTTCGTCGGGCAAGGTGTTGACGGGGGGCGTTGATGCAAATGCGTTGCAGCGTCCGAAACGGTTTTTTGGTGCGGCGCGGAATATCGAGAATGGCGGTTCGCTGACGATTATCGCTACCGCGCTTATCGATACCGGTTCGCGAATGGATGAAGTGATCTTCGAAGAGTTCAAAGGTACTGGTAATTCCGAAGTGGTGCTGGATCGCAAGATTGCTGACAAGCGGACCTTCCCTGCCATGGATATTCTGAAATCGGGTACGCGGAAAGAAGAGTTGATCACACCGCCCGAGCATTTGCAGAAGGTCTATATTCTGCGCCGTATTCTCAACCCGATGGGAACGGCAGATGCCGCAGACTTCCTGATTGATCGCCTGAAACAGACGAAAACCAATGATGAGTTTTTCGAGCTGATGGCCAAGAATAATTAGAATCGGGTCAGAAACGAAAAGACCGCGCCCATTTTGTGAGCGCGGTCTTTCCATTTTTGGCTTTGGTGGAGCTTAGAAGCTCCAGACCAATCCACCGCGCAAGGTCAGAAGATCGAAGGCCGTCGTTTCGACGATTGGCCGGACCGAGATATTTTCGGTCAGCGCGAACTGCATGCCTGCACCAAGCGTATAGTCACCGCCGTCACCAATGCCTGGCAGTGCGAACTGACGGTAACCAGCGCGGGCAAATACGGCGACATCTTTGCGCACGACATAACCAATATTGCCTGTTCCGCCGTAGCTATAGTTAATGAATCTGGAGGAGGTTCCGGTAAATTCACCTTCCACGCCGACGAAGAAATTGTTGGCAAGTTTGAAGTTGTAGCCAGCGACACCGCCGTAAATGGCCTGGTCGAATCCTGCAGCGCCGTTTTCATAGCCGGCTTCAGCGCCGATATAAAATCCGTTAAACGGGTCCCGATCTTGGGCGATGGCAGGCGCAGCCATAAGTGTTGCAGCGATGACGGCTGAGACAAGTTGGTTCTTGAACATGATGATATCCTTTCAAAACTGTCGGGGCGACGCGAGAGGAATAGCCAAGCAGTTCTAACAAAGTGTAATTGTAGAGAGGCTGGCCGATGGCCGCCGAATATTGATGTAGCAGTGTCGCAATTGGGTTACACTTGCACGACTGTTAACGAGATATGCGTGTGGCCCAATTTGGTGATGATCGGGATTTGAGATGAGAGACACAATTTGCGCGCTTGCCTCCGGAGAGCCGCCCGCGGGAATTGCCGTTATTCGGGTGTCGGGACCAGACGTGACTGCTTGGGTGTCCCAGCATGTTAAAGGGCCGACGCTTCAGGAGCGGTACGCAAGTTTGCGCACTCTGGTGGATATGCATGGGGAGATCATTGACAGGGCGTTAACCTTGTTTATGCGCGCGCCTTTTACGTATACTGGGGATGATGTCTTGGAGCTTAGTCTGCATGGGGGCCGAGCTGTTGTCGAACACGCACTCGAAGCGCTGACCCAGTTTGATGGAATCCGTCTCGCTGAAGCTGGGGAATTTACGCGGCGGGCTTTTGAGGCTGGCAAGCTAGATCTGACCCAGGCCGAGGGCATTGCCGATCTGATAGAAGCGGAAACGCAGGGGCAAAAAGCACAGGCATTGGCACAGACGGAGGGCGCGCTGTCGGATCTTTACAATGGATGGCGTGACGATCTGTTGGCCGTGCTTGCGCTGGTCGAGGTATCTGTAGATTTTCCAGATGAGGCGGATGCGCCAGATCATACAGATGCGCCCGTTGCGAAGACGTTGGCTGCGCTCGTCCGATCTTTCGAGGGTGCGCTTGCGCGCGGCCGACTTCATCAAAGCGTGCGGGATGGATTTCGGGTTGCTATTATCGGGGCGCCGAATGTTGGCAAATCGACTTTGCTCAACCAGCTGGCCGGGCGGGATGCGGCGATTGTTACGGACATTCCAGGGACGACAAGAGATGTCGTCGAAGTCAGGGTTCGCGTTGGGTCGCATGTGATCTGGTTTGCGGATACGGCCGGATTGCGTGAGACCGATGACCAGATCGAGGCGGAGGGCATTCGGCGGGCGGTGCGCGCGGCTAAGGATGCCGATTTGCGCGTCTACATTTTCGAGGAAGCGACCCCTCCCCCTCCCCCCTCGGTGGTGTCTGATGGAGATTTGTGGGTGCGCAACAAAGCGGATCGACTGGTTAATAAGGTCTTAACGGGCGATTTTCTATCGATTTCGGCGATGACCGGGCTAGGCTTCGATGAATTTCTAAAGCGAATCGAGACGCATTTTGAGTCGCAAACCAAAGTATCTGGTGCGCCAGTGATCACCCGGACACGGCATCGGCTGGGAGTCGAAGCGGCACTCAGGTTTACGAGGAATGCAGAGCAGGCGCTTGGTGCAGGGATCGGGGCGGAGCTTGTTGCTGAGGAGGTCCGCTCGGCGGCGCGGTCGCTCGCTGGTCTTGTGGGTGAGATCAATGTCGAGGACGTTCTGGGCGCTGTTTTTTCCGAGTTCTGCATCGGAAAATAGGCTCTACGCAAAGCACAGGTTTTGCGCTATGAGCTTGCTATGAGTGACGTAAACTTTGATGTGATTGTGGTGGGTGGCGGCCACGCCGGATGTGAAGCCGCCGCCGCCGCGGCGCGGTACGGCGCGCAAACAGCTTTGGTGACGCATCGAAAATCAACTATTGGGGAGATGTCCTGCAATCCAGCTATTGGCGGATTGGGCAAAGGACATCTGGTTCGAGAGATCGATGCGCTCGACGGAATTATGGCGCGACTTGCGGATGTCTCGGGAATACAATTTCGTTTGCTCAACCGGTCAAAGGGCCCTGCTGTTCGTGGCCCCAGGAGTCAGATTGATCGCGCACTTTACCGGACGGCGATGCAGGACGAACTGGCGAACACAGAGAACCTGACCGTTCTGGAACATGGTGTGGAAGATTTGATTGTCGCGGACGGAGCTGTGGCAGGCGTCGTAACAATGAACGGCGCAGAGATTCGAGGGCGCCGGATTGTTCTAACGACTGGGACGTTCTTGAACGGTATGATCCATATCGGGGACAAACGCATCGCGGCGGGCCGGGTTGGTGAGGCGCCTGCGCTTGGATTGTCGGATCGGCTCTACGCTTTGCAGTTGCCGCTTGGCCGGCTCAAGACGGGAACACCCGCGCGACTAGACGGCCGAACGATTGACTGGGACGGCATGGAGATGCAGTCGGCGGACGAGATTCCCGAACCGTTTTCCTTCCTGACCGAGAGAATTGACGTGCCGCAGATTGCGTGCGGAATGACGTGGACAAACGCCGAGACCCACAGGATTATTGGCGAGAACATAAACCAGTCGGCTGTTTACTCTGGCGCGATCGGCGGGAAGGGGCCGCGTTACTGTCCGTCGATTGAGGACAAGGTTCACAGATTTGCCGATCGTGATCGTCATCAGATCTTTCTTGAACCGGAGGGCCTCGATGATCATACGATCTATCCCAACGGGATTTCGACCTCCCTGCCCGAGACGGTTCAGCGCGCCTTCCTGAAGACGATCCCCGGACTAGAGCGCGCCGAGATCCTGCAGCCAGGTTATGCGATCGAATACGACTATATCGATCCACGGGCGTTGAAGCCGTCGCTTGAGGTTCAGACACTGGGCGGGTTGTATCTCGCTGGGCAGATTAACGGGACTACGGGATACGAGGAAGCGGCGGCACAAGGTCTTGTGGCTGGACTCAATGCCGCGCGCGAGGCGGGGGGATTGGCGGCGGTGACGTTTGATCGGGCCGAGGCTTATATTGGCGTGATGATTGATGACCTCGTCACGAAAGGTGTCACCGAGCCCTATCGCATGTTTACCTCTCGGGCGGAGTTCCGCCTTTCCCTTCGAGCGGACAATGCCGATCAGCGTCTGACGCAGAAGGGTATTGATATTGGACTCGTGAAGAAAAAGCGGGCGCAAATGTTTCACGTGAAACATCGGCTGTTAACGAAGACGCGTGAAAAACTTCAGACGCTGAACATGACACCGAATCATGCCACTGGTCTTGGCTGGAATATCAATCAAGATGGGCGGCGTCGAACGGCGATGGAATATCTCGCATATCCCGAAATTGGGTTTGCCAACTTAGTGGAGGCCTGGCCGGAGCTTCGTGGGACGCCCGCCCCTATCGCCACGCAGATGGAGATCGATGCGCAATATGCCGGCTTTCTGGAGCGGCAGAAAGCAGACATCGCCGCGCTTCGACGGGATGAGGATTTGCGGCTGCCCGAGGATCTCGACTATTCCCGTATCGGGGGACTTTCGAATGAGGTTCGGAGTCGGCTGGAGCAAGTGCGACCCGCGACGCTTGGACAGGCAGGGCGGATTGAAGGTGTGACACCAGCTGCCTTGACCGCGCTCTTGTCTCATGTGCGGCGGAAGTCGCCCGTGAAGAAGGCCAGCCGGCGTGCAGATTGATGCCGACGGTTATGGGCCGGATCAGATAAGTAAACAGATCGATGTTTCACGTGAAACATTTGATCGGATAGGGGTGGTGCTTTCATGTCTTGATGACTGGGGTACGCGCATGAATCTGATGGGGCCCAAAGAGCGGGTGCATATCTGGCGGCGACATGTGCTTGATAGTTTGCAACTCTTGCCGCTGTTGCCACCTGATGCGCGGATTGTCGATCTGGGATCCGGTGGCGGGTTTCCGGCCCTGCCCCTGGCTTGTGCGTTGAGCGAGACGGGCGGGCATATCACAATGGTCGAGACCGTTGGCAAGAAGGCGCGGTTTCTGAAAGCGGCAATTGATGCGGCGGGATTGAATGCGAGTGTCCGTCAGGGTCGGGTGGAGAACGTCTGCGATATTGCGGCCGATTATGTCACCGCACGCGCCTTGGCTCCGCTGCCGAAGCTACTCGATTATGCGGCGCCCTGGTTGTTGGGGGGCGGTATCGGTCTGTTCCACAAAGGGGTGCGCTGGAAAGAAGAATTGACGGCGGCCGCCGCAAAGTGGACATTCGCTTCTGAAGCGATTCCCGGTATGGGGGACGGGGCCGGGATTATCCTGAAAGTGGCGGAGGTTTCACGTGAGCGATCACCAGACTAGAATTCTTGCAGTGGCGAACCAGAAGGGCGGCGTGGGGAAGACGACCACATCGATCAATTTGGCTACGGCATTGGCGGCGGTGGGGCGTAAAGTCCTCGTTATAGATTTTGATGCCCAGGGTAATGCTTCGACGGGTCTCGGTATTACCCGCCCTGAGCGGCGGCTGACCTCTTATGATCTGGTGGTTGACAATGTGCCATTGGAAGAGGCGGTTCTGGGGACCATTGTTCCGCGACTGGATATTGTTCCAGGCGATGAAAACCTGTCTGGAGTGGAGACGGAATTGGCAGCCGATCCGCACCGGTCCTATCGATTGCGGCGGGCGATCCGTTCCTATCTCGAAAGGCCAGGTCATACCAAGTATGACTTCGTGATGATCGACTGTCCGCCCTCGCTGTCGGCCCTCACCTTGAACGCAATGACCGCTGCGGACGCTTTGCTGGTTCCCTTGCAATGTGAATTCCTTGCGCTTGAGGGATTGAGTCAATTGCTGCGGACTATTGAGGTCGTGCGAACCGGACTGAATCCGGAGCTAGACATTCAGGGCGTGGTGCTGACCATGTATGACAGGCGGAACAATCTGTCCGATCAGGTTGCCGAGGAGGTGCGCGAGTTCTTTGGCAATAAAGTCTACAGCACCGTGATCCCTCGAAATGTCCGCTTGTCCGAAGCGCCGAGTTTTGGCAAGCCGGCCTTGCTTTATGATTATCGGTGCTCAGGGAGCGAGGCGTACATTCGGCTAGCTGCCGAAGTGCTGCAACGCGAACGCCAGTTGGGGGCTGTACAATGATAAATGATCCGAAGGGGCGGCCGCGTCTTGGCAAGGGCCTGTCTGCGTTGATGGGTGAAGTTGAAGGGGCAAACCCGGTCGCGCGCGAAACATCCGAAGGACCGGCTCCGACGGCTGGCGTGGCCGAGGTTCCAATCAATCGCATTCAGCCAAATCCGGCGCAGCCACGGCGGCACTTTGACGAGGATAAGCTCAATGAGCTTGCTGAGTCACTGAAAACCAAAGGTGTCTTACAAGCGATTCTGGTCCGGCCTGATCCGAAAGATTCCCAGCGATACCAGATTATTGCCGGAGAGCGTCGGTGGCGCGCGGCCAAGCTTGCGGGACTGGACCGTATACCCGTCGTTGTGCGTGATGTTGATGAGCTGGAACTGCTCGAAGTGGGTATTATTGAAAATGTCCAGCGTGCTGATCTTAATCCAATTGAAGAGGCCGAAGCCTATGGCGCGCTGATGAAGCGGTTTGGCCGCACGCAGGAAAGTCTGGCGGCAAGCGTTGGGAAGTCCCGGGTCCATATTACCAATACACTCCGTCTGCTCAATCTGTCGGAATCGGCACGAGACCATTTGCGGGCTGGCCGAATTTCCGCGGGCGCAGCGCGGGCGGCGATGGGGGGTGAAGATCCTGATCTACTCATCGAGCAAGCGGTGGAAAAGAAGCTGAGTGTTCGGGATGTCGAAGCGCTGGCGCGATTGTCGCGCGGTGCTGTGCCACCTGTGAGCGGTGGCTCACCCGATAGCAAGGCAAAGCCAAAGCTGAAAGATGTCGATACTGAAGCCCTTGAATCGGACTTGATGCGCACGCTGGGGCTTATGGTGGATATCCGGCACAAGGACGCTGGCGGCGGGGAGTTGCGGATCAAGTATCGTGATCTTGAGCAGCTCGACGATGTGTGTCGGCGGCTGACCGCGAAGCGGAGCGGCTAAGCGGCCGGTCTCAGCTTTTTGCCTTTGACGCAACGTTCGCCAGATCTGCGATGAGTTTGCGGACCACGGGCGCGGCCAGACCACCGGCTGTTCGGGCTGTCTCTTCGGCGGCATAAATCCGTTCAAGCAGACGCGCGAGTCGTTTTGGCGACCAGAGCGACAGCCGCGCGCGGAAGGCGGGCCAGGCTTGCTTGAAGACGGGTGGTTTGAGTTTCATCCCGACCTCACCTCCACTTGCGGCCAGATTGTGTGCGGTGAGCATGCGCATGGCTTCACGTTGTAAGCTGCGCAAAATCGAGATGGGCGAGGTGCCGATTGTGGTCAGCTTGTCGAGTGTAGCCAGAGCGCCGGATGTGTCACCTGCCAGCGTTGCATTGATCAGTTCGTGAAGACCATGGTCGCTTTCGGTGGTTGTCAGCGCACGAATGTCTGCGGTCGAGATGGGGCGCCCCAGACCTATGCCGTAGAGTGCGAGCTTCTCGATTTCGGAATTGGCCATGCCGCGTGAGCCCGGCAGGTCGGCTGCGAACAGGGTGAGCGCATCATCGTCGATGTGCACCTGATCGGCGGCAAGGCGGGTTCGGGTCAGGCTGACCACGTCGGCGGTTTCATCGTCGTAGAAATGGAGTGCGGCGGCGTGTTTTGCGGTCTCGAAATTGGTGCGGAGTTTGGATCGTTTGGCCAGTGCTCCGGCGGTGATGATGAGCTTTGCTGCGAACCGGTCCGGCTTGGCTTCGGCAAGCGTGACGGCCTCGAGCAGGATTTTTGCGATTTTGTCGCCATTTATCGGTACACGGATAATTCGATCATAGCCAAGAAGAGATACCGCTTCGAGGGCGTCAAACAGGCGGGCGGGATCTTTGCGTATATCATCGTCAACAAATCGAATAATCTCCGCGTCAGATTTATCCGCCGTCAGCGCTTTGGAAAGCGTTCCAGCCTGATCGGAGACGAGGCCCGGATCGGAGCCAAACAGGAGATAGGCCCAGACTTTGGGATCAGGCTTAACGCAAATTTTGCTGGCCTGTGCGCCTGCGACCTTCATTCGGCTGCGGCGAGCTTTATGCGGAGATCGTCGGCAATGCGTCGGGCGAGTTGCGTGACGGCGCGATCGGATGCGCTGGTTTGCGCGGCGATGTCGCCAAAAGCCGAGACGGGCACGTTGAAGCTCGACTCGGCGTCGGCTACGCCAGAAATGGCATCCGTTCCGGTGTCGAGGATATAGCGGCCGCGGACGGTGATGTCGGTTCGGGCGGCTGCTTCATCAGGGCGGATGGCAAGGCGTCTCAAGGTTTCGTCAAGTGTAATGGTAAGCGTGCCAGTTTCGACACCGGGCAGGCCGGGTGCCAATTCGCGTAGCAAGGCTTTGCGCAGCGTGTGGCCGGAGCGCCCTTCGATCTGGGGGATGACGATGGAGGTGACCCCATTGCCGGGGCCAAGCCCTGCGGATGAGTGCACGGGCTGAAACCCGCATGCAGCGAGGAAAGCGAGCGACAGAAGCGCGGCGGATTGGACCAAACGTGTCATAATCATACGACGATATTGACGATCCGGCCGGGAACAACAATGATTTTCTTCACTGGTTTGTCGCTCATTTGCGCTTTGACCGCGTCTTGGGCGAGCGCAAGGGCTTCGATTTTATCCTTTGGTGTGTCAGGCGCGATATGAAGTTCTGCGCGTTTTTTGCCATTGACTTGAACGGGGATGGTAATCTCGTCGTCTTTGAGCAGATCAGCCTCAATGTCGGGCCATTTCGCAACCGAAACAAGCCCCTCTCCGCCTATCGCTGCCCAGCAGCTTTCGGCCAGATGCGGCATGAACGGGGTCAGGCAACGGGCGAGCATGGACGCGCCTTCGAGGCGGGCATTGAGCGCCGTGTCTGGTCCAGCTTCCGCCTTTTTCAATGCGCCGACCCATTCATGGATGGTGGCGACGGCGGAATTGAAACGGAACTCTTCAATGGCTTTGTCGATGGACGCGGCCGCTTTGTGAGAGACGCGGCGCAAGGCGACGGCGTCCTTGTTTTGACCGGGTTTGCCGTCGCGCGGGGCTGTGCTCAGAGTGTGAAAGATGGCCCAGACGCGCTGGACGAAACGGGCTGCGCCTTCTGCGCCCGATTGGGTCCATTCGACATCGCGCTCGGGCGGGCTGTCGGAGAGGACGAACCAGCGGGCGACATCTGCGCCGAACGTCTCGATGATCGCGGTCGGGTCAACCGTGTTCTTTTTGGATTTGGACATTTTCTCGATAGCGCCGCGTTTGACGGGTTGGCCGGTTTCAATGTGGAAAAGGTCGCCGTCTTTCGTTTCGACCTCGTCGGGGGAGAGCCATTGGTCGTCTTCGGATTTGTAGGTCTCGTGGGTGATCATGCCTTGTGTGAAAAGCCCGGCAAAGGGTTCACCGCTTGGCAAGTCCAATATGCCTGCGTCGCGCATGGCGCGTGAGAAGAAGCGCGCATAAAGCAAGTGCAAGATCGCATGCTCAACACCGCCGACATATTGATCGACCGGCATCCAGTAGGCGGCCTCTTCGGGGTCATTGTTCACGCCGGCGGCAAAGCGGGCATAATACCACGAGCTGTCCACGAACGTATCAAGCGTGTCGGTTTCGCGCTCCGCCTCGCCGCCGCATTTGGGGCAGGGGACATGTTTCCATGTCGGGTGGCGGTCGAGCGGATTGCCCGGCACATCAAAGGTTACGTCTTCCGGCAAGATGACGGGCAGGTCGACTTCAGGAACAGGCACCATGTCGCAAGTCGGGCACTTGATGATCGGGATCGGGCAGCCCCAATAGCGCTGGCGCGAGACGCCCCAATCGCGGAGGCGATAGTTTACGGTGCCTTGGCCGAGGTTCATGTCTTCGATTTTGGCAATGGCGGCGCGAATGCCATCGGTTTTGTTGAGGCCGTCGAGAAAGCCGGAATTGAAGAGTTGGCCTTCGCCTGTATAGGCTTCGGTTTGGATATTATAAGTGGCTGCGTCTTCGCCATCGGGCAGGACGACGGGTGTAACATCGAGAGCATATTTGCGGGCGAAGTCGAGGTCGCGTTGATCGTGGGCGGGGCAGCCGAAAATCGCGCCCGTGCCGTAGCCCATCAAAACGAAGTTTGCGATCCAGACGGGGAGGGTCTTGCCGTCTTCGAAGGGGTGCTTGACTGTAAGTCCTGTGTCAAAGCCGAGCTTGTCGGCTTTTTCGATGGCTTCTTCAGACGTGCCAACTTTGGCGCAAGCGGCGCGGAAACGCTTCAGTTCCTGATAGTTCTTTGCCAATTCAATCGTTAACGGGTGATCAGGGGATAGTGCAATAAAGCTTGCCCCGTACAGCGTGTCTGGCCTTGTGGTGAAGATCTCGATACCCGGATCTGCTCTCTCGTAGATGCCGAGCCAGTTAGAATCTGACCCAGAGGGTATCGTGCCGTCTTCACTGCGCGGTTTTGCGGCTATGCATTCCCAATCCCACGCAAACCGCATCTGCAGCCCTTCAGAGCGACCAATCCAGTTGGCTTGCATGGTGCGGACTTTTTCCGGCCAGCGTTCGAGTGTTTGCAAGTCTTCAAGCAGGCTGTCGGCGTAATCGGTGATCTTGAAGAACCATTGGGTTAGCTCTTTCTGCTCGACGTCTGCGCCAGAGCGCCAGCCCTTTCCGTCGATGACTTGCTCATTGGCCAGTACGGTCATGTCCACCGGGTCCCAGTTCACCTTGGCGGATTTGCGGGTGACCATGCCTTTGTCGAGGAATTTCAGGAAAAGTGCCTGCTGGATACCGTAATATTCGGGATCGCAGGTGGCGAACTCGCGTGACCAGTCGAGCGAGAGGCCGAGCGTGGAGAGTTGGCCGCGCATATGATCAATATTGGCATAGGTCCATTTGCCCGGATGCGTGCCGCGTTCCATGGCGGCGTTTTCGGCAGGCATGCCAAAAGCGTCCCAACCCATCGGGTGGAGGACGTTATAGCCCTTGGCCCGTTTGTGGCGCGCGACGACATCACCCATGGAATAGTTGCGGACATGACCCATGTGCGCTTTGCCGGAGGGGTAGGGGAACATTTCGAGGATATAGGCTTTGGGCGCATCGCCCGCCTCAGCCGGAGGTTTGGCGCGGAAAATGTCTTGCTCGGTCCACTGCGTACGCCAATGCGGCTCGGCGGTCTGGGGGTCATATCTCTCGGTCACGGCATGGCCTTTGTCGCAAAGCTAAATGGGCTTCACGCTATGCCGGAAAGGGACCGCGACCGCAAGCGGGCAGTCGGTGGCGTCTGCCTGACTTTAGCGGACCTCTGACGCTTTCAAGGCGCGGGCGCGTTCGAGAATCTTGTTTTCGAGCTGGATCTGGGTTTCCGGATCCGTGTCCGCGTCGACCCAGCCGCCCGAACCATTACGCACTTGCCGGAAGACAGAGACTTTCACGCCATCTGCGCGAAGCCTTGTATCGAGAATAAAGACTGTGGCTTTCACCCGCTCATCGGGGGCTTGTTCAAACGCTTGCCAGTCATAGTTGATCAAGCCGCCCAGCGAATCAGCTGTTTTGATTGGCAGGAAGCTCAGCGTGTCGAGCGAGGCGCGCCAAAGATATGGGTTCACGCCGCCTTCGATCTCCTGAACCACAGCTTTGGGCGTGCCGGCGCCGGAACTACAGGCGGTCAGCGCAAAGGATGATAGAAATATAGCCGTGAAAAGAAGACGGAAAGACATGTGGTATTATCCTGAAGGTTATCTTTTGCAGTATAGAGGTCTGTATAACACGCAAATCGCGACGGGCCAGAGATGATATGTGTTCGACCCCGACGTGTAGGAGACTGATCATGCGACCAGACACGCGCTTTCTCGCTTGCTTTGCTGCTGGAGCCTTTGTTCTGGCGGGCTCGGCGACCGCGCAACAGAGCCTTGTCTGGCAGGATTGGGAATTTGAAGTGCGCGGGGAGGCCGTCGCCGTGCTTTCGCCTGGCCGGGATGACGCGGCGAGCGTCGAGGCAGAAGTTTTCCTGACCGATTTGAAGGCAGACCTGCGCGCCGAACGTGTGCTGGAGAATGGGGCCGAGATCGGAGTCCAGCTTGGCGGCCGTGTTCAGCTGGACCATCCGCAAAGATCAGGATTTTCAGGACAGGTTGGGGGCGGCGTCTTTTCCGACACCACGCTTGCGCCACGCGGGGCGTTTACCGGACTGACATCTGGAGGTGAGGCAGAGGATAGCCGTGTCCGCGCTGCGTTCGAGACGGCGTTTGTCTATATTGATGGCGGGTATGGCGAGCTTTTGGCCGGGCGCGATATTGGCGTTGCGCGGCGGTTCCACGAAGGGGCAGAAAGCGTGTTCCGGCGGCATACGGTCATCAATCCGTCGCTTGACACAAGCGGGCTGGCCAGTGTGCTGACCCGCAATGACCTGTCTGGACCGGCGGCGAAAGTGAGTTACTCGACGCCGCGCCTTTTGGGGGTCAAGCTCGGGGCGAGCTATGCGCCGCGCGCAAACATACGGGGGCTTGATCGGGACCCGGGCCGGAGCGTGGCTGGCGTGGACGAACCGAGGCTTGAGAATATCGCCGAGGCTGCCGTTAATGCGACCCGTCGTCTGCGCGAATACGGGACCCGGATCAGTGGGTATGGTGCCTTTTCGCGGGCGGACGTTGAAACGGGGCCGTTGCGGCTTGACGCAGGCACGGTCGAGGTCTGGTCGGTTGGAGGACGCGTTGAACGGGACGGGTTGAGTTTCGGAGCCGATTGGCTGACGACGGACAATGCCGGTGGCCGCTATCGGGCGTGGTCTGTCAGTGCCGCTGCAGAAAAGTTCGGGTTTGATTGGTCAGCGAGTTTCGGTCGGTCGGACGACTCGCTGCTCGACACCATCGGTCGTGGGGCTTCATTTGGTGTCTCTAAACGCTATTTTGACCAGATTCGGGTCGGTGTTGGCGTCCAAACGCAAATCTTGTCGCCGCAGCAAGGGGCAACGCAACGCTCCACAGGTCCTGTGATCGAAATGTCACTGCGGTATTGATTCCGGCCAAATCACTTTTTGTTAATTTGAGATTAAGGCGATTGCATCATAAATAGGCTGTAGAGGTAAGAAATGACGCAGCGGCAACGCCCCTTTGTATCTACTCTAACGGCCAGCCTTGCGGCTTTGCTGTTCGGGGCAGGTGTGGCGGCTGCTCAAGACGCCGAGCGACCGGATGCGCCGCCACTTCCTATTGCGTCCTCTTCCAGCTCTGATGCAGCTATTCCAGATTGGTATCAACGCTTTACGTTTCGTGAGGGCGAGGCGCAACGTCCGGTATGGACGGGCGCAAGTGAGCGCGATGTCCAATATAACTGGAATAAGGGCGAGCGGTGGCAGTTGCAGCTTGCGGTGACCAGTCGCGAGGGGGACATTGGCCTGGCACGCGAGGAGATGGAAGCCGGAGCGACGTTTAACATTACGCCGCGGTTCAGTTTTGGCGGCTCGGTGCGGCTCGGTGCGGAAGATTTGGCACCAAATGCTGTGCGCGATCAGCAGTTCGAAACCGGTATTCGGCTGAAATCTGCCTTCAAGTTCTAGTCTCTGCGAATCAGCCCGATGGCTGCGCCAATCATGGCTGCCCCCGCAAAATCGCGTATTTCTTTGAAATTGTCCGCTGTAATGCCGCCTAATCCATAGGTCGGCATTTTTGTGTCTTCGGTCCAGGTGCGCAATTGGTCCGGACCCACCGGCGCGCCCGCGCTAGGACTTGCGGACGGAAAAACGGTGGACACCAGAGCAGCATCGAGATTTGCTTGCTGAGCGCGGACCATGGCGGCTTTGTCGTGAGCGGCTGCGGTCATGAGCTTGAATCTCGTGTGCCAATCCGATGCACGATCAAGACTTGCTTCTGCCCAGTGAACACCATCAGCGCCAACCTGTTCTGCGAGTTCGGGATCATTCCCGATCAGCAAGGTGAAGCGGTTGCGGCGGGCGCTTGCGGCCAGTTTCTGTGCGGTTGCCAAGCGATCTGGATTTCCGAAATGCCGATAGATCAGGCCGGACCCCTCGAACAAATGGTCGCTCAAGGCCAAAGGGTCAGGTAAGCGGTCGGGATCTGTCAGGACGAACAGGCCGGGCAAGGGGGCGGGTAGATGCTTGCGCGCGATCGCGGCGGAGATTTGGAGCTTGCGCAGCAACGTATCATGGGCTTGATGGGGCATATTATGACCCATACCGCTTCTCCCGATATTGCCCAACGCCTGAGCAGCATTCTCGCGCGGATTAGCGATGCTGCGGCGGATACGCAGGATCGGGTTGTTCTTGTGGCTGTTTCAAAAATGCAGCCAGACGTGCGGATTGACGCTATTTTGGACGCGGGGCAGCGCGTGTTCGGTGAAAACCGTGTGCAGGAGGCGCAGGCAAGGTGGGCTGGTCGCCGGGGGAGGTATCCCGATCTGGAGCTGCGCCTGGTCGGTCCGTTGCAGACGAATAAGGCTGAGGCGGCGATCGGGCTGTTTGATGTGATTGAAACACTGGATCGCCCGAAACTCGCACGTGCGCTTGCCAAGGCGCAGGCGAAACTTGCGCGCCGGCCGTCGATTTTTGTTCAGGTCAATTCGGGTGAAGAGACACAAAAGGCCGGCGTGTTGCCAACGGAACTGGCGGATCTCATCGCTGAGGCGCGTGATCTTGATCTCCGCGTGGAGGGGTTGATGTGTATTCCGCCCGTATCGGAGCCTGCCGGACCCCATTTTGCGTTGCTAACACGTCTTGCAGCCGCGCACGGTCTGGCGCACGTTTCGATGGGGATGAGTGGTGATTTTGAAACCGCGATCAAATTTGGCGCGACCCATGTGCGGGTCGGATCTGCGCTGTTTGGTGAGCGGCTTGAACGGACCGACAGGACGGGTTAGCTGGCCCGGATATCGATGTGGCTGCCGGGTGTCATGTCGACCAATATGGCGCGCAAATCGTCGAGGCGTAAGGCGATGCAGCCAGCGGTTGGACTGAAATCGGGCTTTGCAATGTGTATAAACACGGCGCTGCCGCGCGCTGGTACAACCGGATCGTCATTGTGGCCGAGTTCCACGATGATGTCGTAGACATGTTCGTCGCGCCAGAGCCGCTCATGGGACGCAGGATAGGGCAGGCGTACATGCTGATTATACCGGGGGTCTTCGGGGGCATCGCACCAGCCATCGTTGCGGGAGAGCGCGCATATGGGGAGGGCGGTTTGAGGCGGATCAATGCGGTCGGCACGATAATAGACCCGCCGGAGTGGCCAGCGGCCGAGCGGGGTTGCGCCGTCGCCTTCGGTTTTCTCCGTTGCGGGCAGGCATCCGTTGCGCCCGATTGCGCACTGAAAGGCGGCCTTTTCCAAGAAGAGTCGCTTTTCAGCGCAATTTACCATCGGATGCATAAGATTTGTCCCGTCAGGCTCGCAAATATTTGACCCAATATGGTTTCCACGTCAGAACATAGTGTACTATTTGCAGATAAAGAATTTGAGGTACAAAGGAAAACTCATGGCGGCGATTAAAACAATACTCCTCGTAGACGATGATGATGATCTGCGCGAGGCGCTGGCCGAGCAACTCGACATGCATGCTGAGTTCTCGATTCTGCAGGCTGAAAATGCAACCAATGGCATCAAGCTAGCGACCGATGAGCGGGTTGATCTGATCCTGCTTGATGTTGATATGCCGGATATGGATGGGCGCGAGGCCTGTAAGCTGATGCGGAAGAACGGGATCCATGTTCCGGTCATTATGCTGACGGGGCAGTCGACCGATGCCGATACGATTCTGGGGCTTGAATCAGGCGCAAATGACTATGTGACCAAGCCGTTCAAATTCTCAGTTCTCCTTGCGCGGGTCAGGACCCATATGCGCAATTTCGAGCAGAGCGAAGATGCTGTGTTCCAGATCGGACCCTATGAGTTCCGGCCCAGCATGAAATTGTTAACCGACGAGAACGAGCGGAAAATCCGGCTGACGGAGAAAGAGACAAATATCCTGAAATTCCTTTACCGTGCGGGCGGCAAACCTGTGGCGCGGGATGAATTGCTCAAAGAGGTCTGGGGTTATAATGCGGCGGTGACCACACATACGCTTGAAACCCATGTCTATCGCCTCCGTCAGAAGATCGAGCCGGATCCGTCCAATGCACGGCTCCTGCTGACCGATAGTGGCGGGTATCGCCTTCAAAGCTAGCGTTTGGGCCAGACCCAGATTGGTGGATCGCTGGTTTCGGCGAAGGTTTCGCCAAACTCTTTGCGCAATTCGATCAGTTCCGCGTCTGCGTCGAGCAGGGTGCTGACCAGTGCGCGATTGTGGGACACGATGATGATCTGGCTGTCGGCGCTGGCGTGTTTGATCAGCATGGCCAGTGCTGGGATCAGCGCGCCGTTCAGGCTGGCTTCGGGTTCGTTGAGCACCATAAGTGGCGGTGGGCGCGGGCTGAGCAGGGCTGTGGCGAGCAGTATAAACCGCAATGTTCCGTCCGATAGCTCCGCGGTGTCCAGCGCGCGAAGAATTCCGGTCTGGCGCATTCTGAGCCGGAACAGGGTTCCTTCCGTGGCGACGTCCAGATGGGCGCCCGGAAAGGCCAACTCGATGGCATCGTTCAGTGCGGCACCATCTCCGATCTCGAATATGGTTTGAACGGCGCTCGCCAGATCGCCGCCATCGGGCGACAGGCGAACGGTGCGTGTGCCAATGCGGGGTTGGCGGGCAGGGGCGTCTGCATCGGTGCGGATCTGGTCGTAAAAGCGCCAGGCGCCGAGCTGGTCGCGCAATTGCGTCAATTCCGGCGGCGCGGTGCTCCCGGTGACATGGCGCAGAATAGATTCATAGGGGGCCATATCATAGCGCACTTGTTGTAAGGCGTGGTCTGCGTCGCGGGCCTGCACGCCTGCGCCGCCGCGGGTCACGATCCGTTTTGACGGTGATGGTTTGTCGCCAGACCAGATCACCTCCCGCTTGATAACCGGGTCCAGACCGAACAAGCTCTGGCTTGGAACGCCGAGCCCCAATTCTATGCTGTAGGACAGGTCTTCATCGGTGAAACCAAGCTTGAGCGCGACGGGACCGTGGCGGCGTGTGCCTTGAATGGGAACGCGGCCAGCGCGCATATCGCGCGAAATTGTCTCCGGGCCTGCCCATTGGACGCTTTCGAAACCGCCTTCTTTGGCCAGTGAGGAGATAATCCTGTCGTCCGCAATGTCGGCGAGCAGCCGGAGCGCGCGGTAGACGCTGGACTTGCCCGTGCCGTTCGCGCCTGTCACCACGTTGAGCTGACCAAGTGGGAGGGTGACATCGCGCAGGGACCGGTAGCCGGAAACGGCAATCCTGGAGATCACGATTTTGGCCTAGCTGGCGACCATGCAAAAAGCGTTTAGCTTGTTGCCATCAGGATCGCGGAAATAGCCCGCATAAAAACCATCATCTCCGCGCGGCCCCGGTTTGCCCTCGCATGTTCCGCCATGGGCCAGGGCGATGTCGTAAAGCCTTTGGACCTGATCAGGGTCTTTCGCTTCGAGTGCGACCATGACGCCATTGCCGACGCTGGCCGCATTGCCGTCAAAGGGTTGTGTCAGGCCGATGCCTGCCGGTCCGTCCCATTTCCCCCAAGCGATAAACGTTTCCGTGTCCATCATGCGGGGGGTATCGAGTTCCTTGGCCAAGGCGTCATAGAATTTCGCCCCCCGCGTCAGGTCGCTCGTTCCCAGTGTCACGTATCCGATCATGTTTGTGTCCCCCAAAACTGGAACAATACGCGAACATCGTTTTTCTGTCGAGTCTTGTTTTTGTCGGGCGGGCGGGGCAAAGCTGGCGGCATGAGAGTTGATGCGTTTAATGCTTTTGCCGGTTCGCTTCCGCACACGACCCATGTCGTGCAGTGGGGCGGGGCGCATGTCTGGAAGATTGGCGGCAAAGTCTTTGCGATTGGCGGCTGGAATAAGGAGGACGGGGCGGGGGTGCTGAGCGTGTCGTTCAAGGTTACGCGGCTGGCGTTTGATATTCTTGGCGAGCAAGACGGTTTGCGGCCCGCCCCTTATCTGGCGTCGCGCGGTATGACGTGGATACAGCGTACGGATGACGCCACGATGAGCGACGCTGACTTGCGTGCGTATCTGGAAGAGAGCTACAGGCTGGTTGCCGCGGGGCTGACCAAGAAACGGCAAAGAGAGCTGGGGCTGCCGCTGAGGCCAATGGAGGGCGGGGTGGGGCGCCAAGACGGGTAAGCTGAGCTTGCGCCCGATAAACCTGCATGACAAGTTGTTTGATAGGGTCTGGTCTGGACCATGTTGTAGAGAGGAAAGACCGTGTTTGTGCGCTTGGCGAGTATGATTTTTATGACAGGGCTGCTGGCGGCAGAGTCCGTTGAGGCGCAGACGCCATCACGGCAGGCCGTGGTTGAGAGCATGGAGACTTGCCGTACCATCGAGGTTGATTTCATGCGGCGTGCCTGCCTTGAGGCGGCGGAAGAATTTCTGCGGACCGGGCCGGAAGAGGCCGCGCGGGCTCCGGCCCAAAGGGCTGACGTGGCCGAAGAGGTTGCAAGTGTTGATGTGCCGGAGGCCGAGGCTGCAGACACCGAGACGCGGCGACGTTTTGGCTTGATCCCCAGAGCGGAGCGATCTGAGTCGGGGCGAGAGGCGCTGGCTGTTTCGGTCACAAGCATCGCAACGAACCGGCAGGGGCATGGCCGGTTCCGGCTGAGTGATGGCAGCCTGCTGGTCCAGTTTTCAGGCGGTTACACCGTGCGTGAACCGTCCAGCCTTCCAGCATCTGCGCGGATTGAGCGGCGGTTGTTTGGCAGCACCTGGCTGATCTTCGATGAAGCCCCCAATCGCGGTTATAAGGTGCGTGTCACGCCGCGTGAGGATTAGCGCCGCCGCCGCGGATTGTAGTAGAGGTCCCGCTCGCGATGGCTCAGCTTTGGCGCGACTTTGCCGCGCCGGACTTTGTCTGATAGCTGGCTGATATGGCCGCGGCATTTGCGGTTGAACTTCAGCATGGCGCAGAACAGTTCCAGCGTGGCTTCGAGCTTTTTGTCGGTGTACTTGGGGTCGAGCTTTACGATCCAGGCTCCGCCGAGATTGATCAGTTTCTGGTCAAGCGAGCCGATGACGCGGTTCTGCTGATCGCGGATGATATAGTCTGCGCCAAAGCAAAAGACTTTCCGGCGAAGGGAATAGAAGCGGGGTCCGGCTTTGGTTTGCAGGAAGAAGGTGAAGGTTTCGGGCAGGAATGGGAGTTTGCGGGCGCAGCGTTCGACTTCGATGAGTTGCTCGTGACGGGCGAGATTGATCGAATAGGATGGCACCGCGACGCCTGTGCCGCGCGTAAGTTGTAGCGAGCGGCCGACGAGCATTTCGATGGTGCCGCGCCAGCTCAGGCTTTCGGAGAAGAGTTTGATGACGAGACGGCGTTCGAAATCTGTGTTCTCGTCCCATAATTCCTTGCGATAGGCGAGGAGGGCTTCGCGCTTTCCGTCGATTACCGTCTGGCCAAAGATTTCCATGTCTTTGGTGAACTGGTCGGAGGCGGCCTCGTTCTGGGTGCGTTTGAGGATGCCGATCTCGGCCGTGTTTAAGTCGGTCGCCCAGATGTCGACTTTGAATTTGCGCATTTTCAGCCGCTTTGCAGGTTTGCGCTCCGGTCTGGCCTTTCGCGGCTTTACTGTGGGGCTGTCTGCGTCAATCTCGGTGGCGGCGAGGGCCGATCCGTCTGCCATAAATTTCTCCTGATCGTTCGGGGAATTTCTGGTGCAGATCATCAGCGGGTTTGGTTAATAAAAAGGGTTATTCCATTAGGGTTTGGCATATTGCGAAAGGACGCTAGGGTGGAGCGCAGGGTGGAGCGGGAAGGGAAGACGTATGAGCCTATTCAAGAAAGCTGCACCCACGCCAACGGGCATGACCAATCAACGCCTTGGGGCCCTGATCGCCGAGCTTGCCAGCGATGCAAAGGGTGAGCCTGGCTATTGGCAGTTTGCCGTGCGCGAGCGCGACTTGCTCGTGCTGACCGATGCCGCTCATAACCGGATGCGGATTATGGCGCCGATCATCGCCGAGGGGGATCTTGACGCTGAAGACCTTGCGATCCTGCTTGGCGCGAATTTCGGCCGGGCGCTCGATGCAAAATATGCGCTCAATGATGGCGTGCTCTGGTCGGTCTATATGCATCCGCTGGCGGAACTGACCGAGGCGCAATTCAGAGACGGCGTGGAACAAGTGGCGACTTTGGCAGATAATTTCGGCACCAGTTTCGCGAGCAGCAATTTGTCCTTTGGGGAACGTTGATCTCTGGGTAAAAGACGCGCATAGTCCGTGCATCCGAGGGGTGTCTGCTTGCGCAGGCTGAGAAATACCCTTTGAACCTGATCCGGGGAATGCGGCGCGATGGGCGCGTCAGCGTGGCCGGCGCGAGGGACGGAGATGAGATATGCAGATTTTACGCAAGCTTGCATCTAACCCATATTTTGGGGTCAAAATGTATGCGTAAAAAGATGAACCTCAATACATTTAAAACCGCAATTGGCTTTCTCGGTACATTGATTGAACGCCATAGCTCACTTAAATTCAGACAAGACAGCCCCGAAAGCGTTTTCAATTATCTGATGTTGTCAGACAGTCTAGCGACATCAGGGCAGCCAACTAGGGCGCAGTTTGAAAACATTAAGCGTGGTGGTTTTCAGACTATCATAAACCTTTTGCCACATGACCATGAGAATGCGCTCCCCGGCCAGAAAGCGTTGATGAGTGACCTTGGTTTAGAATACATTTACATACCCGTAGATTTCAAGAACCCGCAAGAGGCTGAGTATGATGCTTTCTGTGTCGCTATGGTTGCGACAGAGGCCCGCAAAGTTTGGGTCCATTGCGCCGCGAATATGCGGGTTTCAGCCTTCGTCTATCGCTATCGCGTTGAAAAACTAACCGAAGATGAGCCGTCCGCACGTCGCGATCTTGAAAAAATCTGGACGCCTTTTGGAGTCTGGCGTGACTTCGTTGCACCTTCTTCCTCTATATCTGAAAGTCTAAGCTTATGAATAAACCCGCCCCCCAATCCGAATTTACAACGCCAAAAGTCACCACGGGCGGTTTGCCTGCCAGTCGCAAGGTTTACACCCATCCGAGTGATGCGCCGGACCTGTCTGTGCCGCATCGGGAGATTGATTTGCATCCAAGCGCGAATGAGCCGCCTGTGCGGGTTTATGATACGTCGGGGCCATATTCTGATCCGTCGGTCACGATTGATGTCGAGAAGGGGCTTGCGCGCGACAGGCGGGACTGGGTGCTTGAGCGGGGCGGGGTCGAGGAATATGAAGGCCGCGATGTCCGCCCGGAGGACAATGGCGGGGCAGAGGGCAAATATCTCGCCCGCGAGTTTCCGGTTAAGCACAAGCCTTTGCGCGGGGTAGGGGACGCACCGGTCACGCAGTATGAATTTGCCAGGGCGGGCATCATCACCAAAGAGATGATCTATGTCGCCACGCGGGAGAACCTTGGCCGCGCGCAGGCGGTTGAGGGCGCAGCGGCCCGTGTCGAAGCGGGCGAGAGTTTTGGTGCGGAGATCCCCGAATTTATCACGCCGGAATTTGTCCGCTCCGAGATTGCCCGGGGCCGCGCGATTATTCCGTGTAACATCAATCATGCGGAATTGGAGCCACAAATCATTGGTCGGAATTTCCTTGTCAAGATCAATGCGAATATCGGAAATTCTGCTGTTACGTCTTCGGTTGAGGAAGAGGTGGACAAAATGGTCTGGGCGACGCGTTGGGGTGCGGACAATGTGATGGACCTGTCAACGGGCCGGAACATCCACAATACCCGCGAATGGATCATCCGCAATTCGCCTGTGCCGATCGGGACGGTGCCGATTTATCAGGCGCTTGAGAAGGTCAACGGGGTTGCCGAAGATCTGACATGGGACGTTTACCGCGACACGCTGATCGAGCAATGCGAGCAGGGCGTTGACTATTTCACCATTCATGCTGGCGTGCGCCTTGCCTATATCCATCTGACGGTTGATCGCGTTTGCGGGATTGTCAGCCGCGGCGGGTCGATCATGGCGAAATGGATGCTGACCCATCATAAGGAAAGCTTCCTGTACGAACATTTCGAAGAGATTTGCGATATTATGCGGCGTTATGATGTCAGTTTCTCGCTGGGGGATGGCTTGCGTCCCGGCGCGATTGCGGACGCCAATGATCGCGCGCAATTTGCCGAACTGGAAACGCTCGGCGAGCTGACGCAGATTGCGTGGGCGAAGGGCTGTCAGGTCATGATCGAAGGGCCGGGCCATGTCCCGATGCACAAGATCAAGGTGAATATGGACAAGCAGTTGAAGACGTGCGGGGAGGCTCCGTTCTATACGCTGGGGCCGCTGACGACGGATATTGCGCCGGGTTATGATCACATCACCTCTGGCATTGGCGCGGCGATGATTGGCTGGTTCGGCACGAGCATGCTTTGCTATGTGACGCCTAAGGAGCATTTGGGTCTTCCGGACAGGGACGATGTGAAAGTGGGCGTGATCACCTATAAGTTGGCCGCGCATGCTGCCGATCTTGGCAAGGGGCATCCGGCGGCGCAAATCCGCGACGATGCGGTGTCGCGCGCGCGCTTTGATTTCCGCTGGGAGGATCAGTTCAACCTCGCGCTTGACCCTGAAACCGCGCGCGATTTCCATGATCAGACCCTGCCGAAAGAAGCGCACAAGACGGCGCATTTCTGCTCGATGTGTGGCCCGAAATTCTGCTCGATGAAGATCACGCAGGATGTGCGTGATTATGCGGACGGATTGTCAGACAATGAACGTGCCGACCTTGAAAAGCGTGCCGCCGAAGCCGAAGCGGGCATGAAGGATATGAGCGAGAAGTTTGTAGAGCAGGGCGGGGAGATTTATTTGAAGACGGGGGAGTAGGGGCGTCGAAAAGAGCGAAGCTGTTTTTGGCCGCTCTGGGTCTCGCATGCGGGACCATCACTACTATGTCTATATCCTCGCGTCATAGCGAAACGGGACGCTTTATACAGGCGTGAACCTTGATTACAATTGGGCCGCCTTCTTTGGTTTGAACTGCATCAGGATGTCCACGAAGCGACTGCGCGCGAGAAGCGGATCAAGCGCTGGCGGCGTGAGCGGGTTGTCGTTGTCTTCCCCGAATTTTCGCTAGAGAATATCCGGAATGCAGCACGCCCCTCCACCTAATCGCGCTTTGAAATTTGCGCAAAACAGGGTTCTTTACTCCCACACAGACCAAGGGGAGCATAATTATGGCTGACGAAAATCCACTCATACCGGGCGTTGATCCGGTTAAAGCGCCGCATCAGTCGCTGCTCAAGCGGATTGATATTGGTCTTTTGACCGCAATTCTGGCCCTGATTATTTCCTTTGTGGGTATTATCACGTCTTATGCGACCTATAAGCTCGAACAGGCCACACAGGCGGCTGAAGTGTTGCCGATCATTGATATTGATCTGGGGTATCTGAGCAAAATCGAGCAGACGAGCAATACGACGCGCCGTTATTTCGAGGTCAGCTTGAACAATGTCGGGGCGGGGCTGGCGCATATTCAATCGGTGACGCCAACCATCAATGGTGAGATCGTCGCTGACCATGATGATTTTGACAATGCGATCATGACGCCGAGAATGCGCAGCTGGGCAATGCTCACCGAGCTTCCATCAACAGGGTATGTCCGCGCCGGAGATACGGTGACGCCAGTGTCCTACCGGATGGGCGGGGCTGAGGGGGATTTGAATGCCTATCTGCGCGGACAGTGGGGCACGCCGATGGATGGTCTGGATGTCAGCGTTTGCTATTGCTCGGTGCTGGGTGATTGCTGGACTGTGAGTTTTCTCGATCGTAAATCGCCGGAAAAGACCCGAAGCTGCGGAATTGGCGAGACGACCGAGGACGGGTTTCAGGACTTTATCGATCAACGCATCGCCG
>CAZMMU010000024.1:0-43961 GCA_964567455.1 uncultured Hyphomonas sp.
CCTGCGGGCGAGGTCCACGCGATTATGGGGCCGAACGGCGCGGGCAAGTCCACGCTCTCCTATATCCTGACAGGTAAGGATGGCTATGAGGTGACGGGCGGAAGCGCGACGTTCAATGGCGAAGATATCTTGGAGCTTGATCCCGAAGCGCGCGCGGCCAAGGGCTTGTTCCTTTCCTTCCAGTATCCGGTCGAGATCCCCGGCGTTCCGGTGATGACATTTGTGCGCACGGCGATGAACGCCCAGCGTAAGTTTCGGGGCGAAGATGAAATTTCCGCACCGGACTTTATCAAGAAATCCCGCGAGATCGGCAAGCAGCTCAATTTGACCACCGAAATGCTCAAACGACCGATCAATGTCGGCTTTTCCGGCGGCGAGAAAAAGCGGCTCGAAATTTTCCAGATGATGATGATGGAGCCAAAATTCCTGATCCTTGATGAGACGGATTCCGGTCTCGATATTGATGCGCTCAAAACCGTGTCCGATGGTGTGAACGCTCTTCGGTCGCCCGAGCGCGGCATGCTGGTGATCACCCACTATCAGCGCCTGCTCGATCATATTTCGCCAGACAAAGTGCATGTATTAGCCGACGGTAGAATCATCAAAACGGGCGGGCCGGAATTGGCGCTCAGGCTCGAAAAAGAAGGCTATGACGGCGTGATAGGCGAGGCGGCGTAATGACCGCGCTGCGCGATCTCATCAAAGACCCAAACGCTGCTGAACTAGAACTGGTCGCGCTTTATGGTGGACTGGCTGAAGATTCCCGGCGCGAGCGTGCGTTCAAGGCATTTGCGGCCAATGGGTTGCCGCATCGCCGCCTGGAAGCGTTCAAATGGACCGATTTCAAGGCAAAGCTGGGAGCGCTCCATGCGTCTGGCGAAGAACGGGCTGATCCGTTTGCGGGGCTTGGCGGACATGTCATCACGATTTCGCCGACTGGCATCACTGGTCTCGACACACTTCCTGTCGGGATGCGTCTGGTTCGCCGCACTGATGGCGTGGCCTTCGGAGCGTCAGAAGATGTCCCTATGGGTGCGCTAACGGCGGCGTTGGTGCCCGAGACGATTATGTTCGATGTCAGCGAGACGCCGGACCAGCCGATCCGGCTTATCTATCAGGGTGCGGGCGCAGCTTTGTTTTCGCGCTTTGTGTTTGTGGTTCGCGAGACTGTCGAGCTTGATGTGTTCGAGAGCCATCTGGGCGGGGCGGGGCTGAACGCGTCGCTGGTGCGGTTTGATGTTAAAGCTGGCGCAAAAGTCGAGCGAACATTGATCCAGCCCGCTGCGCTCGGGGAAGCAGCAGCGATCACGGCCGAAGTGCAAATCGATGAGAACGGGCAATATACCCAGACCGCGCTTGCCTTTGGCGGCGATGTTACGCGGATTGAAACGCGGCTGGTCCACCAACAGACCGGAGCGCACGCTACGCTGAATGGCGCTTATCTCGCGGCTGACGGACACCATATCGATTTTACCAGCCATGTCCGCCATGGCGCGCGGAGTTGCAAAACGGTTCAACGTACCAAGGGCGCGGTGCTTGATGGTGGGACGGGCGTATTTCAGGGCAAATTCCATGTGCCGCGTAATGTCGGACAACATACGGATGCGGACATGCAGCATAATGCGCTGCTGCTTGAAGAAGGCGCGGTGGTAAACGCAAAGCCGGAGCTTGAGATTTACGCGGATGACGTTGAATGCGCGCATGGCAATACGTGTGGCGCGCTCGATGCAGAAGCTTTGTTCTATATGCGCCAACGCGGCATTTCCGAGACGCAGGCCAAGGCCATGCTGACTGAGGCGTTCATTGCCGATGCGCTGGAGGCCGCGCCAGAAGCTGCGCGGGACATTCTGTTGCAGACGGCTCAGGATTGGCTGTCTGCTTAAAGTTTAGCGGCGACCAAACTCATCAAACTTTGCCGCAATATCGGCGCGGATTTTCTCGCCGAGCTTTGGGAACAGCGTTGCGAGCTTATGGCCAAGTCGCAGATTGGCCGGAAAGACAATCGGTGATTTGTCGGCCTGTGCTCTGGTCAATATATAGCGGGCAGCAGTCTGTGCGGACATTGGATGTTTTTGCAGGCTTGAGAGGAAAGCTTGCCGGTTGATACCCGCTTTCGCATTGCCCGTTTTCAGGAGCGGCGTGTCGAGCGAGGGCGGGCAAGCGGTGCAGACGCTGACGCCATACTGCTTGCCTTCGGTCCGCAAGGCGTGGCCGAGACCGATCAACCCCGCTTTGCTGGCCGTATAGGGTGCGCCAAACGGAAAGCCGATAAGCCCCGCGCCAGACGCCACAAGCATAAGTTGGCCTGAGGCGCGTTCGATCATTTGCGGATAGACCGCGCTGACGAGATTGGTCGCGCCGATAAGATTGGTCTCGAGAATGGTGCGCCAGTCTTCGGCGGTGAACTGGTGTGCCTCGCCAGTGGTGTCGATGGCGGCGTTGGCAATGGCGAGGTCTATGGGGCCATGTGTTTGCTCGATGCGCTTGATCACCGCCGAGAGCGCGTCTGCATCAGACACATCAGCACTTTCGAGCGGGAAAGGCGTCTGCTGATCCTGGATGTCGATCAAAACGGGCGTTGCGCCGTGCGCTTTGAGTTCATGGGCAAGCGCAAGGCCCAGACCGGAGCCGCCGCCGGTGATGACTGCGAGCTTGTCTTTGTAGATTTGCCCGCGCGCCATAAAACGCTCCTAGTCCTCACCGCCAAAGCGGGCGGTCCACTCGGCCACTTGTTCGTCCTCGATTTTCTGGAACAGAACGGGTGGCGCAGCAATGTCCAGGCCATGTGGCAGGGCATCGAGCAGGCCGGTATCGTCCGCGTTTGGCCATTTGCGATTTGGCTCAGGTATGTTGAGCGTATCAAGTATCTTTGTTGAGACACTCGGAATGAGAGGTTGGGCGATGATTCCGAACAGGGCGACAAGGTTTAGCCCGGTGCGAACACCGATCGCAGCGGCGTCCTTATCGGTCTTGTATTTCACCCAAGGCTCCGCGCGCGTCAGATATTCGTTCCCCGCCGCCCAGATCGCGCGCGTTTCGGCGGCCGCTTTGCGAAACTCCATATGTTCATAATGCTCTGCTAGGGCGGCAAGCCGTGTTTTCAGCTCTGCAGCAAGCCAAGCCTCATCCTCACCGGCGGTTCCGGCATCGGGCAATTTTCCGTCGAATTTTGAAACCGTGTACTTTGTGATTCGATTGACGAAATTACCGAGCACGTTGGCCAAATCGGAGTTAACCGCCCCTTGAAAGCCTTCCCAAGTGAACGCGGCGTCCGAACCTTCTGGTGCATTTGCGATCAAATACCAGCGCCAATAGTCGCCTTCGAGCAGTTCAAGCGCTTGATCCATGAACACGCCGCGTTTTTCGCTGGTTGAGAATTTGCCGCCATACCACGTCACCCAATTGAACGCTTTGAGCCGATCAACCGTTTTCCAGGGTTCGCCGGAGCCAAAGATTGTGACCGGGAAAGAGACAGTGTGGAAGGCGACATTGTCTTTGCCCATGAACTGGACATATTCGACATTTTCAGCGCCTTTGTCCTTGCGCCACCAGCTTTCCCAGGCGTCAGCTTGTCCGGCCTTCGCGGCCCAGCCTTGGGTTGAGGCGATGTATTCCACAGGCGCGTCAAACCAAACGTAAAACACTTTGGTTTCAAAGCCATCGCGGATTTTACCGTCAGGGTTGATGACGGGGATGCCCCATTTTAAATCGCGGGTAATTGCGCGGTCCCGGAGGCCCTCGTCGAGCCATTTCAGTGCAATGGATTTGGCAAGCTGGGGCCAGTCTTTCGAAGCTTCTACCCATTCGCGAATTGTCTCCTGCATTTGAGACTGCAGCAAATAGAGGTGCGCTGTTTCGCGAATTTCTATGTTGGTTCCGCCCGAAACGGCAGAGTAGGGATTTTTGAGGTCTGTTGGGTCGAGCAGGCGACCGCAGCTATCGCATTGATCTCCGCGTGCTTTCTCGAACTCGCAATGCGGGCATGTCCCTTCGACATAGCGGTCGGGTAGAAAGCGGCCATCGTCAACCGAATAGACCTGCTTCGAGACGCGTTCTTCGATCAGCCCCTTGTCTTCGAGCACATGGGCAAAGTGCTGGGTAAGTTTGTGATTCTCTTCGCGGGATGAACGCCCGAAATGGTCGTAAGACAGGGCAAAGCCTTCCCCCGCTGCGCGCTGAATCTCATATTGCTCATCAACATAGGACTGAACGGACACACCGGCTTTCTGGGCAGCCAGTTCGGCAGGTGTGCCATGTTCATCAGTTGAGCAAATATAGAGGACATCATTGCCGACAAGCCTTTGATACCGGGCGAACACGTCGGCGGGGAGCATGGAGCCCGCCAGATTGCCCAGATGCTTGATGCCGTTAATGTAGGGCAGAGCAGAGGTAATAAGAATGCGGCGTCGGTCGCTCGTCTTTGTCATGGCTTGTCTTTGCGTCTTTGCTTTGTTTGGGCGGATATTGTGTGCAGCTGGTTTGTGTCATAGCGCAGCGGTCGCAAAATGAAATGTAAAAGTCAGCATCAGCGCCAGCGAGACGCGACGCTCGGTCACACGGCGGAAAGATAAAAAAACTGTCATTAAATGGCACTCAGAGCGGGTCAAGACGTTGCGCCAAAGCGTAAAGCGTCCTAACTCACGCTTACGACAAATAGGATGGGTTTGAGATGACGCCTGACCAACTCCAGAACTTCACGCTGGAATACCTTCCGGTTATCATTTTTCTCGCGCTGGCTTTGGCCTTGTCGCTGCTTTTCATTGTGGGGGCTCTGGTGCTGGCACCGTCCAATCCCGACCCCGAGAAAACATCGACTTATGAGTGCGGTTTCAACGCCTTTGATGATGCTCGCATGAAGTTTGACGTCCGGTTCTATCTGGTCGCAATCCTCTTTATCATTTTCGATCTGGAAGTCGCTTTTCTCTTTCCGTGGGCCGTAAGCCTTGGGGATATCGGGCTTGTCGGGTTCTGGTCGATGGTCGCCTTTCTGGGCGTTCTGACGGTCGGGTTCATCTATGAGTGGCGCTCTGGCGCTCTGGAGTGGGAATAATGGCTGACGGAAACAACAAGCCTTATGCATTGGGTGCCGGCCGCTCTGGCGTAGAGGGCGGGCATCAGGTTCGCGCAGATGATCCGTTTTACGCAGGATTGTCGGATGAGCTGGCAGATAAGGGTTTCATCACCGCTTCGGCAGACGATCTGATCGCCTGGGCGCGCACGGGTTCGCTGATGTGGATGACGTTCGGATTGGCATGTTGCGCGGTTGAAATGATGCATGCAGGAAATCCGAGATATGATCTCGAGCGCTTCGGTATGGCTCCGCGCGGCTCGCCCCGCCAGTCCGATGTTATGATTGTGGCCGGTACCCTGACCAATAAGATGGCGCCCGCGCTTCGCAAAGTTTACGACCAGATGCCAGAGCCGAGATATGTCGTGTCTATGGGGTCGTGTGCAAACGGCGGTGGCTATTATCATTACAGCTATTCAGTGGTGCGCGGGTGTGACCGTATCGTGCCGGTGGACATCTATATTCCGGGCTGTCCGCCAACCGCTGAAGCCTTGGTTTACGGACTTCTTCAATTGCAGAAGAAGATTCGCCGCGAAGGCTCGATCGAGCGCTAGGGAAGAGAGTTATGACTGACACATCCGCTCTTGAAAGTCTGGCCGAAACGCTGTCCGAGCGCCTGCCTCAGGCGATCAAGTCTCATGCAATGAGTTATGGCGAGCTGACGCTGCTGATCGAGCGTGATCATATCGAGCCGGTTGCCAGATTTTTGCGGGATGACAGTCTTTGCCGGTTTGAGACACTGATTGACATTTGTGGTGTGGACTATCCTGAGCGCTCCGAGCGGTTCGAAGTCGTTTACCACTTTCTGTCGATGAAGCTAAACCAGCGCATTCGTATCAAGCTTACCACGGATGAAGACCTGCCGGTGGCCAGCATTGTCGATGTGTTTCCAGCGGCGAACTGGTATGAGCGCGAAGCGTTTGACATGTACGGTATCCAGTTTTCCGGCCACCCTGATTTGCGTCGCATTCTTACTGATTATGGATTTGAGGGCTTTCCTCTGCGCAAGGACTTCCCGCTGACGGGACATGTCGAAGTGCGCTATGATGATCTAGAAAAGCGCGTGGTCTACGAGCCTGTCGCGCTGACACAGGAGTATCGCAGCTTTGACTTCCTCAGCCCGTGGGAAGGAATGACGGCGCAGATTCCGGGTGATGAGAAAGCCTCACAGGGCGAGGGAGGCGAATAATGGCTGATGATGTCCACAAAGCTTCTGGTGACGAAACCGACCGCACCTTTACGCTAAACTTTGGCCCGCAACATCCGGCCGCCCACGGTGTGCTCCGGATGATCCTTGATTTGGATGGCGAAGTGGTCGAGCGGGTGGACAGTCATATCGGGCTTCTGCATCGCGGGACCGAGAAGCTGATGGAGCACAAGACCTATTTGCAGGCGCTGCCCTATTTTGACCGGCTCGATTATGTTGCGCCGATGAACCAGGAGCATGCCTGGTGTCTTGCTATTGAGAAAATGCTCGGTCTGGACGTCCCGCGCCGCGCGTCTTTCATTCGTGTGCTCTATTCAGAGATCGGCCGCTTGATGGGCCACATCATGAACATCACAACGCAGGCGATGGATGTTGGCGCGCTGACGCCGATCACATGGGGCTTTGAGGAGCGCGAGAAGCTTTGCGTGTTCTATGAGCGGGCGTGCGGCAGCCGGATGCACTCGGCTTATTTCCGGCCAGGTGGGGTCCATCAGGATCTGCCGCAGGATTTGATTGACGATATTTATACGTTCACCGAGACGTTTGGCGATGTGATGGACGACATCGAGACCTTGCTGACCGAGAACCGGATTTTCAAGCAGCGCAATGTCGATATTGGTGTCGTTGACCGGGAAACGATCATGCAGTGGGGTTTTTCGGGCGTCATGGTGCGCGGCTCGGGGCTGCCGTGGGATTTGCGGCGATCGCAGCCTTATGAGGTCTATAGCGAACTCGATTTCAAAATTCCTGTCGGTAAGAATGGCGATAATTATGATCGCTATGTCTGCCGCATGGAGGAGATGAAGGAGAGTGTGAAGATCATGCGCCAGTGCATTGAGATGATGCCGGCAGGTGAGGTTCTTCTTGCGGGGTCGAAAGTTTCTCCGCCGCGCCGGGCTGACATGAAAAACTCGATGGAGGCGCTGATCCATCACTTCAAACTCTACACTGAAGGCTTTCATGTTCCCGCTGGCGAAGTCTATGCGGCGGTCGAGGCACCCAAGGGTGAGTTTGGTGTTTATCTTGTTGCGGACGGGACGAACAAACCGTATCGCGCCAAATTGCGCGCGCCGAGCTATCCGCATCTGGCAGCGATGGACCATTTGTCTAAAGGGCATATGCTCGCGGATGTTTCGGCCATTCTGGGATCGCTCGATGTCGTATTCGGGGAGATAGACCGGTAATGGCCGTCCTTCCTGAGCAACGTATGAGCATCATCACGCTTGGTGTCGCCGATCGGGCGGCCTCGACGCGGTTCTATTCCGAAGTTTTGGGTTTCCGGCCGTTCATGCGCGATGAGATTACCATGTTCGACATGGGCGGCATGGCGCTTGGGCTCTGGGAGCGAACGAAGTTACAGGGTGATATCGGCCTGATGGGCAATACTTGCCCGCCGGGTGTCTGTCCGAATTTTGCACTGGCTTACAATGCACGATCCGAGGCGGAAGTTGATGAGATTTTTGCCCGCCTGATCGCAGAGAAAGTCAAGATCGCGGTCGAGCCGCATAAGGCGGAGTGGGGCGGATATTCGGGGTATTTCATCGATCCGGACGGACATGCCTGGGAAGTCGCGTTCAACCCTTACTGGCCGATAAATGAAGATGGAAGTTTGGTGCTTCCAGCAGGAGAAGACGTGTAATGGGCGTGCGCCGATTTGATATTGAAGCGGGCGGCGAGACGTTTGCGTTTGCTGCGGAGACGGAGCCAAAGATTGCGTTCTGGCTGGGCAAGTATCCGGCGGATCGGAAGCGTTCGGCGGTGATCCCGCTCCTCTGGCTGGCGCAGAAAGACAATGCGGGCTGGCTCTCGGAGCCCGCAATGCGCGAGGTCGGGGACCGGCTGGAAATGCCTTATATCCGCGTCTACGAAGTGGCGACCTTTTACACCATGTTCCGGCTTCAGCCTGTCGGCAAGTTCCATGTCCAGCTGTGCGGCACCACGCCGTGCATGTTACGCGGCGCAAATGATTTGAAAGACGTTGCCAAGCGGATGATCGGCGCGAAGATGCAGATCACTGATGATTTGAAATTGTCATGGGAAGAGGTCGAATGCCTTGGTGCCTGTGTCAACGCGCCGATGGTGCAGATCAATGACTATTATTACGAAGATCTGACGCCAGAGAGCTTCGCCGATATTTTGGGGAAACTGCAAAACGGGGTTGCGGTTGAACCGGGGACGTTTGTCGAACGCTTGAACTCCGCGCCGGAGGGCGGGCAGACCTCGCTCACGGATGCGGGGCTGTTTGACGGATCGCGGATTATCTCGGCGCTGCCGAATTTGGGGGAGCCTATCCCGGAAGAAGCGCCAAGCGCGCCAGTAGCTCCGCCACCGGAGCCGAAGAAAACCACGCTGATTGATGCGGCCAAGCCAACCGAAATCGTCGAGCCAGAGGGCGAGCGTCCCGAAGCATTTGATCCTACGATCGGCACTGCTGACGAGCTAAAGCGGATCAAGGGCATCGGACCGAAAAACGAAGAGGCGCTTAACGCGCTTGGCATCTTCACTTTCGCGCAGATCGCGGCTTGGACACCGGAAAATGTCGCGTGGGTGGAAGGTTCGCTCAGCTTTCCCGGGCGCATACAGCGTGAAGACTGGATTGCCCAAGCGATTGAATTGGCCCAAGGCGGCGAGACGGAGTTCTCGAAGAGAGTCGATAAGGGCGAAGTGGCCTCCAGCAAGGATGAGGGTGAAGACTAATGCTTCAAGATAAAGACCGTATCTTCACCAATCTTTATGGTGCCCATAGCCCCGATCTGGACGAGGCCAAGCAGCGCGGCGCGTGGAATTTAACGCGTGAGATGCTCGCGCAGGGGCCGGACTGGCTGTGCGATCAAATCAAAACGTCTGGTTTGCGCGGGCGAGGCGGCGCTGGGTTCCCGACGGGGCTGAAGTGGACCTTTATGCCCAAAGAAGTGCGCGAGCGGCCGCACTATCTTGTCGTCAATGCCGACGAGTCCGAGCCGGGCACCTGTAAGGACCGCGAGATTATGCGCCATGACCCGCATCTGTTGATCGAGGGTTGCATGGTGGCCAGTCGTGCGATGCGGGCACATGAGTGTTATGTATATCTGCGCGGAGAATATATTGCCGAGCGCGAGGCGCTGGAAAAGGCTGTCAAAGAAGCCTACGAGGCCAAGCTGATTGGCAAGAACAATGTCAATGGCTGGGACTTTGATCTCTATGTCCATCACGGCGCGGGCGCTTATATTTGTGGCGAAGAGACCGCGCTGCTGGAGTCGCTTGAGGGCAAGAAAGGCCAGCCGCGCTTAAAACCGCCATTTCCGGCCAATGCGGGGCTTTATGGCTGCCCGACCACGGTAAACAATGTTGAATCCATTGCAGTTGTACCGACGATATTGCGGCGCGGAGCTGAATGGTTTGCAGGCTTTGGCGCGCCGAACAATACTGGCACGAAGCTCTTTTGTGTCTCCGGCCATGTGAACAAGCCGTGCAATGTCGAAGAGGAAATGAGCCTGACATTTCGCGAGCTGATCGACACCCATTGCGGCGGCATTATTGGCGGCTGGGACAATCTGAAGGCGGTCATTCCGGGCGGCTCATCTGTGCCGATGGTGCCCGCCGAGCAGATTATGGATGCGAAGATGGATTTCGACACGCTGCGCGATTTGCAGTCCGGCCTTGGCACGGCGGCGGTGATTGTGATGGACAAGTCGACCGATCTCATCAAGGCCATTGCGCGAATCTCATACTTCTATCGCCATGAAAGCTGTGGCCAGTGTACGCCGTGCCGTGAGGGAACGGGCTGGATGTGGCGCGTGCTGGAGCGGATGGCCAAGGGCGAAGCGGGTCATGATGAGATTGACATGTTGCTGGAGGTTTCCAAACAGGTCGAAGGGCATACGATCTGTGCGCTCGGGGACGCGGCGGCTTGGCCGGTGCAGGGGCTGATCCGGCACTTCCGCCACGAGATTGAAGAACGCATCAATGAGTATCGCTTGCCGCGGGCCATGGTCCAGGGTGCGATTGTGGCTGCGGAGTAAATAGTGATGACTGACGAAACATTCAAACTGAATATTGATGGCAAAGACATCGATGTGCCCAAGCACTACACGCTGATGCAGGCGTGCGAGGAAGCCGGCGCTGAAATCCCGCGCTTTTGCTATCATGAGCGGCTGTCAGTGGCGGGCAATTGCCGGATGTGTCTGGTCCAGTGGGAAGGCGCGCCGAAGCCGATTGCCTCTTGTGCGCAGACGGTTGGCGAGATGCGGCCGAACAGGGATGGCTCGGCGCCGAACATCAAGACGTCTGGCGACTATGTCGAGAAGGCACGCGCGGGCGTAATGGAGTTTCTCCTGATCAACCACCCGCTCGATTGCCCGATTTGCGATCAGGGCGGCGAGTGCGATTTGCAGGATCAGGCGATGGCTTATGGCCGCTCGGGTTCACGATTTGAGCTTAACAAGCGCGCCGTTGAAGACAAGAATATGGGTCCGCTGGTCAAGACGATTATGACGCGCTGTATCCAGTGTACGCGCTGCGTCCGCTTTGCCGCCGAGGTTGCGGGCGTTGAGGAGATTGGCATGATCTCGCGCGGGGAAGACGCAGAGATTACGACTTATCTTGAAAAGTCGCTCACATCCGAGCTGTCGGGCAATGTGATCGACCTTTGCCCCGTGGGGGCGCTAACGTCGAAGCCCTACGCGTTCAATGCGCGGCCGTGGGAGCTACGTAAGACAAGCTCGGTTGATGTGATGGATGCGATGGGCGCAGCGATCCGTGTGGATGCGCGCGGCGATGCAGTGTTGCGGATCATGCCGGAGCTGAACGAGGACGTGAATGAGGAGTGGCTGTCGGATAAGTCGCGCTTTATATGGGACGGGCTGGCACGACAACGGCTTGATACGCCTTATATCCGCGAAGGCGGACGGTTGCGCAAAGCCAATTGGGGCGAGGCGTTCAATGCTGTGCAAGCGGCGATGGACATCGAGCCGGAAAAGATTGGCGTGATTGCGGGCGATCTGATCGAGGTTGAGCAGGCCAAAGCGGCGCTTGATCTGTTTGCGTCGCTGGGTGTGAAGAATATGGATTGCCGTCCTACAGGCGCGCAATATGGCACGAGCGGCGTGCGTGAGCACTATCTGTTTAACTCGACCCTTGCGGGCATTGAGGACGCGGATGCGGTGCTGTTTGTCGGTGTCAATCCGCGCTTTGTTGCGCCGGTCTGGAATGCGCGCGTGCGTAAGGCGTGGCTGTGGAACGAGTTGGCGGTTGGCCTGATCGGTGAGCCGGTCGATTTGACATATGATTATACGCATGTCGGCACGGGGCCGGACGCGCTTAAAGACCTTGGCAGCTTTGGCGAGACTTTGCGCCATGCGAAGCGGCCTATGATCGTGATCGGCGAAGATGCGCTTTGCCGTGACGATGGCGCGGGGCTTTTGGCCACAGCGCATGGCCTTGCGATAGAGCTTAACGCGGTGCGCGAGGATTGGGCAGGGCTTGGCGTGCTGCACAGTGCGGCGGGTCGCGTGGGTGCTTTGGATGTGGGGTTTGTGCCTATTGAGGGCGGGCAGGATACGGCGGCTATGCTCGCGGGCGGGGTTTCGACGCTCGTGCTGCTGGGCGCAGATGAGGTTGATCTGACGCGGACGGGTGACGCGATGGTGGTCTATGTTGGCCACCATGGCGATGCCGGCGCGGCGAAGGCAGACATTATTCTGCCATGTGCTGCGTACACGGAAATGTCAGCGACTTACGTAAACACAGAAGGCCGCGTACAGCAGACGGCCCGCGCCGTTTCGCCGAAAGGGGACGCTCGCGAGGGCTGGTCCATCTTCCGCGCTTTGTCTGATGTGCTCGGTAAGACGCTGCCCTACGACACGGCAGATGCGCTGCGTGAGAATTTGCGCGAATCGCATCCGGTTTTCGCGGGCCTTGGCTATGCGCCCGGTGCAGATGGTGCGGAAAATTTGAAGGCGCCAATCATGGGTGGCTCGCTTTCCTCTGCTGATTTTGCTAGCGCTGGCGCTGATTTCTATCTGACAAATGCGATTGCGCGCGCGTCAAAAACGATGGCCGAGTGCTCTCAATTGAAAGAGCAGCTTGAAACACCGGTAGCGGCGGAGTAGGGCGAGGGCATGAGCGACTGGATTGAACAATTCTTTACGGGCGACACCAGTTTCTGGTCGGCCTTTTGGTGGGCGGCGTTGATGGTGACGGGGCAGATTGGCCTGTTCATGATTGTGCTGCTTTTGTCATTGGCATTCTTGCTATTGCTTGACCGGAAAGTCTGGGCCGGCGTCATGCTGCGCAAGGGGCCGAATGTGGTTGGTCCTTTTGGCTTGTTGCAAAGTTTTGCCGATTTCGGGAAGTTTCTGCTCAAGGAAATTGTCATTCCGGCGGGCGCGAACAAGACTGTGTTCTTGCTGGCGCCGATTATGACGCTGACGCTTGCCTTTATCTGCTGGGCCGTTGTTCCGGTCGCACCCGGTTGGGTGATCTCTGACTTGAATGTCGGGGTCTTGTATCTCTTCGCTATTTCGTCGCTGGGGGTTTACGGGATCATTATGGGCGGCTGGGCGTCGAACTCGAAATACCCGTTCCTCGGCTCGCTCCGGTCTGCCGCGCAGATGGTGTCGTACGAGGTGTCGATTGGTTTTGTGATCGTGACGGTTATTCTGCTCGTCGGCTCGATGAACCTGTCCGATATTGTCAACAATCAGGAGGGTGGCTTCTGGAACTGGCATGCGTTCAGCCTGAACCATATTGCGATTGCGCCGGTGATGTTTGCCATGTTCGTGGTGTTCTTCGTTTCTGCATTGGCGGAGACGAACCGGCCTCCATTTGATTTGCCCGAGGCGGAATCCGAACTCGTGGCCGGGTATCAGGTGGAGTATTCGTCGACGCCCTACTTGCTGTTTATGATTGGCGAGTATCTGAATATTGTGCTGATGTGCGCCATGCTGACAGTCTTGTTCTTTGGCGGTTGGCATGCGCCGTTCCCGCTACCGTTTACTGAGAATATGGCACCATGGCTGATCGCGTTTGGCAGCTTTGCCGTGTTTGCGACCAAAGTGCTGTTCTTCTTCTTTATGTTTGCGATGGTGAAGGCAATCGTGCCGCGTTATCGCTATGACCAATTGATGCGGCTGGGGTGGAAAGTCTTCCTGCCAATGTCGCTTGTCGCAGTGCTGGTCGTTTCGGGATATGTGGTTTACGCAGGAGTGCAGGCATGAGCGGTCTGATGCAATTTGTACGCGGTGTTTTTCTAACGGATTTTGTTGGCGCGTTCTTCCTTGGCTTGAAATATATCTTCAAGCGCAAAGCGACGGTGAATTATCCGTTTGAGAAGAACCCGCTTAGTCCACGCTTTCGCGGTGAACATGCCCTGCGGCGGTATGCCAATGGCGAGGAGCGCTGCATTGCCTGCAAGCTTTGCGAGGCGGTCTGTCCGGCGCAGGCAATTACGATCGAAGCCGAACCGCGCGAGGATGGTTCGCGTCGGACCACGCGCTATGACATTGATATGGTCAAATGCATTTATTGCGGCTTCTGTCAGGAGGCGTGTCCGGTTGATGCAATCGTCGAGGGGCCGAACTTCGAGTTTGCGACCGAGACGCGCGAAGAGCTTTACTACGATAAGGATCGATTGCTCGCCAATGGTGACCGTTGGGAGCGTGAGATTGCGCATAATCTGGAACTGGATGCGCCGTATCGGTAGCCGAAGACGATGAGCGAGGTGCGGGCTCACGCTCGCGCTTCAAAAAAGGAAACACGGAACGGAGCTGGTTTCAGCGCGTAAGTTTGAAAAAGGGGCAATAAGGGCATGGACCTGATTGCATTCTACATTTTGGCAACGATTGTAACTGTTGCGGCGCTCGGGGTGATTGTCTCACGGAACCCTGTGCACTCGGTTCTGTTCCTGATTTTGGCGTTTCTGACATCGGCTGGCCTGCTTGTGCTGATTGGGGCTGAGTTTTTGGCGATGCTTTTGATCGTTGTTTATGTCGGGGCCGTCGCGGTCCTGTTCCTGTTTGTCGTCATGATGCTGGATGTGGATTTCGTCGAGTTGAAACAGGGCACACTGGGTTATTGGCCACTTGGGTTGATTGCGGGCGGGCTGATGTTTGGCGAAATTGCGCTGGTCACGTTCGCGCGGGGCAGTGTGGTGCGCGCGGGTCAGTTTGATCCGTCACCTGGCGCTGACACAAATGCCGAGGCTATCGGGCTGGTGATGTATTCTGATTATCTTTTGTTGTTTCAATTGGCGGGCATCGTACTTCTTATGGCGATGATCGGCGCAATCGTGTTGACCTTGCGCGGCAAGACGTCGGTTAAGCGGCAAAACATCGGCAAGCAGGTCGCGCGCACGCGAGGTGAAGCGTTCGAGCTCAAGGATGTCCAGCCGGGCGAGGGGATCTAGCAATGAATATTGGTATGGAGCACTTCCTCACTTTGTCTGCGGCGCTTTTTACGATTGGTGTCGTCGGCATCTTTGTGAACCGTAAGAATATCATCGTCATCCTTATGGCAATCGAACTGATTTTGCTGTCTGTAAATATCAATCTTATTGCGTTTGCGGTGTTTACGGGAACGATTACGGGGCAGATTTTTGCAATGTTGGTGTTGACGGTTGCCGCGGCTGAAGCGGCCGTCGGACTTGCTATTCTCGTTGTATATTTCCGAAACCGCGGCGACATCGCGGTTGAAGACGTCAATCTGATGAAGGGCTAGGGGCCACGATTATGCTGTCAGATTTTCTCCTGATCTTTATAGTGCTCGGGCCGGGCCTCGCCGCGCTGATCGGTGGGCTTTCGAAGCCGCTGACGGGCCGCGACGGGCTCGCAATGATTGTGACCACTGGTACGGTCGGGCTGGCTGGCATTCTGTCGCTTATCCAGCTCTTCGGGTATGTGGCGGGACTTGGCCATGGCGGGGATCATGGTGATGCAGCTCATCACGGTGCGCATATCATCTATCTTATGAACTGGGTCGATGTTGGCGGGTTCAAGGCCGATTGGGCCATTCGTGTGGACGCTATGTCGATGGTGATGATGGCGGTCATTACGAGCGTATCGGGCCTCGTGCACCTCTATTCATGGGGGTATATGGCTGATGATCCGCATCGGGCGCGGTTCTTTACCTATCTGTCGCTGTTCACCTTCACCATGCTGATGCTGGTTGTGGCGGATAATTTCTTGCAACTCTTCTTCGGTTGGGAAGGGGTCGGGCTCGCCTCCTATCTTCTGATCGGGTTCTGGTATCAAAAGCCTGCACCGAATGATGCAGCGATCAAGGCCTTTGTAACGAACAGGGTTGGCGACTTTGGACTGGCACTTGGGATTATGGGCGTGTTCTTCCTGTTTGGGAGCATCGAGTTCGAGCCTGTGCTCAATGCGATCCGTGAGAATGCGATGGTGACGCCGTTTGCGTTTGCAGAGGCAGGACCTGCGCGCGAGGTCAGCATCGAGTTTCTTGGCTACGATGTCCGTGCGCTTGAGCTGATTGGTGTGCTGCTATTCATCGGCGCAATGGGCAAGTCGGCGCAATTGTTCCTGCATGTCTGGTTGCCGGATGCGATGGAAGGGCCGACGCCTGTGTCCGCGCTGATCCACGCGGCGACTATGGTAACGGCAGGGGTTTATCTTGTTTGCCTCGTCTCGCCGATCTACGAATATGCGCCTGGCGCTGCGGCGATGGTGACGGTTGTCGGGGCGCTGACGGCGCTGTTTGCAGCGACCGTTGGCATGGCGCAGAATGACATCAAGCGGGTGATTGCCTATTCGACCTGTTCACAGCTGGGCTATATGTTCTTTGCCGCAGGTGTGGGCGCTTATGAGGCGGCGATGTTCCATCTGTTTACACACGCTTTCTTCAAGGCGCTTCTGTTTCTTGGCGCAGGGTCTGTGATCCATGGCAATCACCATGAGCAGGATATGCGCAAGCTTGGCGGCGTGTGGCGCTATCAGAAGTTCACTTATGGCGCGATGCTGATCGGGACCATTGCGATTATCGGTCTTGGCATCCCGCATACGAGTTTCGGCTTTGCAGGCTTCTTCTCGAAAGATGGTATTATTGAAAGCACGTTCTCGGCGAGCCAGCAGGGTGTGCCGTTTGCATCCATGGCATTCTGGGCCGGCATTGGCGCGGCGCTTCTGACAAGCTTCTATTCGTGGCGGCTGATCTATATGACCTTCCATGGGCCCCGCGCCGAAGCGGAGGCAAGTCATGGCCATACGGATAACCATGCGCACGATGACCATAGCCATGACGACCATGCCCATGATGATCACAATCACGGCGGCGAGCCGCATGAAAGCCCTCTTGTTATGTTGATTCCGCTTGCGCTCTTATCAGTCGGAGCGATCTTTGCCGGCCTCTATTTCTACGACCCCATGTTCCATCATGGCGATGCCTTCTGGGCTGGGGCGCTTTACCATGCGGCGGACAATAACGTCATTCACGGTATTGATGATCTCAAGCATGACCATGCGTTCGCGTGGGTGTTCTGGGCGCCGCTCGTGGTGACGGTGATTGGGTTCCTGATTGCGACGTTTACCTATTTCTTCAATCGCGGCTTTGGCAAACGCATTGCGGATGCACGCGGGCCGACACATCAACTGTTCGAGAACAAATGGTATTTTGACGAAATTTATGAAGCGACCATTGTCCGTTTGACGCGCTGGCTTGGGGACGTGTTCTGGAAGATTGGCGATGTGAAGCTGATTAACGGGCTTGGTCCGGACGGTGTCTCGAACCTGACAAAATGGGGGTCGCGCCGGATCAGCGCGATGCACACCGGGTATTTGTTTCACTATGCTTTTGTCATTATCGGAGCTGCGCTTCTGTTTGGCGGCATCCTGTTTGTTAAAAACGGAGGGGTAGGCTAATGGGCGGTATTCCTATTCTGTCGCTGACCACGTTCCTTCCGGCAATTGGTGCGCTTGTGATCATGCTGATTAGCGCCGCCACGGGTAGCCAGACCTCCGACGAAAGCGAAACAGGCGGACGCAATACGCTACTGGCGGGCACATTTGTGAGCCTGATGACCTTCGCCGCTGCGTTGGCTGCCTATCTGCTTGAGTTTGACGCCGGCGATGCCGGTTATCAGATGGTCGAGGACGTAGCCTGGTTCGGTAATATCCACTACAAGATGGGCGTGGATGGTATCTCCATGCCGCTTGTTTTGCTCACGGCTTTTCTAACGCCGCTTTGCCTGCTTGCGTCCAAGAGCGGGATCAAGACGCGGATCACGGAATATGTTGTGGCGTTTTTGATCCTTGAAACGCTTGTAATCGGCGTGTTTTGTGCGCTGGATCTCTTCTTGTTTTATATCTTCTTCGAAGCTGGCTTGATCCCGATGTTTATCATTATCGGCGTCTGGGGCGGGGCGAACCGGATTTATGCGGCGTTCAAATTCTTCCTCTACACTCTGCTCGGCTCGCTCTTCATGCTCGTGGCGATGGTCTACATGTATGTTGTTGCCGGCACGAGTGACTTTGTGGCGCTAGAGCAATTCGAATTTGCCAAGGATGCGCAAGTTTGGCTGTGGCTGGCATTCTTTGCGAGCTTTGCGGTGAAGATGCCGATGTGGCCGGTTCATACATGGCTGCCCGATGCGCACGTTCAGGCGCCAACGGCGGGCTCGGTTATTCTGGCGGGTATCCTTTTGAAGCTTGGCGCTTACGGTTTGTTGCGCTTTTCGCTGCCGATGTTCCCGGACGCCAGTATGCTGTTTCAGCCGCTCGTGTTTGGCCTGTCTGTCATCGCAATTGTCTACGCGTCGCTCGTGGCGTTCCGTCAGGAGGATATGAAGAAGATGATCGCCTATTCGTCTGTGGCGCACATGGGCTTTGTTACACTTGGGATTTTCTCGTTCAACGAAGTCGGTGTTCAGGGCGCTGTGTTCCAGATGTTGTCACACGGCTTTATCTCTTCGGCTCTGTTCCTGATCGTTGGCGTTGTCTATGATCGCGTGCACACCCGCGAGATTGCTGAATATGGCGGACTTGCAGCCAAGATGCCGGTTTATGCGGCCTTTTTCATGTTGTTCACGATGGGCAATGTCGGCTTGCCGGGCACGTCGGGTTTTGTCGGTGAAATTATGAGCATGACGGGTGGCTTTATGGCGGCACGCTGGGTGGCCGTAGGGGCAGCGCTCGGCGTGATTTTCTCAGCCATTTACATGCTGCGGCTCTATCGCGAAACGATGTTTGGTAAAGCGACCAATCCGAAACTCGAAGGCATTGCTGATGTGAATGGCACCGAAGTCATCACGCTGTTACCGCTGGCGATTGCGACCATCGTGTTCGGGGTCGCACCGTGGCTAATTTTCAATATGACAGAAGGTGCTGTGTTGCGCATTCTGTTACCGTTTGCAGGAGCTTGATCCGGTTATGGACATGACTTCAATCTGGACTGCGTTTGCTCCCGAGCTGATCCTTGTGGGCGCAGGGCTTGTCGGCGTATTGCTCGGGGCGGTGCTGCGGAAGAACTTCGACGCGCTGTCATACAGATTCGGTGCGCTCGCGATGTTTGCGGCGGCCATTATGGCTGCACTGCACTTTGATGGCGGTGCGGCATTTGATGGGCTGGTGGTGACTACGAGCTTTGGCAATTATGCAAAGGTTATCAGCTTTGTGTTGGCGGGCGCGGCGCTCCTGATGGCTGAGGGTTTCATGCGGCGGCATGAAACGCTAAGGTTCGAGTTTGCGCTTCTGTCTATTTTCGCTGCGCTTGGCATGGGTGTTATCCTGTCTGCATCCAATCTGATGACGCTTTACATGGGCATTGAGACGCTGAGCCTATCATCCTATGTGCTCGCGGCGTTTCACCGCGATAATGCACGCTCGGCGGAAGCGGGCTTGAAATATTTTGTGCTGGGCGCACTGGCTTCGGGGCTGCTGTTATATGGTGGTTCGCTTGTCTACGGATTTACAGGGTCAACTGATTACATAGAGATTGCGCGCGTGGCGGGCGATGGGAACATGCCGGTAGGTCTGGCTTTTGGCATGGTGCTCATGATTACCGGGCTGGCTTTCAAAGTCTCTGCGGCGCCCATGCATGTCTGGACGCCGGATGTCTATGAAGGCGCGCCGACGCCCGTGGTTGCGCTGTTTGCTTCGGCGCCGAAAATGGCTGGTATGGTGATGTTCGCCACAGTTCTGTTTGTGGCATTTGGGTCAATCATCGACCAGTGGCAGCTTATTCTTGCGATTATTGCGGCTGTATCGATGACGGTTGGCGCCTTTGGTGCGTTGGCTCAGGACAATATCAAGCGGCTTCTGGCTTATTCCTCTATTGCCAATATTGGTTACGGGCTTGTCGCTGTGACGGTTGGCGCGGAGCTTGGCGGTTCGCCACTGCTCCTGTTTATGACGCTTTATGTTATTGCCTCGCTTGGCCTGTTTGCTGGTGTGTTGGCGATGCGGCGTAGCGGCGGCATGGTTGAAGACATCAATGAGTTGTCGGGGCTTAACAAGACCCATCCTGCTCTGACTTTGGCCCTGACCCTGCTGATTGTCTCGATTGCAGGTTTGCCGCCGCTTGCCGGATTTTGGGCAAAGCTGGAGATTATCCGCGCCGCGCAACAGGGCGGCTTCCTCTGGCTCAACATCATCCTCGTCCTGTCTTCAACAATCGCTGCGGCGTATTATCTGCGGATCATAAATGTGATGTGGTTCAAGGAATCGCGTGAGCCATTTGAGCCGATTGATCTGTCCGTGCGGTTGGTTGTCGGGCTGTCAGCGCTGGCGACGATTGTCTTGCTGGTCTTTATCGGCCGGCTGGATGCGATCACCGATATTGCCGCGGCTGGTCTAATCTCGTGACCGAGTTGGTCTGGCCGATCTACTGGCTGGAACAGGTTGATAGTACGAATGAAGATGCCAAGCGGCTCGCGGCGTCGGGGGCGTTTTCGGATCGATGGATCGCCGCGCGTCATCAAACAGCTGGAAGAGGACGCGCTGGACGTGCGTGGACATCGGCGCAGGGAAATCTCTACGCCACGGCTTTGTTTCGCTGGAAGGGCTCGGTGGCTGAGGCAACGCGTTTGCCATTTGCTGCCGCCCTGAGCGTGAGTGATGTCATTACCGAGCTTGCGCCGGGGTCGTGCCCCAAGCTCAAATGGCCAAATGATGTGCGTTGTGATTGGCGTAAGATTTCCGGCATTTTGATTGAGACGGGTGAGGGGGGCTCGGGGCGATGGGTTGCCTCGGGGATTGGCGTCAATGTTGCGCATGCGCCCGAAGGGCTTGATCAGAAAACCGTTTCGATTGCGGATTTGCGCGGGGACACATTGGTTGATGCGCAAAGCGCACTTGACGCGTTGCGGGTGGCGTTTGCCAGGCGGCTGGAGCAGGCGATCAACAATTTCGCTGACACGCGCAGGGATTGGCTTGAGCGCGCAGATGGCCTTGGCGAGGTTATAGAGGTCCGGTGCGATGATGAGATTGTGCGCGGCGTCTTTGTGGACATGGACGTGGATGGTGCCTTGTTGTTACAATTGGAGAATGGGACCATCCGGACCATCAGAACCGGGGATGTCCATCTGATTAAGGAAGTAGGTTAGAATGCTGCTGGCGATTGATGTCGGAAATACTAATAGCGTGTTTGCGCTTTATGATGGTGCTGATTGGGTGGCCCAGTGGCGGATCTCGACAGATGCGGCGCGTACGGCGGACGATTATGCCGTCTGGTTCAAACAATTGTGCGAGATGCACGGGATGGATTTTGACAAGATTAGCGGCTGTATCGTTTCGACGGTTGTGCCGCAGGCGATCTTCAATTTCCGGAATTTCGCAAAGCGTTATCTAAAGGTCGAGGCAATGTTTGTCGGCGAACCGAACATTGATCTTGGTGTGCCGATCCGCATCAGCCGACCCGAGCAGGCCGGCGCTGACCGGCTGGTCAATGCCGTAGGAGCGCACAAGGCGTATGAAGGCGCGTTGATCGTGATTGATAGCGGAACGGCGACAACGTTTGATATTGTTGGGCCAGATGGCGGGTTTGAAGGCGGGATCATCTGTCCGGGGATCAATTTGTCTATGCGCGCCTTACACGATGCGGCGGCGCAATTGCCGAGGATTGCGATCCAGAAGCCAGATCGAGTGATTGGCGGGGACACATTGGGAGCGATGCAGTCGGGCGTTTTTTGGGGGTATATCGGGTTGATCGATGGCCTCGTGCAGCGGATCAAAGACGAGTATGGGCAACCGATGCGGGTGATTGCGACGGGCGGGGTTGCGTCCTTGTTTGAGGGCGCGAGTGATACGATTGATGTTTACGATTTTGACCTGACCATTCGCGGTCTTCTTGAAATATATACCCGGAATGCGAGTGCCACATGAGCGCCGATACTGGGTCTCAACTCGTCTTTCTGCCGCTTGGTGGATGCGAAGAAATTGGCATGAACCTAAACGCTTACGGGTTTGGGCCAGCCCATGAGCGGCGGTGGATTGTTGCGGATGTCGGGGTGACGTTTGGTGGGCCGGATACGCCGGGCATTGACATCATTACGCCAGACCCAATTTTTCTCGATGATGAGAAGGTTGAGGCGATTTTCCTGACCCATGCGCATGAAGACCATATTGGCGCGCTGGGGCTTTTGTGGCCACGGCTGAGAGCACCGATTTACGGCACAGCTTTTACGGCTGAGCTGGCCCGCGCGAAGATGGTTGAACGCGGCGTGGACGAGAGCCATTTGCGGACGATCAGAACGGGCGATACAATTGAGGTTGGTCCGTTTTCGGTTGAGTATTTGCCGATGACCCATTCGATCCCCGAGATGAACGGGCTGGTTATCAAAACCGAGCTGGGGACGGTGTTCCATACCGGCGACTGGAAGATAGATGCAGAGCCGCAGCTTGGTGACGAGATGGCGTTTGAGCGGCTTGAGGCGCTGGGCCGTGAGGGTGTTCTGGCCATGGTCTGTGATTCAACGAATGTGTTTGAGGAGGGCGAGTCGGGCTCTGAGGCGACAGTGCGCAAATCGCTGTTTGACCTGATCGCAAAGCAGACTGGCAAAGTGGCGGTGACGACTTTTGCGTCGAATGTGGCGCGGGTGGAAACCGTCGTGCTCGCAGCGGAAGCGGCAGGGCGATGGGTGTGCCTTGTCGGCCGGAGCATGCACAAGGTGACCAAGGCGGCCAAAGTGGCAGGGCTGCTTGGCGGTGTGCAAGATTTCATCGACGAGGAGGAGGCGGGGTTCTTCCCGCCAGATAATATTCTTTATCTGTGTACGGGCAGTCAAGGCGAGGCGCGTGCTGCGTTGGGACGGATCGCCCGCGGGGATCATAGGCATGTGTCGCTTGGAGATGGAGATACGGTGATCTTTTCATCGCGGACGATTCCCGGCAATGAGGCTGGCATCTATGCGATGCAGAACCAGCTGGCGGATCGAGGGGTGAAACTGATTACGCCGCGCATGCTCAAGGAGACGATCCATGTCTCTGGTCATCCGTGTCGGGATGAGTTGCGGCGTATGTACCAATGGATCAAACCGGAGATCTCTGTGCCGGTTCATGGTGAACGGCGACATACGCTGGAGCATGCCAAATTTGCTCAGAGCATGCAGGTTGGCCAGACGATAACGCCGCGCAACGGGCATCTGGTTCAACTGGCGCCGGGACGGGCTAAAGTGATCGATGAGGTGCCGTCAGGGCGGCTTTATCTGGATGGCAACAAGCTTGTGCCGTCGGACGCTATGGGGTTGATTGAACGCAAGAAAATCGCCCATTCCGGGATATTGACGATCTCGCTGGTGATTGACGGGAAGGGCCGCGCCGTGGACGGGCCGCTGGTCAGCGCGCGGGGCTTCTCTGAAGCGGATGGCAGCACGGCGGACGAGTTGCTCGATATTCTGGACGAGGCGGCTGAGCGTGCCTTTGAAAAGATGAAATTGCGGGCGCGCGAAGATGATGATGAAGTCGAGAAGACTGTGGGTCGCGCGGCGCGGAAGATGTGTGAGCGCGTGGCGGGACGAAAACCGCTGGTGGATGTTATTGTGCTGCGCGTATAGGCGTGGTGGAAAAGGAGTTTCGAGATGAAAATTGGCCCCCTCAACCATGTCGGCATTGCGGTGCCAAGCCTTGAAGAGGCGATGGAAACCTACCGGACGCTGTATGGCGCGACGGACATTACGACGCCGTTTGATATGCCTGCGCAGGGTGTGAAAGTGTGTTTTGTGAATTTGCCAAACTCGCAGATTGAATTGATCGAGCCGCTGAATGAAGAGTCGCCGATCTGGAATTTTGTCCAGAAGAATCCAAAGGGCGGGCAACATCATGTCTGCTTTGAGGTGGCTGACATTTATGAAGCGGTTGAAGCTATGACAGAGCGCGGCGCGACCGTGCTTGGTGAACCGCGCATCGGGGCACATGGGACGCCGATTATTTTCGTGCATCCGAAGAATTCTAACGGCGTTTTGATCGAACTCATGGAGACGCCGAAAGAGGCGCACTAGCGTGTAGGACAGGGCTCTTTGTATCCGGAGGATTGGCGCGTACTTATCCGGCTCTACTATTTGGGAGCGGACTCTCTTATTGGCTCTCGTCGGGTTGCCGGAATTCGCGATCTATCCGACATGCGGGATGCTATGGTAGATTGCTCGTGGCCATGGACCTCTGGCTTTCGCTGGGGACAAGAAAGAGGAGCCGTCAGCTGGCGGAGCCATGTCCTATCGTGTTAGCGGGGGACAAGAAAGAGGAACTTAGGGATGCATTGGGTTCAGGTATTGATTGTGTTTGCGATTGCCTGGTGGTTGGTTTTCTTGCCGTCATTGTCGATCGGGATTGAATCGCAGCATGAAAGCGACGAGGGCGCCGTGGCGGGCACGGAGGGCGGCGCGCCGGTGGCACCCATGCTGCTAAAAAAGGCCGTGTGGGCGACGATTGGAGCTGTGATTGTTACCATTTTGGCATCATTCATCATTCCAATGCTTGCGCCGCAATAGCGGCTGAGGCTAAGCCTAATCCAGCCCTCTGAAACAACCGGAATTTCCGAATATGCGCCTCTCTCAATATTTTCTGCCCGTGACCAAGGATGTGCCTTCGGATGCGGCGATTGTCTCTCATCAATTGATGCTGCGAGCGGGTATGGTGCGCCAGAACGGAGCGGGGATTTATTCCTGGTTGCCGCTTGGGTTCAAGGTGCTCAAGAAAATCGAGCAGATTGTGCGCGAGGAAATGGACCGCGCGGGCGCTGTCGAAATGCTGATGCCGACGCTGCAACAGGCCGATTTGTGGCGCGAGTCAGGCCGATATGATGATTATGGCGAAGAAATGCTGCGGATCACCGATCGCGGCGGGCGGGACATGCTTTACGGGCCAACCAATGAAGAGATGATTACGGACGTGTTTCGGGGCTATGTGAAAAGCTATAAGCAGTTGCCGCTCAACCTTTATCATCAGCAATGGAAGTTTCGCGACGAGGTGCGGCCGCGCTTTGGCGTGATGCGTGGGCGCGAATTTCTGATGAAAGACGCCTACAGCTTTGACTTAACCGAAGCGGCGGCGCGGGTGTCTTATCAAAAAATGTTTGCAGCCTATCTGAATACGTTTGACCGGCTGGGTGTGACAGCGATCCCGATGCAGGCGGACCCCGGGCCGATTGGTGGAGATTTGAGTCACGAGTTTCTGGTGCTCGCTGAAAGCGGCGAGAGCGCGGTCTTTTGTGACAGCGAAGTGCTGGATGTCCCCGCGCCGGGGCTCGATTTTGATTTTGGTGATGAGGCCGCGCTGGCCGAGGAGATGGACAAGCGGACGAAATTTTACGCTGCGACTGATGAAAAGCACGATCCGGCGGCGTATGCCGCTGTGCCAGAGGCGCGCAAGACGGAGGCGCGCGGGATCGAGGTCGGGCATATTTTCTACTTCGGAACGAAATACTCAGAGCCCATGGGCGCGGGTGTTCAGGACAGTGACGGCAATGTCGTCTCTATTCATGGCGGCTCTTACGGGATTGGTGTGTCGCGGCTGGTGGGCGCGATTATTGAGGCTTGCAATGATGACAACGGGATTGTCTGGCCCGCGTCGGTCAGCCCGTTTGATGTCGGGCTGATCTCGATGCGACCCAAGGACGGCGCCTGTGCGGCGGGGTGTGACGCGGCTTATAAGGCGCTAAGCGAGGCAGGGTTTGACACACTTTACGATGAGACTGACGATCGAGCTGGAGCGAAGTTTGGCCGGATGGACCTGATTGGTTTACCTTTTCAGATTATTATTGGCCCGAAAGCACTGGAAAAAGGCGTGGTGGAGCTGAAGATTCGCAAGACTGGCGCGCGCGAGGAATTGGCACTGAGTGCGGCGATTGAGAGAATGAGAGAACTGGCTTGAGCGAGGCGATTTCAACAGGCAAACCGTTTGGACGCTTCGAGCGGTCGCTGGCTTGGCGGTATCTGCGCGCCAAGCGGGAGCATGGCGGGGCGTCTCTGATTGCGATTATCTCTTTTGTCGGGATTGCGCTGGCCGTGGCTGCGTTGATTGTCACTGTGTCGCTGATGACAGGATTTCGGCAGACGCTGGTTAATTCACTGATTGGTGGGCAGGGGCACATCATTGTCAGCATGAATGATCTGCCGCTGGAAGATGGGCTGGACTTGATCGATGTTATCAACGGGCTTGATGGCATCGAGAGTGTCAGCCCGATTATTGAGGAACAGGTGCTGCTCAGCGCGAATGGTGCGCAGGCGGGCGCAGCGGTCCGCGGGGTGCGGCCTGAAGATCTGAGCGTGTATCCGAGCATTGAGGCCGGTGAAATTGTCGGCTTTGGCGAGGGGCGCAAGGGCGGGAATACGATCATCATGGGCACCGCGCTGGCAGCAAGGCTTGGCATCAGCAAGGGCAGTCGGGTGACGCTTTTGGGCGCTGCGGGTGCGGCGACGGCGTTTGGGAGCAAACCGACAAGCAAGGAGTATGTGGTTGGCGGTTTTCTGAGCACGGGCAGTGTTGAGCTTGATGGGCTGTATATCTTTATGCCGTTCGAGCAGGCGCAGCTCTTCTTTCGGCATAAGGGAACTGTGCCGCTGCTGGATGTAAGGCTGGAGGATTATCTGGCGACCGATGAGGCCAAGCGGGCGATTGCGGATGCGACAGGGAACCGATTTTATATCCGAGACTGGAAGCAACAAAATGCCGGGTTCCTCGGCGCATTGCAGACAGAAAGCGGTGTGATGCGGATTATCATGCTCGTGCTGATTACAATTACATCGCTGAACATTATCACCGGCGTTGTGATGCTTGTGAAGAACAAGACGCGGGATATTGCCATTTTGCGCACAATTGGTGCTGGACGCGGGGCGGTGATGCGGGTGTTTATGACCATCGGCGCAACGCTGGGCTTTGCGGGGGCTGTTACGGGGTTGGTGATCGGGACGCTACTGGTGATCAATATCGATAGTGTGGAATGGGTCCTGAACAGTGTGACGGGGGGCGAGATATTTCCGGCGGACGTTTACGGCCTTGACGGGTTGCCCGCCGAGCTTGACTGGACGACCTCGCTCACGACGACGGCTTATGCCGTGCTGATGTCGATCCTTGTCTCGATCCCGCCTGCACGCTGGGCGGCGAAGCTTGATCCGGTTGATGCGTTGAGGTTTGAGTGATGGCGGGTGTCGTACTGGAACTGCGGGGCGTGACGCGGACTTATTCGTCCTCTGCGGGCGAGCTTGAAGTTTTGCGCGGGGCGGATTTGACGCTCAAGGCCGGCGAACTTGTCGGCCTGGTCGGGCCGTCGGGCTCAGGCAAATCGACGCTGTTGCATCTGGCTGGATTGCTGGAGCCGCCGCAAAGCGGTGAAATTTTGCTTGAGGGAACGGCGTGTGGGAACTTGCCTGACAAGGCTTTGACCCGGTTACGTCGGCACAAGCTCGGCTTTATCTATCAATTTCACCATTTGCTGGCCGAGTTCAGTGCTGAAGATAATATTGCCATGCCGCTGATGATCGCAGGTGTGAGCCGGAAGGATGCGCGGGCAAAGGCGGATGCGTTGCTTGCGGAAATGGGGCTGGCAGACAGGGGACATCATCAGCCGGGGCAGCTTTCGGGCGGGGAACAGCAGCGCGTTGCGATTGCGCGGGCGCTGGCCAATGATCCCAGGTTGATTATCGCTGATGAGCCGACGGGCAATCTCGATCCGGCGACAACGGAACGGGTTTTTGCTACGCTGATCAAGATGGCACGCAGCGAGGGGGCGGCGGTGCTGGTTGCCACGCATAATATGTCGCTGATCAAGCATATGGACCGCGTTCTCACGCTTGAGGGTGGTAAGCTTGTGGACTATGTGGCCTAGCCGCTTTCCGTACGCGCTGAAAATCGGCATACTCTTCGCCTAAGAGGAGAGCCCGTTTTGCGCGAATCACCGTTTATCCACCTGGCTGTTCGGTCGAGCTATTCTTTGCTCGAAAGCATGATCACGACCAAAGCGCTTGCCGCTTGGGCGGTAGAGCATCAAATGCCTGCCATTGCGGTGACGGACCGGAACAATTTGTTCGGGGCGCTTGAGCGGTCCGAAGCTTTGTCTGACGTTGGCGTCCAGCCGATTATGGCGTGTTGTTTCGACATTGTGGAAGATGCTTTGCGCGGCGAGGTCTCGCGGGTGAGCCTCTATGCGCAGAACGAGATTGGCTATGGACGGCTGATGGAGCTTGGCTCGGCGGCCTATCTGGAGTCCGATGACGGTGTGCCGAGGCTCGCGCGGGCGCATTTGATGGAGAAGACGGACGGGCTGATCTTGCTGACGGGTGGCTGCGAAGGGCAAGTTGGCAAGCTCCTGATCAAAGGCAAAACGGAGGCGGCAGAGGCGCGGCTTGTCGAACTGGCTGCGGCGTATCCCGATCGGCTCTATGTCGAATTGACGCGGCACGGCTCAGTGGCGGAAATGGCGTCTGAGCCGGGCTTGGTCGATTTGGGCTATAAGCTCGATCTGCCGCTTGTGGCGACCCATGATGCGCGCTTTTTGAAGCCGGATGATGCGGGCGCGCATGACGCCTTGATGTGTATTTCCAATGGCGAATATCTGGGGCAGGAGGATCGCCAGCGGGTTGAGCCGAGCCAGTATCTCAAATCTGCGGGTGAGATGGCCGAGCTGTTTGCCGACCTGTCCGAAGCGCTTGAGAACACGGCCGAGATTGCGCGACGGTGCGCGGTGAAATCAGAAATGCGAAAGCCGATCCTGCCGAACTTTTCGGGCAAGGGTGGGCAAGGCGAAGTCGACGAGCTCAGGCGGCAGGCCGAAGAGGGACTTGCGGACCGGCTGGCGCAGGCTGATGAACTGTATGCAGAACAATCGGTTTACACTGAGCGGTTGGATTACGAGCTGGGCATTATCGAAAAGATGGGGTTTCCGGGCTATTTTCTGATCGTTTCGGATTTCATCAAGTGGGCCAAAGAACAAGGCATCCCTGTCGGGCCGGGGCGAGGCTCCGGGGCGGGGTCGCTGGTGGCGTGGTCGCTTTTGATCACGGATCTTGATCCGCTGAGATTTGATTTGCTGTTCGAGCGGTTCTTGAACCCCGAGCGTGTGTCGATGCCAGATTTTGACGTTGATTTCTGTCAGGAACGGCGAGGCGAAGTGATCCGCTATGTCCGCGACAAATACGGCGCTGAAGCGGTCGCCATGATTATCACGTTCGGGACATTGCAGGCGAAAGCTGTGGTGCGCGATGTTGGGCGCGTGATGCAGATGCAGTATTTTCAGGTTGACCGGCTGGCCAAGCTTATCCCGTTCAATCCAGCCAATCCGCCGAAGCTTGCTGACGCGATTCTGGATGAGCCGAAGTTTCAGGAAGAGAAGGAAAAGGACCCCCGTGTGGGGGAGTTGCTTGATACGGCGCTCGCGCTTGAAGGGCTTTATCGGAATGCAGGGACGCACGCGGCCGGGGTTGTTATTGGGGACCGTCCGCTGACGGAGCTTGTGCCTCTCTATAATGATCCGCGGTCTGATTTGCCAGCGAGCCAGTTTAACATGAAATGGGCTGAAAATGCAGGGCTGGTGAAGTTTGACTTTCTGGGCCTGAAAACGCTGACGGTGATTGAGCGGGCGCTGAAGTTTATTCGGCGCGATGGCGGGGACGTCTGCCCGAAATGGACGAGCCTTGACGATGAGGCCACCTACAGGCTGATGGCGTCGGGCGAGACGCTTGGTGTGTTTCAGCTTGAAGGACAGGGCATGCGCGATACGCTCAAGCGCGTTAAGCCCGGCAATATCGAGGATGTCATTGCGATCATCTCGCTCTACAGGCCGGGGCCGATGGACAATATTCCGGTGTTCTGCGACGGCAAGGAAGACCCCAGCAAGATACGCTATCAGCATCCCGACCTTAAGCCCATACTTGAGGCAACTTATGGCGTGCCTGTCTATCAGGAACAGGTGATGCGGATGGCTCAGGAGCTTGCCGGATATTCGCTGGGCGAGGCGGACTTGTTGCGGCGGGCTATGGGTAAGAAAAAGAAAGAGGAAATGGACAAGCAGCGCGCGCGTTTTGTCGAGGGGTGTGGGTCACGCGAGAATACGATTGATGCGCCGCTGGCGAATGATATTTTCGATACGATGGCGAAGTTTGCCGGATACGGATTTAACAAGTCCCATGCGGCTGCCTATGCGGTGATTTCCTATCAGACGGGCTATTTGAAAGCGCATTTCCCTGTGGCGTTTCTGGCCGCATCCATGAGCCTTGATCTGCACAATACGGATAAACTCGCGGCGTTTTTCCAAGAGGCAAAGCGGCTTAAGATCCCCGTCATTTTGCCGGATGTGAACCGATCTACGCCGGACTTTGATGTGCATGAGGGCAGTGTCGTCTATGCGCTTGGCGCGCTCAAGGGGGTTGGGCTTGAGGCGATGAAGCATTTGGCTGCAGAGCGAGAGCGTGGCGGCGCGTTCAAAGGTCTGCATGATCTGGCCGAGCGGGTTGATCCAAAATCGTTGAACAAGAAAGCGTTCGAGCAATTGGGCCGGGCGGGGGCGATGTGCGCACTGGAGCCGAACCGGGCGCAAGCCTATGCGGCCGCGCCGATGATGGCGGCGATGGCGGCGAGCGCAGCGGAGGATCGGGCTGGCGGGCAAGGCGGATTGTTTGGCGATGCCGAGCCGGCTGTGCGCGCGGCGTTTCCGCAAAGGCCGGATTGGAACCCGCAGGATATGCTGGACGAAGAGTTTGGCGCGGTCGGATTTTATCTGAGCGGACATCCGCTTGATGATGTGCTCGAGACCGTGGACCGGACACGACTGACCATGGCGAGCGAAATTGCCGATAAGGCAATGGACCGGATGGTTCTTGAAATGATCGGGGTGGTGCGGCGACGGGTCGAAAAACCTGCGCGGTCGGGCGGCAAGTTTGCGTTTTTGACGGTGTCTGATCCGACGGGGGAGACCGAGCTGATGGTGATGCCGGAGATGCTCAATGATGTGCGCGAGAAGCTGGAGCCGGGCAAGTCCGTGTCCCTTCGGGTTGAGGTGCGCAAGCGCGAGGAAGAGATAAGATTGTCGCTGGCGCGGGTGTTACCGCTGGAAGAGGCGCGGCTTGGTGCGCCTGTGAAAACGCTGACGGTGCGGCTCGGCGTGGGGGCGAATTTGCCGGAGCTGGCAGCGGTGCTTGAAGCTATGATCAAGGCGCCAGCGCCCGAACGCGGCGAGGTGTTGCTACATTTGCCAATTGGGGACGGGCAGGTCGCGCAGGTGAAATTGCCGAAGACCTATCCAATTGGTATCAAGGCGCAGCGCGCGCTCAAAGCGGCGAGTTGCGTGGAAGCTGTCGAGGCAGCTTAATTCTCAAGGGCAATATCATTTCGGTGGATGATGGCCGGGCGGCGGACGTTGCCGAGAATGTCGGGAATATCGTCAGTGTGGTGGCCAGCAATCGCGCGGATGTCGGCGGCGGAATAGGCCGTGATGCCTTTGGCAATCGCTGTGCCTGTTTCAGACTGGACGGCCAAAGCTGCGCCGCGTTCGAACTGTCCGCTGACGGATTTTACTCCGATGGGCAACAAGCTTGCGCCGCCGAGCAGGGCTTTGACGGCGCCGTCATCAATGGTGAGTGTGCCTTCAGGGCTAAGATGGCCTTTGAGCCAAGCTTTCCGGGCCGTGTCGGGGGACACTGCGGGCAGCACCCAACTGGCGCGGGCGCCTTTTTCGAGCGCGGTGAGCGGCGCGTCGCGGGTGCCAAGCGTGATGGCGGTGGCGCAGCCTGCGTTCTGGGCAATGCGTGCTGCGGCGAGTTTGGTGGTCATGCCGCCTGAGCCGAGGCCTTTGTGATTTGCGCCTTCGGCCATGGCTTCAATGTCTGGGGTCAATTCGTTGATCAGCGGGATATGTTCAGCGGTCGGGTGGGTGTCTGGATTGGCTGTGTAGAGCCCGTCCACATCGGACAGAAGGATGAGCACATCGGCGGAGACCATTTGCGCAACGCGGGCGGCTAAGCGGTCATTGTCACCATAGCGGATTTCCTCGGTGGCGACAGTGTCGTTCTCGTTGATGATGGGGAGCATGCCCGCTTCGAGCAGTGTTTCGAGTGTGGCGCGCGCGTTCAGCCAGCGGCGGCGGTGTTCGGTATCGTCGGGTGTGAGCAGAGCTTGAGCGACGTGGAGATTATGGGTGGCGAAGGCGTGGCCGAGCGCGTTCATCAGGCGAGGCTGTCCAAGGGCTGCAGCGGCTTGCTTTTCGTCGAGCCGGTTGCCTTTTGATCCCAGCAGCGGACGCCCGAGCGCAACCGCGCCCGAGGTGACGAGTAGGACGTCCCGGCCTGCCTTGCGCCAGAGGGCGATGTCGCTCGCAAGGCTTGCGAGCCAGTCGCTTCGAGGGGCACCGTTTTCGTCTGTTATCAGGCTTGAACCCGTCTTTACGACAATGCGGCGGGCATCGGAAAGCGGCGAGGTCATGGTGTCCAGCCTTCTTCTCTGGGCGAGATGTCTGGCTCATCGGAGATGCCCAGATGGGCCGCAATGGCGTGGATTGCCTCTTTGAGGCCGGTTTGTGCGACACCGGAAATGAGCATGGGCGCGCGTCCGCTGGTGGCTTCCAACGCTGCGCTTTTCTCTCGGACTTGATCATCGGTCAGTGCATCGACCTTGTTGAGCGCAAGGATTTCGGGCTTCTCCGACAGGTCGATTTCGTAGTCGGTTAGCTCGCCGCGTATGGTGTGATAGGCGGCAACGACATCGTCTTGTGTGCCGTCGATCAGGTGCAGCAGGACCTTGCAGCGTTCGATATGGCCAAGAAAGCGATGTCCAAGGCCTGCGCCCTCGGCTGCGCCTTCGATCAGGCCTGGAATGTCGGCGAGCACGAAGCGGGCACTGACCCCGAAATCAACAACGCCGAGGCCTGGCGAGAGGGTGGTAAACGGATAGTCGGCGATCTTCGGTTTGGCGGCTGTGACGACGGAAAGGAAAGTGGATTTGCCGGCATTGGGCAGGCCGACAAGTCCGGCGTCAGCGATGAGTTTCAGCCGGAGCCAGATGGTGCGCTCTTCGCCGGGCGCGCCCTTGTTGGCCTGACGGGGTGCGCGGTTTGTGGCGGTTTTGAACTTCATATTGCCCCAACCGCCATTGCCGCCGGGCGCAAGCAGAACGCGATCCCCAATTTTTGTGAGGTCGGCGATCAGGGTTTCGCGGTCTTCTTCGAAGATCTGAGTGCCGACGGGAAGCTTGATGATGCAGTCTTCGCCGCCGCGCCCGGTGCGCTGTTTCCCCATACCGCTGCCGCCGCGTTCCGCCTTGAAGTGTTGTTGGTAACGATAGTCGATCAGCGTGTTCAGACCTTCGACCGCGACGGCCCAGACATCGCCCCCCTTGCCGCCATCGCCGCCATCGGGACCACCATATTCGACATAGGCTTCGCGTCGAAAGGAAGACGATCCGTTGCCGCCCCAGCCGGACGCTATGTAGATTTTGCACTGATCGAGAAACTTCATGGTGGGTTTGGTCCGCAAGGTTGAACGCTATCAGACATGGCTTTGCGCCGGACTGAGTCCGAATGCAAGTTTTGGGTGGTGATTTTGGCATCGTGCGGGGCTGATCCCGCCTTCGATTTGGCGAAGGTTGCCATGCGGTGTAGAGTTATTTCAAAATCAGGAGGGCAGAGAATGAGTTACGAACTTTGGGTCTTGGCACTGAATGCGGTGATCTTGCTCGCGCTTTATGGCATGCAGGGCATGGACACGGTGTTCAATGCGCCGGCATGGGGTCTCGGCGCGCGCGATCAGGAACGCGAAGGCTCTGCATTTACCGGGCGGGCGCGGCGCACCGTGCGCAATCAGATTGAGGCGATTGCGGTCTTTGCGCCTTTGGTGCTTGTCGCGCATGTGCTTGGAATTTCGAACACGCTGACGGTTTGGGGCGCGGGGCTGTTTCTGGGCGCCCGTGTGTTTTACGTGCCAGCATATTTGTTGGGGCTGCCATATATCCGGACGTTGATCTGGGGCGCGGGCTTTGCGGGTAGCGCAATGATTGCGTGGGCCGTATTGACTGCTGGCTGATTTTGCGCGTATGGCTTGTCGGGCTCGTTCAAGAGCATGAGATGAGAGATTGCAAAATGACCTGCACCATGCACGTCCATTTTACGGGGAAACCGCGATCATTCTGGCGATAAACGTCAGGCTGTAACGGCCCGCATCCGCCTCTCTTTTTAACTCAACCTAATATCCGATAATTTTGCGCGCATCCTCGTGACGATTCTTACTGTGGGTGCCTTCCTTTTCTAGCCTCGGAGGGGCTCCAATGGAGAATATTGCCCAACAGCCGATACACTCAAGCAACTCAAAACGCGCGATCCTGTTTGTGGCGCTGGTCGTGTTCATCGACATGATGGGTGTGAGCATCATTATCCCCGTTATGCCGGAGCTGATCACCTCATTGTCGGGGGCATCGATCAGCGATGCGGCGGGCATTGGAGGATATTTGTTCGCAGCCTATGCGGTGATGCAGCTCATCTTTGCGCCGATTATGGGCGCTTTGAGTGACCGTTTTGGACGGCGGCTGGTTTTGCTGTTGGCATTGGCGGGATTGGCGGCGGACTATCTCTTGATGGCGCTCGCGCCGAGCTTGCTGTGGTTGTTTGTGGGGCGGCTTCTTGCGGGTGTTTTTGGCGCGACGTGGCCTGTGGCAAACGCCTGTGTGGCCGATGTTTCGGACAAAGACACGCGGGCTGGTAATTTCGGCTTGGTTGCGGGCGCTGCTGGGATCGGGTTTGTGTTCGGCCCCGTGCTTGGCGGGATGCTCGCCGTGATTGGCCCGCGTGCGCCGTTTGTTGCGGCGGCGGCGCTGATTGTTCTTGCGGCGGTGGTCGGGCTGGTGTTTTTGCCCGAGACTTTGGCCTCCGAGAAAAGGCGGCGGTTTGACTGGGCAAGGGCAAACCCGGTTGGAGGATTGCTGAAAATTGGCGAGCATAGAGCGGTACTCGGTGTGATGTTGGCGCTGTTTCTTATGCAGTTTGCCTGGACGAGTTTCGCAGTGGTCTGGCCGTATTTCACAATCGAACGGTTTGCGTGGGGGGAGATGGAAATCGGAATTTCGGTTGCGCTCTATGGGTTGCTGATCGCGATTGTTCAGGGCGGGCTGACCGGGCCCGTCGCCAAACGGTTTGGCAATGTTCCGGTGGCGACGGTGTCGCTGGTGCTCGGAATTGGTCTTTATGCGGCCTATACGGTGGTGACGTCGGGCTGGGTTGCGTATTTGCTAATTGTGTTGTCCGCGCCGACGGCGTTTGCGGGTCCGATTATGCAAACATTGATGACCGAACGGGTTGCGGAGGATCAGCAGGGCGAACTGCAAGGCGTTATTGGCAGCGTCATGGCGGTGAATGCGATTATTGCGCCGCTGGTGATGACGCAGATCTTTCGCATATTTACGAGCGAGGGCGCACCGATCTATCTTCCGGGCGCGCCGTTTTTTGTGTCGGCGGTGTTGATTGTGCTGACTTTGATCGTGTTTGTCGTGTCGATGCGGGCAGATGCAGCGCGTTCTACAGGCGCTTGAACGGCTTTGGCAGGGCGGTTGCCGTGGCTTTGGCGACCAGACGGCCTTCGGGATCGAAGGCTTCGGCTTCCATAAAGGCGGCGGACTTTCCCCATTTGACAATGCGGGCGGCCACTTCGGCGTGTCCGGCAAAAAGCGGGCGGAAGAAGCTGATCTTCATTTCAAGGGTTGGGGCGGTCATTGTAACGTTTGACGCGATGATGCAGCAGGTGGACATGGCTTCGTCAAGCATGGCGGAGACGAAGCCACCCTGTATCGCGCCGGTTGGATTGGCGAAATCGGGGCTAACATCAAACGCCATCCGGATTGATTTTTCGGCTTGTTTGACTTGGGTCAGGCGCATGCCGAGGGTCTGCGAACAGGGCGGGCGTTTCTTGGAGTTTTGAAATCGCGTCAGCATGTCCGCATCGCTGATTGCGGGTTTGTCTGCGGGGGCGTGGGCGTTTGACATTTCGCGTTTATTTGCGGCGGAAGGCGTCTAGGTTAACAACCGTATCCTGCGGAGCATCGGAGGTACCGTGTTCCGATGTTTGCTCGGGGATGTCCGCCTCTTCAGATGCAGGTGCAATGATTTTATTCGCATTGTCTTCGGCGGAAGCTTCGAAGCTGAGGCCGAAATTGACGGATGGGTCTACGAAGCGCGTGATTGCAGTGAACGGGATCTGCAGATGCTGTGGAACGCCGGAAAATTTCAGGATGATCTCGAAATGGGTATCGTGTACTTCAAGATCCCAATATTGATGCTGGATGACAATGGTCATGTCATTGGCAAAACGCTCCACCAGATGATCGGCAATTTTAACGCCGGGGGCCTTGGTGCGAAAGGTGATAAAGAAATGATGATCACCGATCGGGGCGCCCAGTTTTTCGGTTTGTCGAAGCACATCGCGGACGACGCCGCGCATGGCGGCCTGGGTCAGGCTTTCATATCCAATACGGTCAGTCACGTTTATTTCTCCACTTGATGGCCATACCATAAGCCGCTCCCAAATTTATCTCAACGCTCTTCGTGAGTAAGGCGAGCATCGTGCCTCTTTTTCAAATTCTGGGGTAAACTGTAATAATCACTACAGTTTGAATGCAGGATCGATGCCGGATTGAGCGGAATGGGTTGAACTTAGTTGTGCAAAAGTGAAGGCTTCTGTTGCCAGGTGCCTCCGGACCCCGCCTAAGGCGCTGATGCCCTAGGAGTTAAAAGCGGTAAATCCGCACTGCTTACGCAGCGAGGAGTTCACCTTCAGCAAAGTTGTCATTAGCAACTATTGTTGAGTGAGCTTCTAACGTAGCTCACACGGGTAAAATCCATAGCCTTTAGACGTCCGTCGATACTATTTCGGCCCCAAATCCCATGACAGGAAATTGGTGGAGCCGCCGGGTACCGCCCCCGGGTCCGAGCCGCTTATTACGCAAGGGTTTATCACCATAGTTCCGAAGAACGTGATCAAGATAAGACCTGAGGAACGAAATGAAAAGGCCGACCGGAGAAAAAACTCCAGTCGGCCTTCAATTGGTTTTCCCCAATCTGGCTGCTGCGGCTTACTGGCTTAGCCGGAGGTCAGAGATTGTTGTCGCGATCCGGCGATAGGCGGATTCCAGATCCGCTGCATTGTCGGCGGAGAAGGCAAAAGCAGGCGTTGACGCGCAATGTTCCAGAATTGTCTGGCCAGAGCGGGCGACCCGGTCAACACGAGAAGGCACTCTGAAACCTACCGTGAAGATAACGATACTGGTGTCACGCTTGATATTGTCGCAATAGTCCGCAGCCAGTTCGGTCGAAGATTTTGGATCGAGTGGGTGGGTCGAGTTGAACTCTCCATCGGTCATCAGAATGATCGCTTTTGTCGCTTCCGGATCATCATAGGGGAATGGTTCGGAATCGGCGGGCCAGATGTCGCTCCACTTTGGTGACAATAGATACCAGCCCCAAGCGACGCCAAGGTGCCCTGCCGTGCCTCCGCCAGCGGTCATTCCATTGACGAAGCTTCTCAGCTCATTCACGTCATCTGTCAGCGGAATAGGTTCATTGTTTGGGCGGCACGCTTCGAGGGGGAAGCTGTCATTTATTCCTCCTCCGAGGTTGATGCCATTTGTGAACGCGCCGTTGCTGCGGATGGTATTGTTCCCGTTGACGCCATTGAACTGGATGTTGTTTGTTTGGCGCAGGGAATTGGTCCGGGGACGATAGTTTCCGTTGAGACGAAGATCCCCGCGCCGTCTGTGGATCTGATCCTCACCAGCGCGCTTGCGAATGTGAACGGAGTTCGACTCGGTCCGGTTTGGGCTGAAGTCCCATAGCGGGTGACCAACGGTCAGAAATGTGTCGTTCGAACTGTCAGATGTGCTAAAGGAGTCTGGAGCATCGTCCGTGGCGTTCAGGCGCCCACGTCGATCATAGACGCACATTGGGTCATAGTAGAACCGCGCGGAAAAGTCAGTCCGGTTTCTGGACGTTTCATAGCTCCAGAAGCGACGTGGGTTCGATCCTGTTCCCTCAAGCTGAACACGTCCAACCAGATCGTCGTAACGGTCCCCCAATATCTCGGAATTGATGACTGAATTTTCCCGTGTCACAAAGTCAACTGTTTCGTCGAAATACGGTCCGGCATTCACCGCGTGATTATAGGTTGCGATAGAAACGCGCACTTCATCTTCGATGGATCTGTCTGAGGGAAGCAAGATGTCGAGCGCAGAATTGGCGGCGTTTTTGAGATCGCTGAGGCGTCCGCCACTGTTCATGGAGCCAGACAGATCGAACACGAAGGCGACATCAAGCTTGCCAGAATCGAACACCGAGCCAGTCGTTACCTGAAAGCCGACTTCGGTTCGGCCGAAGATTGCCGATAAGGTTGTTGGCTGTACGCAACGCACATTGGCTTCGATCGCGTCGGTTTCTTCATTGAACCCAATTTCAACCATGCCGCAATCAAGTCCCGGATCGTTTGCCTCCATTAACGCACCGAACTGTGTATTTGTGAATGCGCCGATCTGATCGGCCGAAGCGCCGCCTTGGCGCTCACGTGCGGCGGCGATCAGGGTTGCGTCAAGCGTGTGCTGAACGGCGTTCTTTTTTGTGACGACGAGTTGCCAATCAACAGCGAAGCCCAGAACGGAAAGGATCGGAATGATCGCGAGGGCAGCTATAATGGCGACATTCCCCGAGGTTTCTTTGAGATATGCATCGAACTTGCGGTTTTTTCGATTGAACAGCATGGCACACTTCCTTTTCGTGGACGGTTTTCGTCACATTAGGGCGGACCATCTCACAGATAGTTTTAGGGCCGGTTAGTTCCTACAGATTGTTTTCGTGGGCTGTGGCAAGACAAAATTAATACTAATTCTGTCGTCGCACGCATCTGGTGGCTTGAACCTGCGTAGCAGACGCGTGATATTTATGAGGACTGAGTCGCAAGGGAAACTGATGTGCAGCAATATCTCGATCTGCTAAATGAGATCATGACTGAGGGCGTGGAACGGTCGGACCGAACGGGGACCGGAACGCGCGCGGTGTTTGGGCGTCAAATGCGGTTTGACCTTGGGGCAGGGTTTCCGATGCTGACGACGAAGAAACTGCATTTAAAGTCGATCATTTACGAGCTTTTGTGGTTTCTCAAAGGGGATACCAATGTTCGATATCTGCAAGAGAATGGCGTGCGGATCTGGGATGAATGGGCGGATGCGGATGGCGACCTTGGTCCTGTCTATGGAAAGCAGTGGCGAAGTTGGGCGGCGCCGGACGGACGGGTGATTGACCAGATCGAGTGGGTTTTGAACGAGATCAAGACCAATCCGAACTCGCGGCGGCTTATTGTGTCGGCTTGGAATCCGGCGGATGTTAACGATATGGCGCTGCCGCCGTGTCATTGTCTGTTCCAGTTTTCGGTGATGGAGGGCAAATTGTCCTGCCAGCTCTATCAGCGCTCGGCCGATGTGTTTTTGGGTGTGCCGTTTAACATTGCGTCCTATGCGCTGTTGACGCTGATGCTGGCACGCGCGACGGGGTTGGAGCCGGGCGAATTCGTGCATACGTTTGGAGACGCGCACTTATATCTCAATCATATGGAGCAGGCGGAGTTACAGCTGAGCCGCGCGCCTCGGTCGCTGCCGCAAATGGCGCTTAATCCGGACAAGACGGATTTGTATGATTGGGAGTTTGAGGACTTTACGCTGACAGGCTATGAGCCGCATCCGCATATTAAAGGGCTTGTGGCGGTTTAGGCTTTGGACCTATTCAGACAGTGGCTGATGTCATCGGCTTGTCGTTATAATAGCCTTGATCTTCGCGTTTTTTGACCATGCGAGACACGATAAGAGCGCCCACCATTTTGCCGATTACGAAGACAATCCAGTTTGCGAGATGGAGTGAATTGCCTTCCGGCTCGCCCAGGGCCATTTGTCGGGCGAGGTCTGCACCGTAAAGGAAGATGGTGGTATCAATCGGACATGCGAGCGCACTTGATAGTAAAATGCGCGTCGAGAGTTTGTACTTGGTGAATGTGAACAGCGCCCAGTCTACCATTTCGGAAATGGCGAATGCAGTGCCCGAGGCGATGACGATGACCGGCCATGCGTAGAAGAAGGCCCAGCCAATCGCTATGGCCATAACTATAAGGACATTATGGCCCATTTCGCGCTGTACAAAATCGCGCGCGACGAACACAAAGCCTGTCACCAATGTTAGCGGATGAAGGGATACGCCCGCCTCATTGATGACGCCAGGGGCGAGGAGCGGAATATCCGGGACGACCGCGAATGACCAGTTTAGAAACGGGATCACTGCGACATAGAACAATGCCCAACCGCGCCCTCCAAGATTCCAGATATAGGCGGCTGAGACGCTGAGCCCTATCAGGACCGGAATAAGCGTGTTCGGCTGGGAGTTTGTAAGCGCTGCAACAAAGCCGTTCCAGAGGAATTCCAGCATAATTATAGGGTCCTTTGGGCGGGCCTTTCGGGTTTACCGATCCCATATCGCAATATTTGGGTTGGATTCAAGCTATGGCAGCATCTGGCATCAAACAACGGGACAGAACACTATTCCCACTCGATTGTACCGGGTGGTTTTGACGTGATGTCATAGACGACGCGGTTGACGCCTTTGACTTCGTTGATGATGCGGGTCGCGACGCGGCCCAGAAACGCGTGTTCGTAAGGGTAGTAGTCAGCGGTCATGCCGTCCGTTGACGTTACAGCGCGCAAGGCGAGGACGGCTTCATAGGTGCGTTCGTCGCCCATGACGCCGACGGTGTTAACGGGCAGAAGCACGCAGAAGGCTTGCCAGATCTCATCGTAGAGACCGGCTTTCTTGATTTCGTCGATGTAGATAGCGTCGGCTTTGCGCAGCGTGTCGGCTTTGGCGCGGGTGATCTCGCCGGGGATGCGGATGGCAAGGCCGGGTCCGGGGAAGGGGTGGCGACCGACAAAAGCAGGCGGTAAGCCAAGCTCGCGGCCAAGGGCGCGGACTTCGTCCTTGAACAGGTCGCGAAGGGGTTCGACGAGCTTCATGTTCATGCGTTCGGGTAATCCGCCGACATTGTGGTGGGATTTGATGGTGACAGATGGTCCGCCAATCGCTGAGACGCTTTCGATGACATCGGGATAAAGCGTGCCTTGGGCGAGGAAGTCTGCGCCGCCGATCTTTTTGGCTTCGGCTTCGAACACGTCGATGAAAAGCCCGCCAATGATTTTGCGTTTGCGTTCAGGGTCCGAGACACCCTCAAGCTTGCCTAAAAAGAGGTCCGAGGCATCTACGTGCACCAGCGGGATGTTGTAATGCTCGCGGAAGAGGCCGACGACTTCTTCGCTTTCATTTGCGCGCATCAATCCATGATCGACATAGACGCAGGTGAGCTGCTCTCCAATGGCTTCGTGTATGAGGACGGCAGCGACAGAGCTGTCGACCCCGCCAGACAGTCCGCAAATGACGCGGCCAGAGCCGACTTGCTCGCGGATTTTGGCGATGGCTTCGGTGCGATAGGCGGCCATGGTCCAATCGCCTTTTAGCTTCGCGATCTTGTGGGTGAAGTTTTCCAGCATTTGTCGGCCATTGACGGTGTGCACGACCTCGGGGTGGAATTGGGTGGCGTAATACTGGCGGGTCTCGTCGGCGATGACGGCGTAGGGCGCGCCATCGGAGCGGGCGATGATTTCGAAGCCGTCCGCCATCTGCGCAACGTGATCGCCATGGCTCATCCAGACTTCTTCGGTGTCGCCCTCGAACAGGCCGTCGAACAGGGCTGATGTGCCGACTTTCTCGATATGGGCGCGGCCGAATTCACGGCTGGTGCCCGTTTCAACGCGGCCGCCCAATTGCTCCATCATAGTCTGTTGGCCGTAGCAAATGCCGAGGATCGGTACGCCCAGCTCGAACACGGCATTATCCGCGCGGGGGCTGTCGGCTGTTGTTACGCTGGCCGGGCCGCCGGAGAGGATGATTGCCTGGGGGTTGTAGGCCGCGAGGGACGCGGCATCGACCTTGTTGAAGGGGTGGATTTCGCAATAGACACCGCTTTCGCGGAGGCGGCGTGCGATCAGCTGAGTGACTTGCGAGCCGAAGTCGATGATGAGGGCGCGTTCGTGATTTTTTTCGGTCATGGCGTCGTCTAACCGAGTCTGCCCTCTTTGGGCAATAGCGAGTGTCCTTTCGCCTAAAAGCCTGTGCCGTCACGGCGTTTGCGCATCCAGCCGCCTTCTTCGACCAATGGGTCCGATTTCGGTTTTGTGCGGGGCGTTGGTTTTGGGGCCTGCGGCTTGGCACGTCTGATCGGAGTGGAGGGGCTTTGACGCCCGAAGACGGGTTTGGCAGGCGCTTGGGAAAGAGGCCGAGGACGCGCTGTCTGCGCGTGTTCTGGCGCAGCTTGGCTGGTGCTCGATGTGTCAGGACGGCCAAAGCCAATGGCGCCTTTTTGTTTTTGCGGTTTTGGCGGGTTGGCTGGCACAGTCGACCCGAAATCGCGGGCTTGATGGCCTTGTTTGGCAAACATCATATGGCGGGTCTGATAGCCGGCGATCGAGGCGCTGAGTTGCGCTGGCGAAATGCCCGGAAAGGGGACGCTTTCAGTGCCGCCGCCAAAGAATTTCGAGGCCTTGCCCATGAATGTGTCTTTTTTGTCCTTGCGCGTGAAAGCAAGCATTTTGGTCGACGAGAACAGGCTGGTACGAATGGAGACAATTTTGAAATCCTCGACATCATCCCAGCGGTAGGTGCGGGCTTGGCCCATTTTAACCGATTTGAGACCTTGCGGGCTAAGCTCCAGCCTTGTCATCTTACCGCTGGCCATGGCGCCAAACCCGAGGGCGATGAGCAAGAAAACCAAAGCGGCACTCGGCACGATCACCCCCAAGCCGAGAAAGATTGCCGCCCCCGTGAACCATTTGCCCGGCGTTGGCCGAATGATGGTTGTGTCGCCTTTTGTCTCGATCATGAGTGTCTCTCCCTGGCGCCATATTAGCCTTTTGAGCTAAATATTTGCCAAGGGTGAGGTCTGAACTTTTGTTGAAATTTGCTGGATTACAGGCGTTATTCCGCTCGCCGCATGACCGCAAAGAAAAAGCCGTCCGTGCCAGCGCGACGTGGGGTGAGGCGGACCCCGCCCTCGGGGCCTTGGCCTTTGCGAACGGCTTGTGCGCCTTGTTCGGTGAGGAGGCCTGAGGCTATGGCCGCGTCGGCGGCGCTCTCCTGCGCGAAGTCAGAGTGGTTTGCGAGGAATTCGGCAACGCGGTCTTCGTCTTCTTCCTTCAGGAAGGAGCATGTGGCGTAGAGGAGCCTTCCGCCCGGTTTGACGAAGGCGGCGGCTGCGCCGAGGATTTCGGTCTGTTCCTCGATCCGTTTGGCAAGAGCGCTTTGTTTGACGCGCCATTTGCTGTCTGGCCGTCTGCGCCACGTGCCTGTGCCTGTGCAGGGAGCGTCAACGAAGACGAGATCCATTGCGCCTTGCAAGGCGGCGAGCATGTCCGGATTGTCCGGATGGCAGAGCTGGACATTGTGTGCGCCGGAGCGTTTGAGGCGTGGGATGAGCGCGGAGAGGCGGCGTCCGTCAATGTCGTAGGCGTGGACCTGGCCTTTGCCATTAAGCGCGGCCGCGAGGGCGAGCGTTTTTCCGCCGCCACCTGCGCAGTAATCGAGAATTTGTTCGCCGGGCTGGACGTTTGCCGCCGCGGCGGCGATCTGGCTTCCCGCGTCCTGAACTTCGACCCACCCTTTGGAATAGGCGGGGATGGATTGCAAGCTGGCCTCGCGCCTCGAAGGATCGGGCGCTGGGATGTGGAAACCATTGTGCAGAAGGGGTGAGGGTTCGGCCTTGGCTGTGCGCAGGGGTTTTGCGGCTTTTTCGGCGTCGGCTTTGAGGGTGTTCACGCGCAGATCAACGGGCGCGCGGGCGGTCATGGCTTGGGTTTCGATGACGGCCTCTTCGCCAAACACGCGGGTGATGTGCGGGGTGAGCCATTCGGGGAAGTCGCCATTGATGTGAGGCGCAGCGGTGACATCCGGCGCCATGACAAGGTGTTCGCGTTCGTGCAGGGTGAGCGGGCTGGGGGCATGTTCTTCGTCCATCGCGTCGTCAATGCGGCGCATGTCCCAGCCCCATGCAAAGCTCAATGCTCCGAGGATGAGCGCTCGAGGACTGTCGTCGGCCATGGCGTGCGCGATAGAGTTGCGTTTGCGTAGCGCGTCGAGGACGAGGCCGGAGACCCATGCGCGGTCTTTGCTTCCGGCATAGCGGGCGCGTTTGCCCCAGTCGCGCGCAGCGGATTTGACCGGCTG
>CAZMMU010000025.1:0-40849 GCA_964567455.1 uncultured Hyphomonas sp.
CTATAACGGGGCGATGTAACCCATCACTCGCGTACAAGGCTCGGGGGGTGACCCGATAAGCCAGTGTCTGCCCTGAAAAATGACCCGGGACGGTGCGAGAACGCGCCATTCAGCCTCGGCGAAAGCCAGGCATTACCATCGGTTGCGATCCTTGCGCCGTCCGAGCTTATCCCGTCAGCGGCGTCCCGCGTGGCGCGGTTTGGTGTGGGCGCTTACCCCTCAAACGGATCGCGGATCAGGACAACGTCTTCGCGCTCGGGTGAGGTTGAGACCAACGCCGCCGGACAGCCGATCAATTCCTCCAGCCGGCGGATGTATTTGATCGCTTGGGCCGGAAGATCGTTCCAGCTTCGTGCGCCGCGCGTCGTCTCAGACCAGCCGGGCATGGTCTCGTAAATTGGCTCGACGGCGGCCTGATCAGTGATGCCGGCAGGGAAATAGTCGATGACTTCGCCATGCAATTTGTAGCCGGTGCAAATGTGGATCTCTTCGAACCCGTCCAGCACATCCAGCTTGGTGAGCGCCAATCCGGTCACGCCTGAGGTTGCGCAGGCCTGTCGTACCATCACCGCATCAAACCACCCGCACCGCCGCTTCCGGCCTGTGACGGTGCCAAACTCGTGCCCTGCCGTGCCAAGGCGCTCGCCGATGTCATTGTCTTGCTCGGTCGGAAACGGGCCTGCCCCGACACGGGTGGTGTAGGCTTTGGCAAGGCCGAGCACATAGGAAATGGCACGCGGACCGACGCCGCTGCCTGCGGCGGCATTGCCCGCGACGACATTGGACGAGGTGACATAGGGATAAGTGCCATGGTCAACATCGAGCATGACGCCTTGAGCGCCTTCAAACAGTATCCGTTTTCCGGCTCGAACAAAGCCGTCCATATCCTTCCAGACCGGGCGCGCGTGGGACAGGATGCGCGGGGCGATCTTAAGCAGCTCTGCCTTTAATTCCGAGGCATCAGGATGCGGCAGGCCGAGCCCGGCACGCAAAGGCACGTGATGGGCGATCAGCCGCTCAAGCTTCATGTCGAGCGCGGCTTCGTCGGCAAGGTCGGCGACACGAATGGCCCGGCGCCCTACCCTATCCTCATAGGCTGGACCGATGCCGCGTTTCGTGGTGCCTATTTTCGCGCCTGCCAGCGCGCCTTCGCGGGCAGCATCAAGATCGCGGTGCCATGGCAGGATCAGGGACGCATTGTCAGCCAGATAGAGATCGTCAGGGGTCAGCACGAGCCCCCCTTCGGCCATGCCATCCATCTCGCTGATCAGCTGCCAAGGGTCGACAACGACGCCATTGCCGATAATTGACAGCTTGCCGCCGCGCACAACGCCGGATGGCAAAAGATTCAGCTTATAAGTCTTATTGCCTATGACCAGCGTATGGCCCGCATTGTGCCCGCCCTGAAATCGTACCACGACATCGGCTCTGTGCGACAGCCAATCGACAATCTTTCCCTTCCCCTCGTCGCCCCATTGAGCGCCGACAACAACCACACCTGACATAATGAGAACTCCGCCGTTTCAGACGTGGTGACAGGGACACTGGATTCGCAAGAAAAGCAAGCTTGTGTTTGGACGAAAGTTCACTCAGCGGCAAAATTTATCGGTTTCTTGCCGTCCGGCAGATGCCTAGGCCTTTGATGGGTCGTGCGGGTCAGAACCTTGAGCCTCGTCAGCGTCGGGGTCAGGGTCAGGGTCTGCTGTAAACACTGTGCCGGGCTGAACCGTATGGACATGGACATCGCGCTGGGGGAAGGGAATCTCGATGCCTTCAGCTTGGAGCGCATTGAAAATGGCAATTCGCAATTCATTCTGGACGGGGATCCGGTCGTCGACATTGTTGATGAAAATCCGGACTTCGAAATCGAGAGAGCTATCGCCGTAATCTTTGAAGAAGACGACCGGCAAAGGATAGCTGAGCACGCGTGGGCTCGCCTTGGCGCATTTCATGAGGATTTTTGCAACCAGTTCAGGGTCAGAATTATAGCTTACGCCAATCGGGACAACCAATCTTGTATAGCGGTTTTTGTGGGTCCAGTTGGTGACAGGCGTTGTGACCAGTTCGGAATTGGGGACGATGACGGACGCCCAGTCAAATGTCTCAATCTCAGTCGAGCGGACGCTGATATTCTTGACAATCCCCTCGCCCGCAGACGTGACAATCCAGTCGCCCACTTTGATTGGTCGCTCGAATAGCAAAATCAGACCGGAAACGAAATTATTGACAATGCTCTGCAGCCCGAAACCAATCCCCAGAGATAGAGCACCGGCGACAAGCGCGAGATTGGCCCATGGAAACCCCAGCACGCTGAATGCCGAGGCCACAGCGATAATCAGCCCGACATAGCCCATCAGCGTCAGCAGGGTATTGTGCAGCCCGCTATCCATGCCCGTGGGCTCGAAAACCCGCTTGTCCGCGATGCGCTGTATCAGCCGCGTCAGTAATAAAATGGCAACCAAGACACCCAGCGCTTTAAGCAAGGCTGCGATCGAGATTGTAAAGCCGCCAATCTCGAAACCGAATAGAGCATCCGCCGCCCAATTGCGCAGGTCTGATTGTTCGACCCCGAAGACAAGCAAAATTAGCGGCAAAAGGAGCAAGACCAGCACAAAGTCGATGAGCAAGCGGAGCCAGAGCAGCAAGGAGCCGCCTGTCTCGTCTTTGGCGGCCGAGATGGCAGCACTGGTGGACGACGCTGCGCGGGCACCAGCGTTTCGCTCGAACCATCCAGCAAGTTCGAACAGTAAGGCCCGCGCAAACCATGCACCCGTCAAGAGGAAAGCCAGAAAATAGAGCCGCGTGCTGGCAAACCTTGCCAGGGAGACATAACCGGTAACCGTGGCCAAGACGACGAAAATGGCGAACAGACCTGCCAGATTGCGCGTCCATTGCCAGAAGCGCAGCGTTTCGGGGGAATAGGTCTCACGCCCGCCAGCTTCCAGCCGCCACAATTGTGGGCGCGCCAGAACGAACAGTAATACGGCGCCGATCACCGACACAGTTGCACTGGTCAAGGTCAATATCTCGCGCGATGAGCCAAGCCATTCAGCCAATCGGCGCAGCACAGCGTCTGCCGAAAACACGAAGACAATCAGCATGATCAGCAACCGCACGCCATGCGCACGATCCGAGCTGAGCGGGATCAAGCGCCATTGCGGCAGTTTCGGTGCAAACACTGCGGTTGCGACATCCCAAACGACAAACAGCGTCGCCAGAGCAAGCAAGCAGGATCCAACAAAGGTAGAAGTGTTCGGAGTGACCAGCCCATAAGCACGGGCAACCTGATAGAATAGAGTCGCCCCCAGCAGCGCCGGCATGGCCCGTGTGAGCACCCTCAAACCCGCCGCCGCCACGCGCCGGGACGGCGTCGGTTCCTGCGCTTGCATTCGTGCTATCACGCGCTCGTCAAGCCAATGGGGCACTGGCCAGAGCATAAATCCAGCCAGAACAATGCTGAGCAGCAGCATGGCAATAGCGCTTACGAAATGTCCGTCTTCGCGCAAGTCCGCCTGCCAGTTCTCAACCCGCGCAGAGAACGCGTCCAGGTCGGACGAAAACGAGCCGGTAATGGTCTTCAGGACCGAAGGACGGAACGGAACTTCATCCCGTTCGAAAATTCGATTGTAGAATGCCTGACGTCGGCGTTCGGCAATGTCGAGCAGCAACCGATTCGCCTCAACAATATTGATATCGGATTTCACAATCTCGGCTTCCAGGCCGCCAATCTCAGCCTGCAAGTCTTTGCGCCGCTGAGCAATCGCGGGGGCTTCTTCGACACCCTCGACTTGCGGGGCCAGCCGATCTCGATCTGCGGTAAGCTCGACCACTCTGGCGCGTTGCGGCGCTATAGCATCTTCCTCACGTTGGCGAATTTCGCGCACGGTTTCGCGCAAATCCAGCAGATCGCTTGCAGGCAGATCATCGACCAGTTCGGCGGCAAGCTGCAAGCTGGTTGTCCGAGCCTGTAATGTATCTACGGCTGCGGCATCGGTCTGGGGCTCCGACTGCGCCACCGACAAACTCAATGACGACATAACCGTCAGGCAGCAGAAGATCAGACCGACCAATTTTAGCAGTTTAACCACAAATGGCCCTCCGTCCCGGGCATGTTAAAATGAGTTGTCAAAGATGTCACGGCCTAGGGCATTGGAACTATCAGAATGCTGATCAGCAAGTTCCACCGCGCGTCTTTAAGCCGAACGCTTGCTAAAAATCGATCAGCCCTATAAATAACGGCCCCATAAGAAGAATATATAAAATGGCAAGATTGATGAAATTTCGCTAAAGTAATGAGTAAAATGGCAGGAAACGACATTTACGCATTGGAAGAACAGGGAAGGACTGATCTCATGTCCAAAGATACAGTAAAACAACCAACAGACGTCGACCGTTATGTCGGTATGCAAGTTCGAGCCGCGCGGCGCGAATTAAAACTAACACAAGACGAACTTGGTCAGATGTTAAGTATAACATTCCAACAAGTCCAAAAATATGAACGCGGTGTAAACAGAATTTCTTCGGGAAAACTATACGAGATTGCTCACGTCTTAAAAAGACCGCTCGAATACTTTTATCCTGAACATACGGGTGAAATAGACGAAGATGATGATCGTACAGAAGCGCTCTTAAGAAGCGATTTACAGAAAAAATGCTGCGCGCTTCTCTCAAACGTCTCCGATATCAGCACGCTCCAGGCGATGAGAACTATTTTGGAAAACACGCAAGGTTCAGACAGCTAGATTTCCCGCTAGGCCCGGTGGCGGGACACCGCCGGTTCTACGCGCTCAGTTGGCTTCATTCGACAACGCCTCAACCGTCAGGGCAATTTCCTCGATCCAAGTCAAAACTGTATCTGGCATGCCTTGCTCCTGAAGGAAGCCAGAGAACGCCGTGACGAATTCGGTTGGCGCGCCGCACTGATCAACCGCGTTACGCAATTGCGGCACAACATCGCTCGAAAAATCTGTTGCAATCGCTCGGAACTCCTCCAATCGGGTGCTCATTTCCAACAAAACAAGCGGGCTTGGATTTTCGAGCTTCCGCGCAAATCGCTGCATATCGCGCAATTCGGAACGATATTGACTGGAGAACTGGTCGGTGATCTGCGATGTCTTCCATTCCACCCACTCAGGCGTGCAAGGTTCCGGTTCAAGAGTCGCGCATCCAGACAACACCACGGCCGCCAATCCAATAAGCCTTACGCGCATGACAGATCCCCTTTTATGATTGAGTTGCCAATCTTGTCAGGTTTTACGCAAAGCGGAAAGTGTTGACCTCAGCATCTGTGGTGACAGATACAGTTCTCCCGATGATCGCCGTCTCGCCTGACATTTGCGCGCAAGTCTCCGGTGCAGCGCTTGAGGCGATGAACCGTTCATCGTTCTCCGTGCGGCCGAAAATGATGGCGTGGGTTGGCCCTTGGCGCCCGTTTACCACGGTATAGGTCTCGACCGTCCCGCCGGTCGGGGTATCTGCTAGTTTGACAGCCTGATCTGCTTTTGCGGCGGGTTCGGCAGGCTTGAAGACATCAGGCCGGACGGCCGAGTAAATCCCTGCCGCTTCCTTCGTCATCCATCCGCCATTGGCGAGCACCAGCCCGAACGCCTGCGGCGCGGCGCGCAGATTCTCAACCGTACTTGCTATTCCATGTAGAGAGTAATTGTTTCCCGGCCCGCCAAAGAAAGGCAGTCCGCCCGTTTGCGTCAGGGCGCGCGGGTCGCTCTGCCAGTCAATGCCCAGCACTTTGGTCGAACTGAACACGGCGCACGGGAAACAGGAGTAAAGATCGAACAGATCAATCCGGGCGCTGGTTCTGCCGGCTTGCTCCAGTGCACGGGTCAGCGCGATCTCCATCGCCCAGGACCCATCTATCTGCGGACGCTCGGAGATATGGAGGTCGCCCGCCTCGCCTGCGCCGTGCAGATAGATACGGGCGCCGGCGGGAATGCCCAGCGCATCGGCTTTTTCTTCGCTCATGATAATCACAGCAGCAGCCTGATTTACCGCGTCCTGGGCAATATGCCATTTTAGGAACGGGTCCGCGAAAGCGTAGTTTTCGGCGGATGGTGTGGCCAGGAATTCAGCGCTTCGGGCTGTTGGGAATTGTGCATAGGGGTTGCGTGCGGCGACCTCGGAGAATTTTGAGAAAAGCGCACCCATTGCGGCGCGGTGCTCGGACAGGTTTCGACCTTCGCGGTGGGCAATGGCGTTTTCAAACAGGCTGTAGAAGTAGGCAGGCTTGACGAGACCGTGCTTGGCTTCGGCGCGGCTGAGCATGTGCGGGCCAAGGCCGCGATCTTCCATGTCGCCCTCAATGTCAATGGTGAGATCAGGTTTGAGCCCACGCTTGCCTGCGGCTTTCTGTGCGCCGATGTTTTCAGCGCCGGCAAGCAAGGCGCATTCGCACTCGCCTGCATAAATCTGCGCAGCCAGTTCGTTGACGAGCGCTTGGGGCGACTGCCCACCGACATCGGAATAAATGACACGTTCCGGCGTTGCGCCAATCCGCTGGGCGAGGCCGCGCGGAAGATTGTTACATATCCCGAAGGGCGGCGTCAGGCTGGGGATCGAGTCTTCCATTGTGCGCACGACCGTTACCGTGTCGAGGCTCTCAACCAAGGTCGCCGCATCGCTCGCCTTCGCATCATCAAGGGCTGCGCGCGTGGCGTCTTCTGCCAAGCCCAGTGTACTTGGCATGCCGTCCAAACCTGCCGCGCCGTCCCATCGGCTTACCGCTTGCCCGACGCCCACCAAAACCGGCATTGATCCCTTGGCCATAATTCCCATCCTGATCTGACTTTAATCGCCCCGAATGTAAGCTACTGCGGGTCGAGATCAATGCGTGACGCGGGGAAACCCTAATCGACCAGCGTGGCTTCAGTCTTGGCGCGCACTTCATCCATGGTCACATCGGGCGCCAGCTCGGCCACCTTGATGCCGCCATCGACAATGTCGAAGACGCCGAGATCGGTGATAATCCGGTCGATGCATTTTTGTCCCGTCAGCGGCAGTGTGCAGGCTTTGAGGATTTTCGCTTCACCCTTGCGATTGGTGTGGTCCATGGTGACGATGCAGCGCTTGACACCCGCAACGAGATCCATTGCGCCGCCCATGCCCTTGACCATTTTGCCCGGGATCATCCAATTGGCCAGATCGCCGTTCTCAGCCACCTCCATCGCGCCCAGAATAGACAGGTCAATATGCCCGCCACGGATCATGGCAAAGCTCGTTGCGCTATCGAAAAAGCTCGAACGCGGCAGCGTGGTGATCGTCTGCTTGCCGGCATTGATGAGATCGGCGTCGACCTCTGCCTCGGTCGGGAACGGGCCCATGCCGAGCATGCCGTTCTCAGATTGCAGGGTGACATCCACGCCATCGGGAATGTGGTTGGCGACCAGTGTCGGGATGCCAATGCCAAGGTTTACATAGAAACCGTCTTGAAGCTCTTGGGCGGCCCGCGCTGCCATATCGTCTCTTGTCCAGGCCATGTCTAAGCCTCCCTCACAGTGCGTTGTTCGATACGTTTTTCGTGCGTTCCCTGAAGGATGCGTTGGACGAAGACGCCGGGGGTGTGGATACAATCCGGGTCGAGCGAGCCGACGGGGACAATTTCTTCAACCTCGGCAACGGTGATCTTGCCAGCCGTCGCCATCATCGGGTTAAAATTTCGGGCGGTGGCACGATAGACAAGGTTGCCCTGCGCGTCGCCCTTCCAGGCTTTGACGATGGAGACATCGGAGACGAGCCCTGTCTCTAAGATGTAGGTCTCGCCATCGAACTCTTTGTGCTCTTTGCCATCGGCTATGACGGTGCCGACACCTGTCTTGGTATAGAAACCCGGAATACCTGCGCCCCCTGCCCGACACCGTTCGGCGAGCGTGCCTTGGGGGTTGAACTCAAGTTCCAACTCTCCGGCGAGATATTGCCGCTCGAACTCTTTGTTTTCTCCGACATAAGAGGAGATCATCTTCTTGACCTGCCGCGTTTCGAGAAGCTGGCCGAGGCCGAACCCGTCTACGCCTGCATTGTTGGAAATGAAGGTGAGGTCTTTGGCACCTGACTTGACGAGTGCGGCAATCGACAATTCGGGAATGCCGCACAGGCCAAACCCTCCGGACATTACGGTCATTCCGTCAAACAGAATGCCCGCAAGCGCCGCGTCTGCATCAGCATAAATCTTGTTGGCCATACTTGGTCTCCGAAAACGTGAGTTTCAGGCCCGTTCTAAAGGAGAAACAGCCCTCATGCTATGGGCTGACGCGCCTTTTCATTGCCCGAATGCAAACAATATCTTGCTTTTAGTCGCGCTCAAACGCTTCGGCGAGAAAATCGGCGCAGGCAGCCCACGCCCGTCGGGTGACCTTGGCATCATAGCAATTGCCAGATGCGCGATCATTGGCTGCTGGATTTGTGAACGCGTGGACTGTGCCGCCATAGCCGTTGAGCTGCCAGTCAGCGCCAGCGTTGGTCATCTCTTTGCCAAAAGCGACCACATCCTCGGGCGTCGCCAGAGGGTCGTCCCAACCATGGAGAGCCAAAATTTTGGCGCGAGGTTTGGGGGCCGGCAGATTTGGCGCGGCGCCGAGCAAGCCATGAAACGACACAACACCGGCAAGCTTTGCTCCCATACGGGCCATATCGAGCACGCATAACCCCCCAAAACAAAAACCGATCGCAGCGATCTTGCCCGAATCAACGCCTCCCTGTTCGCCAGCAACATCGATTGCGCGGGCAAGCCTTCCCTGCAACCTGGCCCGATCTGACACCAGAGGCGTCATCAGCGCGGAATTCTCGTCCGGCGAGTTGCCACGTTTTCCCCTGCCGTATGCGTCAAGCGCAAAAGCCGCATATCCTTTTTCCGCCAGATGTCTGGCGGCATCTTTCTCGAATTCGCCCAGACCGCCCCAGGCATGAGACACAAGAACAATCGGGCGTTCGGTGCCACCCGGATGGACAAAATACCCCTCAAACGCTTCACCCTCATGCTCGTATTCCAGCGCACCATCAAACGTCAGTGTCATATTAATCCCTTTACACTTTTGGTAAAAAACGAAGTTGAAAGCTCAGCGGCAAACTACCATTTTGGACGCCAATGTGCGATAGTAAAAACGCTGGATAGTCCCGCTCAAAACATTTTGTGTAGATCAGTCTGAAGAATATGCCACAACCGTCTACCTCTCCGCTCGATGCCTTGGCACATTGGACATCCGGTGTTGACAATAATTGGTCCGATGCGGCGCGTGAAACAGCTCATATGGCGGTGATAGACACGTTTGGCTGTATGCTGGCAGGCACGCAGTCCGGACTGGTTGATAAACTCTGGAACGCAATTATGGGCTGGGGCAACGGCCCGTGCACGCTGGCGGGGCGGCCGGAAGGGTTATCTGCGCCATGGGCCGCGCTCTACAATGGCGCATGCGCCCATGCCCTCGATTTCGATGATAATTTCGATCCCGCGAAAGCACACGCCAGCGCGGTACTGGTTCCTGCTCTGCTCGCTGTGGCCGAGCAGGAAGAGGCCACCGTATCAGATCTGATTGACGCCTACATCGTCGGCTTGCAAGTTATGGGATGTGTCGGTCAAGCCGTAAATCCGTTTCACCGCAATCGCGGATGGCACGCTACAGCCACACTTGGCGCGATTGGCGCGGCGGCAGGGTGCGCGCGAATTTTAAGTCTGCCTACGGAGCAGGTTGCCCACGCGATCTCTATGTCGACCTCACGAGCGGGCGGATTTATGAGCCAGTTTGGTAGCGAGACGAAACCACTTCATGCTGGCTTTGCGGCATCTGGCGGGGTCCAGTCTGCGCTGATGGCGCGGGCCGGACTGACAGCCGGTCCGGACACGCTGGACGGGCCAAATGCGCTGCGCACACTGATGGTTGGTCAGGACGTTCAAGCATTGGCCGAACAGATGCGCGGCACCGCTGAACATGGGCAGACCATGATGTTTAGTGATGGCGATATTGGCAGTCCATTGCATATCGAAGCCTATGGATTGAAAATCAAACGCTTCCCGAATTGCGGGAGCGTGCATCGTGCGCTTGATGGCGTTCTGGCTCTGCGCGAGGCGCACGGGCTGACCCTTCAGAACACGGCCGAGATTTTTGTCCGCGCACCAGAGAGCCATCTGCGCAATCTCATGTATGACAATCCGACCAATGAAGCGGAAGCGAAATTCTCGCTGGAGTACAATCTGGCCGCCGGGCTTAAATCCGGCATGGTCAACCTTGCAGACTTCACAGATGAAGCGATCGCGCGATCTGATGTCCGAGCTTTCTTTGCTAAGATCCGCAAAGACTATGTGCCCAAAATGGAATCAGAATTTCCAACCGAGGTTCATATCAAGACAACAGGCGGGAACACACACAGCATACAAATCGAAATGCCGATAGGATCGAAAGCGGCACCGATTTCGCTGGCGCAATTGTTTGAAAAATTCGACGCCTGCATCGCCGCAACCGGCACATCCGAGACCTATCGCACACTTAGAGACATTCTATCAAATCTGTCCGCCCCTTTGGCGGCAAGAGACTTGGGAGACAGTCTGCGCGCAAGCAGACCACGCCCCCAAGCCGTATCATCCGGAGCCTGAAAATGCAGCCCATGACCGCCCTTATCCTAGCCGCCAGCCGTCAAGGCGCTGAAGACGCTGTAGCGAGACTGCAGGATGCCAGTCACAAATGCCTTGTCGAAATTGATGGTGTTGTGATGCTCGAACGCGTTGTGCGTGAGCTTCAAGCAAGCGTCCATATCGACCGCATCGTCGTTTCGATTGAAACCGAAGATCTGCTTCGGCAAACGCCAGTGCTTGCCGAAATGTTCGACAAGGGGGAGATCGAGTTCGCACAAAGTCAGCCGAACTTGTTCAAGAGTATCGTGCATGCGGTTGATACGATTGAAGCGCCCTACCCGCTGCTGGTCTCGACCGGCGACAATGCCCTTCATACGACTGAAATGATTGATCATTTTTGCGAGGAAGTCCGGTCAACCGATTATGACGCAGCTGTCGCGATGACGCCTGCCGACGTCATCCTGAAGGCCTATCCCGACGGGAAGCGCGCCTTTCACGACTTGCGCGACGGCGGCTGGTCAAGCTGCAATCTCTACGGCGTGATGAACAGCAAGGCGCTGGAAGCTGCGCGCGCCTTTGAGACAGGTGGGCAGTTTGGTAAAAAGCCGGAGCGTATTTTGAAGGCTTTCGGGCTGCGGTTCCTGATCAAGTATAAATTCATGCTGACAAGCCTGGATGGGCTTGCTGAACATTTGTCCAAGCGCTGGAATATGAAGATTGCGCCGGTCAGAATGCCCTTTGCGGACGCGCCAATTGATGTCGACAATGTCAAAGACTTCCACCGGACCGAGAAGATATTGCGCGCGCGGCGCGGCGCGAGCAAAGCAACCTAGCCGACAAAACGGTCAACAAGACGGCTCCGCAAAGCCGCGTCTACACCGAGTGCTTGGTCCAGATAGGTATCGATAGACCCTGCGTCCTTGCGGATCGCGGTCAGTGCCGTATCAAGATAACGCGCCCGCACACCAAGGAAGGGACGATAAACGTCATCATCATAGGTCTTGTCGAGGAGTTTGTTGAAATACTCCCGCGCCTCGGCGATACGCTCATCAACTTTGGCGGCCAAATTGGTCAGCTCGTAGTCAGCGACAATATCGTCCTCGCTAACACCAAGCACATGATGTGTCAGTGCACAGAGTATCCCCGTGCGATCTTTTCCTGCAGCACAATTAACCAGCGCGCCGGACTCGCTCTCGGCCAGCTTGTGAAACCAGCTCGAAAACATTTCGCGATGGTGCGGCTTGAATGGCGCGGCCTCGTAATAGTCATTCATCCAGTTATCCGCCTTTTCCGCGCTCGCCTCTACGCGTTCGAGAAATCGCTGATGCGGCGCGTCCGTCTCGCGGCCGCCATCATGGGTGATGAGATCTTTGCCAGTCCATTTGCCGGGCATCCTCTCGCGCTCGTCCGGTCGCCGAAGATCAACCTGCAAGCCAATACCGAAACCTTCGACCGCAGCGATATCTGCTTCGGTGGCTTCGGCATAATGACCCGAGCGGAACAGAATCCCGGTACGAATTGCGCCGCCATGGCTGGACCTATAGCCTCCAAAATCGCGGAAATTGCGGACGCCTTCAAGCGGCTTTATTCGGTCTTGCATATCGCGAACCCTCTTTCTGTTTTGCATGGCATAGCGCAGGCCACTGTGTTTGACTATCGAAACGGCGGTTCGTCAAACGCTCGCAGTTTGCGCGAATGCAGCATGGCCCCGCCATCTGCGGCAAGCTGTTCGAGGGTTTCAATGCCGATACGGATGTGCTCTCCAATGGCGCGCTCATAGAAGCGGTTGGCCGCACCGGCCAGCTTGATCTCGCCATGAAGCGGTTTGTCGGAGACACATAGCAATACGCCATAAGGCACACGCATCCGAAAACCATTGGCAGCAATGGTGGCGCTTTCCATATCGATCGCTATTGCGCGGGACTGGTTAAACCGGCGCGCCGTTTCTGTGATCCGCAGCTCCCAATTGCGATCGTCCGTGGTCACCACAGTGCCTGTGCGCAGGCGCTTTTTGAGATCCTCTCCGCTTTCGCCCGTTACCGCGCCCGCTGCCGCTGCAAGCGCAAGCTGCACCTCGGCAATGGGCGGGACAGGAATGTCGGGCGCGAGCACGCTGTCGAGTACATGATCGTCGCGCAGATACGCATGGGCGAGCACATAGTCGCCAATCGCCTGAGAGTGACGCAGGCCACCGCAATGGCCGACCATAATCCAGCATTGCGGGCGCAGAACAGCCAGATGGTCTGTGATCGTCTTGGCATTGGACGGGCCGACGCCGATATTGACGAGCGTGATGCCAGATCCGTTTTCAGTCATTAAGTGATAGGCTGGCATCTGGAACCGTCGCCATGGGGCGGCGTCGATTTTCGCCCGTGCATCCTTGGTCTCCGCATCAACAGTCAACCCGCCCGCAACCGACAGCGCCTTGTAAGGACCCGGTCGGCCCAGTCGCTCAACGGCCCAGTCGCAAAACGCATCAACATAGCGGTGATAGTTCGTAAACAGAACATATTGCTGAACATGCTCGACTTGCGTGCCGGTATAGTGCTCAAGCCGTTTAAGCGAGAAATCAACCCGCGGCGCGTCAAACAGCGCCAGAGGTCGCTCCGCGCCGGCTTCAAACAGGGCGCCGTCAGCCACCTCATCGCCAATATGTTCAAGCTTGGATGTGGGGAACCAGCGGGCAAGCTTGGCAGGCGCAATGTCTTCAAGCCCTGCCGCCTTGTCCTTGTCCCAAACGTAATTATAGGGAATCTCCATGCTTGATCGGCGCACCTCAACGTCGACGGCATAATCGGTCAACAGCAGGTCTAATTGTTCGGTCAAATAGGCGCGGAAAAACTCGGGCCGCGTGACAGTCGAGACATAGACGCCCGCTTCGGAAAACTTCCCAAAGGAGCGGCTGATTGGCGGCGGCGGTCCGTCCGGTTGATAGCGGATGACAAGTTCGGGGTAGCAGAATGCGCCTGCGCTGCGCGCTTCGCCATCGGGCGGTGTGCCATCTTTAAGGAAACGCCCCAGCGCAGACGATAGCGCATCTACAGCGGCGCCATATTCGGCCTCTAAAGCATCAATAATTTCAGTGGGTGTTTTGAATAAGTGTTTCATGTCCCCTTTTGCCGGATCAGCGCGGAAGGGTCAACATAGCCCACATCAGTTTCGCCTCGCCACCAGGCCACTAGCCCGGCATCAGGAAGTCACGTTTGCCGAGGGGGACGCCTTGGTTACGCAGGAGACCGTAGGCGGTGGCAGCGTGGAAATGCAGATTAGGCAGGGTGAACAGAGTGATGTATTCGCGGCCCGCCCAATTGACCGTCATGGGGCCAAGCTCGATGTCCATCTTGGTCAAGCCATTGGCGTTGATGGCGGTGTCATCGAGGCCCTGAACAAAATCATTGGCGGTGTGGCAGCGCTTGATCAGCTCTGTGAAGCTCGTTTCGATGTCTTCCAGTTCGAGCGGCTCGACGCCAGCCAGACGAGCGGCCCCGCGGATGGTGATGCTCGTTGCGATCTGCACCTGGCGAGTGAGCGGGAACATGTCCGGTGCCAGCCTTCGGGCCAGCAGGACGCTTTCTTCAACCTCGATAGCGGCTGCATGATCTGCCCCCTTCTGAAGGAAACTCGCCATCGCACCGAGCGTAAAGTTTGCGGAGGTCTTCAGCACATAAGAGAGGGTATCACTCATTCGGCCGCCATCGGTCCGGTCTTCATCTTGTCGAACTGCCCCCAAACACCCTCATCGCCATGCCAGTCGCCCTTGGTTGCGCCTTTGGAATATTCGGTTGCGCGGGCTTCGAAGAAGTTGGCATGTTCGACGCCATTGGTGATCTCGGTGAGCCATGGCAGCGGATGCTGCTCGATGCCAAAAATCGGCTTGAGTTTGAGTTGGCCAAGCCGCCAGTCAGCAATGTAGCGGATATATTGCTTGATGTCGTCTGGCGTCATGCCTTCGACTTCACCCGCTTCAAAGGCGAGGTCAATGAACTTGTCTTCAAGCTGCACAACCGTTTCGCAGCAGCCCATAATATTGTCGGCGACAGATTTGGTCAGCGCGCCGGTTTCGGCGGCATAGGTATGAAACAGCTTGATCATGCCCTCGCAGTGAAGGCTTTCGTCGCGGATCGACCAGGACACGATCTGACCCATGCCCTTCATCTTGTTGAAGCGCGGGAAGTTCATCAGCATGGCAAAGCTTGCAAACAATTGCAGGCCTTCGGTGAAGCCGCCAAAGACAGCCATGCTGGTCAGAATGTCAGCCTCGGTTTCGACGCCGAACTGGCCAAGATAGTCGTGCTTGGCGGCCATCTGCTCATATTCCATGAAGGCAGAGAACTCGCTGTCAGGCATCCCGATGGTTTCCAGCAGCAAGGCATAAGCGGCGATATGGACCGTCTCGATGTTCGAGAAGGCGGCCAACATCATGCGTACTTCAACCGGCTTGAACAGCGGCATGTAGTTTTCCATATAGTTCGCGCCGACTTCGACATCGGATTGCGTAAAGAACCGGAAAATCTGGGTCAGGAGATTGCGTTCCTTGTCAGACAGCTTGACCGCCCAGTCTTTGCAATCCTCGCCCAAGGGCACTTCCTCGGGCATCCAGTGGACCTGCTGCTGACGCTGCCAGAACTCGTACGCCCAAGGATAACGGAACGGCTTGTACGCCGCACTGGGGGTCAACAGGCCGGGGCGGCTCTGGTCGATAATTGCCATGATGATCTATCCTTGAATCGTCAGTCTTATCCGGAAACATGCCACTATATATAGTGTCTGAACGAATAACTAACACAAGTGATAGGCGAATCAAGGCGTCATTTTGCCCCTGACGCAAGTGTCTTGTGGATAAAAATCGACGATTTGAGCCCTGTGTCCTAGCGACGCCAGCTGAGCGTCAGGCCGCCAAAATCCTCACCGCGCTTGAAGTCGATCGAATTGGAATTGTACTCGACCTCACGCCGGATATAGCTGAACGACAAATTGGTACCATATCGGCGGAAATTCAGCCCCGCCTGTACATCGCCAACGGTTACCTGATCGCGCAACTGCACTCCGTCGATCAAGCCGAGGCCGTTGCCGGCGGTACCATTGTTGAAGATGAGCGCTTCGCCGTCAGCACCAGCGAAGAAATACCAGCTCGGCAATCCTGCTTCCGAACCACGCTGGTCAATGTCTTGTCCAAGCCGGAATTCAGCCCCCACACGGCGCACGGAAAAATTCCCCTCATCGAAGACGCTAGCTCGCGGCACCAGTCCAAGGTCAAAGCCGAGCCCCGTAAAATCGCTGGAGGCTGCAAATGCAAACTCGGCATCGAAGCCAACGCGCTCATAACGTGCGCCGCCAAGCCGTTGCGCATCCACGCCGCCCTGAAACACGCGCACGGCAGGATTGGACGACCAGCCAGGCTCATCGCTGACACTGAAGCGAACACCTTTAGAAACAGTGAGGCTGGCCCGCCCTTCCGGTCCTGAAAAATGCAGAGGAGCCTGCCCACCAACGCCGTTCGGGTTTGAAGCATAGACGGACGGCAAAGCCACGCCATAATCACGCAAAACCTGCTCGGCGATCTTCAATCGCTCAAGCGGCTGCAGTTCGGGCGGTGGTGTGTATTCAGGCTGGAAACCCCCAATCGGAGCCGGCACAGCAACACGCATGGCATTGGATGGGCTTAGGACGATTTGGCCGGTTTTCGGCGGGGCCACGTAATCATCGCTCGCGAAATAGGTACACCCCTCGCAAGCCAAAGCTCCCAACATGCCGATTGTCGCCACAATCATTTGCCTGATATCCCTCAAATTCGACTCTGCCTCTGTCACAATCTTCAATGCAAAGATTAGACCTGACACTTTTAACGCCGAGTGAACCAATCGGTTCCAATTGCTTCAATTTCAGTCGAACAGGTTAATAGCTCCCAAGTTCGCCTCGCACTCCATATTGCCTCCAGACTAAGGCAGAATATGGACAAAATGTGGAAAAGGCGAGTCACTGACCCGCCTTTTCAAAATTAACGGTTGAAACAATCTTCAGCTTTTACTGGCAGGCTAAGCATTCATCATAGTCTGTCTGCGGGGTCTCCATACCGGCGATTTCAACCTTGTCTGCCGCACCGGCAAAGCCCGCCCGCTGGATCGATTTGGAGCGGCAATAGTAGAGGGATTTGAGACCCTTCTCCCATGCCGTCCAGTGCAACATATGCAGATCCCACTTGTCGATGTCCCCCGCCAGAAAGAGGTTCAAAGACTGCGATTGGCAGATATAGGGTGTCCGGTCCGCTGCGTGTTCGATGATCCATCGCTGGTCTATTTCAAACGCCGTGCGGAAGATGGCTTTCTCTTCTTCTGATAGACACTTGAGGTGTTGCACAGATCCCTCATGTTCGAGAATTGTCGTCCATGTGTGGTCCGTATTCTCGCCCTTCTCCTCAAGCACAGCTTCGAGCTGGGGATTCTTCACGGTAAAAGATCCCGAGAGCGTTTTGTGGGTATAGACATTGGCTGGAATCGGCTCGATGCCAGCGCTGGTGCCGCCGCAAATGATCGAAATGGAGGCGGTTGGAGCGACAGCCATTTTGTGGCTGAAGCGTGCCATAATGCCCGATTCTCTGGCATCTTCGCAGGGGCCACGTTCCTTGGCGAGCTTGACCGATGCGGCATCGGCCCCGCGCCGGATGTGTTTGAACATCTGGTTGTTCCAGCTTTTGGCCATCGGGCTTTCCATTGGAACGCGCATGGTCTGCAAGAAAGAGTGGAAGCCCATCAGGCCAAGACCGACGGACCGTTCGCGCTCGGCGGAATAGACCGCACGGGACATTTCATCCGGCGCCCGATCGATAAAGTCCTGCAACACATTGTCAAGAAAGCGGAAAATATCCTCAAGGAAGGTCTCGTCCTGCTTCCATTCGAGATATTTTTCGGCATTCACGGATGACAAGCAACACACCGCCGTCCGGTCTTTGCCCTCATTATCAAGGCCCGTGGCGAGCGTGATTTCCGAGCAGAGATTTGACTGGGTAACCTTCAGTCCCATCTGGCGCTGATGGGCGGGCATGGCATTGTTCACCGTGTCGGTAAACAGCAGATAAGGCTCGCCCGTCTGAATGCGCAATTCGAGCAATTTCTGCCAGAGCTTGCGCGCGTTGACTTGCTTGACGACCTCGTTGGATTTCGGGCTGATCAGATCAAACTCTGCATCATCACGGACCGCTTCCATGAAAGCATCGGTGATATTGATACCGTGATGCAGGTTGAGGCTTTTACGATTGAAATCGCCGGAGGCTTTGCGAATTTCGAGGAATTCTTCGATTTCAGGGTGGTGGATGTCAAGATAGCACGCCGCTGAGCCGCGCCGCAGCGAGCCTTGGGAGATCGCCAGTGTCAGCGAGTCCATGACGCGAATAAACGGAATAATGCCTGATGTCTGGCCGTTCTGGCCCACTTTCTCACCGATCGAGCGGACATTGCCCCAATAGGTGCCGATGCCGCCACCATTGGAGGCCAGCCACACATTCTCCGTCCATGTGCCGACAATATCATCGAGCGAATCGCCGACCTGATTAAGGAAGCACGAGATTGGCAGGCCGCGATCAGCTCCGCCATTGGACAGGACGGGCGTTGCGGGCATGAACCAGAGTTGGGACATGTAGTCGTAAAGCCGCTGGGCGTGCGCCAGATCATCAGCATAGGCCGCTGACACGCGGGCAAACATGCCCTGAAATGTCTCATCGACCAGCAGATAACGGTCTTCGAGCGTCCGCTTGCCGAAATCGGTCAGAAGCGCATCGCGCGAGGGGTCTGTTTTGATGTTTTCCGGCTTCACAGCAGGCTTGTCTACGACATTCAGTTCCACATGCCGCGGTTTTCCACGGCGCGAGCCCCGAATTCCATCTTTAACAACAGCATCTATCGCAGACATATATATCCCTCACATCCAAACCAGAAAAAGCGGGCTAGCCCCCAATATCGCCATATACAGCGTTACCAGATAGCCCCGACACAACATATAGTGGTCTATTGGTTAACACTTGGTCAATGCCAGATTTTCGAAAATTGCCAAAATAGCGGTGGATGACCTCTTAACAAGGCCTTAACACACCGCCTCAATTGGGCGCTATTGCCCAGCAAAAACGGGCTTTTCATGTTATGTCACAACAGGAACAAATAGGCAACACATTAATTTTGGCAATATGTCGTTTTTCTGATCGGGGCGGCGCGATGATTTTTCTTATCTTGCGCCAACTTATCCTGATCGCCGATCATGAGCCGCCGCTTGAAAAGCTGTAACATTCGGCTAGAAAGCTGTCATGACCGATATGACAATCCCGGACCGTATGAGCATCCATCCGATGAGCCCGCACTATAATGGCGCGTTGCTAGACCGCGGCCTCGGCATCAAACTCAACGGCAATGAGAAAATCAACGTGCAGGAATACTGCATCTCGGAAGGCTGGATACTTGTGATGGCGGGCAAGAGCCTCGACCGGCATGGCAATCCGTTGACGATGAAGCTGAACGGTACAGTCGAGGTGTGGATTCTGGACGAGGGCTAAGGCTCTTTGTGTTTGTCCCCCGCGCTGAAGCGCGATGGGACGCGCCGACGGCGGCTCAGGGCTGTTTTCATCGCATAAGCTTGGGGCTGTTTTATGCGTGTGGCTCAGGGCTGTTTTATGCGTGTGGCTCAGGGCTGTTTTATGCGTGTGGCTCAGGGCTGCTTCAGATCCGGAAATGTGCGCGCGACTTTCTGGTTCCATTCGTAAAGTGCGGCCCAATTTTCGGGCGCATTGCTCATCAGGCCCAACCGAACAATAACGAGGTCTTTGGATGGGACGACCCAGATGGTCTGGCCTTCATTGCCGCCCGCGTGGAAAGCGTCATAAGGGCCGCTGAGCGCTGATTGTGGATGCGTAGGTGTCTCGCCTTCAGGCGGGGTGATCCACCAGCCTGCGCCATAGACATTGGTGTCGGTGCCCTCATGGACCGTGGTGGCGAAATCGACCCAGCCTTCGGGCAAGAGCCGCTCACCCTTCCAGACACCGTCTCTGAGATAGAGATAACCAAAGCGGGCAAAGTCTCGCGCGGAAGCATAGACCAGCGAGCCGCCGAGGAAAGTGCCCGCCGCATCAAACTCAGGCTGGGCGTCCATGCCGAGAGGTGCGAAGAGTTGCGCTTGGAGCCAGCCAGGCATTTGCCCATCAATCTGATCCTGAACGGCACGGCTAATCGTATGAAACGCCGCCGTCGAGTAATTCCAATGCGTGCCTGCCGCGTGGATTTGTTCCAAGCCCTCGACATAGCCAACCATATCGAACCGCCCTGGCCCGAACATCATCTGGACGACATCATTTTTGCCCAAGTCCGTCTCGCCGACTTCGGCGTAGTCGAGCCCGTCCGTCATGGTCATCCATTGCCGCCATGTGATCTCGCTGCGCGGATCGCCCGCCTCCCAAGGCGAGGGCATTGGCGCATCAATATCCTCGATCAACCCTTCTTGCACCGCGCGGCCAACCAGCGCCTGCGTGATGGATTTCGCCATCGACCATGAGACCAGCTTTGTGTCGGGGTTAAAGCCGTCTGCGTAGCGCTCAGCCACGAGCCGCCCCTTGTGGATGACGACAATCTGGCGGCTCTCTCCCATCTCGTCCGTAAAGGCGCGGGACATGGCGTCCTTGATCAGCGCATCCAACTCGGCCTCGGTCTCAAGCGGCGCGACCCCTTTGGCCCAGATGTTCGTGGGGTAAATCACGGAGGCGTTTTGGGGCTCGTTTTGCCCTGTTGCGCTCGGCAAGAGCAACCCCAAACCAAGGGCGATTCCCATCAAAGTCTTGGCAAACATATGCGCGCTCCTCTAAGAGTTGTCAGGCATGTTTAAGGCCAGCTTATGAAATTCGCCAAAGCTTTTCTGATCGTCCTCGCTGTGCTTGCCATTATTGGCGGGGCGCTCTGGCATGTCTTCCTGAAAGACCAAGTTGGCTTTGGCAAGGTGGCGACTGCCTATGCCGCCAAGCAGATTTGCTCGTGCCGATTTGTATCCGAGCGGGAAATGGCCAGTTGCCAGAATGATTTTACGCAAGACATCAGCGCACTCAAACTCTCGGAGACCGAAGACAGCGTGACAGCTTCGGCGCTTGGCCTGATCTCGGCAACAGCGACTTATGAGCCGCGCCTTGGCTGCGTCCTTCAGAAATAGCTAAAGCGATAAAAGTTCCGGATCGCCGCCTTGGGCAGTAATATTGACGGTGACGACACGTTCAGTGGCAAATCTGGCAAGGTAATGCGGCCCGCCCGCTTTGGGGCCTGTGCCCGAGAGCCCCTCCCCGCCAAAGGGCTGCACGCCCACAACAGCGCCAATCATCGTCCGGTTCACATAAGTATTGCCCGCTGGCACGGCGGCGCGCACCTGTTCGGCAAAGCGCTCCAGCCGTGAATGAATACCGAGCGTCAGGCCATAGCCTTTCGCTGCCAGCTGATCGCCAAGCTCGGCGATATCATCCGGATCATATCGCAGAATATGTAGGACGGGGCCGAAGCTTTCCTCGCTGATCTGGTCAAGCGAAGACAGTTCGACCAGCGCTGGACCGAAATAGACGCTGTTGCCAATGGTGGTCTCGGAAACAGGCAATTGTTTGACGAGTGTCGCCTCGGAGGTCATGCGCTCGAGATGGGCATCGAGCGCGGCATGCGCATCCGCGTCAATGACTGGGCCGACATCTGTCGTTGGCAGGCTGGGATCGCCAATTGAAAGCTCATCCATCGCGCCGTTGAGGCCATCGATAAGCATGTCGGCGGTATCATGGGGCAGGAAAGCCAGCCGCAAAGCGGAGCAACGTTGGCCTGCCGAGCCGAACGCGGAGACGATCATATCATCGATCACCTGTTCGCGCAGGGCGGTGGTGTCAACGAACATAGCGTTGAGGCCGCCTGTCTCTGCGATCAACGGAATGATCGGCCCGTCGCGCGCGGCGAGTGATTGATTGATGACCCGCGCGGTGCGTGTGCCGCCAGTAAAACAGACGCCGGAAACACCCAAATGCGCCGTCAATATGCCGCCGATCTCGCCTGCGCCAACAATGAGATGCAGAACGTCTTTGGGCAGGCCCGCTTGATAGAAAAGCTTTATCGCTGCATGCGCAGTTTGCGGGGTCTGCTCGGCGGGTTTGGCAAGCACGGCATTGCCGGCCGCCAAGGCCGCGGCCACCTGTCCGGTAAAGATCGCCAGCGGGAAATTCCACGGGCTGATACAGGCGAACACGCCGCGCCCGTGCAGCGATATGTGATTGGTCTCTCCAGCCGGTCCGGGCAGTCTCTGAGCGCCGACGAATTTGCGTTCGGCCTCGCTCGCATAATACCGGCAGAAATCGACCGCCTCACGCACTTCGGCCACACCATCGGCAAGTGTCTTGCCTGCTTCTTGCGCCATAAGCGCGATGAGCGCCGTCATATTCTGTTCAAGTGCGTCGCCCATTTTGCGCAAAACGATAGCGCGCGCATTGCCGCCCAACCTGTCCCAGTCTTTTTGCGCTGCCTGCGCCTGGCTTATCGCCTTGTCTATGTCCGAGCGGGTGGCGTCAGGCAGACCCTCCAGCGGGACCGGTTTGGAACCAGACGCTGCAGCGAGCCCGGCACGCACGCTGGCTTGGGACAGATCAAGCCCAGCCGAGTTCGGACGCTCGGGGCCATAAAGGCGCGGCGGTGTCGGGATGCGTGGATGCCTGCGCGGCCCCGCTTCGATTTTGGCAAACGGGTCTTCCACCACATGCTCGACGGGCACATCCGCATCAAGGAAGGCGTGGACGAAGCTCGTGTTCGCGCCATTCTCCAGCAGTCGGCGAACGAGGTATGGCAGCAGGTCTTCATGCGCACCGACAGGCGCATAGACCCGCACTTTCCGGCCAGCCTCGGCGGCATCATAGAGCGCCTCGCCCATGCCGTGTAAGCGCTGATACTCGAATGCGCTGACCCCAAGCTTATCGGCCATTTGCGAGATTGCGGCGACTGAATGTGCGTTATGGGTGGCAAATTGCGGATAGATCGCAGGCGAGGCTTCAAGCATGGCTTTGGCGCAGGAAAGATAGTTGACGTCGGTTGCCTGTTTGGTTGTGAAGACCGGGAAGTTTGCATAGCCTTCTTCCTGGGCGTGTTTGATTTCACTGTCCCAATAGGCCCCTTTGACGAGCCGCACCATGAAGCGCCGTTGGGTCTTTTCGGCCAATTGGACGAGCTTGTCGATGACCAGGCCTGCGCGTTTCTGGTAAGCCTGTACTGCCAGTCCAAGCCCTGTCCAATTCTGCAAGGAGGGCTCGTGAGCCAGCCGTGCAAACAGTTGAAGCGAAATTACCAACCGATCAGCTTCTTCGGCATCGAGACATAAGTTTATGTCCGCCGCCGCGGCCTGTTCGCACAGAGACAAAAGTGTTGGGTAAAGCTCTTCGAAGACACGGTCGCCGTTCACCGCTTCATATCGCGGATGCAAGGCGGACAGTTTGACCGACACGCCGCTGACAGCTTCCGGCGGAGTGCCCCTGGTGCGGGTTTTGCCAACCGCTTTGATGGCCGCTTGATAGGCTTTAAGATACCGGGCCGCATCGGTTTTGGTGCGGGCACCCTCGCCGAGCATGTCGAAACTGAAGTGGGCCGCTTCTTCGGCTCGAACCATTTTGCGCCCCCGCTTGAGCGCGGCACCGACATCGCGGCCAAGTACGAATTGCTCCCCCATAATCCGCATAGCCTGCATCATTGCCGCGCGAATAACAGGCTCGCCCGAAGACCGGATCAGTGATTGAACGGTGGCGCCCGCGTCTTGCACGTCGGTCTGGCCAAGCCCGATAACGCGGCCAGTTAGCATAAGCCCCCAGGTCGATGCGTTGACCAACCAGCTGTCGGACTGCCCCTTATGGGCGGCCCAATCACCAGAACGGATCTTTTCGGCGATCAACTCGTCACGCGTTTCCGCATCGGGCACCCGCAGCAATGCCTCTGCAAGACACATCAACGCCAAACCTTCGGAATTGGACAGGCCGAACTCCTCCAGAAAGCTCTCCATGACCCCTTTGCGACGGGTTTTCGTGCGGGCGATGCGAACAAGCTCGCGTCCGCGCTGGACGCTTGCATGACGCGCACTGACATCCAGCGCAGGCGTTTTTAGAAGCGCCTCCACGAAGGCCTCTTCGTCTCGAAATTTCAGATCATCGAGAGAGTCCCAATCATCAAGCGCCGTCAGATGAGGTGTTTTGTTCATTTTGGCCTCGATCAGGGGTTATTTTCGCCTGACTGTGACGCGGGTTTCTTCAGGATTCAAGCATTTAAACCGATCCGTGCTTTACCTTGGGCGCAGACAAGGCCAAATTGCGTGTTCGGAGTGGCGGGAGTGTTCGAATAATATGCGGATCATGCTGATAACGGACGCGTGGGAGCCTCAAGTCAACGGGGTTGTGCGTACGATGAAACGGGTTATCGCCGAGTGCGAGGCGATGGGGCATGAATGGGAAATCGTGTCGCCTGCCGATGGGTTCCGCACCATTCCCTTACCAACCTATTCGGAGATCCGTCTGGCCATTGGTGCCAAGCGCAATATTGAAGGGCGCTTTGACAGTTTCGAGCCGGACGCAATCCACATTGCTACCGAAGGCACTTTGGGCATGGCAGGCCGGGCGATGTGTCTGAAACATAAGCATCCGTTTTCGACATCATATCACACGCGGTTTCCAGAATATGTTTCCGCCCGCTTCCCGATCCCGACATCATGGGGCTATCGTTTCGTACGCTGGTTCCACAAATATTCTGGCAAGGTTATGGTCGCGACCCCGTCCATGCGCGATGAGCTTGAAGCGAACCGTTTTATCAATGTCGTAAGCTGGACGCGCGGGGTGGACACAGACACGTTCCATCCGGACAAACGCATTGAAGAAGGCGCTCCGGACGACCCATTCAAGGGATTGCCGCGCCCGATCTTCCTGAATGTGGGACGGGTTGCCGTGGAGAAGAATATCGAGGCCTTTATCGAGCTTGACCTGCCCGGCTCGAAGGTCATCATAGGCGAAGGACCGCAGTTCGCTGAACTGCAAGCAAAATATAAGGAAACCCACTTCCTCGGCGCGAAGTTCGGGGATGATCTGGCAGCTCATTTTGCCAGCGCCGACGTGTTCGTTTTTCCAAGCCTGACGGATACGTTTGGCCTCGTCATTCTTGAAGCTATGGCGAGCGGTGTACCGGTGGCGGCTTATGACGCGCCAGGTCCGCGCGACATTATTCCGGGCTCGGATGCGGGCGTTATTGATAGCGACCTCGCCCACGCAGCCAGGGCCTGTCTGTCGCTCGATCGCGTCACCGCGCGCAGCTACGCAGAAAAATATTCTTGGCGCGCCTGCGCGGAAGCTTTTGTGAAAAACCTGGAGACACTGCCTGTGCCCGAGCGTCGGCAGTTCTGGAAGCGGCTAAGACGGCGCAAACGTGCAGACATCGGCGCCCCTCCCTCGCCGGATGCCGAAGACTAGGCGTCGTCTGCGAACGTGTCCTGAATCGCGTCCGCCACCATGTCCGCAATTTCTTGCGGCGAGTTGCTTGAGCGAATAGCCGCGCAAATCGGGGCGATCAAAGCGACAAGAGCCGCTGCAATCTGGCCAATCCCGTCAGCTCCCGTCACCGTTTGGATCACAAGGAGTACGGCTCCGATCACTGAAAGCGCCGTCTCGAAAATGCCGTTCAGCCGGCTGGTAAAAGATGTCATATCTCTCTCCTGATTTGAGTGAGAGACAAACTAGGCAGTTCCGGTTCAGGGTTGGATAGGAAGACCTCAAACCCGCTTGCCGACAGCGGGCTCATCGTCCACCTGAACGGTCACGGTCGGGGCATAGCCGAACCTTTCAAACACTGAGATCAGTGCCCCAGACTGTTCTGCCGCATCCGTTATAAAAGCTCTGCCCCCCAAATCAGAACGCGTCGGCCGTCCAATCTGAGCGAGCTGACGCAGGGTCTGGCGCGCGATGGCTTCTCCCGAATCAATATAGCAAACTTCGCGCGGCGCACTTTCGACCAGTTGATCGCGAACCAATGGGAAATGTGTGCAAGCGAGCACAATCGTGTCGATCCCCTCGCCGCCCGCTGCGTCAAACAAGGCCGCTTGTGCGGCTTTGAAATGGGCCAAATCCGGCGTCTCTCCACGCGCCACAGCTTCCGCCAGTTCCACAAGGTCCAGGCTGCCATGTTTGATCACTGTCACATCGGCGGCAAACTCCGAGATGAGCTGGTCGGTATAAGTACGCCTTATGGTGCCGGGTGTGGCGAGCAGGCCGATTGTGCCTGACTGGCTATGGGCTGCGGCCGGTTTGATCGCAGGCACCGTGCCAACCACCGGGCATGGCAATGCCGTGCGGACCTCTTCGAGCGCCAGAGTGCTCGCCGTGTTGCAGGCAATGACAAACACATCCGGCTGAACATGATCGTAAAGCGCTTTGGCCACTTTGGGCAGTCGCCGTCTAAGTTCGTCATCGGACTTGTCGCCATAAGGGAAGAAGCCCGTATCCGCCGCGTAATCGATGCTCAGTGCGGGTGCCATATCGCTCAACTCACCCGCGATGGTCAGCCCCCCTACACCTGAATCAAAGACCAGCACATGGCCAAAGATCCGGCGCATATCGATTTCTGATAGGTCGATCTCGGGCATTTGCGCTTTCCTCTAGCGATTCGGTAAAGCTAAGTATCGCAACTTATAGGTCCGCTGCCCAGACGCCCAAATCGACCTTTGTCGCCCCCAACCTGTTGCCCGATTTGTGCAGCGCAGCAAAACTGGCTATAGATGTCGGCATACAAACCGGGATATTACGATGACGACACCTTTCGACCTCTTCTCCAAAAACCTTACAATGTGGACCGAAACCACGCTTAAGGCACAACAGGCATGGATGAAAGCAGCCGCACACCAAACAGAGCAAATGATGGCACTTCCGGTCTTTGCACCGATTGCAGATATGATGGTGCCCGACGAAACCCAGATCCGCGAAGGCTTTCAAAAAGCCGCAGATATGAATTTGAACGCATGGACTGCGATGGCGGAGAAAGTGTCCGCTTTGCCAAGCTGGGCGCGTGCGCCTGTGGAAGTGCCCGGCCGAACGTTGGTCGATATGTTCGACATGTTCCGCCCTTTTCCGACCTTTGTTGCCAATCCGGACGCGCAGGCCGGGCCCGCAGCGCCAATAAAAGCTGCGATCGGTCTCGCAGACGATCTGACCGCAATCAAAGGCATTGGGCCAAAAATCGCTGACAAATTAGCGGCTCTCGGCATCGTCAGCTTTTCGCAAATCGCAAACTGGACCGAAGCTGATATTCAGCAAATCGATGCGGCGCTGTCATTGGGCGAGCGAATCGTTCGGCAAGACTGGATCGCGCAGGCTGAAGCTCTGGCAAAGCCGGTTCTTCACTAGCATTTAGGGGGCAATTCCGCGCGCTAGTCGTCCGTTGCAGACGGCGCGGAGCCTTTGCCTTTGAGGAAATCGGATGCGCTGGATTGCGCGCCGGAGCTAGGCGCAAGCGGGCCTTGGCTCCGAGCGCGGTCGAGCGGTCCGGGAGGCGGTTGGTTCGTGCTGCTGGTTGCAGCGCCGTCCGCTCCAGCGTCCCCTTGATTGCCATTGTCTGCGCCATCGCCATCAGCGCCGCCATCTTGGCCGTCGCCCTGTTGGCCCTGTCCATCTTGTCCTTGACCAGCTTCGCCCTGTCCGTCCTGACCTTGGCCGTCCTGACCTTGTCCGTTTTGGCCTTGTCCATTTTGGCCGTCGCCTTGGCTTGCTTGGCCTTGCCCATCCTGACCGGATTGCGTGGCCGCACCATCCTGGCCATCAACGGCATCACCCTGCCCAGCTTGACCGGTTTGACCCTGCGGCGCTTGCCCCGCGCCCTGAGCGCTGCCAGCTTGCGTCGCGCCGCCAGCAGCTTGCGTGCTCGCACCTTGAGGCGCCTGACCGCCGCCGGTTCCGCGCGCATCAGTCCCACCACCGCCGCCACCGGGGCGTTGGCCGCTGGACTGCAAGCCCTTGAGCTGAGCGAGAATGTCCGCTGCGCTCTGGCTCGATCCGCCGCGCGTGACCGATCCGGCAGAGCTGCCACCGCGTCCAGCCACGGCAACCCGGTTCGGGCCGCTCTCGGCAGGTGCGCTACCGCCCGGTCCGCCCTGGAGGTCGGTCATAATAATTTCCCAAGCCTCTTCCTCTTCGGCGGCCAGCTCGGGATCATTTTTCGCGGCTTCGCTTGGCTCGTAAGGCACATCTTCGGGCGTCTCGCCGAACTCGACTTCGGCGATGACTTTTGCGCGCTGTCTTTGCAAATGCCGCCGGGAATCCTCTGGCAATGTGTCAATCGGCTCAAGCGGCGGGATTGGAATGCCGCCCCCAAGGCCGGGCAGTGATCGTGGGGGGTTATTTCGGTCCGAGGAGCGCTTCTTCTTTGAGCGGCGCCAGTCTTCCTCGGATTGATCCGTCTGATCGGTAGATTGCGCATAGGCCGGGGCCTGCGCCAGCATAGCCAGCGCAAAGATCGACGCAGTGAGGACAATAAGACGCTTTATCATAGATCTAATGTGCCATATCCGGCATGACTGTCTAGTGAACACAGCGTTTTGAGCCGCTCAGCGCCTAGTTCTCTATTTTACGAACCACACGGAAGCCGGTGAAATCGTTTCGGTCGCCGCGCCGCTGCATCAAGCGCGCAGTATAGCGTAAGTCCGCAGGCCCCGAGAACCATGATCCGCCTCTCACCGCGCGTTGATTGCAGCTGCCACGTAGATCAGCTCCACCATCGGTCGGCGCATCGCGCAAATTGAGCGTGTTGCAATCAAGTGTCCACTCGCCGACATTGCCGATCATGTCTTTCACACCAAAAGCATTGGCCGAAAGCCCCCCTGCGGGCATCGTTCGGTCGGCGGCCGGATCGGTACAATCAGGATTGCCCCAGTCGAGCCCACTTTCGCTGCCCGCGCCATTGGCAAAAGCGCACAAGGCCGCAGCCGATCCGCCCGCCCATATCCCGGTGTCTCCACCGCGCGCTGCATATTCCCATTGCGCTTCGCTCGGCAAGCTGTAGGCAAAGCCGGTCTTTTTCGAGAGCCATTCAGTATAGCTCTGGGCAGCATCCCAGCTGACATTGATGACCGGGCGGCGTCCCTGCCCCCAGCCATTATCTGCGGAGACGGCTTCACAGCCGCCATCGGCCACGCAAGCGCCCCAATCGGCAAAAGTGACCTCGGTCACCCCAATCGCGAACAGATCTCCAAATGTGACCGGCCGCCGGGGTTTCTCGTTTGGTCGCGCGAGACGATCGTCAGTTCCCGCGCCCAGATTTGCATTGCCCGATGGAAGAGAGACCATAAGCGGGCAGGCATCACAATCTTTGAAGGTGCGGCCAGGGGCTGGCTTAAGTTGCTCAAGTGCGGCAATGGCTTCGGCGACATGGGCCCCTTGGGGGAAGCTTGCCAGATACTGCTCATAGGCGGCGGCGCGGTTGGCGGTCTTTGCCTGCTGCCATGCGGCTTCGTCTGCGGCTGAAGCTTTCAGGCTGGCGATGCGTGATCGGGCTTCATCGGCGTGGGCACCTGTGGGATGCTTGGCGAGATAGGTTTCATAGCTCTGAACCGTGTTCTCTCTGGCTGCCGTTTCCCAGTCGCCAGCTTCCTGGGCCGCGCGTTCGGCGGCGTCTTTGCGGCGAGCTTCTTCAGCGGCTTTTATCTCGGCAATTTTCTCGCGTGCTTCGCTGGCGTGCAGACCTTCAGGCCATGCTTCGAGATAATCCTCAAAGCCTGCCAGCGTGTTGCGTTCCAGCGCCGTTTGCCAATCGCGCTCATCATATGCGTTGATCTCGGCTTGCGCCTCTTCCTTGTGGTTGCCATTGGGAAAGAGTTCGAGATACTCGCGGTAACCTTCGAGCGTGTCTTTCTCCAAAGCGGCGACCCAGGCTTCGTCATCGGTCAGTGGCTTGTCCGGCGTCGCGTTTGGCTCGCCCTCGCCGCTCTCTTCGGCCTCGCCCTGTTCGACAGGGTCATCAGCGGGCAACTCATCAGGCACAACGACTTTGCTGGCGAGCCAGATCGCGCCCGCGCCAATGATGAGTAGAACCAGCGCCGCCGCAATCCTGCGGCCCCATGGCGCGCGTTCTTCGCGCAATTCATAATCGCTCTTGGGCGGCTCCCAATTGTCACTCATACTTTTGGTCCCTTAAGTCCCGCCAAGGCGCAAAATGAGATTGTCGAGGCAATATTGCCCCGCAGCGTTGAGCGCCCGCTCTTCTTTGCCTTGCACCACAGATTGCAGCAAAACTAGCACAGCTGACATCACAAGCGCCACAAGCGTCGTTGTGAATGCCACGCCAAGCCGGCTGGTGACCTGATAGAGAAAATCCTCTGCCTCGGCATTGGCTGGCACGCCAGCATATTGCAGCGCAAACATGATCCCCATCACTGTGCCGATAAAGCCGAGCGAGGGGATGAGCCATGTCAGATAGCGCAAGGTTGAATAGCGCAGATCAATCTCATGCATATAGAGCTCAAGCGAAGAGTTCAGCACCGAGGTGGCCTGATCTTCCTTGCCGGAGACTTTATACTGGTCAATCGTGCGGATGATCATGCGCGGCAAGAAGCAATCGAGCCCGAACCGGCGTCCGGCCACCCCATCGCGGATCTGGCCGAGCATATCCATATGCAATCTGCGGCCATCGGTTGGCAGATAATTGCGGTTTAGCTGGCCCTGCTCTTCGCTGGCCGCGTTCCAGCGCAACGCCAGATCACCAAAGCCTATAAACAAGGCGAGCCACATAATATTCTGGACCGTAAACGGCCAGAAATCGGAATCCGCATCAAGTAGAATTTCCTGAATGCCTTCGCTCGCGGTCAGCCGAATAATACCAATCAGCACAATCGCCGCGATAATCGACACGGTGAAGACGAACAGCCGTTTGTATAGATTTGCCTGCTTTTTCATGTCCGTTCTGCCTTCTTCCTCAAATCCCTAATCACACACGCCCGTTGCCGCCGAGGCGAGCGCCAGAAACTGCCCATCATTCTGTTCTGCAAGCCGTTCCATGAACTCAACGGTCCCGTCATAATCAAAATAATTGCCGACGACCACTGTATGAATTTCCTTACGCCCGCCATTGCGGCGCGTAATCTCGCGGATCAGCTGGTTCGGTTGCAGACCATTATTGGCGCGCGGGTTCGGCAATCCATCGCTGACGAGGAAGATCGCTTCGGCAGGCCCGGCGAGCATTTTTTCAAACACATCGATCATCGAGGCGGAGCCGCCAAAACGCGTGGTGAGCCGTTCGGAAAAGCCGATGGCTTCGGCGCGCGTGCCGCCACTGACCCGCCGCAAGCCGCCGCCATTGGGCCAGGTCTGAACGCGCGGACCACTATCGGTCTGCTGGAAGCCCAAAACCTGCAAGCGGTGATTGTCCTGAAGGGAGGAGATAATCCGCTCCATGGCGTTGTTGACCGACGCTTCATGCCCGCCCATGCAGCGGTTGAGATCAAGCGCAACGGCGATGTCGTCCTTGACCGTTTTCATGCCGAGAAAGCGGAACGAGACAATGGCTTTTTGCGGGGTTGGGCCAGGTTGTGTGGCAATCGGCTCTGGCACTTCGATGGCGCGTTCGGCTTCGGCACGTTTTTCGAGCAGAGCCGCTTCGGCGCCTGCAAGCTCGGCCAGGAGGCGCTCGGCTTCGCTCTTTATGGCTGAAACGTTCGCGGCCGCTGCCGAGCGCTTCGCTTCGATCGCCTTGCGCTGCTCGACCGTTGCCACAACGCTGTTTTCTGCCGCGCGCGCAAGGTCCGCAATCGCGTTCTCCGGTGTGCGTTCCTGTATCTCTTTCTGATAGTAGGGCATCAGCACAATCGTTAAAAGCGCGAACGCGCCCATCGCCGCTGCGAACAGATCAATCGCTGATAGCGAGAAGATCTCAATGTCGCCGGAGCCGCGTCGTTTCATCGGGCTCTCCCGACAAAGTCACCGCGATTGCGCCGCGCCAGTTCTTGCAGGAACAAAGTCAGGTTCCGGTCTTGGGTATAATTGCCAATCGCGACCGTGTGGATTTCTGCCCGTCCGCGATTGCGACCCGTTATATTGGCGATGATGCTGCCGGGCTGACCATCATCGGGCTGGCCATCGCTCATCAGGATCACCGCTTCAGGGCTCAGATTGAGTGCGCGCAAAAGCGCAATCTGAGTCGGGGTTCCGCCACCAAACCGCGCGGACATGCCGTTCACAAATTGACGCGCTGCCGACAGGTTCGACGCGTCGGCGCTCGTTAACCGGCCATTGCGCGGATAGGTGTCGAAGGTGGGGCCGCCACGATAGCCGATGATCACAAAGCGATTGTCGGGCTTCATCTGGCCGAGCACTTCATTGATGGCGGTCACAACTTTGCCTCTGTGGGCCTGCATGGAGCCAGACATATCAACCACAATGGCAATGTCTTTCTTGGATGTGGCGAGCCCTAAAATCGAGAACTCGACGCCGCGATTTATGTTGCGTGGCGGCTCGGGAATGGGTTCGGGTTTAGGAACAGGCGGCGGATCAGGAATTTCGATCTCGGCGGTCTGGCGCTGGGCCTCACGGATCTTGGCCTCGATCTCGGACAATTCTTCAGCCGTGGTCCTGTATTGCAGATCAAGCAGCCGGATTTCGGCCCGAATGGCGCGAATTTCGGATAATTCGGTCTGGGCAGATGAGGCTGCCTCGCGGCGACGTTCGACCAGTTGTTCCAATTCTTCGAAAGACACATCCGTACCGCCGAGCCTGTAATACGGAAACAGGACAAGAACGATCAGGATGAAAGCGCCAAGGGCTGCGGCAAACAGATCAAGCGCAGAGATAGAGAAGACTGCAATGTTTCGCCGACGCGATTTCATAGATAACCGAACAGTATCCGATAGAGGGTTTCGCGCGCCTGACGTTCTTGCAGTTCACGCGCGGCATCGTTCAGATCATCTGACAAAGCAATCGCGTTGGCAATCGCCTCATTGTTCATCTCGCCATTGATAATATCGTTCGAACGGGCCAAACGCCCGTCGAGGTCTTCCATGAAAAGAGTTTCAAGCTCTTCGACTTCGGAGTCGAACGCGGCAAATTCGATGTTATCGCGCATTTCGACCAGCGAGGCTGCATAGCTGATAATTGCCGGACCATAGACTGCATCCTGATCGGCTTCGAGACGATAGAGCACATCTGCGAGAACTTGCCTCAGGAACAGAGCATCCTCGGCGATCACGGCGTTGAACTCGCCATTGGCGAGAGTCGGATCAAAGGCCTCAAGGCTTGCCGCCTGGCCCGCGACGAAGGTATCGCAATTCTGGCTGAACTCGATCAGATGTGCCATTTGGGCCACCGCTATGCTCGGGGCCGCTTGGCGGAGCACCGGATTTGCAATGCCTTCGATGATGTCCGCAATCGGGGTATCAGGTGCCACGCTGCCTTGACCATATTCGCGGATGGCAGCCCGAAAAGCAGGCGTCGCGTCTGTCCCGATTTCCTGAGCCAGACGAAAGAACTGATAGCGCGGCACATGGCCATTGTCCGGAAACGCGGCCATAATCTCGATACAGGCTTCCTGACTGGCAGCCCTGTCTACGCCAAGTTCGATCCGCTCTTTCTCAAGCGGCGGTACGCTCGGCTCCCCGGTATCAGCATAGCCTACGCCAAAAAGGCAGGCGCTCGTCAGAATGGCCGCAAGGGTTCGGGTAGTCCGCTTCATCCGCGCGCCGCCGTCTTCAGCGTGGCAACCGGAACACCGTCCTCAGCTTCTGCCTCATCGTTTTCCGCTTCGAATGGCGACACGAACACAGTTCCTGATGGCGCTGCAGACACGTCCTGTCCTGCCCGATAGAGGCGCAATGCGTCGATCTGACCGGCGCGGGCAACTCTCATAACGCCATCTGCTTTGCCATTTACGAATGGGCCTTCAATGGCATAATTGCTGCCCTGAGCGCTGTGGAAAATCATCAGGCCGCCGCCATTGGGCTGCCCCTCACTTGCTGCCCCGATATATTCGACCGCCGCGCCATCATCGAAGCGGATCACACCAACGCCAGCGCCATCAGCGACACCACCATTGCACGCGCCAAGCCACGTCCCTATCGCATTCTCGCCATCATGCTTATAGCCACAACTCGTCGCGATCGTATCAAGCGAGCGCTGGTTTTCTGTGTAGAGCGTCTGGAGCTTTTCCTGCAAATCCTCAAACCGGATCGCCGTAATCGTCTCGTTTGATTCCAGCAAGTTCACATTGACCGAGATTTGCTCTTCAAGCGCAGGAACAATCGAGGTGAGATAGTTGACCCCGACGGATTTGGACAAACGATTGAGCGAAACGGCTTGAGAGGCGGCATAGATTGCCCCCGATAGCAGGACACTGGTTCCCAGACTGCGCGCCTGCGCTTCGCCGAAGGTCTGGTTGCCGCCGCCGCTAACACCCACGCCTACGGCAGCCACAGCGCCCAAAACTGCGAGTGCGGTTGCCGTGTTTTGCTGACGGGCCAGTTCGCGGCGCTCTTCGAGTACTTTGTGCTCGGCGGTCAACATATCGCGGACCTGAGCGCCCATTTCGCCATTGTGAATACCGTCAAAGATACGCAAGGACTGGATCGACAGATAGCGCCGCTCGGCATCAAGCAGCCGCTCGGCATACCGCACTCGCGCCAGATAGTCGGCATCTGGAGAGCCGGTGAGAGTCAACGCTGCAAGGCTCGGATCAAACTGCGAAATCGCTGCGGCGCGCTGCATCATGGAGGCTTTCCCCGTATGCGTGTCATTGAGCATATCGACGATGCGGTCGGCCATGGAATCTGAGAAGACACGCTCAAGCGGATCAAGATCGCTACTATCGCTGACCTGCATGGCTTGCAGCGTGGCCCGATCCAGCAGAATTTTCTCGATCGGATAGGCCTGCGCCGCATTGCGCTCGCCCGTCAATGTCAACGGGCGGGCAGAAACGGATTGGCTGGTGTCGCCCGCTATGTAGGAGACAAAATCGAGCGCGGGCACAGGACGCTCAAGCCGCCCTGCCTGGAGATTGTCGAGCGATGATGTGCTCAGACTGGCCCCCTGGCCGCCGGCGGACGCGAGCAGAGGACCGCTCGCCATCAAGACGCCATTGGTTGGAACGGCCGCGCGGTGGTCCGTGCGCACCGTGACCAGCGGGGTTACCAAATCGCCAAAAGTAATTGGCTCAGAGTTCATCATGCGCTCAGGATCAGGGAAGGAATAGGCCGCAAAATCGACCGTCAGCACGCTGGCAAGGCTTTCAGCTTGTGTCACCGGTTCCGATGTCAGCGTCCCGTCATCGTCCAACTTAATCGCATGGGGAGACAAAAGGACCGTATGCTCGGGAAGACGCTGCACCAATTCTTTGTAAAGCGAGAGTGCGAAATAGTTCGATTTGACAACGGCGCTGTCGGCAACTTGCTCGCTTTCGGGCGAATTGAGTGCCGCGGCGCGCAATGTGCCGCCTATTGGCCGACTTAGATAAGCCCCGCGATAGGCCGAAGCGGCATCGGTTTCAACCACGGCCGGATACCGGATCACCACAAGCGCGGCGCCTGCAGGCGCTTCAGCTTGAAGCGGAACGGGAGGGGCATTGGTCAACACAGTCGACGTTTTGGCTCCCGTGGCGGTCGCAGCACAGCCAACAAGACTGAACAAGGTCGCCAATCCTAGCCATTTCAGATCAATTCGTGTCATTTCCAGCCCTCCGCATCCAATCGACTGGCATTGGGGCAGCCTGCACCAACTTTCCCACACCAGCAATTCAAAAGTGAAACAAAGATTAACGTATCAGACATGAACATGCCATGAGTGCGGTCTTCAGCCTACTCGTCGAGCGCTTCAACCCGCAAGCTGGTGATCTGGTTTCGCAAACGCTTTTTGATGTCGAACCTGTAGCCGTGAAAGGCAAATCTTTGACCAATCTCCGGAATGGTCTGGGCCTCATGGATCACGAGGCCAGCGACTGTAACAGCCTCGTCATCAGGCAATGACCAGCCCAGCGCACGGTTTAAATCGCGGATCGTAACCCAGCCGTCGACATCCGCCGACCCATCCGCTTGTGGCCGGACCCCTTGGACCACAATATCGTGTTCATCGCGGATATCACCGACAATCTCTTCGAGAATATCCTCAAGCGTGACCAGCCCCTGCAGCGCGCCATATTCGTCAACAATGAGGGCAAAATGGTTGCGCCGTGACATGAAGGCGTCGAGTTGGTCGAGCAAGGGTGTGGTTTCAGGTACAAACCAGGCTTCGCGCAGCAATTCTTCGAGATCCAGCCCGTCGAGCGTACCTTGATGAGGCGCAACTGCACGCAGCAGGTCTTTGGCATGAAGGACGCCTATGATCTCCTCGCGCTCGCCGCGATAGAGCGGTATGCGCGTATGGGCGCTCGACAGGGCCTTCATGACCACATCGCGGGTCGGCCTGTCAGCGTCGAGCATGTTGATGTTCTTGCGATGGATCATCACTTCGGACACGGCCATGTCTTTGAGATCGAGCGCACCGAGCAAGCGATGGCGGTCCGCCTCGTCGACCGCGCCCTGAGACGCATGCAGCGAAATTGCGCCGCGTATCTCCTGATCGGCAGACACATCGGGACCGGCGAGGCGCACACCGAAAACCCGCAATGTGCCCGCAACAATCAGTTGGACAATCCGGACCACCCAGCTCAGCGCCGACACCAGCCATGAAATTGGGCGCGCCACGGCCATCGCCATGCCGTCTGGCCGCGTAATGGCAAGCGTTTTGGGCAGGACTTCGGCAAAGACCAGCACCAATACGGTCATCACGCCGGTCGCCGCTGCCATGGAAACGCCGCCTTGGCCAAGCCATGCCGTAAACACGCTGGTGGCCAGCACCGAGGCTAGAATGTTGACGAGATTGTTGCCGAGCAGGATGGTCCCGATCAGGCTTTCGCGGTCAGCCAAGAGGCGGTTTACACGTGCCGCTTTGGCGTCGCCGTTCTCTTCGAGCTGGTGCATGCGCGCGCGTGAGGCCGCCGTCAGTGCCGTCTCCGAGCCCGAGAAAAAGCCGGACAAAGCCAGCAGTAATATAATCGCGATCACCATTCCGATAATCATGAAAGTCCCGTTTCCTCCTTGAGAAAGGCTTGAACGTCAGCGAGATCCGCCTCCGGGTATATAAAGGCCTGACCCAGTCCGCGTGCAAGGATCAGAGGGACGCAAGTGCCGCGCGCCTTCTTGTCCTGTCGCATGTATTCAACAAGGGCGTCAGCGCGGTAGGGCCCGCCATCCAAGGCGCCTATATCGGTTTTAAGACCGGACACTGCAATGGCTTTTATCGCGCGGGCAACGTCCTCGCCGCTCATCAAACCAAGCCGCGCCGAATAGCGTAACGCCAGCGCTAGCCCCACGCCGACGGCTTCACCATGCAACAATTCAGGACCGAACCGGTTGGCCGCTTCCAGCGCATGACCAAAGGTGTGGCCCAGATTGAGCAAGGCCCGGACCCCGCCCTCACGCTCATCAAGGGCCACAATCCGAGCCTTGGCCGCGCAAGACCGCGCGACCGCTTCGGTCATGGCGGCGGGCGCCAACCTCATTACGTCGGCACCGTTTGCCTCTAACCACATGAAGAAGACGGGATCGTCGATCAGGCCGTATTTGATGATTTCGGCATAACCAGCCTGCAATTCGCGCTCAGGCAGCGTGGCGAGCACCTCGCTGTCAGCGATCACAAGACGGGGCTGGTAGAACGTGCCTATGAGGTTCTTGCCGTGGGCGGTATTGACCGCCGTTTTGCCGCCAACTGAACTGTCGACCTGAGCGAGAAGCGTTGTCGGAACCTGAACAAATTGCATGCCGCGCTTCATCAGCGACGCGGCAAGGCCCGTTAGATCGCCAACCACGCCGCCGCCCAGCGCTATGAGCATATCATCACGCCCGGCACCCGCGCCGATCAACCAGCCGAGCAGCGCTTCGAGCGAGGCGACGGATTTGCTGGCCTCACCCGAGGCAATGGTGCGCGTACTGGGCTTGAGCCCAGCGGTTTGCAGAGCGGCTTCAAAGCTCGCCAGATGTAGGGTAGCAACGGTTTCATCGGTGACCACGAAGACGCGCTCGCGGCGGGTCAAAGGGCCGAGAAGCGCGCCAGCGTGGGCCAGCACCCCTGCTCCGATCTCGATGTCATAGCCCCGCTCGCCAAGATCAACGCGGACGGTTCGGGTGGATTTGGTGGACTTGTTCATGCTGCAGTCCAACCCTTTAGCGCGGTCAGGATCATTTCGACGGTCGTCGCGTGTGGTCCATCATCACTGGCGATGACGAGATCAGCCTCGGAGTAGATCGGGGTGCGCTCATCAAGCAGGCGCTCAAGCACCTGACGGGCATCGGGCCGCTTGAGCAGCGGGCGATGATCGCGCTTGGTGACACGCCGCCAAAGCGTTTCGAGATCGGCGTTCAGCCACACGGTTACAGCCTTGGATCGCATGAGTTTTCTGGTGTCTTCGTCGAGATAGGCGCCGCCACCTGTGGCCAGGACATGCGGCGGGTCTGTGAGCAGGCGTTCGAGCACCCGTTTTTCACCCCGTCGGAACTCAGCTTCGCCATGAAGGCTGAAAATATCAGCAATGGAGAGGCCCGCCGCCTTCTCGATTTCAACGTCGCTGTCGCAAAATGTGCGCCCCATCGCGCTGGCGAGACGTCGGCCAACTGTGGTTTTACCCGCACCCATGAGCCCCACCAGTGCTACAGTTCGCGCAGGATACTCCCCCGCTTTGACGGGTGTGGTTTTTGAAAGAGACTTGTTTGCGACCATTGATCTTTATAGCTTGCCCATGACACTCCTATAGGTGCGCGGTGCGTGTCGCAATAGAATGAAACGAGCTTCAGGAGACTTTCGGATGCGGAAATGGTTGATTTTGATTGGTATCATTGCCCTGATCCTCGCTGGAATCTGCGTCTGGCTGGCGAGCAAAGCGAATGATGGACGGCCTGCTGCTGGCGAGGTCCGCGTTGAAATCGACACGGTGCTTTAGACTCCACAAAAGACTCTATTGGGGCCAACCGGACTCTCTTAGCGATACGATTTTTGTGGGATAAACCATTAACGCTCATGAGCTAGTCTTGCGCGCATGCAAGACGAAACCCGCATTGAAGCTTTCCTTGAAATGCTGTCGGCCGAACGCGGCGCGGCGCAAAACACGCTCGACGCCTATGCGCGCGATTTGCTGGACGCGTCACAATTTTTGCGCGGTAAGCTCGTGACGGCGAAACCGCAGCAGCTTTCCAAATGGTTGCAGAATCTCTCCGACCAGGGCCTGGCGGCATCTACGGCGGCGAGGCGGCTGTCGGCGGCGAAGCATTTTTTCAAATTCCTGTTTGAAGAAGGCGACCGGAAGGACAATCCGACAAGCCTGCTCGACGCGCCGAAGACGGGGCGCGATATTCCTGATGTATTGAGCCGCGAGGAGATGATGGCCGTGATCGAAGCGTGCGGGGAAGATGTCCGGCTGCGCTGTCTTGTCGAGTGTCTTTATGGCGCGGGATTGCGGGTCAGCGAACTTGTTAGCCTACGGATGGGCGAGCTACCAAGACGCAAAGCAGGCGTCTGGCAAACCACGGATGTTATCGTACGCGGCAAGGGCGGCAAGGAGCGGCTCTGCCCGCTGGGTGGCCCTGCCCTTGATGCCATTTCGGACTGGCTGGAAATCCGCGAAGAGAGCCTGCCGAAAAATTCGCTGGCGCGCGGACGGGCAGAGAAATTCGTCTTTCCCTCACGCGGCAAGGACGGGCATTTGACACGGCGTCGGCTGGGGCAGATGCTCGAAGCGCTGGCGCTCAAAGCGGGGCTCGCGCCGCCCCGCGTCCATCCGCACGCTTTGCGCCATGCCTATGCGACGCATCTCTTGCAGGGCGGCGCGGATTTGCGCAGTGTACAGACTTTGCTTGGGCACGCGGATATTTCAACGACGCAGATTTATACGCATGTGCTGACGGATGAGCTGGCCGAGCTGCTGGAAACGGCGCATCCGCTGGCGGGGTAGTGGGGTTGCGAGGACGCCCAAAGAAGGCCGTTCGAGCTTTGCTAGACAGTATTTTGAAAAACGTTATCTTCTGTCCAATAGGATGAGGGGCCACACAATGTTACTTCGAAGCATATCTAAACACGTAAGTGATCAAAACTGGTTCGCGGTGGCATTAGATTTTTTCATAGTCGTTGCTGGTGTCTTCATTGGTATTCAGCTTGGAAACTGGAATGACATGCGAGGTAATAAGCAAGCCACGATCAGCGCGCTGGAGCGGCTGAACGGAGAGATCAATGTCAATATGGGTACGGCCGATGGCGTGATCCTGCAGATTGAGGCAAGCTCTGTTATCCGCGCTGACGCCATTGATGCGTTGAGTGCCTGTGACAGTTCTGACACGGCTCTAACATCTATAAAAGGTGCTGCCACCGGTATGACCGAGGACATTCTCCCGTCTTTCGTCAACAACGTTGCGCGAGACTTGGCTCGACAAAGTCAATATACGCAGTTTCTATCTGACGAATTTCTAGTAGCACTCAATCTCTATGCAGGCCACATAACAGACGAAACTGAGCAACTACATACAAATTTTGGCCTGATGTGGGAGCAACATATCATTAACAATCCCTCCGTCAGCGTCACTCTTCAAAATGATGATACACTAAATTCCCCTTTTTCATTTACACAACCCATCAGTGTTCTGTGCAAAGATAGTGTATTCACTCGCCAATTCTACATGACCAATATCTGGCACGAATCTACAAGGCTTCGCCTCAGCAGGTTCAAAGATCGTAGCGAGTCGTTCCGCCAGTCCCTAGAAGCTGAGCTGGAGACCATCCGCTGAGTCCGCCACGGCCTCACTAAACACGTGAGAGCCCAGCTGAGCGATTATCCAAATGTGTTGCAGCGATCAATTGAAACCGCACCCCACATCGGACTCTAAGGAGGTCGTTGCTCTGAGTTGGTAGGACCTCTTTCAAACTTGATCCCGATGAAGATGGCACCTGCTATCCGCCCCTAATGGTTGCGTCTGGCCATACCCGGTGTATGAGGGGCGCACCTATTTATATTGGATATTCTATGCCCTCCCCTTCCTTTGCCAGTTTTGCTGATCGTCTGAAACTCAACGGCTTGTCCGAAGGGGGCGGTGGCGGCATTTCTGCGCGGCTGGTCCGGATCGAGGTTTTGGCGGGGCTGACGGTGGCTTTGGCGCTGGTGCCGGAGGCCGTGGCGTTTGCGTTTGTGGCGGGGGTGCCGGCGCTGGTCGGGCTTTATGCGGCGT
>CAZMMU010000026.1:0-40707 GCA_964567455.1 uncultured Hyphomonas sp.
ATTTAGATTCTCAGTCGCCCCCATGATGGATTGGACGGACCGACATTGCCGGATGTTTCACCGTGCCCTCTCGAAACGGGCCCGGTTGTATACCGAGATGGTGACCGCCAATGCCGTCATCCATGGCGACCGAGACCGACTAATCGGCTTTGACCCGCGCGAGCAACCCGTGGCGCTGCAACTTGGCGGGTCCGACCCCGCGCTCATGGCGAAGGCCGCCCAGATTGCCCAGGATTTCGGCTATGCCGAAGTGAACATCAATTGCGGCTGCCCATCAGACCGCGTCCAGTCTGGCTTTTTCGGCGCTTGCCTGATGCGCCAGCCAGAGCTTGTCGCCGCGTGCTACAAAACCATGAGCGGAGCGGTTGATATTCCGGTCACCGTGAAATGCCGGATCGGGGTCGACGATGACGACCCGCGCGAAAGCCTCTTCGGTTTTGTTCAAACAATCGCTGACGCCGGATGTCAGATGTTCAGCGTTCATGCCCGCAAGGCCTGGCTCAAAGGCCTCAGCCCCAAAGAAAACCGCGACATACCACCCCTCGACTATGATCTTGTGGCCGACCTGAAAGCCGCCCGCCCTGATTTGCTCATCACGCTCAATGGCGGGCTTGGCACACTTGAAGATTGCCAGCGCGAGCTTACCCGTTTCGACGGGGTTATGCTCGGCCGCGCGGCATATCAGACCCCTGCTCTGCTCGGCGCGGTAGACAGCGTGCTCTTTGGTGAAGGCGACGCAATCGATGCCTACGAGGCGCTCAGCACTTACAAGCCCTATATGCGCGACCAACTCTCCAGCGGCACGCCCCTGCATGCCATGACACGGCACATGCTTGGCCTGTTCGCTGGCCGACCTGGCGCACGGAGCTATCGCAGGCATATTTCAGAGAACGCAACCCGCCATGGCGCTGGTTTATCCGTGCTCGAAGACGCGGTAGATCTGGTCCGGCAGGCCGAAGCCCGTATCCACGCATAAGCAAACCAGAATGCTGCGCCGCAGCAATTAGTATGCGTTTTCTAAAAATGATCGGTAAGAAGGGCTCATCAGCAAAGGGCGTTCCTGCCCGATGCGTAAGATAAACAGGAGATCCTCCCATGGCCAAAGCCAAAGACACCGCAAAGACGCTCAAAGAACTCGAAGCTCAGACGCGCGACATGGCGCAGAAAATCTGGTTTGCAGGCCTCGGTGCTTACGGTCGCGCTTACACGGAAGCTGCCACAAGCGCCAAGAAAATGAACGCGGGCACGACCGAACTGTTCGAAGACCTCGTCAAGCGCGGCACCGAAATCGACAGCGAAATGAAGACCAAGCTGACATCTAACGAGACCGTCGCCAAAACCACACAGAACGTCGCGAAAATGACCGAAGCGGCCATGCGCGTCCAGCGTGAGCAACGCGAAGCGCTCGAAGCCCGCATGCAACGTATGCGCGCAGTCCTTGGTTTTGGTGCAAAAACCGAGAAGGCAACCGACATCGCTTCCAAGATTGACAAACTCGAAGACGATATTGCCGAACTGGCCGCAAAAGCCAAGCCCGCCAAAGGCAAAGCGAAAGCCAATAAGGACGTGGCGACGCGACTGGCACGGCTCAGCGCAGAGATTGATGCCATTGCCAAGGTCAACGCGCCAGCGAAAAAGCGTAAGACAACCGCACGCAAAGCAACTGCGAAAGCGACGGCTACAAAGAAAACAGCAACGAAAGCCAAAGCCACCAAAGCTAAAGCACCGGCAAAACGCCGCGCAGCCGCTAAGAAGGCTTAAGACCAGAACGGTCTAATGGGACCGGTGCGCAAGACGTCACATCTTGCGCGCCGGTACTCACCCAGGGCCGACATGGTTCAACCAGAGATTGCTTGCTCATAATGGGCAAGCATCCGCGCCAGCATATCGGCGCCATCATGCCCCATATATGGAACGATCGTCGCCATCGTCTGAAACACAGTCCGGTGTATCAGGTGCGCAGGCGGCAAATCGCCCCCTTCAATCTGGTCAAGGCTGAGCCAGAACGTCAGGGTCGCAAGGATCTGATCGGTCAACAGTCCGGACAGAACCGGATCAATATGAATGAGTTCGCGGCTGGTAAGATGCTCCAAAAGCCCCTCAACGGCTCTGCGTTTTTCCTTCAAAAGCCGCCGAAACCGGACAGCAAGATCGGGATACCGATCAAGCAGAACGCCAAGATCGCGATAGAAAAACCGAAAGTCATAAGTTTCTTCAAGGAGGATGTAAATAAAGACCCATTGATCTTCGAGTGTCGAAACGGCGCCATCCGCACCGCCGAGAATCATCCGCATTTCAGTTTCAAAATTTTCAAACAGGACATGGATAATCGCGTCTTTGCCCTTGAAATGATAGTATAAATTTCCCGGACTGATTTCCAGAACATTGGCCAGATCAACCGCCGTCTGATCGGCCTCGCCCTCTTCGTTAAACAGGGTGAGCGCTGTGCGTAGGATGCGGTCTCGGGTTTTCATGTGTCCTGTCACTTATCGAGAGTGTTCACGGGTTACGCGTATGAGTTTGACAGACAAATATCACTATGGAACGAATTTTAACCAAGTAATTTCAAATGCCTGAAACTATTCATCGTTAATAGGTTGGCAAAATTGGAGACGGCAAATGGCGAATCGGATTGAAGACATCGCGGCAAAAGCGGCGGAAACCACAACCGCACTGAACCCGCTCATGGGCGGGATCAACCGCGAAGAGCTGCTTGGCGCTGTGGCCATGATGCTGCGCCAGACGACGACCAACCCGAAAGCCACGATGAAATTTGCCGGTCGCATGACCAAGGAGAACGTCGAAATTCTGCTTGGCAAATCAGAGCGTGCACCTGAACCAAAAGATCGCCGCTTCAAGGATCCAGCCTGGGCGCACAATCCGTTCTATAAGCGCGGTCTTCAAACCTATCTGGCCATGCAGGACAATCTCAATGAGTGGGTCGGCGATCTGGCCATGGGCGAACTTGAGCACGCCCGCGCTCAATTCGTCCTCGGCATGATCACCGACGCCCTCGCCCCGACCAACTCGTTCGTTGGCAATCCGGCCGCCCGCAAACGCGCTATTGAGTCCGGCGGTCTATCGCTCGTGAAGGGGCTCAAAAACGCCTATAACGATCTGACCAAGAATGGCGGCATGCCTTCACAAGTCGACAGCCGTCCCTTCGAAGTCGGCAAAAATCTTGCCACAACACCTGGACAGGTGATCTGGCGCAACGAGATTATCGAACTGATCCAATACGCTCCGATGACGGAAAAAGTACACCGCATCCCGTATCTTATTATCCCGCCACAGATCAACAAATTCTACGCCAACGACCTGACCCCGATGACCTCCATTGTGCAATTCCTACTCGCGCACAATCAGCAGACCTTCGTCATCAGTTGGCGCAACCCGACCAAAGAGCACGCCCATTGGGGCCTGACGGACTATGTTGATGCGCTGGTTCAGGCAACCGATGTGATTCGCCACATTACCGGCTCAGCCAAAATCAATGTCTCGGGCGCCTGCTCGGGCGGGATCACCACCGCAACCCTTGCCAGCCTGCTGGCTAGCGCAGACGATAAGCGCATCAATTCGATCAGCATGTTCGTCTGCGTCCTCGATCCGCAAAAAGATGATAGCGACCTCGGCCAGATCGTCTCCGAACGCAGCCTTGAAATCGCCCGCCGATATTCCCGCCGCAAAGGCGTTCTGGAAGGCCAGAGCCTTGCCCGCATGTTTGCCTGGATGCGGCCAAATGATTTGGTCTGGAACTATGTCGTCAACAATTATCTGCTCGGCCAGGACCCACCGCCCTATGACGTTCTGTTCTGGAACAATGACACAACAAACTTGCCCGCCCAACTCCATTCGGACTATCTCGATATGGGCATATCCCAACCCTTCTCGAACCCGGGTGAAGTTGAAATCGCAGGCCACATGGCCGATTTGACCGCCGTAACCGCAGACACATTCATCGTCGCCGGCGTGACCGATCACATCACACCGTGGAAAGCCTGTTACCGCACGACGAAGCTGCTCGGCTCGGAGAACATCGAGTTTACGCTCTCAAATAGCGGCCATTTGCAGTCTTTGCTAAATCCGCCAATGAACCCGAAGGCGCAATACTTCAAAAATGCCGACCTGTCCGGCACAGCCGAAGAATGGGCCGAGGGCGCAGAGGAAGTCAAAGGCTCTTGGTGGCCACGCTGGGCGGAATGGCTTAGCGAACGCTCTGGCGCGCTGAAAGCAGCCCCGAAGACGCTGGGCAACGAATCCTTCCCGCCGCTTTGCGCTTCGCCGGGAACCTATGTTCACGAATAAGTTCTTCGCCTCCAACCGCGATGTAGAGTATTGAAAGACCTGTTATGACGAAATCTAAACCGAACGCCCCTCAGATCAAGATGGAACAGGTTGGCGGCTACGCGCTTAGGGTCGCCTATTGGTCCGGCCAGTCGAAATCGACCAAACGTCCGCTCTTATTCTTCAATGGCATCGGCGCCAATCTCGAGTTGGCCGCCGGACTTGGCGAGCTGATTACAGATCGTGAAATCCTGACCTTTGACATGCCTGGCATTGGCGACTCCGAGCCAGCCCTTCTGCCCTATCTGCCATGGCAGATGGCGCGTGTCGCACGGATCCTTTGCGACCGTTATGGCTTTGGCGACATTGACATTATGGGCGTCTCTTGGGGCGGTGCGATGGCGCAACAAATGGCCTTTCAATATCGCAAGCGCGTCAAGCGCCTTGTACTCGCTGCCACAACAGCGGGGATCACGATGGTCCCGGGCCGTTTTGACGCTCTGATCAAAATGCGCGACGCACGCAGGTATTCTGATCCGGACTATATGCGCGAGAATTTCTCTACACTTTATGGCGACGACGACGCCGAGGGTGCAAATTCCCATGCCATGGCCCTGCGCGCGCCTCACCCACGCGGCTACATGTACCAGTTGCTCGCAATGGCGGGATGGACGAGCCTGCCCTTTATCCGCTTTCTGAAAATGCCTACGCTTGTCATGATGGGCGACAAGGATCGCATCGTTCCGCTGGCCAACGGGCATATCCTCAACAAAGCGCTGCCCAACTCCACACTGCACGTGGTCGAAGGCGGCGGGCACTTGTTCCTGGTGACAAAAGGCGAAGAAACCGTCGGCATCATAACGGAATTTCTCGACGAACTGGACCAGTACGAAGTGTCGCGCCAGACCGCGGCGAACGGATTTGCCACCGCTTAATTGCAACGCAGCGCAGGCTCCATCACACAGAAATGATTCCAGATTCCGCGCATTTTGAACTATTGTGCCGCTATAGACGACAAACAGGTACAAACAGGAAATGGAGTTCCCGATGCGCCCGAATACACTTCGCCCCATTCTACTGGCCGCCGCGTTAACCTCGGCCACCGCATTTGCACCCGTCTCCGCCTCCTCGTTCGACAAAGTCGAAGTCACCACCGAGCAAGAGCTTGCAACTTTCGAGAAAGTCTACATTGCTCCCGTCGACATCACCTTGGCAGACGACGAACCAAGACTGCTTTCGGATAGACGCCGCACGTCCTATGTTCGCTCCCAACCGCCCGTTGATGAGGAAGAACAGACCCGCAAGGCGCAAGACCTTCACAAGCAACTGACGCGACGCTTCTCCAGCGAGTTCACGCTCGTAGAGGCACCTGCCGACGATGTTCTGACCATTTCTGCCGAGATCACGCGCATGCTGCCCTCACGACCGACAGGAAGCCAACGCAGCCGCGGCGTCGGCGCTCTGAATTTTGGCGGATCCGTCGCAGCCGGCGGTGTTGATTACACTGTCCAGATGAGTTCGGGCGAAACGCCACTTTACAACATCACGGAGTCATATCGCAGCAATCTGAATGATGGCCTCCCGCGTACCGATGTCTGGCAAGATGCCGACCGGTCTTTCAACCGATTCTCGCGTCAATTGTTGCGCTTTGTACAGAACAATTAGATAATCGACGCCACTAAGCAGCGCCTTCATCGACCTGCACAAATGGATCATAATTCAGAATAGGCGCAAGCCATCGCTCTGCGGTGCGCATATCCCAGCCTTTGCGCGCGGCATAGTCGGCCACCTGATCGCGCGCAATACGGCCGACGGCAAAGTACACGCTTTCAGGATGCGAGAAATAAAAGCCCGACACGCTGGAGGCGGGATACATCGCGAAACTCGACGTTAGCTCGACCCCGATATTCTTTTCGCAATCGAGCAGTTTGAACAGCGTCTCTTTCTCGGTATGGTCAGGCTGAGCTGGATAGCCGGGCGCCGGACGAATACCCTGATACGCTTCCTTGATCAGCGCGGCATTATCAAGCGCCTCATCCTTGGCATAGCCCCACAATTCGGTTCGTGTGCGCCAGTGCATATATTCCGCCATCGCTTCGGCAAAGCGGTCAGCCAGCGCCTTGACCATGATCGAGGAATAATCATCGCCAGCCTCTTGAAAGGCTTGGGCCCGCTCCTCAGCTTCAGGGCCAGCGGTGACGCAGAACGCGCCAACATGGTCGCCGCCCTCGGCCACAAAGTCCGCCAGAGCAAAATTTGCCTTCCCATTGTCTTTAGGCATTTGCTGGCGCAGCGTGTGCAGCACATCGCCATTGTCGAGCCTGATGTCATCTCCCTCGCGCCTTGCACCAAAGAAACCGATCACCGCCTTCGGCTTGAACCATTGTTCGCCGACAAGGCGCTGCATCATAGCCTGCGTATCAGCCCATAGCGTCGTTGCTGCTTCGCCAACAATTTCATCCTCAAGTATAGCAGGGAATTGTCCGGCCAAATCCCAACTGGAAAAGTATGGCGTCCAGTCAATAAAGCGCGCAAGCTCCGCCAGATCAAAATCTTCAAACACTTCCACATCATTCGGAAAGCTTGGCGCCGAAGCCACCTTGTCAGCCTCAACCACAAGCCGTGCCGCGCGCGCGTCTTCAATCGAAATTCGCGGCTTTGGCGGACCATTTTTCCGCGTGTCACGCATCCGCTGATAGCGCGCCTTGGTCGTCTCCCAATAGGCTTGCCTGTCTTCCTCGTTCAGCAGCGTCGAAACAACCCCAACCGCCCGGCTTGCATCGTTGACGTGAACAACAGGCGTCCGGCTCAGCACCGGCTCAATCTTCACCGCCGTATGCGCCGGGCTCGTTGTCGCCCCGCCAATCAGCAGCGGCTGGTCCATGCCCCGTCGCTGCATTTCCGCAGCCACGTAAACCATCTCGTCAAGGCTCGGTGTGATCAGCCCCGACAGCCCGATCATATCCACGCCATGCGCCTCTGCCTCGTCGAGAATTTTCTCCGCAGGCACCATCACGCCAAGATCGATGATCTCATAGCCATTGCACGCCAGCACCACACCCACAATATTCTTGCCAATATCGTGCACATCGCCTTTCACGGTGGCCATCAGAATTTTGCCGTTAGATTGCCCCACCATCCCCATGCGTTCTTTTTCTTCTTCCATGAACGGTTCAAGATGCGCCACTGCTGCCTTCATGACACGCGCAGACTTGACCACTTGCGGCAGGAACATTTTACCCGAGCCGAACAGGTCGCCGACCACATTCATCCCGTCCATCAACGGACCTTCGATTACATGCAGCGGACGCTCAACGCTTTGGCGCGCCTCTTCAGTGTCCTCAACGATAAACTCGGTAATCCCGTTGACCAGCGCATGCTGCAGGCGCGCTTTCACGTCGCCCTCGCGCCAGCTCATATCCTTGACTTTCACCTTGCCCTTCTGGCCTTTGAAGCGCTCGGCCAACTCCAGCAAGTTTTCGGTCCCCTCCGGCGTCCGGTTCAGAATAACAGCTTCGACCGCCTCGCGCAGATCAGGGTCAATCTCGTCATAAATATCAAGCTGGCCCGCATTCACGATGCCCATATCCATGCCCGCCGGAATGGCGTGATAGAGGAAGACCGAATGCATGGCCCGGCGCACAGGCTCATTGCCGCGAAACGAAAAGGAGACATTCGACAGCCCGCCGGAAATATGCGCACCCGGACAACGTTTTCGGATTTCCCGCGTCGCCTCGATAAAGTCCACAGCGTAATTATTATGCTCTTCGATGCCCGTCGCCACAGCGAAAATATTCGGATCGAAAATAATATCCTCAGGCGGAAAACCAACCTGTTCGGTCAGCACCTTATAAGCCCGCTCGCAAATCTCGATCTTGCGCGCCGCCGTATCCGCCTGGCCCACTTCGTCAAACGCCATCACCACCGTCGCTGCGCCATAAGCCATCACCGCGCGGGCATGCTCGATGAATTGCGCCTCGCCTTCTTTTAGCGAAATGGAGTTGACCACTGCCTTGCCCTGAACGCATTTCAGGCCCGCTTCGATCACATCCCATTTTGAACTATCAATCATCACCGGCACTCGCGCAATATCCGGCTCGGCGGCGATGAGATTAAGAAATGTTGTCATGGCCTCGGCGCCATCAAGCATCCCTTCATCCATATTCACATCAATAATCTGCGCACCATTCTCGACTTGCTGGCGCGCCACTTCAACGGCGGTCGCATAGTCCCCCGCCGTAATCAGCTTACGGAACCTGGCAGAACCGGTGACATTGGTACGTTCACCAACATTTACGAAAGTGGTAGAAGCTTGGGTCATTATGGACTTCCGATCAGATCACGAAAAAGCTTGCTTGCGCTTTGTCTTGCATTTTCGGATGGCGCAGAGCTTTCGGGCAGCAGCGTTTCAGCCAAGGTCAACTCTTCTGAGATGAGCTTATCGATAGATTCCAGCCGATCGCCAAGCCCCACCTCACTGCTTGCGGCCTTGGCTTTCAGAAGTTTACTTAAGTCGCGCTCTAGATCGTCTGAGACATCTGTACCATCGAGCAAATCTTGGAGGTTCATTGGTGGCAAACGATCAAGGTTCAACCGTATCCAACGTAGCGCGAGAACCGGACGCAGAACATAGAAGTATTTTTTCAGGTTCACGCGCTCAGCACCATCAATATAGGTCCGCCATTGATTGCGCGCCAAATGGAAATAGTGCGGCGCACAGGCATTCGGCGAGATAAATTCATTGGCAAATTTAGACAAAGCTTCACAAGCTGCTTCATCCCATCGATATCGGATCGGGCTGGCAAGCCATTCCAACACAACAGGGTTGGGCTTCAGCAAAAGCTGCAGGGCTTTGCGAATGTCCCAGCCATTGGTGTCCCAATCTCCTTCAACGGGTAGCTCAATCACATCGCGCGCCGGAAAGAGATCCAGATACCAATCCTTTTCGTGCATATAAACGAACCGCACATCAAAATCGCTATCGGGTGACGGGAAGCCCCATGCGCGACTACCACTCTCAATTGCAAACAGAAACCGAACGGAATGTTGCGTCTCAATCTCAGCAAGCAGTGATTGGATATGGGCTTCCTTGTCCGCCGGTATGCTCAATATTGGAGGATGAACTTCGGGCATAATGTTAAGCATCCAATATCGTTTCAAAACTGCCGAAGATCATCCGCATGCCATCATAAGGCACCACGCCACCTTCATTCTGGAAAAACGGGTCCTTCTCCGCCTGTTTCATGCCAGCGTCACGCGCAGCCTTGGACGGCCACTCGATCCATGAGAACACCACAGTCTCGTCTTCGGTGGCCTTCACCGCCAGAGGAAAAGACGTCTGCTCTCCATCAGGCACATCTACGCCCCAATTCTCAACCAGTCGCAGCGCGCCATACTTTTGAAAAACCGGCACGCTTTCCCGCGCATGAGCAAGATAAGCCTCCTTGTTGTCCGTCGGCACGGCCAGAACAAATCCGTCAATATAGGTCATAATCGGCTCCCCTCACCCGGCCAATTCAAACGGCTCAAGCCCGGACAGCCGCATGGCGCGCGCAGGCTCGGGAATGGCGCGCGGCGTCTTACCCGCCACTGCAGCAGCAATGGCAGCAATATGCTCCGGCGTCGTCCCGCAACACCCACCAAGCACATTGACGAGCCCGCTGGCCGCCCACTCTTCGAGATGCACAGCCACTTGCTCGGGAGTTTCGTCATACTCGCCAAACGCATTGGGCAGGCCCGCATTCGGATAGGTCATCACCCGCGTATCGGCCACGCGCGAAATCGCGGCGACATGCTGGCGCATCAGGTCAGGTCCAAGCGCACAGTTCAGCCCCACAGCCCAAGGCTTGGCGTGGCGCACGGACGCCCAGAACGCTTCTGCTGTTTGACCAGAGAGGGTCCGCCCTGAGGCATCGGTGATCGTGCCAGAAATAATGATCGGGATGTCTTCGCCCGTATCGGCGCGCAAGTCGAGCAACGCCTTAATGGCTGCCTTGGCGTTGAGCGTGTCGAACACCGTCTCTATCAGGAAGAAATCGATAAACTCCGCCATCGCCGCCGCCTGTTCATAATACGCTGTCCGCACATCATCAAAGGTGACCTCGCGAAAGCCCGGATCATTGACATCCGGCGAAAGCGAGAGCGTCTTATTGGTCGGCCCAATCGCACCAAGCACGCCAATTGGGCGGCCTAGCTCTTCGCCCGCTTCATCGGCTGTTTCGCGGGCGAGCCTTGCGCCTTCGCGCGCAATCTCGTCGGCCAGATGCTCCATCTGGTAGTCCGCCATGGCAATCGTCGTCGCGCTGAACGTATTCGTCTCGAACAAGTCCGCACCCGCATCAATATAGCGCCTGTGAATGGTCTTGATTATGTTCTGCCGCGTGAGATTGAGCAGATCATTATTGCCCTTCAGTGGCACCGCCCAATCCTTGAAACGGTCGCCTTCGAAATCTACTTCCGCAAGACCAAAACCCTGAATCTGTGTGCCCATCGCGCCATCAAGAATAAGCACGCGGCGCTTGGCCAATTGCTCCAAGGCGTCGAGCCTGTCGTTACGAGACATATTAGGAAGCTCCGATTGCGGTCTGCGTCAGATTTTGCGGCTTGAGCCCCAGCAAGCGGCATGTCGAGAGCGCAAGCGGAGCCTTGTTGAGTGTGTAAAAGTGAAAGTCTTCCACGCCCTCATCAGCCAACTTGCGACAAAGGTCAACGGCGACATTGGCGGTGACCAGATCGCGCGTCTCGCTGTCATCCTCAAGTCCGTCATAAAGTTCGCCTAGCCAGGCCGGCACGCTCGCGCCAACCGCTTGGGATATTTTCTGCAAGCCTTTGAAATTGGGTTGCAACATAATGCCGGGCAGGATCGGCATGGTCACCCCGCCCGCCCGCGCTTTCTCGACAAACCGGAGATAAAGCTCTGGCTCAAAGAAGAACTGGGTAATGGCCCGGTCCGCGCCGGCATCCTGTTTGGCCTTCAACAAATCAATGTCCGCCTCAATTCCCCGGCTCTCGGGATGCGGCTCCGGATAACACGCTACTGAGATTTCGAACACACGATCTGGTATCGGATGGTCCGAACGCAGCGCCTCGATCAGTTCGACCGACCCGTTAAACCCCTCTGGATGCGCTTCGAATTTGCTGCCCATGCCGGTTGGCGGATCCCCACGCAAAGCCACAATATGGCGTACGCCGGCATCCGCATAATCCTTGGCAACCGACATCACCTCATCGCGGCTTGCGCCGACACAAGTCAAATGCGCAGCGGGTGCGAGGCTCGTCTGATCGACAATACGCTTGACCGCCATATGCGTTCTGTCGCGCGTCGAACCGCCTGCACCGTAAGTAACAGACACAAAGGCTGGTGCCATCGGTTCCAGCCGCTCGACCGATTCCCATAGCCGCGCTTCCATCGCCTCACTCTTGGGCGGAAAAAATTCGAATGAAATATTCAACGCACTCATGCTGCGTTCCCTTCTAAAATATCTGCTGCAGCAAGTGGCGCACGCACAGACCAAATCTGGATAGACAGCCCCTGATCCGCGTCGTTGGGTTGGCCGAGCAAGTGTGGATCCGGTGCCGACAATCCGGCGCGGCCCAGCCACTCGGCGACGCGCTCATGGCGGATACCTAAGCGGCGGTGACCATGCTCGGTTCTGAGAAACTCCAGCTCATGCGGTGCAAAATCCACGATCAACAAATGTCCCCCCGGTCTCAAAACGCGCGCCGCCTCGGCTAGAACCCGTTCGGGCTCATCAATAAAGTGCAGCACCTGATGAATGGTGACGAGATCGGCGCAACCATCCTCAAAGGGCAAGGCCTGCGCATCCGCCTGCCGGACATTCACATTGCCAACACCGGCCCGCTCCAGATTCGCCCGCGCCACGGTCAGCATCCGATGGCTCATATCCACACCATCGGACCACTCAAAACGCTCGGCGAACAGCTCCAGCATGCGTCCTGTGCCCGTACCAATATCAATCATGCGTCGTGACGGTCCAACATCGACCAGATCAATCAGAGCCGCTTCAATCTTCTCATTGGGATAATGCAACGCACGCACCGTATCCCAGGTGTCCGCTATCTCGCCAAAATAGTCCTCAGCCGTACGCGCGCGTGTCTCCCTGACACGCTGCAACTGCTCCAGGTCCAGCTCAAACGCCCCGCCCTCCTCACCAATTAGCGGCAGGATGCGGTCGATCAATTCACGCACGTCGCCACCAATCGGCAGACTGTAGAACACCCACGACCCTTCCGGCAGTCGTTCCACAAGTCCTGCAGTCGTCAGTGACTTCAGATGATGTGACAATCTCGGCTGGCTCTGCCCCATAATCTGCGCCAACTCGCCAACCGAAAGCTCACCCTGACGCAGCAGCAACAGGATCCGCAACCGGTTGATCTCGCCCAAAGCACGCAAACGGTCCACAAGGATTGAAACAGACTCGGTCATATAAACATATAAACACATCTTTATATGTTTAGACAAGCATGGGAACCGTGAAATGCGTAACAATTATTTCATCAACCGATGAGTTGATTGAGGGGCCGCAAACCAGCATACTCTCATGAATATCTGGGATCACAATCGCATGCGAATACTTGTTTTTACACTTCTTTCCCTGTTTGTAATGTCTGGTTGTGCCACAACCAAACCGCAAAGCACCTCTGAGATTTATGACCCATTCGAGGGGCTAAATCGCAACGTTTACGGGTTTAACGAAAGCGTCGACCGCGCCATTATCGGGCCGGTAGCAAACAGTTATTCACGCAATGTCCCCAAGCCCGCGCGCTCGGGTCTTCGTAATTTCTTCGCCAATGCCAGCGCGCCAAGCACGTTCATCAACGATATCCTGCAAGCCAAGCCCCAGCGCGCAGCCGAAACTCTAAGCCGCTTTATCGTCAATTCTACAGTCGGCATTGGCGGACTGTTCGATGTCGCAGGAAAGTCAGGGCTTGAAGGCCACACAGAAGATTTCGGACAAACCCTGGGATATTGGGGCGTGCCGATGGGGGCCTACTTCGTCGCACCGCTCCTTGGCCCTACAAACCTCAGAGACACCACCGGCCGCTTGGTGGACATTGCCTTTGATCCATTCACATGGACAAGTTTCGGGGTGAACGGTCTCTCGACCGCTTTCAATGGTGTAGAAACCGTCGTGCTGGCCGTTGACACGCGTGCCGAGTTGGACGCAGCACTTGAGACGATCAGAGCACAGCCCGAACCCTATGTCGCCCTGAGGCGCGGATACTCCGCCCAACGCAGATCTGCAATCCGCGACGGGGTCGTTTCCGATGACAATTTCGACGATTTGCCAGACTTTGACGATTTTGATGACTTCGATGATTTTGATGACTTCGATGACGCACAATGAGACTAGGGACAGGTAGAGGATTAGTTCATGCTTTCAATCAGAACATTTATCGCCGCAATGGCGCTTGCATTGGCCCCGCTCACCCTTGCCCACGCGGATGCGGCATCTGAAAGCTTTGTTCAGGAGAATGCGAACAAAGTGCTTCAGGCGCTGGACGAGACCGGGTTGACCAGGTCTGAAAGATCTAGAAAATTCAGCGGCTTCATGGACGAGCTGTCAGACCTTGACGGCGTCTCGCGTTTCGTCCTGGGCAAATATGGTCGACGCTTCAATCCGGATGAACTGACGCGCTATCGCGACATCTACCGCACTTACAGCCTTGTCAATTATGAGGCCCAATTCGATGAGTATCGCGGCGCAGATATTGAGATCACGGGCTCCGTCGATACGAAGCGGGATTCGATTGTAAACTCGATTATCCGTAAGGATGACGGTGAAACACTCAAAGTGAGCTGGCGCGTACGCCAGCGCGCGGACCGCTACCAGGTTATTGATGTCGGGCTCCACCTTGATGGCAACCTGCTTTGGCTGGCCGTTGAACAGCGCGCCCAATTCCTCGATCTGCTCGACCGTAATGGCGGGTCCGCTGACGCGCTCATCGCAAAACTCGAACAGCTGACCTTAGAACTGCAGCAGTCCTTCGAAGGCTAGGCCCCAGCCGCAGCGACAGGCGCACCATTTAAATACAACAAGAAAAGGCAACAGATCGCTCTGTTGCCTTTTCCTTTTCGAACCGGCCAAAACTGGTCTTGTTCCGCTTTAGCGTGGCGCCATGCGGATCGCTCCGTCGAGCCGGACATCCTCACCGTTGAAATACGAATTGCGGCACATCTCGACAGCGAGTGACGCATATTCCTCAGGATGTCCCAACCGCGCTGGATTCGGCACCATCGCCCCAAGCGCATTTCGCACTTGCTCGGGCGCACCGGCTAGGAGCGGTGTATCAAAAATCCCCGGCAGGATCGTGTTCACCCGGATCAGCTCACGAGAAAGATCGCGCGCAATCGGCAGGGTCATACCAACCACACCGCCCTTGGATGCTGAATAAGACGCTTGGCCGATCTGGCCATCCTCGGCCGCAACAGACGCCGTGTTTACAATCGCCCCCCGCTCTCCGTCCACCGGATCGAGCGTCATCATGCCCGCAGCAGATTTGGCAATACACCGGAACGTTCCAACCAGATTGATCTGTATAATCATATCAAACTTATCGAGCGGGAAATGTTTGATCTCGCCCGTCTGTTTATCGCGAGAGGCCGTTTTGACCGCATTGCCCGTTCCCGCGCAATTGATCAGGATGCGCTCTTGGCCAAGCGCCTCGCGGACTTTCGAAAAGCCCGCATCCACTTGCTCATCCGAAGTCACATTGACATTCGCGAACACGCCGCCCAGCTCGGCCGCCATTGCCTCGCCTTTTTCCTCGTTCATGTCGAAAATACCGATTTTTACACCCTTAGAGGCCAACTTGCGCGCCGTAGCCGCACCGAGACCAGACGCCCCACCGGTTATAATAGCTGTGACTGAGTCATTAAGTTGCATATGAAAGTCTCCTTGAAATCGTCATAATGAATTACGATCTATAGCGAATAGGAGACTTGGCCAATGCGTCACGCAAGGGAAATCGCAAAACAGGCAGGCGACGCAGATGCTGCGGCCGTGCCCATGACGATTGAGCGCAATACCCGACGCACCAAAGCGAAGCTGATCCCCAAAGTGCTCAAAGTCGCTGGCCGCATTCCATTCGCGGACGACCTCGTGTCTGCGTATTATTGCGCGATTGATCCACAAACACCGATGAAAGCCAAAGGTGTTCTGTTTGCGGCGCTGGCCTATTTCGTCATCCCGGCCGATATGGTGCCAGATGTGATTGCAGGGCTGGGGTTTACCGATGATGCGACCGTTTTGGCCACAGCGCTCGGGATTGTCGGCTCTCAAATTCAGGACTCGCACAGACGGGCTGCAAGCAAACTCCTCGGACTTCCTCCGAAAGTTTCGCGCTCTAAGATGCCAGACAATCCCAAAAGTTGATTTTTTCCCGTAAAAGTTATATTTAGTGAGAATGATTCGAACTTTTGCTCTTGTCATTGCACTCAGCGTTGGTGTCCCTGCTGCCAAAGCCGAGACACTGCCCGGCCCGATACCTGCGGACGTTTTGCGAATTGTCGATGGCGACACCGTACGCGTTCGCGCGCATGTCTGGCTTGATCAAAGTGTCGAGATTTCCGTCCGCATTGCCGACATCGATGCACCGGAGATCGGGCACCCCAAATGCCGCGAAGAACGTGCTCTGGCCGATCAGGCCAAGACCGAACTGACGGAATTGATCGGTTCGGACGGCGTTGCCCTGCACAATGTCCGATTTGGTAAATATGCAGGCCGGGTGATCGCAGACATCGAAACGGCAGGCGGGGTGAACGTCGGCGAACAACTCATCGCCCTTGACCTTGCCACCCCATACGATGCCGTCATGGATTGGTGCCCTGCTCCGGCAGCCAACCGCTAATCGGCATTGGCCGATTTTGCAGCCCGTTTGCGCTCATGCGGGTCAAGATGGACTTTGCGCAGGCGAATGCTTTGGGGCGTGACTTCGACCAGTTCATCATCCTGAATATAAGCGAGCGACTTTTCGAGCGTCATTTGCAAAGGCGGGGTTAGCCGCACCGCATCATCCGTACCAGACGCGCGAATATTGGTCAGCTTCTTACCCTTGAGCACATTCACTTCCAGATCATTGTCGCGATTATGCTCGCCAATAATCATTCCGCCATAGACCTTGTCGCCCGGATGGATCATCATCGGGCCGCGATCTTCGAGGTTCCAAAGGGCGAACGCCACCGCTTCGCCCTTATCCATGCCGATTAGCACACCCGTATGGCGCCCTTGGATCTTGCCTTTATGCGGCGCGTATTCATGAAAGACCCGGTTCATAATCGCCGTCCCGCGCGTATCGGACAACAGCTCGCCCTGATACCCGATCAGCCCCCGCGTCGGCGCATGAAACACCATTCGTGTCCGGCCAGCGCCTGATGGCTTCATTTCCAGCATTTCCGCTTTGCGTTCAGATAGTTTCTGGACAATCACGCCCGAATGCTCGTCATCAACATCGATGACAACTTCCTCGATCGGCTCCATGCGCTCGCCGTTCGGCCCTTCCTGCATCACGACCTGTGGACGCGACACACCAAGCTCGAACCCCTCGCGCCGCATTGTCTCGATCAGCACAGCCAATTGCAGCTCGCCTCGCCCCGATACGGTAAACGCTTCAGCATCGGTCGCCCGGGCCACTTTCAGCGCAACATTGCCTTCGGCTTCCTTTTCCAGCCGCGCCCAGATCATGCGCGAGGTGACTTTCGTCCCTTCCGTGCCCGCAAGCGGACTATCATTGACGCGGAATGTCATCGACAAGGTCGGCGGATCAATCGGCTGAGCGGCGAGCGGCTCGCTAACGGACGCGTCGCAGAGCGTATCGGCCACCGTTGCTTTGGTCATGCCGGCGAGCGAAATAATGTCGCCTGCTTCTGCCTCGTCAATCGGACTGCGTTCCAAGCCGCGGAAAGCCAGCACTTTTGAAATCCGGCCCTGCTCGACCAGATTACCGTCCCGATCAATCGCCTTGAAACTCTGATTTGGTTTGACCGTGCCGGAGGTCACCCGTCCGGTTAGAATGCGGCCAAGAAAATTGTCCGCCGAGATCGTCGTTGCCAAAAACCGGAACGGCCCCTCTTCGACCACCGGCGGCTCGACATGCTTGACCACCAGATCAAAAAGCTCGTCCATATTCTCGGTCGGATTCTCATACTGCGCCGACATCCAGCCCTCTTTCGCCGAGCCATAAAGTATCGGAAAATCGAGCTGCTCATCCGTCGCCCCGAGGTCGGCAAACAGGTCAAATACCTCGTTAATCACCTCGTCCGGCCGCCGCTCGGGCTTATCGATCTTATTCACCGCAACAATCGGCTTCAGGCCCACTTTCAGCGCTTTCGACACCACAAATTTCGTCTGCGGCATCGGCCCTTCAGCCGAATCAACGAGCACGATCGCGCCATCCACCATGCCGAGAATACGCTCCACCTCACCGCCAAAATCGGCATGTCCCGGCGTATCGACGATATTGATACGCGTGTCCCCCCAGACAACTGACGTTGTTTTCGCCAGAATGGTGATCCCCCGCTCGCGCTCCAGATCATTGGAATCCATCATCCGTTCGCTGGTTTGTTCGTTCTCGCGGAACACACCGGACTGTTTAAGCAGACAATCGACCAAGGTCGTTTTGCCATGATCAACGTGGGCAATAATCGCAATGTTACGCAAGGAAGTCGGCTCGGTCATGGAAGGCTCGCAATATCTTTGTTGCAGCGCACATATAGCAGTCATGCCCTGATGGCCATGGCCAATTCCGCCAGTCGTAAACCGAAACGATAAATTTCAGCAGGCAATATTACGCCTTCCTCAACCCAGATGCGGTAAAAACACCCTATTGGGGACGAAATATGTGCGACAAGATACGAAAATTTAGAAAAAAACCTTTATGTTCCAGATACACAGATGGGACCGACGGAACTGTGGCGGTCATTTTCGCTTTGTCGCTTATTCCCCTCTTGATGTTCATCGGCTTTTCAATCGATTTCAGCCGCCTGCAATCTGCAGAGCGCACAACGCAGGCATCCCTTGACGCCGCCGTACTCGCCCTTGCGCTCCAAGCATCCGACAATCCGAATCTGACCGATGCCGAACTCATCACTTACGGCAAACATGTTTTTACCGCCGAGATAATGGCCCTGCACGCCGACATCAGGTGCTCAGATCCAAGTATCACCCGTCAAGGGTCCAACCAAATGTTCCAGCTCGAAGCCAACTGCGACCTGCCCACCACAATGGGAGGCATCGTCGGCATCAACTCATTGAGCTACAACCTCGTATCAGAAGCTGTTCTCGACCAATCAAACCTGGAACTGGCTCTGATGCTCGACTTGAGTGGCTCCATGTCGGGACCGCGCATAAGGGCCCTCCGGCAGGCCGCCGCCGACATGGTTGATACGTTGATTATCCCGGGAAATGACCGAGCCCGCATTGCCTTGGCCCCTTACAGCACAAGCGTGAATGCAGATTCTTACTTTCCGGCTGTCACCGGCATCGGGGCCGTTGGCGGCGCGACCGTGGTCGGAGTGTCATCGATAGACTTCTCCGGCTGCAGAGACCTGCCCACAGCGTCGGAGATCATTGATTGTTACAATCAGGCCGTTGACGACATCCTTCAGAACCAGACCAGTACAGAATTACAGAATGCAATAGATATAGGATTGGATTTCAGCATCCCCACCTGCGTGACCGAGCGCGGAGGCCTCTTCAGTAAAACGGACAGAGCGCCTCAAACAGGATCTTTTGTCAGATATGATTCAAACCGGTGCCCAACCGCAGGAATCGTTCCGCTAACGTCTGATGCTCAGGCCTTGAAAGATAGTATCAACAGCATGATGCCGGAAGGAAGCACAGCGGGCCATCTTGGCATCGAGTGGTCGTGGTACCTGCTGGCAGAGGAATGGAACGATATATGGCCCGCCGACAGTCGCCCGGGCGCATACGCTGATACTAATATACGCAAGGTTGCTATCTTGATGACAGATGGCCAGTTCAACATTGCTTTTGACGGAGCCCAGGGAAATTCCGAGGCCCAGGCGCTCACCGCTTGCGAAAACATGAGAGACGCCGGCATTACAATCTATGCCGTTGCACTTCAGGCTCCCCAATCCTCGCAGGACATCCTCAGAGATTGTGCCAGTTCGGCCGAACACTTTTTCACAGCATCGACACCCGAAGCCCTCGACACAGTCTACGGGGCAATTGCCTCAAACCTCAGCGCGCTGCGAATAGCCAATTAGTGCCTCACCAACTGGAGCACGCCGTCTCGGTCTTGTTTCATTGCTTTTGCATTGAGCGCGCAGTCAAACGGTTGGCAAGCCCGACCTCCCCCGTGTATAGTTAACCCTTATTAAGTCATATCGCTTGGAGGGTCATATGGATTTAGAACAGTTTTGGGCGGCGATACAGTCGGCGCTCGACAGTCTCGGCATCGAGATGACAAGCAGTGAATTAATGGTCTGCCTCGGAATTGGCGCTGCCGCAGGCTGGATTGCCAGCCAGGTCGTAGGCGGCAAGGGCGGCATATTCCGATATGTTATTGCTGGCATACTCGGATCCTTCCTTGGCCCGGTCCTGCTCGATCTGACGGGCATTGTGCTGCCAACCTTCGGTATGCAGGTGATCAATGACATTCTCGTTGCCACGGTCGGTGCGGTCGCCATCGTGCTGGCCGCGCGGATCATTGGCTGACGGCGTTCAACCGGGCAAGGTCTAGGCCAGAACGGCGCGCACGGCGTCCGCCGCAAGCGCGAACTTGGCAAATGACCAGTCGCGCCCCAAATCAAGCCCGCGCAGCAGGACCGACAAATCATCAGCCTGTCGACGTCGCGCCTTGAGATAGTCGCCAATATCTGCCTTGCCTGATACCAGCCCCCGGCTCGCCTCAACCCTTGCCTCAACCAGATTGCGCAATTGACCATCGACCGCTTTGCGTTCCCAATGCGACATGCCAGGGCGCATATCTCGCGCCCGCGACACCAGCCGGTCAATCTTTAGTGCGCCGCTCAGCTCGCTGAAAACGGTCGCAACCTGCATCACGTCCGTCTTGAGTTCAGCGGCGACATCAATCAGGTTCACTGCCTGTCCAACAAGTCCAAGCGACGCGACTTCATTGGCAAGCTTATCCGGCGCTCCCGCGCGTATGAGTTGCTTGACCCGCCGGTCAATTCGGCTGGCCTCATGCGCGGTTGCCCGCTCTCTCGCTCCCGTCCGCAAAGCCTCGAAGCCTGCTTGATAACGTTCGATCAGCGTCGCCATATCCCCATCAATGCCACGCTGCAACAGGCTGGCCGCGATCTCTGCAACGTGTTGGTTCACATCAAGCTGGAGCGCGATTTGCGCGTCCGCGCCAATGCCCGAATCCGCAGCGACAATCCTGCCCACCAATTCCGGCAATCCCAGCACTGCCCGAAGCGTCTCATAAGCCCGCACACACGCCGCATTGTCGGTCCCGCTTGCCTCTCTCAATTGAAGCAAGAAGACCGGCCCCGCCGCATCGAGCAGTCGGTTGGCAAGTACCGTCGCGATGATCTCGCGTTTGAGCCGGTGCGCCTGCATGATGTCCGAATATTGGCCAAGCGCGGACGGGAAATAGGCTTCCAGAACGGAGGCAAAGTGTGGATCGTCCGGCACGTCGGATGCCACAATATCGTCAAACAGCGTAATCTTGGACCATGCCAGCAGAACCGCCATTTCAGGCCGTGTGAACGTGCCCTTGTCAGAAATTCGTGCGCTCATCTCGAGACTGGAGGGTAACCCTTCGACATCCCGATCCAAGACGCCACGCGCTTCCAGCCACAGCATCAGCCGCTCCAGCGCAGGCAGATCTTCTCGCGCGGTTGCTTCTGAGAGGCTCAAAGCCCCCGTCTGAGCTATATTGTGAGCGAGAACATGAGCGGCCACATCATCTGTCATAGACGCCAGCAAGGTGTTGCGCTCCCCACGCGGCAACGCCCCGCGCGCCATCGCTTCTGACAGCAAAATCTTGATGTTCACTTCATGGTCAGAACTGTCCACACCGGCGGAATTATCTATCGCATCCGTGTTGACCCGCCCGCCCTGCAAGGCAAACTCGATCCGCGCCGCCTGCGTTGTACCAAGGTTCGCCCCTTCGCCGATCACCGAAGCACGCAGCTCCTTTGCGGTCACCCGAATACCGTCATTGGTCCGGTCACCGACGTCGCGATCGGACTCGTCGCTCGCGCGGACATAGGTACCGATCCCGCCAAACCATAACAGCTCCGCCTGCGCCTTTAGCAGCGCATGGATCAACTCGTCCGGTGTTGCCTCGCGCCCGCTCAGCCCCGTTAGCGCTTTGATCTCGTCGCTCAGGTCAATCGACTTGGCGCTACGCTCGAACACGCCGCCGCCCTTGGAAATAAGCTTGGCATTATAGTCAGCCCATCCAGAGCGCGGCAGTTTGAACAGCCGCTCCCGCTCGGCCCACATCTTCGCCGGATCACCGGGCTCTGGATCCACGAAAATATGCATATGATTAAACGCAGCGACCAGCCTGATCTGCTTGGACAAGAGCATGCCATTGCCAAACACATCGCCCGACATGTCGCCGACACCGATCACCGTGAACGGCTCGGCCTGAATGTCCTTCCCCATCTCCAGAAAGTGTCGCTTAACCGCCTCCCACGCCCCGCGCGCTGTAATACCCATCGCCTTGTGGTCATAGCCCGCCGACCCACCGGACGCGAACGCATCGCCAAGCCAGAAGCCCTGACCGACGCTGATCTCGTTCGCAATATCCGAGAATGTCGCTGTACCCTTGTCCGCCGCAACAACCAGATACGGGTCAGGCCCGTCGCGCACCACGGTGTGTTCAGGGTGGCGGACCTCGCCCTGCACCAATGTATCTGTCAGCTCCAGCAAGCCTGAAATAAAGGTCTTGTAGGCGGCGATCCCAGCTTCGCGAACCTGTTCGCGTGAGCCCCCGATTGGCAGCGTCTTCGGGAAAAATCCGCCTTTGGAGCCGACGGGAACAATCACCGCATTCTTGACCTGCTGGGCTTTGACCAACCCAAGCACCTCGGTCCGGAAATCATCCGCCCTGTCAGACCAGCGCAGTCCGCCGCGCGCCACCGCTCCAAACCGCAAATGCACCCCGTCCATACTTGGACCGGTCACGAAAATCTCGCGAAACGGAACAGGTTTCGGTAAATCTTCAAGCTCCTGACTGGCAATCTTGAACGCCAGCGGTCGCGCATCAGGCTGGAAGTAATTGGTGCGCTGGATCGCCATAATCAACGCCGCCGTTCGGCGCAAAACGCGGTCATCCTCAAGCGAGGGCACTTGCCCCAATTGCTTATGAATCTCCGCAAGCCTCGCCTCGGCTTCGCTCTGACGTTGGTCAAGATCAACTTCACGACCCGGGTCAAACAGTTCGCGAAACAAAGCCACCAATCCACGCGTAATCTCGGCATGGCTAACAAAAGCCCGGATCTGGCTCTGGCGCACCGGATCCAGCCCGCTTTGCCGACGATAGGCCGACAGACCTCGCAGCAAATCCGCCTCGCGCCAGTCCGTCCCTGCCGCAAAGATCAATCGGTTAAATCCGTCATTCTCGGCCTGGCCTGTCCAGATCGCGGCAAAGGCATCCTCGAATGCTTTGCCATTGGCAACCAGATCGACTGGCTCACCATTTTGCGAGCGCATCATAAAACTATGCACCCAGTATGTATGAGGCGCATCATCACGCGGGCGCTGGCTCGGACAGACCCGATAGGCCACCTCGAACATGACAAACAGTCCCATATTCTCTAGCACGGGAACCGATTCCGACAACGCCAAAGGCGTCCCCCGCGAATAGACCTTGGCCCGCATCGTATCGTCCGCATCTTCGGGATGCTTATAGGTCCGCATACGCACAGTCCGCTCACCGGAAAGTTCGGCAAACTCAGCAACATCCAACAGCGCTTCGCCTGGCGTAAACTCCTCGCGATAGGCAATGTCGAACCCGTTTGCAAAAAGGCTGGCACCATCGCGCGCCTCTTCGCTCAGATCACTGTCCTGCATGGTCTGCAAGAACACGTCTTGCCATCGCGTCGCCAACTCAACCACGCGCCGTTCGACCGTTTCGACATCTGGCTGTGGCCCGCCGACTCTAACCGCAAGCTGAATATCAAGCCGCACCAGAGAGCTAACATCAAAGCGCGGCTCAAAGCGTAATAACCTGCCGCCAAACTCGCGCTCCAGCAAGGCAACAACTCTGCGCCGCAAATTCGAATCATAGGCATCGCGCGGCATGTAAACGAGCGCCGACAAAAACCGGCCAAACGGGTCCGGCCTTATGAACAGCCGTGTGCGCGGCCGATCAAGCAGCTGCATCACCCCCGTCACCATGGGCAACAAGGTCGGCGCATCGGTTTGCAGCAACTCATCCCGCGGCCAGTTCTCCAGAATGCCCGCCAAAGCCTTCGCCGAATGACCGCCCTCTTGCCCTCCAAACCCCGCAAGCACCTGCTCGGCCCTGCGCCGGATAACCGGCACATTGCGTACCGGCTCCAGATAAGCTTCGGCCGTAAACAAGCCAAGAAACCGCGTTTCGCCAATTACCCGGCCACTCGCATCATAATGTTTCACCCCGACATAATCGGCCCGAACCCGTCTGTGCACACGTGAAACAACCGTAGATTTGGCAATAATGAGCGGTTCAGGCGTATTCAAAAACGTTCCGTTGAGCCCTGTCAGCATGGTTGGCTCATCTTTGCGCGACAGAACGTTCCGCGCCTCATCTCTTAGCAGGCCGAGATTGGTACCCTCGACAATTTCAGGCTCCTCACAGGCAAAACTGCCATCTTCTTCGATCCCGTATTCGTAAGTGCGCGCACCCAAAAATACGAACCGCTCATTGGCGAGCCATTCCAGAAACGCCAATGATTCCGACCGCACATCAGCATCAAGATGGGTTTCCGAAGACAGACGTTTCACTTCATCACGCATGCGCGTCAGCATGGCTTTATGATCACCAACCGAAATCGCCAGTTCGTCCAGCGTTGTCCGCAGCCCGACTTCCAGACGCGCCGCATCAACCTTTGACAATGCAGGCAAGTGAAACTGCATCAACGACACGCGAACACCGGCTTCCGCTTCCGCTTTGCTGCGGGCGATAATCGGATGGAAGAACGTATCGATGGTAAAGTTCTGCTCGCGACATTCAGCCAGCACGGATTCGACCAGAAACGGAGAATCAACGCCGGCGATTTCAAGCAGCATGCCCGACAAGCCGGCAACCGTCGGGATCAGCCGAAACTGTCTTGCATCAAGATCGGTCTTTGAACCGAACGCCCAGAGGCTTTTGGTCAACGCCTTAAGCTGCGCCTCAGAAAGATCAGCCCCATTATCAGGACCACAGCTCTGGCGCATATCGTCAAAAACGGCCTGTTTGCCAATCGCTATCTGCATGAGACTGCGTCCCTCATTGTGTCTAAACTCACGTACATGCCGGATCGGTCAGGCAAGCGATCATCTTGGCGCGATTCAATCACAGACCGCGCCTGATTGGAATATCAAACTCACAAATTTCCCAGACGTTCAAAGCGAAACGGGACCACCAGACGGGGACATGTCTGATGGTCCCTATCGGATTGTGTTCGCTTATAATCTGGGGACACAAACACAACCGATTCTCGAGGCAGGCTCCGCACCCACCGACAACGATAGTCCTATGTGGTCTAATCCCTCAAAACGCAATGAGATTCCGGCAGTTTAAACGATCTTGTGATCATCTGCGACTGTAGCAACTGCTTCAGTTGCCAAGGTTTGATCTGCCTCGGCAGATTTATCTGGACGACCATCCGCAGATAACGCAATCGCTACCCATTTTGTTGAGGGAGATTGCGCAAACAGGATCATCATAAGCACCGTGAGTGGCGCAGACAGGAACATGCCCGGAATGCCCCAGATCGCGCCCCAAACGGCCAGAGCGATCAAAACAACAAGCGCCGAAAGATTAAGCGAGTCGCCCATCATGCGCGGCTGCACGAAATTACCGAAGAAAAACTGCCAGAACGCCACCGTCCCAAACACAATCGCGGCATAAATATAGGTGTCTTGTGGCGGCTCCGCTGGCAGCCAGGCTGGCAAATCCGGTTGAACGAGCGCGAACAGAAGCGGAATGAAGGCCGCCACAATCGATCCAATCGTCGGAATATAATTCAGCACGAAAATGAGCGCCGCCAGGAACAGGGCATTTTCGACCCCGAGCACGATCAGGGTTACATAAGTAAAGATCGTCGTCAGAACCGAAATCACCGTTTGCGTCCACAAATAGCTCTCAATCCCGCGTATGGCCGCGTCGCCAACTTTGCGCGCCTGTTCGCGGCGGTCGCGCTCGGGGAAGATATAATCGAGCTTCAGAGACCATGTGGACTGGGCCACAAACATAAAGGCGACATAGAGCAGAATCAGGATCAGATTCTCGCTCAACTCGCCTGTCGTGCTGCCAAGCGTCGCCAAGAGCCGCCGCCCGGGCGTGCCGAACAAGAGATCAGACAGTGTCGGCGCATCGGTCAGGTGAAGCAGCCCGTAAAGATCACCAATCAATATATTGATCTTGCTCTCATAGAGCGCCGCCTGTCCGCCAAATTGCGCCACGCCGCGCGCCATAAGCGCGATAAACAGCCCGAAACCAATAGAAACGAGCAATATTGAAATGATTCGCGACGCGCCCCGCTTGAGCAATTTCGACCGATTATCAATCGCCGTCGCAAACCCCTCCATCACCAGAAACAGGAAAACAGCCATAGCAAACGGGGCAAACAACGCCCGCCCCAGATAGAGAAACGCAACGATCACCCCCGTCGCAATGATCCAGATACCCGTTTTGGTCGCCGTATCCATGCGCGCCGTCTCCCCATATTGTTCGAGCCCAGAGAGTGAGCCGCATCGCCCGAACCGTCAACTCCGCAGCACGGCGAGTTCAATGAGCACGTCCGCTTCCGGTGTCTGGGGTGACTTAAACGGTTTCCGGTTTTGCGTCGTTGCACGGCTTGACCGTGCAACCTATCTCGTGTCGAGGTATCGGGTGATGGATCTTACGCCCCCCTCAAGCCGCGGAGGCATCGCCCACATCCCAATAGTTTTTTGTGGACGGTTGTGGCGCAAGCGGTTCTGGCGCAGCGGGCGCGGGCGTCGGCATAGCTGGCTCATCGATCAGGCCATACTTCGCCCGCAATGCGTCCGATCCGCCGACATACGCGCCGTCAACCCAGATCTGCGGCATGGTCACGGGCGTTTTCGGCCCGACAATCGGCTTCACGCGCGCCAGCATTTCATACATTGCGCCGGGGTTTTTGACCACATCATGATAGGTGTAGGGTATGCCAAGCCGTTCGAAGTCAGCCTTGGCGCGAACACAGAACGGACAGTTCTCTTTGCCAAAAAGGTGTGTGCCTTCCAGCGGGAAATGCTGAACGTGCTCGTTCATAACCTTTTCAGCAAGCAGGCCGCGGTTCAGCGCCCCGCCCTCGAAAATCAGCTCACCATTGACGAGAATACATGGCGCATGGCGCGCGCCCTGAAAGAACGCCTTGACCATATTGCTCAACCAGTCACGCACTTCCAGTTCGACCACTGCATTGGCCAACTCATTCTTCAGCGTGTCATTGATCACATCAAGCGTCAGCGTGCATTCCCCGCAAGGGATCTTCACCTTGAACGGCCCCCATTTTCCGGCCCAGCGATAAAGCAGGATTTTCACAGGCTTACGGTCATATGTCTCTGGGAGCGGTGTGATCTTACCCATTTTCTTCTTCCTCAGTCAGTTTGACAGATCCTTCCGGATCACAAAATTTGGCTTATCGTGACTATGCCACACCCCGCGATCACGCAGGATCACATGTCCCTCCCCCTTGCTCACAAAATCTAAAGCGTTAGCTTGGCGACGAGATTCACCTGAAGGGCCTACAGATATGTCTGATTCGATTTTTATTGGCGGCGGCGGCGAAGCCCAGAACGAGGCGCAGGTTCTGCTGCTCAAACGGGCCAATCGGCACGGGCTGGTCGCAGGTGCCACAGGGACCGGCAAAACCGTCACCCTGCAAATCCTCGCTGAAGGGTTCTCGAATGCCGGCGTTCCGGTGTTCTGCGCCGATGTGAAAGGTGACCTGTCAGGCGTGACGATTTCAGGCAGTCATGAACATAAATTGCACGACAAGCTCATCAGCCGCGCGGACAAGATCGGCTTTGATGATTATGGCTATGCGGCCAGCCCCGCCGTGTTCTGGGATGTGTTCGGCAAAAAGGGCCATCCGGTCCGCACCACCGTCTCGGAAATGGGCCCGACCCTTCTCTCACGCCTGATGGATTTGACCGATGCACAGGAAGGCGTGCTGACCATCGCGTTTGAGTATGCCGACGACAATGACATGCTCCTGCTTGACCTGAAGGACCTTCGCAAACTGCTCATCCATATGGGCGACAAGGAAGTCTCCCAGGAGATCAGCCTTGAATATGGCAATGTTGCCAAAGCGTCGCTTGGCGCGATCCAGCGCGATCTTCTGGTGCTTGAACGCGAGGGCGCTGAGCAATTCTTCGGTGAGCCCGCCCTGCAGCTTGAAGACTTCATGCGCACCACGCGCGACGGGCGCGGCTATATCAATGTGCTCGACTCGACCGATCTCATCAATTCGCCGCGGCTCTATTCGACCTTCCTGCTCTGGCTTCTTTCGGAACTGTTTGAAGAGCTTCCAGAGGTGGGCGATCCGGATAAGCCGAAAATCGTCTTCTTCTTCGACGAAGCGCATTTGCTGTTCAACGATGCGCCCAAAGCCCTTCTGGAAAAAGTCGAACAGGTTGTCCGCCTCATCCGCTCCAAAGGCGTCGGGGTCTTCTTCGTCACGCAAAACCCGCGCGACTTGCCCGACAGCGTGCTCGGCCAGTTGGGTAACCGCATCCAGCATGCCCTGCGCGCCTACACGCCAGCCGAGCGCAAAGGCGTCAAAGCCGCCGCAGAAAGCTTCCGCGAGAACCCCGCCTTCGACACAGAAGAGGTCATCACAGAGCTTGGCGTCGGCGAAGCGCTCGTTTCGATGCTGGACGAGAAAGGTCGCCCCAGCATGGTCTCTCGCACGCTGATCCGTCCGCCCTCCTCACAACTCGGCCCCGCCAGCAAGACCGAACGCGAAGCCGTGATGAAAGACAGCCCCGTCGCCGGAAAGTATGAAGATGTGATCGATCGCGAAAGCGCCTATGAGATCCTCGAGAAGCGTGAAGCCACCGCCGCCGAAGCCGCAGCAAAACTCGAAAAGGAAGAGGCTGAGGAAAAGGAACGCCTCGCCGCAGAGAAAGCCCGCGACCGGAAGAAGAAAACCACAACCCGCCGCCGCTCGCGCCGCCAGTCCTCCACCGAGAAGGCCACAAATACCGCCGTGCGCACAGCTGCCCGCGAGGTGACGAAATACGTACTTCGTGGTATATTCGGTGGGCGTCGCAGATAAGAGCTTAGCCAAACAAGAGGAGACGTCCGCCGATCATGCGCAACTATCTCCTCTCGGCGTGTCTTCTATTTGCAGGGACCAGCGCGCCGCACGCCGGGGCAGAAGCGGCAGACGAATGGGTTGCCGAAGTCTGTGATGGCGTGGCTTTTGGCGGATATGGCACGCAAGATATTGTAGCTGAGTTGGGGGCGCCCGAAGACTGCTATGGCAGCGCCGAAGACGATCCTGAATTTGGCCCACATGGCGAGGTAACCGCCATCTGGCCACAAGTGACATTCATTCATCGAGGCATGATCCCGTATCCGAGCGCTGCCAATCGTATTGAATTTCCAGCGCCCTCTCCTTTGGCCGCCAAATGGATCGCCAACGCCAAACAGAGAACACGCGACATGGACTGGTCAACCGACCATGACCCATCCGACCAGATCGAAGAATACGCCGATCCCATAGACGGCACAAACCGGATCTTCCGCATAGAATATGATCAGGATGGCAGCGTTGTCGCCTTTACCTATTCAAGCCTGCACTAATCACGCTCGGCATGATCGAGATGCCGCGCCTGCCTGAGCTTGGGAAACAAGCCTGCCCACAGCGCAGCCACACCAATCGCCGCGACCCCGCCGCCGACCACCGTCGCCACAGCGCCAAGCCTTGCTGCCATAAACCCGGCCCGCGCCTCACCCAACTCGTTCGACGCGCCAAGAAAAATAGAGTTCACCGCATTCACCCGCCCGCGCACCTCATCCGGGGTCCACAATTGCAACAAAACCTCGCGGATCATAACCGACACCATATCGAAGCCGCCCACCAGCATCAGCGCCAGAATGGACACCCACGCAATCGTTGACGCGCCAAACACAGCCGTCGCCGCACCAAACAGAGCGACACTGACAAACAGAATGATCCCCGCATGATCTCGGATCGGAAACGATGTCAGCACCAGCACCATAATAATCGCGCCAATCCCCGGCGCAGCCCTGAGCAAACCATTGCCGACAGAGCCAAGCTCAAGAATATCGAGCGCATAGATCGGCATCAGCGCCACCGCGCCGCCCAGCAAGACGGCAAACAGATCAAGCGAGATCGCGCCGAACACGACCTTCTCTTTCCAGACATAGGAGAACCCGCCCAGCAAGGTCGACAAGGTGGTCGGCTCGGTTGACCGGTGCTGCTCAGGTCTAGGGATCGAAAAGATCAACCCTGCCGAGACCGCAAATGCCAGACACGCGCTGGCATAGGCCGTCAGCGGCGAGAGCCAATAGATCACACCCGCAACGGCCGGCCCCGCAATCGATGCCAACTGCCAGCTCGACGCTGTCCAGCCCACCGCATTCGCAAAATCCTCCGGCGGCACAATGTTCACCGCAAGCGAAGAAGAGGCGGGCGACAAAAACGCTCGCGCAACACCAAACAGCGTCAGAATCCCAAGCACCAATACCGGATCAAACCGCCCCAGCGCCGCGAGGACCAAAATCCCGAGCGCACACGCCATCTCCAGCATAATCGACAGACCCATGACAAGCTGCCGCCCCATCCGGTCCGCGGTCACCCCGGTCACCACGACAAGCAAAAGTGCAGGCAGAAACTGCACAAGGCCGATCCAGCCCAACAGCGCCGCATTCTTCGTTTCTTCGTAAATTTGGTAGGCGACCGAGACCGACAGGATCTGCGCGCCAAACGCTGCGCCAAATCGCGACGCAAAATATCGCCGAAACGATAAATGGCGAAACGCCGCAAACCGATCTGTCTCTGTCATCTCCCACGCAGTGCGCGATTAAGACAGATATGTCTATCACAAAATTAGGTGCACTAATGGACGCTAGCTGATCTTGTCAACTTGCCCATATTCGAGATCAACCGGCGTCGCGCGGCCAAAGATCGAGACAGTGACTTTCAAACGTGCCGCCGCCTCGTCAATCTCTTCCACTTCGCCTTCAAAACCCTGGAAGGCCCCGTCATTGACGCGTACTTCTTCGCCAATCTCGAACGTGATGGTCGGACGCGGCCTGTCTGCGGCTTCCTCAGCCGTGCCGAGAATCCGGTTCACTTCGCGCTCGGGCACAGGCAACGGACGTTTGCCGCCATCAGCCCCGAGAAACCCCGTTACTTTGGGTGTGTTCTTGACCAGATGGTAAACCTCGTCAGTCAATTGCGCCTTCATCAAAATATAGCCCGGAAAGAACTTCCGCTCGCTGGTGCGCTTTTTGCCGCGCACGACCTCAACGACTTCCTCGGTCGGGACTTCCAATTCTTCAATCAGTGCATCCAGCCCGTTGGAGGCCGCCTGCTCACGGATTTGCGCAGACACCTTCTTTTCGAAGTTGGAATACGCGTTGATGATATACCATTTAGCTGCGGCCATGTTGTCGGCGCTCCTTAAGATCCAAGTCCAGTGATCATCCGAACCAATGCTGAGATCACGACATCCCCGGCGAACAGAAAGATCGAGACGATCACCGACATGACCAGCACCATAATGGTGGCCGTGATGGTTTCGCCTTGCGATGTCCATGTCACCTTCGACCCTTCGGCCTGCACCTGACGCATAAACGTAATCGGACCGGTCTTCTTTATCTTCTCAGCCATTTTGTAACTCTTGATGAAAACGCGGGGATTAGCGGGTTTCAGCGTCCGCGTCCACGCAAAATGTGGGAGATGCAGACCTAGAACAATCTGGGCCGCTTGTGAAGCTCATCTGGGGATTAAGCCCACCTCGTTCAAGCTCCCTAAAAAAAAGCCCTCATACCTTATAGTGGCCATCGAACAACACTGCCGATCAAAGAAGTTATTCTATAACTTTATGCTTGTCGAAAGGCCCGGATTTTGGCACAACGCCGATCTGAGAGGAGTGACCAGTTGCGATCCAATATCAAACATATTGCCATTGCAGCGCTTTTTCTGGTCGCGCAGATTTTCGCATCTGCCGCCGTCTCGGATCATTTCGGCGATCCCCTGCACTCAGGCGATGATTGTACAATTTGCACGACGATAAGTGCAGGCGATGACAACGCCGTGCCTCCCTCGGCCACTGGGTACACCGTGCCAATTGTCACGCTTGAGCGCATCACACCCTTGCCAACAATACGCGCAGCAACACGCATTGAGAATTCAAGCCGCGCCCGCGCGCCGCCCGCATCTGCATAAATCAAACACCGAAAACGCACATCCGAGCCGGGCATTCCTTGCCCGCTTCGGGATATGTGCCGCCCAATTCCCTATTTATGCAGAGTGCCCTACACATGAAATCTCTATTTCTCACAACATCCCTAGCGATGTCCCTCGCCCTTGTTCCTCACGCGGTTGCCCAGCAGCAAGACGACACAAGCCTCGAACACCCCGACCATCTCAACCTTGACGAAATCGTCATCACGGGCTCTCCCCTTGCCCGCGAATTGGGTAAATCCATTTCTGGCGTCTCTGTGCTTGACGGCGAAGAATTACGCGAACGCGCCAGCAACTCCATTGGCGATACGCTACGCACCCAACCCGGCATCCGCGCGACCTCTTTTGGTGCAGGCGCCTCGCGCCCCATCATTCGCGGCCTCGGCGGGGACAGGATCCGCGTTCTTGAAGACGGCATCGGCACATTTGATGCCGCCCAGACCAGCCCCGACCACGCTGTACCGATTGAGCCAGCGCTTGCCGAACGTATCGACGTTGTCCGCGGTCCTGCCTCACTCCTCTATGGCAGCTCTGCGGCGGGCGGTGTCGTGAACGTCGACACAGGCAAAATCCCAAGCAAGCTGCCCGAAAACGGTCTGGAAGGCGCAGCACGTTATGCTTATTCGACGGTCAACAACGGAAATGAAGTGGCCGCTGGCACAAATGTCCAGCTGGGCTCCAATTTCGTCCTCCACGCGGAAGGCAACTTTCGCAATGCTGGCGATTTTGACATTGATGGCCTGAACGCGTCGGATCAATTGGTCGCAGCCCTTGCGGCAGAGGCGATTGCAAACGGCGAGCCCTTCGACCCAACCGAAGAGTTTACCGATGGTTTCGTTGCCAATAGCGACCTTGAAACCTGGACGGGCGCCGTCGGCGGCTCCTTCATATTCGACCAGGGCGGCTATGACGGTTTCTTCGGTGCGTCCTTCAGCATCAATGATTCCAATTATGGCGTGCCCGCAGGCATCCTGACAGAGGAAGACCTTGAGGGTGAGGAGGAAGAAGGCGAAGAGGGTGAAGGCGAGGAAGAGGGTGAAGAAGAAGGCATCCGCATCGATTTGCGCCAGCTACGCTACGATCTGCGTGGCGAGCTGAACGGCGACATCGGCCTGTTCAAGACTTTGAAATTCCGCGCAGGCTACGGCGACTATGAACACTTCGAACTGGAAGGCGAAGAAATAGGCACCAGTTTCTTCAATGACGAGTTTGAGTCCCGCCTCGAACTTGTCGGAAAAACCATCCCGGCATTTGGCGGCGACATAGACACCGCCATCGGGGCGCAAATCAGGGTTCGGGATTTCGAGGCCATCGGCGCCGAAGCCTTCGTACCGCCCTCCGATCAGCTTCAAGTTGGCGTGTTCGGCCTCGCCGAATATAGCGCCGGCCCGCTCTTTCTGGACACGGCATTGCGCTACGAATTTGTCGATAACACGACCGATACGTTCATTGCCGAAGAAGATGGCGTACCGGTGCCCATCGACGAGGACTTCAACAATTTCAGCATTTCAGGCGGTATTGGCTACAGTCTGAGCGAAAACCTGTTTGTCGGGATCAGCGGCGCGCGCACCGAGCGGGCTCCATCGCTTGAGGAGTTCTTCTCGTTTGGCCCACACCTTGCGACCCAGAGCTTTGAAGTCGGCGACCCGACCCTTCAGAACGAAGTCGCCCGCAGCTTCGAAGCCACGGCACGCGGCACGCTTGGACCCGTCACCCTCGTCCTGAACGGTTTTGTAACCAGCTATGACAATTTCATCTTCGAGCAGGAAACCGGAGAAATCCTTGACGGTCTGCCGGTCTTCCAGTTTACCGCGGCGGACACCCGTTTCCGCGGGTTCGAAGCGGAACTGGACACAAAATTGGGCTCGGCTGATATTGGAGCGCTTGGCACGGTCAATTTCTCCGCAAGAGCACAGGCCGACTTCGTCCGCGCAACCTCCTCCGATCTTGCCAATCCAAACCAACCGCGCATTCCTCCCTTCGCGGTGCTCGGCGGCCTCTCCGCGAAAAGTGACACCGCCAGCCTGCGGGTCGAGGTTGAATACAATGCGGCGCAGAATGATATCGCCGATTTTGAACTGGCAACCGACAGCTTTACGTTTGTGAACGTCTTCTTCAGCGTCCGCCCGTTTGAAAGCCGCCCCAATGTCAGCTTCGATGTTCGCGCCCGCAATCTGGCTGATGCCGAAGGCCGCGCGGCAACCAGCCTGCTCAAGGACACAACGCCTCTGCCGGGCCGCGACATCCGGCTGGGCGTAAGATTAGACTTCTAGCCCTCCGTCCTATCAAACCTATACTTCAAACCCCGGCGCGTTAAAGTGTCGGGGTTTTTTGATTCTAGGAGAACGACATGGCGCTTTATTCGCTAGACGGGGTCACGCCCACACTGCCCGCCTCTGGCAATGTATGGGTTGCTGAAAACGCCGCCGTCCTTGGCAATGTCATCCTGCATGAAAACGCCAGCGTCTGGTTCGGTGCGACAGCGCGCGGCGACAATGACCCGATCATCATCGGCGAAAATTCGAACGTACAGGACGGCTCAGTCCTTCACACCGACATCGGTTGCCCGCTCACCATCGGCAAGGATGTCACCATCGGTCACATGGTCATGCTCCATGGCTGCACCATCGGCGACGAAAGCCTCATCGGCATTGGGGCCACCGTCATGAACCGCGCCGTCATCGGCAAGAACTGCATCATCGGCGCGCACGCCCTGATCCCCGAAGGCAAGGTCATTCCCGACGGCTCCCTTGTCATGGGCGCACCGGGTAAGATCATCAAAGAGCTAACCGATCCCCAGCGCATGATGATCAAAGCCTCCGCCCAAGTCTATGTAGACAATTGGAAACGTTTTAAAGCGGGGCTTGTCCGCATCGACACATAGCCCAATGAAGCGAGCAATGGCAGTCATCTATAGCTTGTCGGCATGTGCGAGCCTCCCAGCTCCTGTGGGCCCCCAAACAACCAGCTTCGCACAATTGATGGAAGCTCATCAGGCAATTTTAGTCGGCGAATTCCACGGCACAAATGAAATGCCAGCGGCATTTTCGGGCCTTGTTCGGCAAGCCGCGTCCACGAACAAGAAAGTCCTCGTCGCGCTGGAATTTGACCGCGCTTGGCAAAACGACCTTGAAGCTTTTGTGGGGGCAAGCTCCGCGAAAGGCGTCACCCCATTTGCCAGCTACAGAACCGCCGACGGCCGAACATCTTGCGCAATGCGAACGATGTTAAGAGACTTCCAGAATCTGTCGAAGACCCACGCAAACCTTCATGTCAGTGCGGTTGACTGGAACACAAACACATCACAGCCTACGGAGTATCCGAGTTGGATACCGCCCACAACACACCACGACAAATCTCGACGGGATATCGAGATGGGCAAAGCTGCCATCGCCGCTTGTGCTGCAATATCTTGCGACCTTTTACTTTACTATGCAGGCAATGCACATACCAAAATCAAGCCGTCAGAAAGCGCCACGCTGAATATCCAAACCGGCGAAATCACACCATTCATGAACTTTCCTGCCGGCGCCTATTTTGCACATGAGTTGCAAACAACAGCTATCTACCTCAGCCATCGAGGCGGGACGCTAAACGCGCGAACGAAAATGTCAGCTGCCGAAGATGCCCATCGCCGCCCGGGTAACACGCCAGATTATGTCATTGACAATTACGTCATTTACGCGAACCCCAACGAACAATCCGCACACCCCTATATTATGAGTGTCGGGGAAATCAGTGGATCTATCGACCCTATTGATGAAGGGAATGGAGTGCCTCGCTAAATCGTCCTCGATATCGCAGCTGCCATATTGATGGCAGAACAATTGGAAATGCATCAAATGCGCTCTAGGACTGTAGTCCAAAGCAAAATGGGAAGCTTTAAATGACGCCACTGATCACAAATGACGCTGTTGTTCTTGGCCTGCTATGCCTTGTGCTTGGCGGCCTGTTCTATGCCAAAAGTCTTGGTGGGCGCTGGGACAAATTCTTCACGTTCGTCCCCATCATCCTGCTATGCTATTTAATCCCTTCCCTGATGAACAGTTTCGGCCTGATCTCTTCTGATGGCTCACAACTCTGGACAATCGCCAAAGATTACTTCTTGCCAGCCAGCCTTATCTTATTGACGCTAAGCATTGATCTAAAAGCCATTTTCGGCCTAGGCTCCAAAGCCCTGATCATGTTCTTTACCGCTACGATCGGCATCATTTTGGGCGGCCCGATCGCTATTCTCCTCGCCTCATTCTTTGATCCATCGCTCGTCGGCGGCGAAGGCGCGGATGCGGTTTGGCGCGGCTTTGCAACGCTCGCCGGAAGCTGGATTGGCGGCGGCGCGAACCAGACCGCCATGCTCGAAATCTACGGATATAATCCTGACAAATACGCCGCCATGATCGCGATTGATATCATAGTCGCCAATATCTGGATGGCCTTCCTGCTCTACGGCGCAGGCAATCCCGAACCCATCGACAGATGGCTCAAAGCGGACACATCGTCGATCGATAGGCTCCAGACACAAATGGCCGATTTCACAGCCTCGGTTGATCGCCCGACCACCGTCCCGGATCTGATGGTTCTGGTCGCCATAGCCTTTGGCGGGGTCGGCCTTTCCCATCTCATCGCCACGTCCGCATCGGCTTATTTCGCCTCCGTCCCAGCCCTCGCCGGATCTATTCTAGCCAATAATTTCTTCTGGGTCGTCGTCACCGCAACCACTGTCGGGCTTGGCCTCAGCTTCACCAAAGCACGCAGCCTTGAAGGCGCAGGCGCGTCAAAAATCGGCACGGTCTTCATCTTCCTGCTCGTGACCATAATCGGCACACGTATGAACATTTTCCAGATTGCCGATGCACCCGGCCTGTTCCTCGTGGGACTGATCTGGATGATTTTCCACACAGTCCTCTTAATCTTCGTCGCCAAGTTGATCCGCGCACCCTTCTTCTTTGTCGCAGTCGGCAGCAAAGCCAATGTCGGCGGCGCAGCTTCAGCCCCCGTCGTTGCGGCCGCGTTCCATCCCTCGCTTGCCCCGGTCGGTGTTTTGCTGGCAGTTCTCGGCTATGCATTGGGCACATATGGCGCCATTTTATGCGCAGAGCTGATGCAACTCGTCGCCCCGTAGGAAAAGCGTCTAAGCGCTCACTAGGCGGACTGAGAGAATCGCATAATCTCTTCTTTAGGTTGAAAAATTCCACGACCAGCAGTGCTAGAAATTAATCAATCATTTCCTTTTGTTAATTAGCTCTTTGCTGAACAAAAATAAGAGTATTCATGACCTTATCTGTTTGGCTTATCGTCGCCGCCGTCTTCGTTCTGTTGATGCAAGTCGGTTTTCTGTTGCTCGAAGCAGGCAGCGTCCGTTCCAAAAACGCGATGAACGTCGCCCAGAAAAACGTCTCGGATTTCGTGTTGAGCGCCTCAGTCTTCGTCCTGATTGGATTTTCGCTCATGTTCGGTGCGGGTGAAACTGGGTATTTCGGCTTCGGAAGCCTCCCCGACCGTGTAGGCGAGACACCGCTCTCAACCCACATTCTGTTCCAACTCACATTTTGCGGTGTCGCAGCCACAATCGTTTCAGGCATAATCTCCGAGCGCATGAAACTCTTCCCCTATCTGATCGGCACAATCATCCTTTCTGCGCTCATCTATCCGATGTTCGGCCACCTTGTCTGGGGCAATAAGATAATTGCGGGCAACCCGGCCTTCCTTAGCGATCTGGGATTTGTCGATCTCGCAGGCGGCACCACAGTGCACGCTCTGGGCGCATGGTTTGGTCTTGCCGGACTGCTGCTGATCGGTCCGCGCCTTGGCCGATTCGACGCTGAGGGTAGCCCGCGCCAGATCATCGGCAGTTCACCCGTCCTCGCCATGACTGGTGTCATCATCCTTCTGGTCTGCTGGATACCGTTCAACACAGGCGGCACATTGCCCGGCAGCGATGTATTCTCGACCATAGCTCTGAACACGGTCCTTGCAGGGGTCGCCGGTGGCGCGGGCGGTATGCTCGCTGGTCTCGTCATCACCAAGGGCCGGATGCAACCTGTGGCAACCTATAATGGCATTCTCGGCGGTCTGGTCGCCGCGACATCCTGCGCGCACATGATCGGAACCACAGGCGCGCTTGTCATAGGCGGCGCGGGGGGCCTCATCTCCATCTTCGGAAATCAGCTCCTGATCACCCGCTTCAAGCTTGACGATCCCGTCGGCGCCATTGCCGCCCATGGCTTTGCAGGTACGCTCGGCTCGCTACTCTTTCCGCTGTTCGCAGTCACCACCCTGCCCGCAGGATCAATCGGTGCACAGGTCGGCATTCAGGCCCTCGGCGGCGCGCTTTGCCTCACTGCCGGACTGGGCGCCGGCTTCATTGTCTTCAAATTCCTCGACCTGTCACTTGGTCTGCGCGTTGGTGCCAGCCATGAGCGTCTTGGTCTTGACTATGCCGAGCACGAAGAGGCCCTTGAAGAGGAACATCTTGAGCGCCTCCTCGACAATGCGGCCCTGTCAAAAGAAGCAAACCCTGACCCGAAAGCCCCAATGGCAGGTTTTGCCGAAAACGGTGATCTGGCATCCAGCTTCAACAAAATTGCCGCCGCCTATGACGAGACCTATGATGCACTAAAATTTGCCAAATCAGAAGCCGAACGGGCCGCCGCGGTCCTCGATTCAGCGATCAACAGCACCGAAGATGGCATCATCATCTGGGATGGAGACGCGTCTATCATCAAAGCCAACCAATCCATGTTGCGGCTATTCCCGAACAACAGCGCCGCCATTGAGGAAGGAGCAAGTTGCCAGGGCTTGCTCGACAGCCTCGCCAATATCGAAATCGAACTTGAAGACGGCACCCCCGAATGGCTTGCATCAGACAGCGCATTCCTCTCGGCGCCCGCTCTGACCTTGTGCATTGATGGAAGAAGCTGGGTATCGATCCGGACAAATAGCATGACCGCAGGCGGGCATGTCTCCATGTTCGTTGACATCACCCCCCAGATCATGGCCCAGAAAAAAGCCGAACTTGCCGAACGGTCAAAGTCAGAGTTTTTGGCCAATATGAGCCACGAAATCCGGACACCGCTCAACGGCGTGCTTGGCATGGCACAATTGCTCTCCGATGCTGGGCTGCAAGCACGCGAGGAAGCTTTCGTCGACACCATCATGACATCGGGCAATGCCCTACTGACCATCATCAATGACATTCTCGACTTTTCCAAGATTGATGCGGGACGTCTGGAACTTCTGCCGCAACCGTTCGATCTGCGCGAATGCATCGAAAATTCCGTCGGTCTGATGAGCACACAGGCAAGCGGCAAGAATGTCGATCTCCTCGTCCATATGGACCCCAATTTGCCGGACGTCTATGTCGGAGACGCTGGGCGCGTACGCCAGATCCTGACCAATCTTGTGGGCAATGCAGTCAAGTTCACAAGCGCAGGCCACGTCGTCGTTCGCGTCACAGGACAAGTGACCGGGCCCGACGCCCGCCTCCAAATTGCAGTCGAAGACACAGGCATAGGCATTCCTGCGGAGCATCTTGAGCGCATTTTCGACAAGTTCAGCCAGGTTGACGGCACAGCATCCCGAAATTTCGACGGCACCGGTCTCGGACTTGCGATCACCAAGCGACTGGTCCAGTTGATGGAGGGACAGATCAGTGTCACCAGCGAGGTCAATCGCGGTTCCAAATTTCTGATCACGTTGGCCCTGCCCGTGCCCGGCACGGTTGCGCCGCGCAAACTGCCAATCGCATCTGTTGCTGGCAGCCATGTGCTCGTCATTGATGATAACGCCGTCAACCGGAACATTCTGGACGAGCAGCTCAAATTCTGGAAATGCCGCCCGCTTTGTGTCGAGTCCGGCCTGCGCGGGCTGAAATACATGGCCGAAGCCGAGAAAAAATCCATCCCAATTGATCTGATCATTCTCGACTACCAGATGCCGAATATGGATGGCGAAGATGTACTCAAGCAGATCCGCAGATCGCGCACCTATCGGAACACGCCTGTCATCATGTTGTCCTCGATCGACTCGCGCGGGCTCAATAGACGCCTCATGGATCTACAGGTGAGTGCCTACCTGACCAAGCCGGCAAGATCTTCCCAACTCTTCGACGAAATTTCCCGTGGCATATCCAAGGCAAAACTGGAAGCAGAAATCGACCTGTTCGACGATGCTCCGCTTGCACCGGAACCCGTAACCAACTCGCTTATCCAGAGGCAAGTCCAATGCGACCTCATCATCGCCGAGGACAATGAAGTCAACCAGCGCCTGATGCGGTCGATTCTTGAAGGCCTCAATGTCGCATTTGAAATCGCCGAGGATGGAGAGAAAGCCGTAGCGCTTTGGAAACAGCACCGCCCGAAACTGGTGCTCATGGATATATCGATGCCAAAAATGAACGGCATTGAGGCCACATCCGTCATTCGTGATCTGGAAAAAGAATTCGGTGCTGACGGGCAGACAACCATCGTTGCCGTGACAGCCCATGCCCTCAAAGGCGACGAACTGCGCTATCTCAATCAGGGCATGGATTCCTATATGTCCAAGCCGATCAACACAACCGAGTTCAAACAGAGACTCGCTGACTGGCTCGGCCGACGCATCGAGATCCGCGTCGCCTAGCGCATTGTCCTTCTGCCGACACAGGCGCACAGTTCATGGACACAGATTACACAAGCCCCAAGCTCGATCCATCGCAAGGAAAAGCCATTGCGAATGATCAATATACATGGTGGGCCCGGAGGGACTCGAACCCCCGACCAGACCGTTATGAGCGGTCCGCTCTAACCAACTGAGCTACAGGCCCACGC
>CAZMMU010000027.1:0-40447 GCA_964567455.1 uncultured Hyphomonas sp.
TTCCGGCATAGCGGGCGCGTTTGCCCCAGTCGCGCGCAGCGGATTTGACCGGCTGATGGCGGGTGAGCACATCGGTGAGCACATCTATTGCCGCTGAAATTTTGCCGCCGTCGCGCATGGAGGTTGACCTTTTTCTCGAAAACCAGTTGCGATCCCTACAATGTCTGAGGTCTAATGGAAACAGGTTTGGGATTAAGCTTATGCTGGATGTGGTTTTGCAAGAAGATGTGCGCGTGGCGACGGCGGGTGATTGGCGGCTTTTGGCTGACATTACGGCGGAGGCGTTTGCGGAGGACCCGGTCAATCGCTGGATCTTTGACAGTCCGAAAGCGATCCGGGCCTGTTTCCGTGTGCTTGCGCGGGAGGTCTATGCCAAGCGGGGGATGTGTCATCTGGCTGGCAAGCATGGCGCGGCGATGTGGGCGCATTCGGATGTGTCTGGTGAATTGTCGGGGCTAGGGAACATGGCTCTTGCGCTCGGGGTGTCTCGGCATGGCGGACGCGGGGCTTTGGCGCGCGCGATGGAGGCGGGCAAGCGGATGGAGAAAGCGCATCCCGAGGCGGAGCATATGTATTTGTTTACAATCGGCGTGACGAAGGCCGCGCGGGGGACAGGGCAGGGGCATGCGCTGATTGCGCCTGTGCTGGAGGCGTGCGACAGGGCGGGGTTGGCGTGTTATCTGGAGAATTCGAACCCGGATAATTTCGGCTTTTACAGCGCGCACGGGTTTGAGCATATGGAGCATTTTGCAGCTGGCGAGGGCGGACCGCCATTGCAGGCTATGTGGCGGGCGGCGCGGTAGAACAATTTCAGAAGTAATGCTAGCGTCCCTGGCATTAGTCTGACTATCTCAATCAGTTAGGCAAATGAACGTGTTGGCATTCATCGATCGTCTTTATACCCGAGATCCTGATCGTCCGCTATGGAAACGGATTGCTGACAGTATCATCCTAATCATCCTGTTTGTGGTCATTAGCAGCGCTTTGGGGAATGATGGACCACCGTCCGAGAATCGCACTTGGTATTTCGGGTTTTTTGTCTGTATCTTTTTTTGGCCTCCACGTTGGCGGATTATCCCGTAGGTCGTCCCTAGCTTGGACGGCTGGTTTCGTGGGGGCTGTCCAGAGAGAAGGTCGGGATTTCGGCGAGGAGGTTGGGGCGGCCTTCGGATTCGAACTCGTATTTGCCGCCCATCATGCCGGAGGGGGTGTTGAGCGGGGCGCCGGATGTGTAGCGGAACACTTCGCCCGGTTCGAGCACCGGCATTTGGCCGATCACGCCATCGCCGTCTACGGTCTGGACGTGACCATTGGCGGCGATGATGCGCCAATGGCGGCGGGTCAGCTTCCAGACATGGTCGGAGCGGTTTTCGATTTCGATATTATAGGCCCAGACAAATCGGCTGCGGCCGAGGTCTGATTCGTCCGGCAGAAAGCTTGGACGCGCGCGGACGATTATGCCGTCCGTGTTGGCCTCATAGGGAAAAATCATACAAACTCACAGATCGCAAAACCGACTCACACCCCATCCAACGCGCCCACTATATCATCTTCAAGATCGCCTGCATCCTCTAATCCGACAGAAAATCTGATCCAGCTTGGATCGAGGCCCATGCTGGCTTGTTCTTCGAGGGAGAGGGCGCGGTGGGTTGTGGTGGAGGGATGGCAGGCGAGCGATTTTGCGTCGCCAAGATTGTTGCAGATGTCAACGATTTGCAGACGGTTGAGGAATTTGAACGCGCCCTCCTGTCCACCTTTAACCGAAAGCGCCAGCATGGTGCCGCCGGAGGACATTTGTTTGGCGTGAGTGGTGTAATGAGGGTGATCGGTACGGTGTGGGTAGCGCACGGCCAAGGCATTGTCGTGAGCGGCAATCCTGTCGGCAAGACGGGCGGCCGAGGCGCTCATGGCGTTGACGCGCAAGGCGAGCGTTTCGAGCCCCTTCAAGATGACCCATGCATTGAACGGCGCGGCGGCAGGGCCAGTGTGGCGCAGATAGGGGTCGTACACCTCTTCGATATCGGCGCTGCGACCAAGGATGGCGCCAGCCATGACGCGACCCTGACCGTCCATATGTTTGGTGGCGGAATAGACGACCAGGTCCGCGCCCAGGGTCAGAGGTTGCTGGAGGACGGGCGTGGCGAATACATTGTCGACGATAAGCCAGCCGCCGGCTTTGTGGGTGAGCTCTGCGACGGCGGCAATGTCCACGCCGTCGAGTAGCGGATTGGCGGGGCTTTCGATGAGCACGAGCTTTGTGGGTCTGGACAGGGCGGCGGCCCATTGGTCGAGATCTGCGCCGTCGACGAATTCGACCTCGATGCCGTATTTGGGCAAGAGGTTGGCGCAAATCCAGCGGCAGGAGCCAAACAGGGCGCGGGCGGCGACAACGCGGTCACCTTGCTCAAGCGGCGCGAGCATAGCTGAGGAAATGGCGCCCATGCCGGACGCGGTCATGCGGCAGGTCTCGGCGCCTTCGATACCCGCAAGACGGGATTCGAGCATGGCGACGGTGGGGCTGCCATAGCGCGAATAGACAAAACCGTCTTCGTCTCCGCGCATGCGGGCTGCGGCTTGTTCGGCGCTGGCGTATGAGTACCCCGAGGTCATGTAGAGCGCTTCGGAAATTTCCCCATGGGGCGAGCGGTCCAGGCCACCCCGCACGGCCCGGGTGGCGGGCTTCCAGTTTTTGCTGGCGGCTTTATCATTTTTGTCCATGTCCGGTCCTTCCATGTACGCTCAGAAGGTCTTAGGAGTGAGGAGAGATAAGGGTCAAGTGATGAGTGATGGTTTCGGTGTTTTGCCGGATAGCGAGATAGAGGCGCTTTTTGCGGCTGGCGCGATACGGGCGCACGAGGCGCTGGATGATGATCAGATCCAGCCAGCCAGTCTCGATTTGCGTTTGGCGGAGGATGCTTACCGGATCAGGGCGAGTTTTTTGCCGGGCAAGGGGCGGTCTGTGGCTGATCTGCTGCAGGAACCGGGTCTGCAAATGCATAGGGTGGATTTGACGGGCGGCGCCGTGCTGGAGACGGGCTGTGTCTATCTGGTCCCGCTGCAGGAAAGTTTGAAGCTGCCTGCGGGGATTTATGGTCGGGCGAATCCAAAAAGCTCGACGGGGCGGATTGATGTGTTTACGCGGGTGGTGACAAATGGTGCCAGGGCCTTTGATGATGTGCCTGTTGGCTATTCTGGGCCGCTTTATCTGGAGATTAGCCCGCGGACGTTTTCGATTTTGGCCCGATCTGGGGATCGCTTGGCGCAGTTGCGGCTCAGGCGCGGTAAAGCAAATGATACGCATGAAAAGACGGTGAGCATTGATCTGGAGCGTGCAGATGGCGGACCGGTTGGATGGCGTGCAAAGCGGCATGCGGGCGTGGTGGATTTGCGCAATATTGGCGGGCACGATCCGGCCGAGTTTTGGGAGCCCGTGCGGCCACATCGCGGGCGAATTGTCCTCAATCCCGAAGAGTTTTACATTCTGGCTTCACAGGAAACGGTGAAAGTGACGGCGAAGCAGGCGGCGGAGATGGCCCCGATCGCGCCGGAACTGGGCGAGTTCCGCGCGCATTATGCCGGCTTTTTTGATCCGGGGTTTGGGACCAATAAGGGCGGTAGCCGCGCTGTGCTGGAGGTGCGCTCGCGTGATGTTCCGTTTATTCTCGAACATGGGCAGCCTGTGGCCAAGCTGGTGTATGAGCCAATGGCGGCCAAACCCGCTGCGCTTTACGGGAGTGTGGGCAGTCACTATCAGGGACAGGGGCTGAAGCTGTCCAAACATTTTGCGTAAAGCCGGGACGTGGACGCGGATCGCCACAGGACATGGGGAGGGGATGGTACCGCTTCTCCGGTTTGAACGGAGGACCTCTGGTTCCACAAACCAGCGCTCTAACCAACTGAGCTAAAGCGGCACAATAGGGACCTCAGATACTACCAGATGCCAGCGGCTTCAAGCGCGAAGATAGAAGATGTGCTTTTTTTGCCGGGTTGCGGACCTGTTACTATTCCTGTTCGGCGACGCGTTATGTGTCGAATTTGTCCGCTTTACGCTGGCCCATGAGGAGCTTCTGTTCGAGGTTGCGGCGCAGGCCTGCGTAATATTCGCGTAGGAATTCGGTGTCGGATTCGTCTGGCAGTCTTGTCCAGCCGATTTTGATACGGATGCGGTCGGCGACAGAGGCTTTGACTTGCGGGGTCGATTTTCGCAACAGGTTTTCGAGGATGTGCAATTCATGAATGCCATAGGCGTCAAGCTGTTCGGGCGTGAAATTGAATCTCGATGCTGCCGCCGAACCCTGTCCGCGTCCTTTGGCGACATCGCCGAGCAGTTTGGACTTCGGCGCGCTGATGACCCATGTTCCCGCGATAATGTCGCCCAGTCTTAGCTTGTCTTTGTTGTATGCGGGCAGGAAGAGGAAAATGCCTGACCAGATCAGCCCGAAGAGGGAGATCCATCCGCCGACGCCGCCATTGCCGAACGCGCCTTGCAGCAGAAAACTCAAGGGAAGGAAGACTTCGACCTCGCGCACGAAGTTGCGGGCCAGGATTGCGTTTGATGTGAGTTGGCCGCCATTGCGTGAGGCGACCCGCAGGCCAAGGAGCCGTTTGCCGGGGGTGGCTGCTCTGCGGCCCAATTCGAAGAAGATAAAGTAGAAGTTACGCAGCGTGAAGATCAGGAGCATTGCCAGCGCCGTGCCGATCGCATCGCCATTCTGACCAAGTTCGGTGGAGAGTCTGGATATCCCGAACAGAATGGCAATGAACAGAACGACGATAATGATCCAGTCGATGATGAAAGCGCCTGCGCGCTGGCTTGCTGTGCCGAGCTTCAGGGTGAGCTCGGCGCCTTCAGGTGTCACCAGTTTGCGGTCAAACTCGGCAAGGCGTTTGGCTTGGGCCAGGCGCGCGCGGCGGAGCTTTCCTTTGGAGATGTCGGGGGGATATTGTCCGCTCTGGCTCATAGGCCGCGTCCACGTCTGCGGGGAAGATAGAAATAGCCCATCCAGACCACGAATGTGCCGAGGGCTATGGCGTAGCGTATCTCGTCATTGTTGATGAGTTGGCGGCCGAAGCCTTCGAGTAGCGCAGCAAAGAAAAGCATGATGACTGCGCCAATGGCAACGGTTGCGGCGGACCGGCCAGCGGCTTGGGCCGAAGTCATGCGGCTTTGGTGGCCCGGAAATGCGACGCTGCCGCCGATCATGAAGCCAGCGGCTCCGGCGAGGATAATGGCGAAAAGTTCTGTGACGCCATGGATCAGTAACCAACCGGTTAGCTCATAACCCAAGCCGCGGCTCCAGAAGACGGCGTAGAACGCGCCGAGGATGAGGCCATTGTAAGCGATGAGAATGGCGGTTGGGACGCCGAACATGAACCCTAGCGCAAAAGACAGGAGGGCCACACCGGAATTGTTCGAAAAGAGCTGAGCGGAGAACGCACTCAGCGCACCCTCCGCATCGGTCGTGTCCGAGTAGAGCGTGGACTCCAGATAGGCTGTGGTCGCGTCGGGCGTTCGGTCGCCTGTGATCGACGAGTTGAATATCCAGAACCAGTCCATATCGATCATACAGAGGACGAAGGCGAGCAGTGCGCCGCCAAATAGACAGGCCGCAGACAAGAGGGTTGGCCTCCATGCGGCGCGGACCGTGTTTGGCCAGTCATAAGCGAAAAAATGGGCGATCTTCTCGGCCAGATTCGAGCGGGTGCCGTAGACAAACAGATAGGATCTCGTGCAGAGCGTTTCGAGATATGAGATGACGTTCTGGTCGAGCGAGATTGACCGGGCAAGGGTGAGCGAGGAGACGGCTTGCCGATAAAGACGCGGCAGCGCAATCATCTCTTCATCCGACAAAGCGTTGACACCGCGCGTTTCGGCGCGATTGATGATTTGATCAAGCTTGTGCCAACCCGCTTCGCGCTCTTCGCGAAACCTGTAGGATTTGAGCAGTTCGGTCATAGCAGGTCGCGTCCCTTGATATCGAGGTATCGAGAGACGAGCTGGCTCCCGAAACGATCTGGCGTGGTTTCGATGATTTGCACACCGAGCCTTTGCAAGCGGCGGAAGACCAGCTTGCGCTCGTCCAGAAGCGTGTCGGCGACCACAGCGCGCGAGATGTCTTCGGGGGTTTCAGGCGGCGCATCGAGCAGACTTTCGAGCGCGGCGTCTTTGAACGTGGCGAACAGGACAACGTGGCGCTTGGTCAGGCGGGTAAGGGTTTCGAGCATGAGCTCGGAGGAAACAGTGTCGACGAAATCGGTGAACAGAATGATGAGCGAGCGCCGCTTGAGCTTGCCGGACAAGTCCGTCAGGGCAAGGGTGTAGTTGGCGTCATTGGCCGAATAGTCGAGCGTGCTGGCGAGGGCTTGGGCCTGTGTAAAGGCGGCGGTGCCGTGTAACAGGTTCGAAGACAAGACCGGTTGGGCATCGAAGCCATAAAGGGCAGTGCGATCACCAGCGCGCAATGACACGAAGGCGAGGAGAAGGGCTGCGTTGATGGCGCGATCGAGCTTTGGCATGCCGTCGAGCGGTTCGCTCATCAGGCGGCCCGTGTCGAAGGCGAAAACGATGTTATGATTGCGCTCGGTGCGGAATTCTTTGGCGAGTAAATTGCGGTGGCGGGCCGATTGCTTCCAGTCAATTGCGCGGCGGTCCATACCGGCGGCGAACTCCCGCAGCGCGTCAAATTCCGAGCCGTCGCCTTTGTGTAATTGTTGCTTGATGCCGAAATCGGCGTCGCGCGTGTAAAGCCGCACGGCTTCCTGTTTGACCCAGCGCGAGTTTGGCAGGACAGGCACGGTAAGAGACAAGTCCTGCCTGATCTGTTTGCGTACCAGACCGAGGGGGCCTTGCCAGCGTGCCCAGAGTGCAATGAGGTCAGCCTCGCCCCGACGGATCGGGATAAGAAGTAAATCAAGGCTGTGGGTGCGTCCGTTCCAGCCGCGCAGACCTTTGGGCGGGACCGGTTTCAAGAGCTCGCCCGTGTCGAGCTTGACCTGAACGCGGTCAGGCAAGGGGCCATTCCCGAATGACACGCTTAGCTGCGCGGGGTCTTCGCTGCCGATGTAGAGCATGGCAGGCGGGGTCAGGTCGGCTTTGAAGGCCGTCAGCTTGGCCGCGATCATTGTGTCCGCCAAAAGCAGACCGAGCACGATCATGATCCATGCGGCCGCCAGCCCCCAAAGGCCCGGCACAAGAATCCCGATCAGAAGCATAAGCGGGAAGCCCGCTGCCATCAGCCAGACGGCTTTAGGGGTTGGGGAAATCATGATCTCTGGCTCATCTGGGCGCCGCAATTTCGTCGATGAGCGATGTCAGGGTCTCGTCGGTGGTTTTGCCCTCGATTTCGGCGGCGGGGGAGAGAATGATCCGGTGCCGCAAGGCTGGCAGGGCGAGCAATTTAACATCATCGGGAATGACGAACTCGCGGCCTTCGAGTGCAGCGTGGGCGCGTGCGGCCGCGGCGATTGCGGCGGCGGCGCGGGGGCTGGCCCCGGTTTCAATTGCACCGCTTTCTCGCGTGGCGCGGATAATATCGACGATGTAGGCGATAATGTCGTCTTGCAGACGTGTCTGGCTAACGGCGTCAACGGCGGCATTGAGTTGAGTCTGGTCGAGGACAGCTTCGATGCCGAGCGCGCCGATATCTCGTGTGCCTGTGCGCTGGCCGTGGGCCTTGACGATGTTTAGCTCTTCTTCGCGGTTCGGGTAGGTAAGCGTGTGTTTGAACAGGAAGCGGTCGAGCTGGGCTTCGGGCAGCGGGTAGGTGCCTTGCTGTTCGATGGGGTTCTGCGTTGCGATGACGAAGAATAGCGGGTTGAGCGGATAGGTTTCTCCGTCAATGGTGACGCGGCGCTCCTGCATGGCTTCGAGCAAAGCGGCTTGTGTCTTTGGCGGGGTCCGGTTGATTTCGTCAGCCAGTAAGATATCCGAGAAGATCGGGCCCTTTGTCAGCGAGAATTCATTGGTCTGGAAGTTGAAGAGATTTGTTCCCAGGACGTCCCCTGGCATCAGGTCGGGGGTGAACTGGATGCGACCAAAGCCTAGAGAGATGGCGTGGGCGAAGCATTGCGCAAGCAGGGTTTTCGCCGTGCCCGGCGGCCCTTCAAGCAAAACATGCCCGCCGGAGAACAGCGCGGTCAGTAGTAAATCGGTCGTCTCCTTCTGACCAACAACCCCTTTGCCAACTTCTGCCCGAATGGCGTCAGCCAGCGTTTTGATCTCACTTATGTCCATTGAACTTCTCCTTGCGCCAGCGGTAAATCCGCCGCGCTTTCTGTAATAAATCTTCACGGCTGGTTGCCGGTTTGCCCAGAGCGTCGCGAAGCTGTGCCCAGTGTTCTTTGGTGTCGTCATCACGATCGGCACGCTCAAGCAGGGCGTTGATCTCCGCGTCGCTGAGATTGCGTGTAATGCCGAGTGATTTTAGGGCCGCTTTGCGTGACAAGGCGAGATAGTCAGGGGCGAGTTTGCGTTCGCGTCCGGTCATGCTGATCAGCCCTGCGGTGTTGTCAGCGAGTGCTTCCTTGCCGAGGGCGAAGATTTGCGTTTCGCGCGCGGGGGCGCCAAAGCGCGTGAAGGCGCTCCACAGCAACAAGATTGCGGCCATGAGCAAGACAAGTGTGGCGCCCAGGAATGGAACATCGAGTAGAATTTTGAGCAGGCTCGTCGAGCGGGAAAAGCCGTTCATTGTCGCATCAAAGACCACGGGCAGGCTCTGGCTGCCGCGAAGGTCATTCACGATGCTGAGCATGAGTCGCGCATTCTCCGGCTGGTCCAGATTAAACGTATTGGCGAGGTCAGGATCAGCGAGAATGAAAATCTGCTGATCAGGGACCTGGGCCAGCAGCATCCCTTTGGGGCCTGGTATGACGGGCACAAGATAGTCGCTTTCGATGATTTGCATTTTCTCCTCGAAATGCGGGCGGAAGCGGCCATAGGGGCTGGACACGGATGCAGGGGCGACGAGGCGATTTATGCTGGCGGTCTCGTCGATTTCGTCAAGCAGGCGGGCGATGTTCGTGGTTGAGCTGAGGGTGAGCGACGCCTGCAAGCGCGTGTTGCGATTGTTCGTGCGCGCGGACCATTTCGGCAGGATGATCAGGACGGGTTGGCCGATCTCGTAGTCACCAAACAAGGCTTTGGCTCTCGGCATATTGCCTGCCGATGGTGTGAGTATGAGGAAATGGGTCCAGCTGGATAGGTTGCGTTCTGATCTCGAAATACTGACCGGTGTATCGGTTTTCTCCAGAAGTTGGACGAGCCCGTTATATCCGGTGGCTGCGATGGAATAGGCCGTTGCGTCGGCCCGTTCACGATCGGACAATTCGGGAGCCCATGCGAGCAAGGTCATCACCGCACCGAACGACATCAGGCTGATTATGATGCCGAGTAAGATCGTGCGCGGGCTGAACGGGTTGAAGGTGCGGGTGCCTGTTGTGAGACGCTCTGTCTTGCTCATGACCAAGCCTCCCCGAATGCAAAGGTTTCATAGGCTTTGCGCGCGGATGTCCAGTTTTCAGCGTTGACAGATTGGCCGCCGAAAAAGCTACGCTCGACCAGCGCAATAATTGGACGTAACGCGTCACGCGGGCCGGAGGGCAATCCGTCGAGGCGTTCGATCTCGCGGGCTGTCAGGGCGCGGGGGATGGGGGCTTTGCGCTTGGACTGGATGTCTTCGATAGAGCGGAACAGGAGCAAGTGGACGGCTTCGGAGAAGCGACCCTCTTTGGCCAACGCGTCGGCTTCTTCCAGCCATGCACGCGCTTTGTCCTGATCTGGCCGAACATTGGAAATGACATGATCGGTGTCGGTTGGAGTTTTGTCTTTTCTTCGGAGATTGCGTAGGCGAATGTTCGGGATCTGGCGCAGGATGAAATATAAAATGCCGGCTGCGATCGCTGCGGCTCCGAGATAGAAGATGGCTTGAAAGACCGGGCCAAGACCTCTGAGCAATTGACCGAGCCATTTGAAGAAAGCGTTCGGTTCACGCGGCTGCGGCAAATCTACCGTCTCGACCGGACGCTCGAACTGTAAACGGTCTGTATCAAGCAGCGCCTCGTGGGCTGTTTCAAATGCATTGCGGGGGACCGCTTGGGCGGATGTTGTGTAGACCTCATCGTAACGGGGAGCGTCTTTCTCCCCGTTTTCAGCCGTTTTGCTGGCAGATTGAGCGAGTGATAGGCCAAAACCCATACAGGAAAGGACCGCGGCAAGCAGCGCTGTTCGGAACACTTTCCTGATCAAGTGGCCCCCCTTCCAGCGTGTTTGATCTCTTGTTTGTTTTCTCGCTTTACAGTGGACCGCAGAAATTCTGATTGCAAGCCTGTATTGGAGTGGAATAACGCGGTATGGACCCGCAGATGAAGGAGTTTTCGATCCGTGGACAAGCGCCAGAAATACAATGAAGTGACCGCTGAGATTGCGAGTGTCATTGGAGGCGAGACCTCCTTGACGGCGCGCTATGCAAGCATTGGATGCCTCTTGTCACAGGCGTTTTCGCCGCGATTCTTCTGGACGGGCTTTTATGAGGTGGACCCACTTAAGCCGTCTGAGCTTGTTGTCGGGCCTTATCAGGGCACGCTGGGCTGCTTGAGAATCCCGTTTGGACGCGGTGTTTGCGGGGCTGTTGCCGCATCGGGGACGAGTTTGATTGTCCCGGATGTGCATGCATTTGAGGGGCATATAGCCTGTGATAGCGCCACAAATTCTGAAATCGTTGTACCCGTGTTTAACGCTCAAGGGGAGCTTGCCGCCGTGCTGGACGTAGACTCGACGGAGTTTAATGCATTTGACGAGGTTGACCGAGCGGGGCTGGAAAGGATTTGCGCTTTAGTTTTCGCGGAGTGATTCCGTTTCAGTTGGCAGGGGTGTTGGTTCCGCATCCAAAGTTTCAGGGTCAAGCGTGGTGAGGTAGACGGGACTCAGGCTGATGGATTGGGCAAGCTCACGTTCAAGCGTGGCTTCCATAATGTCCAGTTTGTCCTTGCGCACACTGGTGAGCGGTTGGACATCGTGGGCGAGATGCAGCCACTGGTCAGTCTGTTCGGAATAGGCCGGCCATTCTGGAAGACCGTCCCCGTTTGGATTTCCGGTTTTTGCAAAATTGCTCCAATACGCCGTCATCTTTTCGGTCAAGGCGAGATCGTCCTCATTTGCTTCGAGAAACGGATTGTGGCTGTCGAAGACAAAGGCGAGTTCGGAAGCGTGGAAGGCTCCGAGAGTTTGCCTGGGTGATGCGGGCGTGCGGGAAAAGAAATAGAGCCAGGTAGGCTGGGCTTTGCGGGCGTTGGATTTGGCCAGATAGCGCATGTGAACGCCGAAAATATCGTCACCGAGCATATCCGTTGCGCCCTTGTCCCATGTCTCTTCGCTGCTGATGCCATACAACTCGATCATGCGTGCTCCGTCGCCCGGTCCATAGACATTGGCCAATGCGGCGAGGCGGTCGATATGGTCTTCAGGGAATTCGCCTGCATGCAGAACCGTCGGTTTTCCGCCGTCTGGATCGTAGAACAGTGTGCCTTCGTCCGCATTGTAGCCCGCAAGAATGGGAATGTCGGGTATAGCGCCATCGCGGATGCGCTGGCCGATCATCTGCGGCAGGGCCCAGCCATCGACATTGGGTAGAAAGTAGCCGTTAAGCTCTTCGAATTCGGGGATGCGGGCCAGAATATCTTCTGCTGCGATATTGCGCAGTGCGGCGGCGCCCATGCCCGGAGAGTTCTCGTCAAGAAGAGGCTCCACGAATTCGATGCCAATGGACTCGGCGCTGCGTGTGGTCTCAATCGGAGTGGACAGATGTATCCGGTTGTACGTGCTTGAGCCGCTTTGCAGGATGGCTTTGTGATAGAGCCCGTCGCCGAGCGGAGAGGCCATGATTTCGCTGACCGACTGGGCGCCAGCGGACTCGCCAAAAATGGTCACGTTGGCAGGGTCGCCGCCAAAACTGGCGATGTTGTCTCGGACCCATTCCAGTGCTTTGATCTGATCAAGCAGGCCATAATTACCAGAACTGCCGACGCCGCTGTCTTCTGTAAGCGCTGGATGGGCGAGATAGCCAAACGGGCCGAGGCGGTAATTAATTGTGACCAAAACAACGCCTTGTTCGGGCAAGCCATTGGATTGGTAGAACTCATCCGAGCCTGCGCCGGTTTGGTGGGAGCCGCCATGTATCCAGACCATGACGGGCTGTTGTTCTGCGTTACCCAGATTGCCGGTGCGGACATTCAGATAGAGGCAATCCTCGCTCTCTTTAGGTGGCGGCGCGGCGGCGACAACGCGTGCGGCCATCCATTGCTTGAAACCGCTCAGACCATGGCCTGCGATGAAGGCGCGAATGAACTCTTGTATTCCTTCGCGGTATTGGAGGCACTCGTTCCCGAAAGCGCGGGCGTCGCGTACATTGGTCCATGTGTCCGGTGCTTCGGGCGGAGCCCAGCGCTTTGCACCTATGGGCGGCGCGGCGAAGGGCAGGCCATTATAAACCGCAATGGTTTGGGCTTCATCTGTCCAGCCGCCCGTTATTTTTCCGCTTGTGATCGTAACCTCTGGTGCAGGTGTCAGATCAGCAGGTGGGCGGTTGAAAAACCATGGTAAGCCGAATGCGAGAACAAGATAACCGAGGACAAAGAGGACGAGTGACAAGGGGAGAAGGCGTTTGAGCATGGCGTGTGTCTTTTTTTGCGCTTGGAATGGCATGATTATGCGCCAAGATTTTGAGGCGCGTCTAATGGAAAAGGCAGAGCCCGCGCGGAATTATCGCTAGATTATCCGTGTCGTGTCGATCAAAAGCTGATGGGCGAGCCCGGCGTCGCGATGGTAGTGAATGGCTTGATACTCGGCACTGGTGCCCATTCCAGCCATGACCGCGCGGCTTGGGTATTCGACGATGGCGACCATATCCCAGTCGCCGGAGCCAATCATCATGCCGTGCGCTGGCCCCGCGAAAAGCGTCTTTGCCCCCAGCGTTTCGAGGATTTTGCCAACCTCTGCGCCATAGCGGGCATAGGCTTCTTGTCCAGTCAGCTTCTCTGCTGCTTCCGGGCGATCGGCATCGTACGTGGCTTTGTCTTTGAATTTCAGGAGATTGACCATGGAGACGGGCGCATCAGTGCCGCGGGCTATAAAGGCCTGAATTTGGTCGGGTGTGGGCTGGGTTGCTGTCATGGGATTAGGTCTCGACTGTGGGGCGGGTGGTGATCAGCTCTTGGGCAAGCAGCCCGGCGTCTCGGTGGCGGTGCATGTCCTGGTAATTGGCATGGTTGAGCGTGGCGATGAAAGCGTGGCGGTTGGGGAAGTGCATCACCATGACGGCGTCCCAATTGCCTTGACCAATAAAGTAGCGCTCGGTTGCCCCCATCAGGAGACAGGTGCCGCCAACTTCGGCAGCGGCCACGCCGAACGCGTCGGCATAGCGCTGGTAGGCAGCGCTGCCTGGTTCGTCTTTGCCGTGCTCGGGGTCGCTTGGTTGGTACTCGGATTTGACGCGGAATTTGAGCAGGTTCACCTGCGCGATTGGGCCGTCATAGGGGTCGTCACGGAAGGCGCGGAACTGGTCTCCGGTAGGTTGGAAGGCGGGCATGTCTTAGCCTTTCAAATCAGCAATGTGATTGAGTGTGACCAATCCTATAGGAAAAATCAGCCCCAAAACAGCATTGGCTATATCGCCGGCGCCGTGATTTTGTAGAGTATAGTTGAGCTTCCATGCCCCCATCAATGCTCCTATTAGGCTCATAAGCCGATATAAACGAAGGTTTGGTTCTTTCATCGCTTACTCCCCCGGTTTCAAGTGACGGTTCAGGAAGGCCATCCGTGAGCGCATCAAATGGGTTTGTAACTCTTCGCCGCGAATGCCGTGGCGTTGGCCGGGATAGGTCATCATTTCAAAATGCTTGCCGCGTCTTTGCAGCTCGGCATACAGGCGCGTGGAGTTCTCGAAGACGACATTATCGTCTGCCATGCCGTGAATGAGCAGGAGCGGGGAATTGAGATTGTCGAGATATGGGAACACCGAAGACGCTTCATAGCCGTCTGGATTGTCTTGCGGGGTGTCCATATAGCGCTCCGTGTAGAATGTATCATAAAGCGTCCAGTCGGTGACGGGCGCGCCGGAGACGGCGGCGGCGAAGGTTCCTTCGGGGGCCTGTAGCAATGTCATCAGCGTCATGTAGCCGCCATAGGACCAGCCCTGAATGCCGATGCGGTCTGCGTCAACGTAAGGCAAGGATTTCAGGTAATCGACGCCGACAAGCTGGTCGCGCACCTCTGGCCCGCCTGTGCGCCGATAGATGGCGTCTTCAAACTTGCGACCGCGATTGTCCGAGCCGCGATTGTCGAGGCGGAAGACGATATAGCCTTCGCGCGAATAGAACTGGTCGCTCATGCGTTCCCAATTGCGGGTGACGGTCTGGACGTGCGGGCCGCCATAGACTTCGACCAAAGCGGGGTATTTTTGCTCGGGGTCGAAATTGGGCGGGAGCTGGATGGAGTAGTAAAGATCCTGGCCATCCTCGGCTTTTAGCGTGCCGTAGTCTGGCGTGGTGTGGTCGTCGAGATATGGGAAATAGGGGTGGCTCTCGTCGAGCCGGTTTTCTTCGATCCAAGTGATGAGCGTGCCGTCGGCTTTGTAGAGGCCGGTTTGGGGGGGCTGGCTTGGGGAAGACGAGGTGCCGATATAGGACTGGCCATCGGGGGACATGGTGATGGACCAGCTGGCGCCGAGGGGGGTGATGCGGGTGGGGGCGGATGGGTTTTTTCGGTTTGCCAAATAGAGATGGCGTTCCAGTGGCGTATCTTTGTAGCCAGTGAAGTACACTAGTTCTTGTCCAGGAGATTGGGATGTTCCCCGACCCTGTGCAAAAGCAACACTTGAGACAGCCCAATCACCAGATGTAATTGGGAACCTACGTGCCTCTGCACTGATGGTCGCATAGATATGTCTGAAGCCAGTCATTTCTGATGAGTAAAGTAGCTCTTGAACAAGGTTGCGGTCATCAAACGAGAGATTAATCCACGTATCTGCGATCTCAGTCTCGCCGCTTCCTACGCGCGCGGTATCAAGTTTCTTTCCTCCAATGATAGACCATACAAAGCGTTCCAAAACCTTCTGGTCTCGATCAACTCTCTGAATTGTCAGCGAGTAGGTCGGTGGAAAATCGTCATTCGAAGTAGACTGAAATTGGCGAGAATGAGTATATCGCCAGTTCACCCGCGCGAGATACTGGTCGGTTGCTGGACCCCAATCATCGCGGCGCCATTCGACTTCGACCGCATCGCCCGTGCCCATGTCGCGCACGAAGAGATCGACCACCGCATTTGGCCGTCCGGCTTTGGGGTAGCGTTGTTCGATTACGCTGACGCTGTCGGCGGCGATGTCGAAGCGGGGGACGATGTCGACAGTGCTTTCGTCGACGCGGGTGTAGGCGACGTAAGCGTCGTCCGTGCTCCACCAGTATCCGGTGTAGCGGCTCATTTCTTCCTGCGCGACGAACTCGGCGGTGCCGTAGGAGAGCGCTTTGCTGGCGTCGCCATCGGGGCTGATTTGCGTTTCTTTGCCCGTGGCCAGCGCTATGGCGTAAAGCGCGCCGTCACGGATGAAGGAGACATAATTTCCAGCCGGAGAGATTTTCGCGTCATATTCGAAGGCGTCGGTCTGGGTCAGTTGGCGGGCTTCGGGGGTGCCGCTGGACAGGTCGATGAGGTGCAAATCGCCGCCAATAGGCACGAGGATGGTGGTTGCCGTGCCCCAGTCATAGCGGGCGATGCCTTTAACGCCGGCAATGCGTTGGCGCTCGCGCAGGGCTTTTTCTTCTTCGGACAGCTCAACGTCTTCAGGCTCAAGGATGCGGCTATCGACGAGCATGCTGGCTTCGCCAGTCGCAACATCAAAGGCCCAGAGGTCTAGGCGGGCGCTATCGTCGGCGCGGGGCTTGAGGAAGGTGACGAGTTTGCCGTCTGGCGAAAAGGCAAGCGCGCGGGGGCTCGCGCCGCTTAAGGAGGGCGATTGATAGAGACGTTCGAGAAGGAGCGGGCTGGACAATGTGGCCTCTGATTGTGTTGGCGAGGTCTGGGCTTGGGGCGCTCCGGAGCAGGCGGCAAGTCCGAGGGCGAAGGCGGGGAGCAGTGATTTCAACATAATCCGACTTTAGCGCGGGAATTTGGCTTGTCATCCTCTGGGGACGCGAAAAGCTTCGCCGTTGATAGCGAAACGCCGCACACCTGTTTGGGAATGCGGCGCTTCAAACTGGATGCAGTTAGCCCTGCTGGCGCGTCTATTCGGTGACCTGATTAAACTCGCCTGAAATGGTGATTGTGACTTCATCGCTGACCGCTGGCGCGTAATTGCCCAGACCGAAATCAGACCGCAGCACAGTGGTCGTTGCTTGTACGCCGACGGTCGGGACCTGTTTGACCGGATGTGTTGCCACAGCGCCGAGCATGGTTACGTCGAGGGTGACAGGCTTTGTGACGTCCTTGATGGTCAGATCGCCCGTGAGTGTGCCCTTGGTGTGGTCATCTTCGTTCTGGGTCAGACCCGTCGAGACGAATGTGATTTCGGGATAGGCTTCAGTGTCAAACCAGTTCGCCGAGTTCAGATGATCGTTGAATATGGCGACATCGCTATCGATCGAGTTGGCCGCAATGGTAACGTTGACCGCGCTGACGGCAGGATTTTCAGCGTCGAGGGTCAGGTTCGCGTCCACAGACTGAAAGGCGATTTGCGGATTGGACAAGCCGAAATGGCTGTAGGTGAAAGTCACATAGCCGTGCGTCGTGTCCATCTTGTAATTGCCGGTCGGGACCGTCTCGGAGAGCAGTGGGCCTTCGGCGATTGCGAAACCTGCGACAAGGGTGGCCGCGAGGGCTGCGGAAGTCAGAAAGCGTTTCATGGGATGTCCTTTCGGGGAGTTTGATGAGCGGAGTATGTATCTGTTGGTGGTGTCCTCCCAAATCACGAGCTTGTGATGACCGCGCCGAACATGTCTTGATCTTCCGCTGTGAGTGACGCACAAGGCGTTTTCAAAATCTGACTTTAGTTCTCGAGGGAAAACTGCGCCATGGCCGTTCAATATGTCTACACAATGCAAGGGCTGACCAAGACCTTTCCGGGCGGAAAGAAAGTGTTCGAGAATGTCCATCTCTCTTTTCTACCTGATGCCAAGATCGGGGTCGTTGGGGTCAATGGCGCGGGTAAATCTACGCTGCTCAAGATTATGGCGGGGATGGACAAGGAGTTTAATGGCGAAGCGTGGGCGGCTGAAGGGGTCAAGGTTGGCTATCTGCCGCAGGAGCCGAAGCTGGATGAGAGCATGAATGTGTTCGATAATATTGCGAACCAATGCCCCGAAAAGCAGATCCTCGACCAGTTCAATGTCATTTCGACCAGACTTGGCGAAGAGTACACGGATGAACTGATGGAGGAGATGACGGCGCTCCAGGAGCAGGTGGATGCGGCGGACGCATGGGATATCGATTCCAAGATCGAGATGGCGATGGAAGCGCTGCGCTGTCCGCCCAATGATGCCGATGTGTCGAAGCTTTCGGGTGGGGAAGTGCGGCGGGTAGCGATTTGCCAATTGCTGCTGTCCAAGCCTGATATGCTCTTGATGGATGAACCGACCAACCATCTCGATGCGGAGACGGTGGGCTGGCTGCAGAACTATCTGATTAATTTTCCCGGCTGCGTGATATTGGTGACGCACGATCGTTATTTCCTTGACGACATTACCGACTGGATTCTGGAACTCGATCGCGGGCGTGGCATTCCCTATGAGGGCAACTATTCCGCATGGGTCGAGCAGAAGGCCAAACGGATGGAGCAGGAAGCGCGCGAGGATAAAGGCCGTCAGCGGACACTGGCCAAAGAGCTTGAATGGGTCCGGGCGGGCGCGAAGGCGCGGCAGGCGAAATCGAAGGCGCGGATTAATGCTTATGAGGAGATGGCGTCAAAAGCCGAGCGGGAGAAAGTATCGAATGCTCAGATCCGTATTCCGCCGGGGCCAAGGCTTGGCGGTGTTGTGCTTGAAGCGGAAGGGCTCAAAAAGGGCTTTGGTGACAATTTGCTGATCGAAGGGCTTGATTTCAATCTGCCACCGGGCGGGATTGTGGGTGTGATCGGGGCGAACGGGGCAGGTAAGTCTACGCTGTTCAAAATGATCCTCGGGCAGGAGCAACCTGATGAGGGGACGCTGCGGCTGGGCGAAACGGTCAAGCTTGGCTATGTCGACCAGTCGCGTGACAAGCTCGACGACAAAAAGAATGTCTGGGAGGAAATCTCCGACGGGCTGGATGTGATTGATCTGGGCGGGATTGAAGTCAATTCGAGAGCTTATGTTGGCGCGTTCAATTTCAAGAAGGGCGACCAGCAGAAGAAAGTCGGCCAACTCTCTGGCGGGGAACGCAACCGCGTACATCTGGCCAAGATGCTCAAAGAGGGTGGCAATATGCTGCTGCTTGATGAACCGACCAATGATCTGGATGTCGAAACGCTACAGGCGCTTGAAGAGGGCTTGGACGGTTTTCCGGGCTGTGCAGTGATTATCTCGCACGATCGCTGGTTCCTTGACCGGATGGCGACCCATATTCTTGCGTTTGAGGGCAACAGCCATGTTGAATGGTTCGAAGGCGATTTTTCATCCTATTTGGACGACAAGAAGCGCCGTCTTGGCGAGGATGCGGTAAATCCAAAGCGTGTAAAATTCAAGAAGTTTGCGCGCTAGGGGCGGTCCTTAGTCGGCACGCCTGCGTGACTGGATAAATTCAAAAACGGCCTCTGCTGCCATAAACGCGATTGGCAGGAGGATCAGGCTCATCAAAGATGAGTATTGGCCGCTCATTCGTTCGAAGACGTGAAAAACGGCCGCGAAGAAGATTCCGATCAGACCCATGAACGCGATCCGCATCGCCCACGTGTTTTTGCGGAATAAAAGTCCGTTTGGTTCCCTTCGGAAGAGCCAGAGCCCAAGTCCGCTTGAACCTAGCGCTGCAACGGCAATGTAAAGCGCTATGGTTGCATCAACGCGCAGGAGCGGTTCCATGAGTTCGCGCACTTCGGGCCGCTGGGGCAGGAAGATGGCAACGAAGGCATAGACGGGAAGAACAATGAAGAGGCGCTGCATGGGGCTGTCGGGTCCAGAGTTTGCAGAAATAGAAGAAGGCCCGCTCCGAAGAGCGGGCCCGATCTCTATTTGCTTGGTCTGGGGCTCGAAGGCAAGTCCTAGGCTTCAGGGAGCACAATCGTTCCACCGAGGTTTGCAAGGACCTCGCTCGCGCTGAAATAGGCGACATCGTCAGGCTTTTCGCCTTTGTGCATCACGATTTCGGCTGTGGCTTCGTAATTGACCCGCTCTGTGAAGCTCGTAGGACCACCAAAGAAGGGATCATGGAAACCACCGAACCTCCCGAACCGATTGAAACCGCCGCGTCCGCGAAAGCCGCGCCCACCAAAGTGGCTGCGGTGGAAGCCGGGGCCAAACCCGGAATGGCCTCCAAAGCCATAAAAATTATAGTAGAAGGGTGATGAGAAACCCGTCGACAGGAAGCGCGATCTTGCATCTGTCTCGCGGCTGACGATCTGGAAATTGTCGAAGCCGTTTTGCTGGGTCAATTCGGCTGATCGATAAAGCAGATAAGTCTCGACGGTTTGGCGGTCGGTCAGAGAATTGCCGACAAAGGAGACCGCCCAGCGATTGTTCTCGATCTGTTGATCGTCATAGCCGCCATCGCTGTTGATTTGCGGTTTATAGGTTGTGGCTGTGGCGCAGGCGCCGAGCAAAGCTAAGGCAAACAAGCCGGTGATAAGTTTCTTCATCTGACAGACTCCAAATCATAAGCGGTATTTTATCGCTTAACGGTAATATATCATATGCAAGCTGAACGCCAAATAACATTTACATGAGGAATTACTGGCAAGCGTCTGAAACTACACGAAAAAAAGCCTCTGCGTGTGTTCGGCAACGCAGAGGCTCTTATGATTTATCAGTTTGGAGACGTCCCTATGCGGCGTCGTATCCCATAACGGCCTTGGTTTCGAGGAACTCCTCAAACCCGTACTCGCCCCATTCGCGGCCGTTGCCGGATTGTCTGTAGCCGCCGAATGGTGCTGAAAAATCAGCGCCTGCGCCATTAACGTGGACATTGCCGGTGCGCAGCTGATTTGCCACTTTTCGGGCACGATCAATGTCGCCAGACTGAACATAGCCAGAAAGGCCGTAGACCGTGTCATTGGCCATTTCGACCGCTTCAGCTTCGGTTTCGTATGGGATCATGACCAGCACTGGCCCGAAGATTTCCTCGCGTGCGATGGTCATGTCATTCGTGACATCCGCAAATACGGTTGGCCGGGCGAAGTAGCCCTTGTTAAAGCCATCAGGACGGCCCAGACCGCCCGCGACCAGAGTTGCGCCTTCGTTGATGCCGGTCTGGATCAGATCCTGAATTTTATTGTACTGATTGGCATTCGAGATTGGCCCTATCGCCCCTTTGGGAGCATCCTGCGGCATGGCGACCTGAACACTTTCAGCTGCCGCGCGAGCGATTTCTATCGCTTCGGCTTGCTGGTCTTTCTGGACGAACATGCGGCTTGGCGCATTACACGACTGGCCGGAATTGGTCATCATTTGCATAACGCCGCCTGCCACAGCCTTTTGAAGATCAGCATCAGGCAGGACAATGTTTGCAGATTTGCCGCCAAGCTCCTGCGCAACGCGCTTGACCGTCGGCGCAGCGGCTTGGGCAACCAGAACGCCTGCGCGCGTTGACCCGGTAAAGCTCATCATATCGACATCCGGATGGCCAGACATGTACGATCCGACACCGGGGCCGTCGCCATTGACGAGGTTGAAGACGCCGGGCGGAACACCGGCTTCGTGCATCACTTCTGCCAGGAGCATGGCGTCTAACGGCGCGATTTCGGACGGTTTGAGCACCATTGTGCAACCCGCCGCGATGGCAGGTGCAACTTTGCAGGCGACCTGATTGGCAGGCCAATTCCATGGCGTGATGAAGCCGCAAACGCCAATCGGTTCTTTACGGATGAGGGTCGAGCCTTTTTGCTCTTCGAACTCGTAGTTTCTGAGGATCGAGGCGGTGCCGGCATAGTGGCCGAGCCCTGCGGGCGCCTGAGCGGCATTTGCGAGCCACATAGGCGCGCCCATCTGGTTTGAGATGGCTGTTGCAATGTCGCCGAGGCGGGCCTGGTAGCCGGCGGTGATCTTGTCGAGCAGGTCGGCGCGGTATTCGACGGAAGTTTGAGAGAATGTCTCGAAAGCAGCTTTCGCCGCAGCGACGGCCTTGTCTACATCTGCAGCAGACCCGAGCGATATGCGGGCAAAGGGTTCCTCTGTCGCAGGGTTTTCAACTTCGATTGCGCGCGGTTCGACAGGGTCGACCCATTCGCCGTTGATATAGAATTGAAGATAGTCCTGCATGATAGGCTCCTTGGACGGTTCGTGATGCGTTAGTGTACTATAGGGACGCAAGCGCGAAATGCGAAGGGGTAACGCTAGGGGAGGTGGTATTCGGTAGGCTTGGCTGGCATGCACGGAAAATTGATACGCCGCGCTTGGTTGTGAGGTGTGAGTGATTGGAGATATTGGCATAGACGGTTCTATGAAACTGATGAGCGAAACCAAATTCGAGCAGGCGCGGACGGAGATTGTCGAGCGGGTTTCGACAGCCGAGCTTGTGGCAAGTTGGCAAAGCGATTTTGGCGTAGATGTCGCGCGGCTGTTTGAGGGGATTGATGAGCTTGCTCTGGTGCGAGATGTCGAAACCGGGCTTTTGAGTTTCTATCCGGCTATCGAGGGTGATGCTGCATTCTATCAGGCCATGCGTACTTTTGACTGGTATCACCCCCCGCATAAGGAAGAGTTTGCCACAGCGGCACAATATCATCAACATGGCGAGCGCGTTCTGGATGTTGGCGCCGGAGAAGCTGGATTTGCGCGCTATGTTCCTGATGCGGCTTATCGAGGTTTGGAAACCGATCCGCAGGCGGCGCAAGCGGCAACTTTGCGGGGGCTGAATGTGCTCGATTGGGACATGCAGACCTATCTGGCATCCGAAGCATTTCAGGCGGCGGAGCTGGTGACCGCGTTTCAGGTGCTTGAGCATGCCAGTGATCCGGCGGGCTTTGTGCGCGATATGGCGGCAATGGCCTGTGCTGGCGGGCGCGTTGCGATTGGTGTGCCCGATGTGCGGTCATATGTTGCGGATTTGCCAGATTTTATGCTCAACGCGCCGCCGCATCATTTAACGTGGTGGACCGAAGAGGCGCTTGGCGCTGTGATGGCCCAAGCGGGCTTGCGTGTCTGTGGGGTCCACCGATTTGCTGTCGAGCCGTGGGAGCGGCAATTGTGGTGGATGGCAAAGTTGGCCCGGCTCGGCAAGAGGGCGCAGACATCCAGATTTGGCGCGGCTTTGAGAGCGCGGAAGGTCGCGTCGTTTCTTGGCTCATGGGGACTGCAATTCTGGCCTATTCCTGCGGCGGCGCGCGGCTCGACGCTTCTGATGATTGGCGAGAAGGCGGACTAATTTCTCGAGTTCGATGACGCAAAATTTGTCTATAGGGTGCGCTATATTTGTGAGCTGTTTGCAGATCAGATGGACCAGTTTGGGGAGGCCAAGCTAGCCTCGCGGAATTGAATAGTTCGGGCTTTCGCGGGTCATGGTCACATCGTGGACATGGCTTTCGCGCAGGCCCGCGCCCGTGATCTGGACGAACTCGGCCTTGTCGTGCATTTCGGATATGGTTTTTGCGCCAACATAGCCCATCGCGGCGCGCAGGCCGCCGACCATTTGGTGGACGATTGGGCTGAGCGAGCCTTTGAACGGGACTTGGCCTTCAATGCCTTCTGGGACGAGTTTGTCGGTGGCCGCGTCCTTCTGGAAGTAACGGTCCGCCGAGCCGCGCGCCATGGCGCCGAGTGACCCCATGCCGCGATAGGATTTGTAGGAGCGGCCCTGATACAGAAAGACTTCGCCGGGCGCTTCTTCGGTGCCTGCGAACATTGACCCCATCATGGCGGTCGATGCTCCTGCGGCGAGGGCTTTGGCAAAGTCGCCTGAGAATTTAATGCCGCCGTCGGCGATGACCGGTGTGTCTGACTTTGCCGCCGCCTTGGCGCAATCCTCGATGGCCGTGAGTTGAGGGACACCGACACCTGCGACGATGCGCGTGGTGCAGATCGAGCCCGGACCGATGCCGACTTTGACGGCGTCTGCGCCAGCATCTATCAGCGCTTTCGTGGCGTCCCCTGTGGCGACGTTTCCAGCAATAATCTGCACGGAATTTGACAGCTTCTTGGCGCGCGTCACGGCGTCGAGGACCGATTGGGAATGGCCGTGGGCGGTATCAATTACGACCGCGTCCGCACCTGCAGCAATCAGGGCCTCGGTGCGCTCGAAACCCGCATCCCCTACGGTGGACGCAGCGGCGACGCGCAGGCGTCCGCGCTCGTCTTTGGCAGCATTGGGATTAAGTTGGGCTTTGTCCATGTCTTTGACGGTGAGCAGGCCGATGCAGTGGTTGGCGTCGTCGACGATGATCAGGCGTTCGATGCGGTGTTTGTGCAGGAGACGTTTGGCCTCCTCGGCAGTGGTGTCCATGGTCGCGGTAACGAGCGACTGGGTCATCAGATCGGTGACCGGGCGAGAGAGGTCCTCGGCAAACCGCAAATCCCGATTGGTGATGATGCCGAGCAATGTGCCATCTTCCTCGACAACGGGGATGCCGGAGAAGCCACGCTTCGCCTTCAACTCGATCAGTTCGGCCAAACTGGCGGTTGGCGGAATGGTGGCAGGGTTCATCACCATGCCGCTTTCATATTTCTTGACTTGGCCGACTTCGCGGGCCTGCTCGTCGACGCTGAGATTGCGGTGAATAACGCCCATGCCGCCTGCTTGGGCCATGGCGATGGCCAGACGGGCTTCGGTGACCGTATCCATGGCGGCGGACAAAAGCGGAATGTTCAAAGAGATCGACTTGGTCAGTCGCGTCTGCGTGTTGACTTCGGAGGGCGTCACTTCGCTTGCGCCGGGCTGGAGGAGCACGTCGTCAAAGGTCAGGGCTTGTCTGATTTTCATGATTGCAGCTTCCTTTTTGGCCTCTTAATGAAAGCCGCGCTGCTTGTGAAGTGAAAAATTGTACTCGACGTGGCTTTTGCCTGGCCGGACCCTCAATCAACGCAAAGCGTATGTCCTGCGCGTCCATTTTCGACGGTCTGGAAGCAGCCGAAGGGGCTGTCATTGATTTGACAGGTGCCTGTGACGGTCTCTTCGGGCTGTGCTCCTGGCCAGGTCATCCGACAGTCGCCGAGACAATCGCTTGAGTCAGAACAGGTCTTGCCAGCGTCGGCATAGGGTAGAATGCAGTTATCGTAACCAAGAATCCCGGCCCGATGTACCTCACCGCCTGCGGCCTCACATGCCTGTCGTTCGGCTTCGCTAGCACGTTCGCTCTGAAATGAAATTCGCTCATGGGCGATCGCTGCGTTTTGCGTCTCTGTTGTCGCGGGTCCATTCAAGCCGGTTTGGCAAGCGGTGAGCAGAGCGAGCAGAACGGCCGCACAAACCACTTTGTAGATCATATTATCCTCCGACTTCATGGTTTATCTTGAAAACGGTAAACAGACAAAACGGTTAGATTATGACCAGTCTTTGCTTAGTCGTTCAGGTTGATGGGCACATATCCCATGCGTGATCGCCGTCGTCAGGCAGCGCGCCAATTGCGACGAGATTGACAATAAATTCCGATGCGCTTTCGCAGAAGCTCCATTGTGCATTCCATGTTTCTTCTGTGTGAATCTCCCGCGTCTTCGGATCGACGACCATGATGAATGGTGACCAGACGCGATGCCAACCGCGTTCGCGGGCAAGATCGGTGACTCCGATTTTGTCTGCAAAGTCGAGCCCGTGCTGGGTGCGCGCATGCATGCGCACGATACTGATCTGAAACGCTGCACGCTCATCGGCAGACATTGCGTTGCGTTGATCGGGGGTAAGTTTCTTGATGAAGTTTGCGGTTTTCCAAGGGGCCTCGGGATTGAAATTTTCGCCATCGAAAACCTTGCAATAGGGACATTCATTAAAGCCCCAGATGACCATGAGCGGCGTGCCGCGTGCTGTGGCTGACGCGATGGCCGCTTCGTACAGAGTCTCGCTGTCTATGCAGGCATGGTATATGGCGTTCGGCGGATCGTCCGGGCAGCCGCCATCTGGCTCCAGAGACGCATAGTCGACCGCATCGACAAACAAATTGGTGTCTTTCTGCGCACCGCAGGCAGAGAAGACGAGCAAGGTGAACAAGCCGAGAAAGCGAAGAGACATGGCTGTGGGGTCCTATGAGTTCTGGTCGCGCAACACGGTTTCGAAATATGTGATGGTGCGCTTTAGGCCATCTTTCCAGTCTATTTCAGGCTGCCAGTCTAGCGTTTTTTTTGCGAGAGAGATGTCTGGCTTGCGCTGGCGTGGATCGTCTTCCGGTAAGGGTTTTCTCTCGATCGTAGAGGATGAACCTGTCATGTCGAGGATGGTTGTGGCGAGGGCTTCAATGGTCATCTCAACGGGGTTGCCGAGATTGATTGGTCCGGTCACGTCGGTATTCGAAGCCATCAATTTGATCAAACCACTGACGAGGTCATCGACATAACAGAATGACCGGGTTTGCTGTCCATCGCCAAACAGTGTGATCGGTTCATTGGTGAGTGCCTGAAGGATGAAGCTGGAGACAACGCGGCCGTCATTGACGTGCATGCGGGGCCCGAACGTGTTGAAGATGCGCGCGATTTTTATCTCTAATGCATGCTGGCGGTGGTAGTCAAAAAACAGGGTTTCAGCCGCACGCTTACCTTCGTCGTAACAGGAGCGGATGCCAATCGGGTTGACATTGCCCCAATACCCCTCTGTTTGCGGATGAATTTCGGGGTCGCCATAGACCTCGGATGTCGAAGCTTGCAAGATTTTTGCTCCGAGCCGTTTGGCAAGTCCAAGTACGTTGATCGAGCCGTGGACGGAGGTTTTCAGGGTTTGCACAGGGTCGCGCTGATAATGGATTGGGGCGGCGGGGCAGGCGAGATGGTAGATTTCGTCTGCTTCGAGATAGAGCGGAAATGTGACATCGTGGCGAACCAGATCAAAGCGGGGATGGCCGAAGAGGTGGATCACATTTTGCCGTGAGCCCGTGTAGAAATTGTCGACGCAGATGACATCATGACCCGCCTCGACGAGCCTGTCGCAAAGGTGTGAACCAACAAAGCCAGCTCCACCCGTGACGATAATGCGCTTGGGCGTTGAAATCGGCATACGGGTCTGGTCTTTCTGTTTGCAACATGAAGCAGCGACTGCGTGGGGTTTATCTCTTGAACCCCGTGGCTACGACAAAAATCTCTGGTGATCCAGCGCGGCTTGAAGGCGGCTTTATGTGTTTGACGGTTTTGAAGTTCTGCTTGAGGGTATTGAGCACGGTTGAGGTTGCGCCGCCCTGAAAGACTTTGGAGCAAAAGGCGCCGCCCGGTTCGAGATGTTCTAGCGCAAAGTCAACGGCGATCTCAACGAGGGCGACGGTGCGCAAATGGTCGGTCTGGCGGTGGCCGGTTGTGTTGGCAGCCATGTCAGATAGAACGAGATTTGGCGGGCCGGAGAGACCTGTGAGCATATCTGCGACCGCTGTGGGGTCATCGACATCACCTTCGACGATATGCACGCCCGCAAGTGGATCGACGGGAAGCAGGTCTATGCCGACGATCTCGCTGAGGCCGCGTAATTGCAAAACCTGGAGCCAGCCACCTGGCGCACAGCCCAGATCGACGACGCGCTGCCCCTTTTTCAGCAACCCGGTTTTGTCGTGAATTTCCAATAATTTGAAGGCGGCGCGGGCGCGGTATCCCGCATCGCGAGCTTTCTGCACATAGGGATCAGATAGCTGGCGCTCGATCCACTTCTTCGAACTTTCACTTTGGGCATTGTGTGCAGTCACTTTGCGCGCGTTTACGCGTCTGCCGGAGGTGTTTGTCGGCGCTTTGGATGGTTTTTTCCAGCGCCGTTTTCCATCATCGGTCATGGCGCGTTTGCTCCGTTGTCTAATTGCGGGTTTTGGGTCTGCCCCGAGACGGGCTGTTCGGCCGTTGAGCTTGGCTTGCGCTTGCGTCGTCGCTTGGGCTTTCGGTTGCTATGCATCATTGACAGCAACAGCCCTTCGCGCAGTCCGCGGTCGGCGACTCGTAATCTAGAGGACGGCCATTCGGCGAAGGCCGCTTCCAGAATGGCGCAGCCAGCCAGCATGAGCGCAGCACGGTCTGCGCCGACGGTTGGAATGCTCGCGCGCTCCTCTGGTGTCGCGTTTGTGAAGTCTCGTATCGTTTCCTGGGTCTGCGTCTGGGTGAGCCACTGGCCGTCTACACGGTCGCGCCGATATTTTTGCAAACCGAGGCGAATGCCAGCCAGGCACGTGACGGTGCCGGATGTTCCGATCATGTAGGCGCTATCGTCGGTGAGTCTTTCGGCGAACTGTTTTCCTGCGGGCCAAGCGGCAAATGTGGCGCGCGCCTTTTCGTGCATCGCGCTGAAACGGTCTTCGGCTGCTTCTAATGCGAAACTTTCGGTCAGAGTCACCACGCCAAGCGGGAAAGAGGACCAGGCGGTAATCGGCATCGTGTTTACGAGTGTTTTGATGTCGCGCTCGGCTTGGCCGGAAAGATCGATGAAGGCGACCTCGGTAGAGCCGCCGCCGATGTCGAGCACCATGACGAGTTGTGCGTCTGGTTCGAGCAGGTCGTGACAGCCAATTGCGGCAAGGCGGGCTTCTTCTTTCGCGCTTACGATTTTAAAGCTCAGTTTTGTGCGGTGTTGGACCTCGCGGATGAAGTCCGCCCCGTTTTCGGCCTTCCGGCAAGCTTCTGTCGCAATGCACCTGATATGGCGGACGCCCAAATGTTTGAGCTTTGCGCGGATGGTGCCGAGCGCATCAAACGTGCGTTCCATGGCCGCGTCCGATAGCCTGCCGGTGGCGGACAATCCTTCGCCAAGCCGGACGATTTGTGAGTGAGAGTCGACCACGTGAAAGTGCTCGCCTGCGGGCTTGGCCACGAGCAAACGGCAATTATTCGTCCCTAAATCTACCGCAGCGTAAAGCGGCGGCTTGTGTCGTCGACTGTGCGTTCGTGACTTGCGCCCAGCTCGCTTATTGTTCATAGGCATGAGGCGCCCAACATGTTTTTCGCTGACTTCGGTCTAGCACATGGTTCAAGATTTATCGATGTTTCTCCGGCTTTTTAGATTTTTGCGCGGTCAGCGTAAAACCGAGGTTCGTTCCGACCTGTCCCCGGGGATCGACCGGCAGCAGACGTATCGGCGGGCGCTTTTGCAACGCGAGGCGAGATACGCAATCGGCGATGTGTTGCGCCATCGGATACATCCGTTCAGAGGCGTCGTGTTCGACATTGATCCAGAATTTTCGAATACCGAGGAATGGTATGAGTCAATTCCGAAAGAGATGCGGCCAAGGCGCGACCAACCGTATTATCATCTGTTTGCCGAGAATGATACGAGTCATTATGTGGCGTATGTGTCGGAGCAAAACTTGGTGCCCGATGATAATATCGATCCGGTCTCGCATCCTGATATTATCGACGTTTTCGACTATTCTGAAGCCGGCTACGCGCTAAAGCAATCCCATAGCAATTAGGGCGGTTGGGCTAGACAATAATGTCGGTCACCCTGGTTGCGCAGATTTTTCCGCGCGGGGCATGGATCGCAAGCCAGCGCAGCAGGCAGGCGCGGGAAATATAGAGCGACTTTCGCAGTTCCACATCAAATTCGCCATCGCCTGAGGCGTCAGCAGATATGCTGTCCGCGAATTGTGTAAGCTGATCGAGCAGGCGTTCTGCTGAGCGCCGCTTTTTTTTCTAATATCATCGCTTCGAGGTCTGCGGCAGTGACGCGAAATTCTGCGCTGTTAGACATATGACACCCAAAAATAATATGATTACGACTTGTTCACATTATGAGTTGTGGCGCGTCTGACTACTGTCCAAAAGTCGGGTTTTGACTAAATTAGCTTGATCTGAGCTGCAATCGTGCATGCGTGCGTTGTGTTTTTTGCTTTTAGCTTGCGTCGGGCTCGAGATTGAGCATCCTTCACAGCACTTTCGGAGATATGTAGAATTCGGCTTGTGTCCTGAATCGACTCGCCGCGTGCTGCGCATAGGAGGACTTCGCGCTCTTGCTTGCTGAGTTCAGGGAGGGTCAGGGGCGTCTCGTTGATTAGCCTGTCAATTTCTTCGAGAAATTCTGTGCAAAGTTTGACTATGGGATCTAGTTCTTGGTCCTGATATGGGAAGACTTCACCGCCGATCGATACGCCTCCACGCCGCTCGCCGAACTTGTCTCTCAGTGGAATCACATAACCTTCTTTTAGGCCAAACGAATTTGCAATTTTAAACAGATGCGCGCTGTGCTTTGACGTGTTCGCGACCGCATCGCGCCAAAAAAACGGTTTGCCGGCTATTGCGTGCTGGGCCTTATGGCGCGCATAATCGTGCCAGTTTTATCCGTACCATCGTTATTGCTATGCGTCAGCTTGACACTCCATTGGTTGACTTTGCCTTGCCTATGAATCAGTCGGGCTGGCTGTGCTCCCGGGTGATCTTACCCTAATAGAACTGATAGAGAATTCTAGTAAAATCGCCGTGTTCAATTTCCATATTATCCAAACGGCGCGTTGGGTTTGCGTTATCGAACCGCAGAGTCTATGGCCTTGGTTAGTCGATAATGGAGGCTTCAATTATGCCGAAAATTGCAATTATTGGGGCGGGGCTTGCCGGTCTTAGCTGCGCGCGCGGGCTGGTATCGGTCGGTGCTCCTGCATTGGACATTACGATCTTCGATAAATCGCGTGGGATTGGTGGGCGCATGGCGACGCGGTATGCGGGCGCATATGAGTTTGATCATGGGGCGCAGTATTTTACGGCTCATTCGGACAGGTTCGGCAGGTTTACAGACGCACAATTGGCCGAGGGGAATATATCGGCCTGGCCGACGGAAATTGAGAAAATTGGTGGCGCGCAGGCGCGTGAGACCACACGGTTTGTGGCTACGCCGCGCATGAATTCGCTGTGCAAGGCGCTCGCTGAGCCGCTGGAGACCGTGCTGAAGACACGCATTACGCAAGTGCGGCGGGCGGAAAGCGGCTGGGAGCTTCAAGATGAGGTGGGCGGAGAATATGGTCCCTTCGATGTTGTTGTCAGTGCCATGCCAGCGCCGCAAATGCTTGCGCTTTTGCCGGACGCGTTTGTCGAGCACCATACCGCACTGTCGGCGGTACGCATGGCCGGATGTTTCTCGCTCATGCTCGGATTTGAAGCTGGCTTGGCGATGCCTTGGGAGGCGGCGCGGATTGACGGGTCGCCTGTTGGCTGGATCGCGGTTAATTCCAGTAAACCGGGACGTCAGACCGGGGTCTCCGTATTGATACAATCAAGCAATGATTGGGCTGAGGCGCACATGGAAGATGCGCCAGAAATGGTTCAGGCGGTTCTGCTGGCGGAAGCTTCAGAGCTTGCGGGTGTTGATCTGGCGGGGGCCGATCACACGGCGCTTCATCGCTGGCGCTATGCGGCCACGCCTCAGCCTTTGGGCGCATCGTTTCTGTTTGATCGAAAGGCGGGGCTGGCAGCTTGTGGCGACTGGTGCCTTGGTAGCAAGGTCGAATCAGCTTTTGAGAGCGGCGCGCAATTGGCCGACGCATTGCTTGAGGAGATGTCGGGCTAGAAGCTTACCTAGCTGTCATTCGATTTGTGCGCGAGGCGCGCGGCATTGGATTCCCAATTCTGACCGTCAAACGGGCATATGGTGACGTCAAGGCTTTGCCAATCGTCGATGCAGCGATAGGTGACGGCCACACCATCCGGGTTCGAGCGCGGCGTGTAGTAGCTCTTGACGCCGCAGGTATTGCAGAAGAGATGCTGGGCCACGCCCGTATTGAACGTGTAGCGGATGAGCGCATTTTCACCTTGCAACAGTTTGAACCGGCTGGCGGGCACGATGACGTGGATATTGCCGGACATGGCGCAGATCGAGCAATTGCAATCTTCAACCTCGAAGCTATCGGGCAGGTTGACTTCGAACCGAACTGCGCGGCAATGACATCCGCCTTGACGTGTTGTCAGATCGGTCATTCGACTAGCCCCGCGCCGCTATCGTTTCGAGCATCGTCACCGCGCAATCGGAGATGACCGCGCCGGGGGGAAAGATGGCGGCGGCTCCGGCGGCGAGCAGGGCGTCGAAGTCCTGAGGGGGGATAACCCCGCCGACGATGATGCTGGTTTTGGCGGCGCCCTCATTGCCGAGCGCGCGGCGAAGCTCTGGCACCAAGGTCAGATGTCCCGCAGCGAGCGATGAGGCGGCGACGATATCGACCTTTGCGGCGAGCGCGTCTGCGGCGGCTTCTTCGGGCGTTTGGAAAAGCGGGCCGATGACGACATCCCAGCCAAGATCGGCAAGACCAGAGGCGACGACTTTCTGGCCGCGATCATGCCCGTCCTGTCCCATTTTTGCGATGTAGATTTTCGGTTTACGGCCATTGGCCTGTTCGAAAGCCAGCGCGCGGGCTTTGGCGTCCTCGCCTTTTTCGGTGCTGCTGACGCCTGCGCCATAGACGCCGCTTATGGAGCGGATGACGGCTTTGTGGCGACCGTCCGCAGCTTCCACGGCGTCTGAGATTTCGCCGACTGTTGCCTTCGCGCGGGCGGCATCAACGCTGAGCGCGAGAAGATTGCCATCGCCGGAGATGGCCGCCTGTTTGAGCGCGGCGAGTGCTGTATCGACTTCGAGCTGAGAGCGTTCGGCGCGCAACTGGGCGAGCTTGTCGAGCTGTTTCTGGCGCACGGTGGCATTGTCGACTTTCAAGACAGGGACGGTCTCGGGTGTATCGAGATGGAATTTGTTGACGCCGACGACAGTCTGTTGACCGCTATCGATGCGTGCCTGTGTCCGGGCGGCGGCTTCTTCGATGCGAAGCTTGGGCAAGCCTTGCTCAATGGCCGCGGCCATACCGCCCATTGCTTCGACTTCTTCGATATGGGTCATGGCGCGGGCGGCGAGATCATGGGTGAGCCGCTCTACATAGTAAGAGCCGCCCCACGGGTCGATGGTTTGCGGCGCGCCGGCTTCCTGTTGCAGAAAGAGCTGGGTGTTGCGGGCGATGCGGGCGGAAAAATCTGTCGGCAAAGCCAGGGCCTCGTCAAAGCTGTTTGTGTGCAGGCTTTGGGTCTGCCCGCCTGTCGCAGCGATGGCCTCCAGACAGGTGCGGGTGACATTGTTATAGACATCCTGGGCGGTCAGCGACCAGCCCGAGGTCTGGCTGTGGGTGCGAAGGCTAAGCGATTTGGGGTTTTGCGGGTTGAACTGTTTGACGAGCTTCGCCCACAGAAGCCTTGCGGCGCGCATTTTGGCGACTTCCATGAATGTGTTCATGCCGATCGCCCAGAAGAAAGACAGGCGTGGGGCGAAGGCGTCCACGTCCAGCCCGGCGGCACGTCCGGCGCGGATATAGTCGATGCCATCGGCGAGCGTGTAGGCAAGCTCCAGGTCTGCGGTCGCGCCGGCTTCCTGCATATGATAGCCGGAAATTGAGATCGAATTATAGCGGGGCATTTTTTGCGAGGTGTAGGCAAAGATATCTGAAATAATCCGCATCGAGATCTTCGGTGGATAGATATAGGTGTTACGGACCATAAACTCTTTGAGAATGTCGTTCTGGATGGTGCCTGCGAGTTTGTCTGGGCTGACGCCTTGTTCTTCGGCGGCAACGATATAGAGCGCCATGATGGGTAGGACGGCACCGTTCATCGTCATCGAGACGGACATTTCGTCGAGCGGTATGCCGGAGAAAAGCGTACGCATGTCGAGGATGGAATCAATCGCCACGCCGGCCATACCGACATCGCCTGAGACGCGCGGATGGTCGGAATCATAGCCGCGATGGGTTGCCAGATCAAAGGCGACGGAGAGGCCTTTTTGTCCGGCGGCGAGGTTGCGTCGATAGAAGGCGTTTGAATCTTCCGCAGTTGAGAAGCCAGCATATTGACGGATGGTCCATGGACGCTGGGTGTACATGGTCGGGTAGGGACCGCGTCCGAACGGGGCAAGACCGGGGAAGTCGTCGAGGTGGTCGAGTTCGGCGGTGTCTCGGGCCGTGTAAAAGGCTTTGAGGTCTATGCCTTCGGGCGTGTCGCCAATGACAGGGGCGGCAGGTGCATCGCTGCGCCGGGTTTCTCCATTGTCGAATGAGATACTCGTGAAGTCAGGAAACTGGCTCATAGATTGATCCCCAATTCTGCGTGGGCAAGTTCTAGTGTCGCGATGACATCGACCCCGATATGAATATAACTGTCGATGCCAGCTGATTGCCAAGTGTCGGCATGATCGCCGGGCTTGCCCGCGAGATAAAGCCGCTGGACGCCAGCGTCCTTGAGAGCTTTGGCGGCGGTTTCGGCCTCGGCTGCATAGGATTTGTCACTGCCGCACAGAACTGCGAGGGGGCAGCTGGAGGATTTGTATGCAGTTACGAGGTCGGCGATGGTTTCGGGCGGCGTGATTGCGGATTTGGCTTCTATGCCGCCGGTTGCAAATAGGTTGCGGGCGAAGTCCACGCGGGCGGTGTGGCTGGCCAGAGACCCGAGTGTCGCGATAAAGATTGCCGGACGTTTGCCCGTGCGCTCTGCCTGTTTGTCGGCATGATCGCGCAAGTGTTCGAAAGGTTCGGACAGGCGCATGGGCCAGAGAGGGGAGACCAGGGTTTCGCCGGTTGGTTCGGGCACTCCGTCAGGCAGTGTCGCGGCAATTGCGTCTTTGCCAGAAACGCTGGAGCCCTCGGCGACGGGCGGGGCAATTTCTTCGAGCAGCGGAAATTCACTGACACCTGTGAGCGGTGTTTTCCGGCATGCGACAGAAGTTTGCAGGGCTTTGCGGGCCTTGCCGACATGGGATTGGATCGTGTCAGTTTCGAGGGCTTTGCCGAAGCCGCCCATGCTTTCTAGCTCTTGAAAGAACGCCCAAGCCGTTTCGCAAAGGTCTTGTGCGTGGCGTTCAATAAACCATGCGCCGCCTGCTGGATCTGCGACGCGGCCAAGCTGGCTTTCTTCTTGTGCGATAATTTGTGTGTTGCGGGCTGTGCGGCGGCCCAGTTCTTCGGCGACGCCAATGGCATCCGTAAACGGTCGTAGCGTGACGATATCTGCGCCGCCGACCCCTGCGGCAAAGCATGCGGCAGTGCTGCGTAACAGGTTTACCCATGGGTCGCGTTTTGTGAGCATGCGCGCGGCGCTTATGGCCTGGATTTGCATAGCGGCGGGGGGCAGGTCCAGAGCATCGAGACAGCGCGCCCAAAGTTGGCGCAGGGCACGGAGGCGCGCGATTTCAGTGCCGTAATTTGGGCCGATGGATAGGGCGAAGAGTAGCCGGGGCGCTGCGGTGGCGGGCGGAAGGCCTGCCGCATCGAGCCGCCGTAATGTATCGATGCCCTGGGCTATCAGACCGCCAAGCTCCTGAGCATCTGTGCTGCCGGCATTGTGGAGCGGCGTGGCGTCTATGCGCAGGAGGGCCGCATTGGGAAAGTCCACATTTAGGGCGCGGATCAACTGGGCGGTGCGGGCAAAGGCGCTGTCGAGGCTCTCTTCCAGTGTGCCGAGGCGCGCCAAGGTGGCCAGTGGGCTCAGATTGAAGGCAAGCTTCACCGCTTGGGGTGCGTCTTGCGTCTTTGCCCAGTCCGCCAGAAGCGCGGCCGCTTCGAGACCAAACCCAGCAGCAGGTCCAGCTGTGTCGAGCGCGATTGTGGCGATGCTGGCGTCAACACCGTTTAACGCCGTAGCGAGGTCTTCCGCAGAGGCAACCGCGCAGCCGTGTTCGCCTTGGGGGTCGATTACAAGCTCAACGGAGCTGACCCCGCGGTCGAGGTCACGCAGGATTTCGCGGTTTGTGGTTGTCGGGTCCGGGTGACGAAAGCTCTGGCGGATGTCCCATGGCAAAAAGGGGTCGCGGGCGGCTTCAGCACCGCGCAGGAAAGGCGCGTTGCCGGGAGAACCGAGTGGGCCTGTGGCGGATGGGAAATCGGCCTCGCGATAAAGCGGTGTGATGGAGAGGCCGTCGGCCGTGGTGCGGGTCAGGCGATCTGGCGAGCCGCCCTTGAGGGCCTTGGTGACGGCGTCGCGCCACTGGTTTTCGTCAGCCTCGGGGAAGTCCCCGGACAAGGAGAGAAATTCGCTCGACATAAGACCCTCATCAATATTGAGAGGCCAACTGGCCGAATGACAGGCGACACGTCAAGGGGGCGAATGGGCGCGGGGCGCTTGCCTTACGTCACCCTTGCGCTTGGTGGCGGCGGCGATAGGTTGGACCAAATTGATTTCTTGGAGAAATATTATGGCCCTGCCTCCCGTGCTACAGAATTTGCGCATACCGGTGATTGGCTCACCATTGTTTATCATTTCAGGGCCGGAACTGGTGATCGCCCAGTGTAAGGCGGGCATTGTTGGTTCGTTCCCGAGCCTGAACGCCCGCCCGGAGCATGTGGTTGACGAATGGCTTGACCAGATCACAACCGAGCTCGCCGAATGGGATGAGAAGAACCCCGATAGGCCGTCGGCTCCGTTTGCGGTGAACCAGATTGTGCACAAGTCAAACGACCGGCTGATGCATGATGTCGAGCTGTGCGTAAAATATAAGGCGCCGATCGTGATCACATCGCTCGGCGCGCGGACCGAGGTCAATGATGCGATCCATTCTTATGGCGGCATCGTGCTTCATGATATTATCAATATTGTGTTTGCTCACAAGGCGTTGGAGAAAGGCGCGGACGGACTGATTGCGGTGTGTGCCGGCGCGGGCGGGCATGCTGGAACGCTGTCTCCATTCGCGCTGATACAGGAAATTCGCCAGTTCTTTGACGGGCCGCTCGCGCTGTCTGGCTCGATTGCTTCGGGGGGTGCTGTGGCCGCTGCGCAGGCTATGGGTGCGGATTTAGGCTATATCGGCTCGGCGTTTATTGCGTGTGATGAAGCGCGTGCGGTCGACGGTTACAAGGATATGATTGTTGATTCGAAGGCTGGAGATATTGTGTATTCGAACCTGTTTACGGGCGTCAGCGGCAACTATCTCGCGCCATCGATTGCGAAGGCTGGACTTGACCCGAACGATCTGCCCGAGAGCGATCCGAGTGCGATGAATTTCGGCTCGGGCGGTAATCAGGAAGCGAAAGCCTGGAAAGACATTTGGGGCTGCGGGCAAGGCATTGGCGCGGTACAAAACCGGATGCCCGTGGAGACCTATGTCAGCCAGCTTGAGCGGGAATATCACGAAGCGCGGGCGATGCTTGCCGGCCAGAAAAGCTATGGCCGCGCATTGAGTTAGCCTGTCGGGTAGATCTGGGTCTATCCAGCAAATTCGGCTCTCTTAAAGACTCTCGTGGCTGCGCGGGGACTCTCTTCGCGGGTTTGGTTTACGTTGTTACACTGGCTGGCTCCTGGCCGTTGCCGGGGCTATGGGCCTGCTCAGAATCTATCCAACACCTTCGTTCTCCTGGCCAATGTTCGGGCTTGAGAGATCGGGTGCGAGCTATGTTGTATGGATCGGTGAAGGATGCGGAGCGGGCGCTGGGCACGCGATGGCGGTGGCCAAATTTTCGTGTCGCAGAGCTGGCTTGCCGGTGTGCGGGGCGGTTTTGTGCAGGCGAGTATTATCACGATGCGGAGTTTCTGGATGGGCTGGAAGCGTTACGGCGCGGCGCTGGGCGGGCGTTGGTGATCAATTCGGGGCATCGGTGTGATCAGTGGAATGCGGCGGTTGGCGGCGCGCCTCTGTCGCAACATAAACGACTTGCCGTAGACGTGTCGCTGATCGCGCATGACCGACATGAGCTTGCACGTATGGCGGCGGCGTTCGGGTTTACCGGACAAGGCTTTGCACGGACGTTTTTGCATCTGGATCGGCGGGCGCGCCCGGCGAGCTGGTATTATAGAGGAGCGCGGGCGCTATGGCAGACATAATCGGGATCGCAGCGAGCGCGGCGTCGGGCGGCCTGTTCGGCTTGGCGGGTACGGCGCTTGGACGGATTGCCAGTTTCTTTGAGCGGCGCCAGACACATGCACACGAAGAGGCGCGCTGGGCTCATGAAAGCGCGTTGCTGACATTGCAAATGGAGGCGAGCGCGCAGGAGACAGAGGCCGAGATTGCCTTGGCTGAAACGGCGGGGAGTTGGCGGGGGCTGAACGCGTCGATGGCGGCCGAAGCCTCCATCGGCACGAGCTATCCATGGGTGAACGCGGTGCGCGGGCTTACCCGGCCTTTCCTCACACTCTTATTGTGGCTGATCGCGGGCATGATCTGGTTTGGGGCCGATGCTGAGGGCCGCGGTGCGATTACAGAAACGGCAACCTTTGCGGCTACTGCGGCGACGCTCTGGTGGTTTGGCGACCGTGGACCGCGGGGAGATGAGAGGAAGGGGTAGGGCGCTATGAACGCTGGTGACGCCCGTCTTGCTGGGTTAAGCTCGCCGAATGAAAGCGCTTGTATATGAGACGTTTGGCGGTGTGCCGCTGCTGACGACGGTGCCGGACCCGACGCCGGAACGGCATGGGATTGTTGTACGGGTTGGCGCGAGCGGGGTTTGCCGGAGCGATTGGCATGGGTGGATGGGGCATGATCCGGGCATTGCTTTGCCGCATATTCCCGGGCATGAGCTGGCAGGTGTCGTCGAGGCGGTGGGCTCGGAGGTGACATGCTGGAAGGCGGGAGACCGTGTGACGGTGCCGTTTGTCAGCGGGTGCGGCGCTTGTTCGGAATGCGCGAGCGGGAATGAGCAGGTTTGCCACGCGCAGAGCCAGCCAGGGTTTACCCATTGGGGGAGTTTTGCGGAGTTTGTGAAGCTCGATCAGGCAGATTTGAATGTGGTTGCCCTGCCTGAGGAGATGCCGTTCGAGACGGCTGCGAGCCTTGGCTGCCGGTTTGTTACGTCATTTCGGGCGGTGGTCGATCAGGGGCGCGTTAGAGCGGGCGCGTTTGTAGCGGTGCATGGCTGTGGCGGGGTTGGGTTGTCTGCGGTTATGATTGCGGCAGCGCTTGGCGCACGCGTGATTGCGGTGGATGTTTCAGCCGATGCGCTGGCACTGGCGAAGAGGTGCGGCGCCGAGTTTGTCATTGATGGGCGCGCGAGGGATGATGTGCCTGCGGCGATAGTCGAGCGGACAAGGGGCGGGGCACATGTCTCGCTGGATACGCTGGGGAGCGCGGTGACGTGCCGGAACTCGATTCTGTCGCTCAGGCCGCGCGGACGGCATGTACAAGTGGGCCTTTTGGCAGGAGCGGAGGCGGACCCGGCGCTGCCAATGGCGGACGTGATTGCGCGGGAGTTGGAGCTGGTTGGCAGTCACGGCATGCAGGCGCATCGTTATGTGGCGATGTTTGAGATGATTGCGAGCGGGGCGCTGCGGCCGGAGCTATTGGTTGGGCGGACCATTTCGCTGGACGAAGCGGGGCGCGCGCTGATGCAGATGGATGAGTTTGGCGTGGCAGGCGTGACGGTGATCAACGCGTTCTAGGGCTTGCGCGGCTTTTCGAGATAACGGGACTTGAGGCTAGCGATCGGCTCGGTCATGATGTTCGCTTACGAACATGAGAGCGGCAGATAAAGGGCGGGCTATGAGCGAATACATCCTGGTGATCGACGAGGGGACGACGTCTACGCGGGCGATTGCTTATGATCGGGCGTTTGCCCAAGTGGCCGTGGCGCAAAAGGAAGTGGCGCTGCAGTATCCGGCTGATGGCTGGGTCGAACAGGACGGCGCGGACATTTGGGCTCATACGCTGGAGGTGTGCCAATCCGTGATTGCCAAACTGGGGGGTGCGGACAAGGTGGCGGCAATCGGGATCACCAATCAGCGTGAGACGACATTGGTCTGGGACCGGGCGACGGGCGAGCCGATTGCGCCTGCGATTATCTGGCAGGATCGGCGAACGGCGGCCGCGTGCGATGCGCTAAAAGCGGCTGGGCATGAGAGTTTGGTGAGCGATGTAACGGGCTTGTTGCTGGACCCATATTTTTCGGGAACGAAGCTTGGCTGGGTGCTTGACAATGTGGACGGTGCGCGCGGGCGTGCGGATGCGGGGGAGCTCGCTTTTGGGACTGTGGATGCGTATTTGATCTATCGGCTTACAGGTGGAGCGACCCATGCGACAGATGTAACGAATGCTTCGCGGACACTGCTTTACCGGCTGGGGATAGAGGGGGCGGGAGGCTGGAGCGAGGAGATGCTGGACTTGCTGGGCATTCCGGCGAGTGTCTTGCCGGATGTGCGTGCGAGTGGGGCTGATTATGGAAAAACGGATGCGGCGTTGTTTGGTCGTGCCATCCCTATTTTCTCGGCCATTGGAGACCAGCAAGCGGCTTTATTCGGGCAGGGGTGTCTGGGCGCGGGCGAGGCGAAGATCACTTATGGCACGGGCGCATTTCTTGTTGCGAACACAGGAAAGGCGCGTCCGATGTCGGCTCACAGACTTCTCGGTACCGTGGGCTATGAAACGACCAATGCCAGTGCTTATGGGCTCGAAGGATCGATCTTTAATGCCGGTACGGTGATCCAGTGGCTCCGCGACGAGTTGGGATTGGTCAAAGACGCTGCGGAGTCCGAGCGATTGGCATCCGAGCTTGACAGCAATGGCGGGGTCTATTTTGTGCCTGCGTTCACGGGGCTTGGCGCGCCGCACTGGAACGCGGAGGCGCGTGGGCAGATTAGTGGACTGACGCGTGGAACACGTAGCGCGCATATTGTACGGGCGGGGCTGGAGGCGGTTGCCTATCAGACGCGTGAACTGCTTGAGGCATTTGCTGCTGATGGCGCGCAAGTGGCGCTGTTGAGAATTGATGGTGGCATGGCGGCGAATGACTGGTTGATGCAGTTTGTGGCCGATATTTGCGAGGTCACGGTTGAACGACCGGATTATATGGAGATGACAGCATTGGGCGCTGCGGGATTGGCGGGGCTCGCGCTTGGTTGGACAGATGAGGCGGGCTGGGCAAATCGTGAACGGGCGGCGCGGCAGTTCACGCCGCAAATGGAGGCTGCGGAGCGCGCTGCACTTTTGGCAGGGTGGAGCCGCGCGGTGCGTGCGAGTGTTCTGGCCTGACTGAGCTTCGCATGCGGCTGGCTATCCGGTTTCGTCGGGAACTCCCGGCACATAAAAAGGGCGGCATCGGAAGATGCCGCCCTGATTTTTTGTGCGTACCTGGTTCGACTAGAACTGTGCGCGGAGGGTCAATAGGAATGACCGACCGAAGTTCTCTGCGAAGCCGCGGTTGTTAAATGCGCGTTGGTTTCCGAACGCTGCCGTCCGACCAAGCACATTGTTGACGTTCAGCTGAAGTGTCAGCGGATTGTCGTAGTTGGAAAGCGCTTCCGACAG
>CAZMMU010000028.1:0-25459 GCA_964567455.1 uncultured Hyphomonas sp.
CGCCAGTAGCTAATTGCATGTCGGAATTTTTGTTCCGAAACTGGACATCAAACACCCAACCACTTTCTTTGAGTGCTTGAAACTCGCCGAATGACCTCGCCAACGAGAAAACTTGGGCGATTGATAGGAGTATCCAATTATAATAAATATATGGCTTCTCACTATTATGCGAATCGCCAGATGTGTAACCATGCAAAGTTACGGCACCGGTCTCGTCAATCATCCAACTTTCATAACTTGTTCGAGAAAATTCGTTTTTAAACTCATAAACGACGCCAGCTGAGTCTGGCTCCCATCTGAAATACAAATCCGTATCGTTTGCCCCCAGAGCAGACGTCTGGCTTTGTTGAATAGAGAGTAACCCAAACTCTTTACTTTCTATTTTTTCATACAGGTCATAGACCATTGTTGCGTCTTCTAAGATCAAATTGATTGAATAGCCAAATGAAGTGACTGGGATCTGTAGGCGGTCAAATTGCTGCTGTTTTTCTTGTCTTAGCTGAGACAATCGCTCACGACGCATGCGTCCATCCCAGAATGCATTTTGCATGTCTCTCATGGTCATAGGCTCCGATCTATCATCTACGCGACGATACGCTTTTGCTGGTTTCCCAAACCCATGCGGAGGTGTTTTCGAGGTAGGAACCTTAACAACTATATACCCTTGGTCTTCATTCGCTTCTTTTATTGCTTCTATTTCTAACCCCATTAGAGGTGGATCAATGTGGCTGTGCAAAGACTGTCGAAGCCTATCAACTAAGGTGGCAATATTCGGTAGTTTGTCATTTAAACCAGCGGCCCGTTTGGGAATATCATCACTTTCTCTTATTCCGATGATAAGATAACCGCCTCGGGTATTTGCTAAAGCTACAACTTCTTTGGCTAACCCATCTCGCTCACTATCATGAATTTTACCCTTTTCAGCCCATCCTCTCGCACCATGCTTCAAAGGCAACGTTTCTTTGAGTTCAAGCTCAACGCTCTCTTCCCATTCGTCAGCAACAATTTGTTTGAGGTCCTCAAGAGTCCATTGGCTAATTGGTTTTTTGCGTATATCGGTCATAATGCAACAGTAGCAGGTTCTGCTAATACGCGAAATAAACCACAGAAGGCTACCATGTCTAAGAACATCAAAAACCTCGCTGATCTCCCGAGCTTTCGAGGTCACCTCTAAGCGCCGTAAGGGCTTTAACTCCGAAACAAACGTCAAGCGTGGCTTCCGTTCTGTGAACGGCGGGGAGAAAGAGCTTGTCGAAAAATTGGGCCGCAATGACCCCTGTCCCTGCGGCTCTCTGCGGAGCTTTCAAGCGGTGCTGCCTGAAATCCGGCAAGTATGACGGCGCAAATCGCGATGAATACTGGCGCGAGTGAAAATCTGTCCGCCCCGGTCGGCGCCCTTGCCAATATCCCTTCATCCCGTCTTCGCGTGGAGCGGTGTCTGGTCCGGCCAGACATGGGGCGGGATGGAGGTTTCTGGCGGCGGTGACGGGGTAACGAACCGGACCCGCCAAAGGCGAGGCCCATGGCGCAACCCTATCTTGCGCGGCGCTCAGGTGTGCTGCACAGTTTCGGGGCTTGAGGATCGGCTCTGTAAGCGGGTGCCTACCTTGGTAAAAGACCTTCGGGCGGTGCAGACATTGCATCTGCAGCCTCGGCGAAAGCCAGGCATTACCTTTGGTGCCTTGTCTGCACCGCCTGAGCTTTGCAAACCGTCAGGGTGGCCCCCCGTGGCGCGCCTTGTCCTGCCCGGCGCCCAGCGCATCGACCTTGACTTCGCCATCGCAAGCGATCACCACACCGGACATGAACATACGCCCCTACCAGCCCGCCGATCTGGCCGCGCTTCATGCCATTAATTGCGCCTCGGAACCCGGCGTTGGCGCTGTGACTGCGGCCCGGCTTGGACAGATTATTGCTCAAGGCGCGTGTCATGTCGCCGAGGAAGACGGTACGGCCATAGGGTTCCTTCTGACGCTCGCACCGGGGGCAGATTATGACAGCCAGAACTATCAATGGTTCGATGCGCGCTATGAGAGCTATGTCTATGTCGACCGGATTGCGATAGCGCCACAGGCGCGAGGGAACGGGCTTGGGGCTGCGCTCTATGCTGACGGTTTTTCCCGTTTCGCAGGCACGGCGCTTTTGATGGGCTGCGAGGTGCATCTCGCGCCGCCCAATCCGCGCTCGATGGCGTTTCACGCGCGGCTTGGTTTTGGCGAGGTCGGACGGGCGCGTTATCGCGACGACTATCAGGTGGCCTTTCTCGCACGGCGTTTGGGCACATGAGTCTCCAGCGCAAATATGACGGCGATGAGCCGCAGCGGGTGAACAAGTTTATGGGGCAGTCGGGCCTGTGTTCGCGGCGCGAGGCCGAGGCGCTGATCGAGAAAGGACTGGTCGAGATTGACGGCGTGAGAATCTCCTCACCGGGGCACAAAATTGTGCCGGGGCAAACCCTCACCCTCAATGCCAAGACAGCGGCCAGCCTTGAAAGCAAATTTACTGCGGTCATCCACAAACCAGAAGGCATCGTTTCAGCCCAGCCCGAAGACGGGCAAATCCCGGCCGCGCGGCTATTGACCAAAGCCAATCTGATCGGCTCCGGAGCCCCACCCAAGAAGACGGCTAGCCTCCCTGCCCTAGGACGGCTCGATATGGATTCGCGCGGACTGTTGCTGCTGTCTGAAGACGGCGTTTTGGCCAAGGCGCTGATCGGGCCTCAGAGCAAACTGGACAAGGAATACATTGTCAAAGTCACAGGCGAGATCACCGAGGCGAAGATTAAGCGGCTGTGTCATGGACTTGTCCTCGATGGCCGCCAGCTTCGCCCTGCCAAAGTCACTCGCCTTGGCAAACGCGGCTTGCGCTTTATTCTCAACGAAGGGCGCAACCGCCAAATTAGGCGGATGTGTGATCTGGTGGATTTGCGCGTGTACGATCTTTACCGCACGCGCATAGGGCCATTGGAGCTTGGCAGCCTGCGCGAGGGGAAATGGCGGCTTCTTTCACCTCGCGAACGGGCCAAGCTTATCGTCGCTTCACGTTAGCTAGCGGTTGCGGCGCTTGCGGACCCATGGCCAGATCAAACGTAGCCAGATGAAGAGGAAGATGCCAAGCAAGACCATCCAGGGCAGACCAACGGCGAAGAACGTCACTACGCCAGCCAGTGCCGAAGACATATTATAGAAGAAGTCACCAAAGGCTGATGCCAGCGGATTGGTGCGCCCACCGCCAACGAGACTGCGCTTGGTGTCATATTGTAGCGTGATCTCGGACATGGCGACCCGCAGGCGCAAGGCTTTGAGATTGGAGGTGATGGACTCGATGTCGCCCGTTACCCGCGCAAGTTCGCGTTCGACTTGCAAGAGATCAGCAAGCTCGCCATCGCGATTGGCCAGCAGGTTTTCGAGCCGACCTTTCAAGATGATCTGGGCGTTTAGCCGCGCATCGGTATCAAGAATGGCGCGGGTCAGATCAACGGCCTGCTTGTTCCGGCTGGTCACTTCACCATCAGCCTCGGCGACCTCTGCATCAACGCCGAGCAAAAACCCTCCAATCCACTCAGGCTGGGCTCGCATCGACAGATAGCCACTTGTGTAATCGTCGGATTGATTGTTCAGGCTCGAATTGATGATAATGCACTTGCGCGGGCCAGCGGCTTCGCAAGCTGCAACATGGCTTGCCATGACCGGTTCAACAGCTTTTTGCGGCAGGCTGAACCCGAGGTTGTGCGTATAGGCTATAAATTGCTCGCCCGTCTCATTGGCCACCGTATCAGCGCCTTCCGGTGCGGGAGACGGCTCGGCTCTGAGTGCTTGCGGTGCGGCATCATAGCTTGCTCCCACCACGGGCGGTGGCGGCGGCGCTGGCGGTGAGCCACCATAGCTTTGTTCAAACGCCGTGTCTGATCCGCCGCATGCGGCAAGGCCCAAACTCAGGATTGTTGCTATTACGATACTACGCATTTTCTTCCCTCCAAAGAGACACCCTCTCGTGTCCCGTTGCCCTCAACATTGAACGAAATTATGCACCGAATACGTTCACAATGCGACCTTATTCGGCCCGCCACGCTACTGGTTAAATTTGCAACACGTTTCCGCCGCATAAAGGTTCGAATTGTGCCATGATCTCGTGTTTATTAACCATACACATTGGGATGGGCTTTGGCTCATGGTGAAGAGGAACCGCAAATGCAAAAGAACAGAACGAATTTTGGGCTATCAGGATTGCTGGCCGCGAGCATGATGGTCACAGGCTGTGCCACAGACGGCGGCGGTTTCGGGAATATCTCCAATCGCGATCTGATCGGCGGAGGCGCGGGCGCGGTGGTTGGCTATCTCGGCTGCAGAGTGTTGAACGGTTCAAATGGCGTTTGTGCTCTGGCTGCTGTTGGCGCTGCGGCGGCTGGTGTGGTCATTGCGCGACGGCTTAAGCCGGATGACCGCGAACCGCGTGCCGTCGCCTTGGCAGAAGTCGTTGAGGGTCAAGCCAATTCGAAAACATGGCGTTCGGCGGCGACGGGGAGTTCAGGCACAATTACACTCGTGAACTCTTCGACCAACGCGGCCGGAGAGCCATGCCGCACGGTTGAGGAAACCTACACGATACGAGGCGAAGCGCCGCTCACCGAGCAGTTCAAGCTCTGCCGCGCCGGCAATGGCGAATGGCAAAACGCCTAAGGCACGTTCGCGACGGAAGCGATCATCATGGGCGGGGGCCAAAGGCCGTTTTTCCAGGCGTCAGCACCCGCCGGGCATGATGGACGAAATCGACGAGCAAGGGCCGTGTCTCTCGCGGATCAATAATTTCCTCTGCATAGAAACTTTCGGCAGTACGGAAGGGCGAGGCGATCGCATCGAACTTCTTGTAGAGCTGCTTGAGCAGAGCCTCCGGGTCGTCCGCTTCGAGCAATTCCTTGCGATAGGCCGCTTCAATACCGCCCGCCATGGGCAACGACCCCCAATCGCCTGATGGCCAGCAATAGCGCCATTTGGCCTTTGACGGGTTCATCATCGCCGAGCCTGCCAGCCCATACGCCTTGCGGATCACCACCGCGCAGACGGGCACCGTTGCCTGATAGACCGCAGACATGGCCCGCACGCCGCGCCGCGTGACCCCCGCCGTTTCGTGTTTCACTCCGCAGGCAAAGCCCGGGCAATCGACAAAGTGGACCACTGGCAAATGAAAAGTCGAGCACAGATCCATGTGGCGGGTCACCTTATCGCAAACATCGGCTGTCCATGCCCCGTCTAGAAAAAACGGATCACCGGCGAGCACCCCGACCGAGTGGCCATCTATCCGCGCAAATCCCGTGACAATTCCACGCCCCCACTGCTCGCCAATTTCGAAGAATGTTCCAAGATCGACACACGCCTCGACAATGGTCCGCGGCTTGTACGGCGTCCTACCATCGGTCGGGACAATAGAGATCAGCCGTTCATCCTTGCGCGCGGGATTGTCCGTTGGATCGGTAAGCGGTGGTAATGCGTGGACGCTGGAGGGCAAATAGGAGAGAAACTTCCGCGCCGCTTCGAACGCATCGGCCTCAGTGTCGACAACATTGTCCACCGTGCCATTGCGTGCCTGTATCTGCCATCCGCCCAGTTCTTCTTTGGTGACATCTTCGCCAAGCGCGCGCGTGACAGGAGGGCCGGCGACAAAGACCTGACTGAGCTCTTTGACGAGGACTGAGAAATGGCTTGCCGCCAGCCTGCCCGCCCCCATGCCTGCACATGGACCAAGCCCGAGCGAAACATAGGGCACCTCACCCAGCCCCTCGACAATATATTCCCAGCCGGGTGTTTCGGGAATATAGGTCCGCGGATCGGCTTCGAACATCTTGATCGAACCGCCCCCGCCCGTTCCATCAATCAGTTGGACGAAGGGCAGCCTGTATTCGCTTGCCTGTTTGATCGACTGCAAAAGCTTGCCCCGAATGGAGGCATCGGCCGCCCCGCCGCGCACGGTGAAATCATCACCTAGAATGAACACAGGCCGCCCGTTCAGCCGCGCTCGCCCCATGACCGAATTGGACGGCATGAAATCTTCCAGCTCATCATTTTCATTATAGGTCGCCCGACCGGCAATCTTCCCGATTTCATGGAAACTGCCCGGATCGGCCAGAAACGCTACGCGCTCGCGCACGGTCAACTTGCCGCGCCCACGCTGGCGGCTGACGGGCTCTTCCCCGCCCATTTTCTCCGCCAACCTTTCGCGGCGGCGAAGCTCTTCGATGGATTTTTCCCAAGACATACACCCAAGTAAGCGGCACTCCCTAGGGGCAGGTCAATGTCAAAATTGTCCAATCAGCCTTAGCTTCAGCGCAGGCGCGCGCGGAAAGTCAGCGTAAACTGCGGATCGGGAATGCCGGCCTGCATTTCACCTTGGGGTACGAAGCAAAGGAAGCTAACCGCTGCGTCAAATCCGGGAACAGGCGTATGATTGCAATCGGTTTCGGAAAGCGGCGGTGTTGTTCCGGTCGCAAAGAGCACGTCTGCGAGAGGGTCAAATGTGATCCCCGTCCCGAAGTCCGCAAAGATTATGCGATCAAGCGAGGGGCCCGGCCCATCCGCATCACCATTGAAAAAGATAACTTCGGGTGGCAACGCGTCAACGAGAAAGATTGTCCCATCATCAACCGGTCCAGTGCCCTGATTCGTGACGGTGATCGTGTACAGGACATCATTGCCCGGAACGGCGAATAAACCATCAGCCAGAGGGTCAAACACCGCAACCGTCTTCTCAACCAGTAAATCAGCGGTTCCTGACATTAGAGTAACGGTCACCGTATCTGTGGGCGGGGTCAGCGTGCCATTGAACGGCAGTCCGCTCGCGGCGGCATTGTTGGTTACAGCTCCAGCCTGCACATCGGCTGGCGTAACGGTATAGCTGGCTGTGCAAATCACTGTTTCGGTTGGTGCGAGACTTGTCGTCGGGCAAGACACCGAGGCGATCAAATCATCATTGATGATGAGATTGTCGATTTGCGTGTTGCCCGTATTCTCGACCAGATATTCGTAGTCAATTGTTTCGCCCGCGACGGCGAACATTGACGTCGTTGCCGTTTTATCAAGGGTCAGGGTGGGGGCTGCATCATTTCGAAACACCCAGTAATCGACAATTTCACGGGTGTGCGTCCGGGTGGTATCTCCCGCAACAATCTCTTCTTCAATTGCAAGGCGAAGCTGGCCGTTGGGTAATGGATCCGCGCCAAGCAAGACCGCCCAACCGCCCTGCCCACCATTTTCCGCCGCTTGCGTCGCTACACCGATTTCAAAGTCACCGCTGATCGTATAGGCCGCGCCATTGTTCGCCACGCCATCAATGGTATTTGGACCGCGATCAATTAAATAGGTTATGCCGTTTGCCGTACCTGTGCCTTCATCGACGACAATCACGCCGACCGTTTCAGCCGCATAGGACTGATTTGGCGGGGCCATATCAGCCTGTTGGCCAATATGGTAGCCGACGCAGATGCCGTCTGTTACCCCTGAAAGGAATGGCTCATTGCCGCGGCCTTCACAATCATTCGCATAGAAGGCCGTCGCTCTTGCATCATTGCTGGAAATGACGGCACCAAGCGCAATCGGGTTGGCAAAGCCCGGGTCAACACTTGCACTAATGTTGACGGTCTCTTCGAAATTCCCCGCGCTTAGCCCAAGCACGTCAAACACATTCGCTGTGATCGCCTGAAACTGCCGACCATCAGGCAGAGTGTGCAGCCCTTCTTCAGCAATGATGCAGTGGACACTGCCGGTCACCCCAGGATCTGTGTTCGGCATCGACTGAATGCTAAGATCAAAACTCGTCGCTGTTATATTGCTGACCCGAGGCACCACAGGCGGGCTGGCGGTGGACGGCAGATTATAGGTGCAGACAGGCACTGCGCTTGTATACGTGTTGTCCAATGTGACCGTTTGAGGCGTAAATCCGACCCCTGTCACAAGTTGAATCTCCACTTCTGTGGACAAACGCGTCGCCGCCGCAGAGGCGGCAAACCCAAGCCAGACGCATATGGCAAGCAGTACCCTGGATAGATCGGATTTACTCATGCCAGCATTATACAATCCCTACGGGTAACGTAAAATGAATGGAACTGACTGTTTTCGTGACTAGAGGCCATCAGCCCCAAATCAGCGTTTGTCTGCGGCGGCGGGCCAGAGGTTGCTCTGAGGGGGGTTGCATTTTCCTTTCAAGGTCTGTTTAGTCAGCCCAACCACATTATAGGAGAGACCAAATGGATTTAGCAGAACTCACAACCAAAGCCGCTGCAGCAGTTGAAGGCGGCGGTGCATTCGGCAAAAAAGTAAAGTTCGACTTTGGTGACGAAGGCAAACTGCTGATCGACGGCCCCGGCGGCACAGCAACCAATGAAGATGGCGACGCAGACGCGACCATCAAAGTGACATGGGACGACTTCAAAAAGCTGCAAGCTGGCGAACTGGACGGCACAATGGCCTTCATGCAAGGCAAGCTCAAAGTTGACGGCGACATGTCAGTTGCCATGCAGCTGCAATCGCTGATGTCGAAGTTCTCCTAAACCGGACGAACCCCAAAAATGACAGGTGCCCGCCCCACGTAAAAGCGGGGCGGGTTTTCTTATGACAAAAATACCCCTGGAAACATCATCCTGCTTTGTCGAAGTGCCCGGCAATCCCGTGCCAGATGGCGCCGAAGTTGTCTGGTTTGAGGGGTCCGAAGGCCGTAATCTGCGCGCCTGCATGATTCCCGCCAAAGACACGGCGAACGTTCGCGGCACGGCCATTGTCTGTCCGGGGCGCTCTGAATTTATCGAAAAATACTTCCGCACAGCTGAGCAATTGCTCGAACGTGGTTTTGCGGTGCTGATCCTCGATTGGCCCGGTCAGGGACTGTCTGACAGATTGCTGGCGGATAGAGGCAAGGGCCATATCGACCGGTTCGAAACCTTTATGGCGGCGCTTTCGAAAGGACTTGCCAAGTTGGAGGACAGGCTGCCTCGTCCGCATATTGCGGTGAGCCATTCGATGGGCGGCGCGATTGCCCTGGCCGCGATGGCTGAAGATCTGGTCAAAGTGGATGCTGCAGCCTTCTGCGCGCCGATGTGGGGCATCAAGCAGCCCGTGTTCGGTTTCAGATACCTCGTCTGGGCCATGCGCGTTATGGGTCGTTCAACCGATTACGCGCAACAGCCCGGACCGCCCGAGACTTTTGAAACAAATATCGTAACCCATGATCGCGAGCATTGGCAGATGAACCGCGATCTGACCGATGCCAAACCTGACCTATTGCTTGGTCCGGTCACATGGGGCTGGCTTGGCGCGTCGCTTCAGATCTTTGCTGTTTTTGCCAAAGCGAAAAAAATTCGCCGCCTTAATCTGCCCGTGATGATTGCCACGGCCGAAGAAGAGAAACTTGTCGAAAACGAGGCACATGCCCGCATCGCCGGCCTATTGCCAAACTGCGAGCACATAATTGTTGAAGGCGCGCGACACGAAATCCTGATGGAAAAAGACGACAAACGTGCGCAGTTCTGGGCGGCATTTGACCGGCTTCTTAAGCGCGCAGATATATGAATGGCTGGCATTATCTGGCAATCGCGATCGTGTTCGAAATTATCGCGACACTCTGCCTGAAACAGTCTGAGGGCTTGCAGAATATTCGCTGGGTCGCTGCGTCGGTTTTCTTCTACATCATTTGCTTCTGGGCCTTCGCTCCTGCTCTGGATCTGCTGCCTGTGGGGCCCGTCTATGCCATTTGGTCGGGCGTGGGCATTCTTGCGCTGGCGATCATCGGTGCAGTCTTTCTGGGCGACAAACTGACTTTGCTACAATATGGATTTATCGCGCTGATCATTGTCGGTGCGGTCGGTTTACAGCTGACAACGAAGAACGCGCCCTCCTGACCCGCATGCGCGAGCCGCCACTAATCTTCGGCCGCCAGCCGCTCCATTTCAGCGTGTGAAAGTTCGGAATTATCGTAGACATTCTGCACATCATCGAGATCGTCGAGCACATCGAGCAGTTTCATCAGCGTGGACGCAGGATCGCCTTCAATCGGAACATTGTTCTGCGGCTTCCAGATCAGCTTGGTGGATCTGGCGGTAACTTCTTCGCCGAAATGGCTCTGCAAAGCATCGGAGACGGTCTGCAGGTCCTCCCGCGCGGTGTAGATGAAATGGCCCGCCTCGTCGCTTTCAACATCTTCAGCCCCCGCTTCGATCGCGGCCTCCATCATCGTCTCAGCATCGGCCACATCCACTGCAAACTCAATCTCGCCGACTTGGTCAAATCCGAAAGATACCGATCCGGTTTCGCCCAGATTTCCGCCATTCTTCGAGAAGGCTGTCCGAATTTCAGAGGCCGCCCGATTGCGATTGTCCGTTGAGGCCTCGACGATAATGCCGACACCGCCGGGGCCAAAACCCTCATAGCGGACCTCTTCATAGTCTTCGCCGCCACCGCCCTGGCCCTTTTCGACCGCGCGCTTGATATTGTCCTTGGGCATGGACTGCCCTTTGGCGTTTTGGATTGCGAGCCTGAGCCGCGGATTGCCATCGGGGTCTGGACCGCCCATTTTGGATGCGATGGTAATCTCTTTGGACAGGCGCGAAAACAATGCTGAACGCTTCTTGTCCTGCGCGCCTTTACGGTGCTGAATATTTGCCCATTTACTGTGGCCAGCCATGCGAACTCCCTTGGTCTCATGCGAATGCTCTGCATGGGGGTTACCCCAGCGCGCGGCATCGGAAAAGAGCCAGCGCTGAATCATCCCCAAAAATGAGCCTGTCACCAAGCTATAAATGACCGAAAACGCGATAGATCATAGGTCTCTGTTTGGCCTAAATTAACAAGTTTACGCTATGTATACCTTGAGAAATTGGGCGTGAACCGGGTGCAAGATGACTTCGAAAAATTTCAAAACGCAGTTGCGTAGGCTTCAAGGTGGCTTCAATGCGGCCGTGTTCGGGGATTATGAAATTCGCACGGCATTTCAACCGATCTATACGCTCGATGATGATTGCAGCCGCCTGTATGGCGTCGAGGCACTGGCCCGCCCGCTGAAAAACGGTATTCCGATTCCGCCGCTCGACTTCTTTAGCGAGCTTGATCCGGCCAGTGCGTTCGAAGCTGACTGGGCGTGTCTCGCGGTTCACCTCGTCAACGCTGCCGCCTGGGAGATGCCTTCGACGCGACTGTTTGTGAATCTCAATCCAACGGTCTGCCATTTGATGATCCAATCGGAAGATTTGTTTGTCGAATTTGCCGAACTGGCCAATCGGCTCGGGATGGACCCAACAAATATCGTCTGCGAAATTTCCGAACAACGGATCGGATCCGATGAAGCGCTGGCACTTCTGGGTCGGAAGCTTCGCGGGTATGGCTTTCAGATTGCCGTTGACGGATTTGGGCCGAAAACCTCAAATCTGATTCGCGTGATCGAGCTTGAGCCGGCAATTGTGAAAATTGATCCTGATTGGCTCAAAGCCATGATTGCCCAGCCTGCCGCCCATGATCTATCGGACAAGATGATGCATAGGCTCAACGATATTGGCGCAGAAGTCCTGATTCAGGGCGTTGAAACGGCCGAGGAATATCGCTGGGCGCGCCAATGTCCTGCCAGCTATGTCCAGGGCTATTTGTTTGGAGCGGCGACTTATCTGCATGATCGGCCCGCCAACACATGCAGACCGCCCAGCGAAGACCAATTGTCCCAAGTTGCCTAGCGGGTTAAGTCGCCTGTGGCAGGGTTTGTGACAATCGCCCACCGATCCGGATCGGCTCCACGCGCTCGGCAAGTCCGGTCGCATCATCGGTTTCGACGAAGACCCCGCAAAGCGATCCCTCCCCTTCAGCCGGTTGATAACGTGTGCCCGGGAGCTGGGTCGCAAAGCGCTCTATCGAATTCTCCTTCCGCATTCCAATGACGCTGTCATAGTCGCCGCACATGCCTGCATCTGTCAGAAATGCGGTACCAGCGGGGAGAATCTGGTGATCTGCGGTGGGCACGTGCGTATGACTGCCGACGACAAGGCTCGCCCGCCCATCACAAAAATGCCCCATCGCCATCTTCTCACTCGTCGCCTCACAATGCATGTCGACAATGACGGCATCGGCTACAGTTCCAAGTGGCAGGGAGTCGAGCGCGGCATCGGTCGCCGTAAACGGGTTGTCGAGCGTGAGTTTCATAAACACCGTGCCAAGCGACTGGATAACACCAACCCGGCGGCCATCTGCCAACGTAAACAAATTGGCACCCTTGCCGGGTGCATTGGCAGCAGCAGGATAATTGATCGGGCGCAATAATCTGCTTTCGCGTTGAATAAAGGTGAGCGCCTCGCGTTGGTCCCAAGCATGATCGCCAAGGGTCAGACAGTCGGCACCAGCGGCGAAAAACTCTTCCGCGATACGCGCCGTCAACCCGAACCCGCCAGCGGCGTTTTCTCCATTCAGCACAACAAAATCAAGTTTCAGATCACGCCTCAAACCGGGCAAATAATCTTCCACCGCCTGCCGCCCGGGACGGCCGACGACATCTCCGAAAAAAGCTAATCTCATATCCTATATGACGCCCTTATGCGCAAAATGCAAAGCGCGCAGTCGGAGCCTCCAACTGCGCGCTCGTTTTGTCTGCGATTGCTGCACTATTTGGCGCTGGCTGAAAAGCCAAGAGCATCCTTGGTCAACTGGGTTGGATCTTCCAGCATGTCAGCACTGATCGGTGTTGCAGGGTCCAGCTTCAGGGTTAGCGTCCCTGGATCGGAGATGAAGGACCCAAGAGCGCCGGTTAGCTCGGTAACGATATCGACATCGACCCCGGCTTCACCCGCAAAGAGCGGCGCCAATCCAAGCATCTGCTTGGCCTGGGTCTTCATGTCATCGGGTGCACTGCCGTCTCTGGCCGCGGCGGCGGCAAAGATCCGGTCCACGAAAGAGTCGTCCTTGAAAGTCAGTTCCAGCCCATGCAGATTCAGCTCGGATAACATGGCTGCAAAGCCCAGCGGGGAGTTTTCCAACTCATTGAGGTCACTCTCGGCCAAGCTGCCATAGAAGGCTCCCAGGCCACCGAAGTCACCGCCCATCGAGAGGCGGAATCCCTCTTCAAGTTCGAAGTAGTTGGATGCCACATCGGCGGTGACGCGATCAGTTTCGTGGTCGATTCTGGTGTCGCCCGCACCACCAATAACCAGCGTCTCATACCCCAGCAGACCGAGTTGGCCTGCCAGTTGGCTACCGAGCTCGCCCTCAGGGTCGGCTGAAACGGTCGCTTTAAACGGATTAGACACGCTCCGGATCGCCCGCCCCTGCGAGTCGCGTGTCACATCGCCAGAATAAGCGGGCAGGTCAATTTCCAATCCGGACGCGTCGAGGATGAAATCTTCGATACGCACAGAATCGTATCCTGGATCGCCCGGATTCGAGGCGAGCAGGCTCATCAGTTCGGAAGGGTCTGCGTCGGTATCGCTCAAACCGGTTGCGAGTGATTTTGCAATCACTTCGCCAATGCCCATGACCTGCATGGAGCCGAGAGAAAAGCTGACATTTTCTCCATTGCCTTCATCAGCCGCGCTAAAATTGAGGCCTTCAAAGATCATGGCGCCGAGGCCATTCTCACTCATATCGCGGAAGTCGACCCGATCAATCCTGAACTCCTCAATGTCATCATCTGCTTCTGGCGCAACCGAAATATTGTTCATCGAGAACGCGTCAAAACTGAGCTCTGATAGCGCGGGGAAATCCGCTGGCTCACCCTCACCGAACAGGCTGCCAACCCATGTTGCCAGTGCCGGAGACGGATTGGAGATTTGCATGTCCGTGATCTGTACGGCAACCTCTTCGTCGTCACCCACAGAGCCTAGCGTGACCCCATCAAGCCTCATCTGGGCGAAAGACGCTGCGCCGTCCGACATGTCGAGCCCAGAGAATGTCAGCGTCTGTGCGGTCAGGACACCGCCTTCGTCTTCATCGTCCGCGTCGCCAGTCAGGATTTCGACATCGGAAAATGTCGCCGTCGCGCCTGAGAGATCCTTGCTGGCAAAGCTCACGCGGCCGTCGCCTGACTGACCCATTGAAAGCGCTGTCAGCGCGGCCTCCGCATTGGCGGCATTCCCTGCCCGCAACTGGACTGCAGGAAGCGTTACATCGCCGACTTCCACCGCAGCTGCAGTGCTGTCTAGCCCTGCTGCTTGCTCTTTCTTACCACACCCACTCAACAGCGCGACCGCTGCTACGGTTCCGATTAGCCAATGCTTCATTGATTACTTCCCTCTCGATATATGTCACGGTGTCTCAAACGATTCCTAATCCCTTAGATATAATGTTTATCGATAAATACAAGTATCTTACCCTAAACACTTCGAGCGGACGCAGCATTCGCGTTCGGCTGACGGTCAATCCGCGTGCCAAAAAGCTCATCCTGAGACTTGACCAGAAAAAAGGCGAAGCTGTGGCAGTCGCCCCATCAGAGCGCAAACTCAAGGAAGCGGCTGCGTTTGCCAGAGCCAAGCTTGACTGGATTGCCAGCCACCTTGAAGCTCAGCCCGACAGGATCGCGCTGGAGGATGGTGCCCTTATCCCGCTGCGGGGGCGGCCATGCAAGATCAGCCTTGATGGCAAAGGACGCCTGGCGACCCTCACAGAGGGGGACCCGCAAATTCTGGCCTTGCCCGGTGCCCCGGAAACGCTGCCGGCGCGCGCGATACGGGCGCTCAAGACAATGGCAAAAGGCGACCTTGCTGACGCTGTTGCCCGACATGCCGCCAATCTGGAGGTCAGGCCCGCGCGGATCAGCATCAAAGATACAAAGAGCCGCTGGGGATCGTGCTCACATCAGCGAAATCTGTCTTTCAGCTGGCGGCTGATCCTCGCTGAGCCATTTGTGCTCGATTACGTTGCAGCCCACGAGGTCGCCCATATTCTGGAAATGAACCATAGCCGCGCCTTCTGGGCCACAGTCGAACGAACCTATCCGGACTGGCGACGGGCGCGGGATTGGCTCAAGACACATGGTCCAGAGCTACACGCTATTGGTTGCTGAAGCGAAGGGCCAAAACGGCTTAACCGAAGCTGCTTAGCCGGTTCACGAAGTTTGCCGGAGGGGCGGTTTCTTCCATCAACGAGGCTTTGATCGGGCGCGGCGCGCCGAACACATGACCCTGTCCGTAGGGGATATCAAAGCCCAACACTTCGACAACAGCCGCTTCGGATTCCATCTTCTCGGCAATCAGTGTTACGCCATAGCGGGCGTATACGGCGGACACGTCTTCACCTGCCAACTGGCGCTGAATGGCGCAGATTGGTCGCGGTCCTTCGGGATTTTTCAATTCGTCAAGCAACTGATCCCCGTTCATTTTGACGAAGCGAACACCGGCGTCCTGCAGGCGTGGCAAGTCGAGGGAGAGATTTGCGGCATGGTCAATTGAAAAGCGGAACCCAAGTGATGTGAGCTGGTCCATATTCTCGCGCATTTTGCGGGAACGGATTTCGAACGCATCGGCGCGAATTTCGAAGACGAGCGAACTTGCCAAATCCTTGTTCTCGCTCATGAAGCTCAGAAAATGCGGAAAGGTCTCGGCATCTTCCAGTGACGCGGCGGATATGTTGCAGAACACGCCAACACGGCGATCGCGCTCTGCCAGACGGCGCACAATCTGGACGCAGCGAAACAGCGTCATATTGTCGATTACGCCCATCAGATTGGCTCGCCGCGCGGCATCGAGAAACTCGGCGGGTAAAATCAGCGACCCGTCGGCATCGCGCAATCGGCTAAAGCCTTCGTAAAAGGCGACCCGTCTTTGTGGCAATGAGACCACTGGCTGCAAATGCAAATCGACGCGGCCATCCTGCAGCGCAGATTTTACCGCCCGCAAGCTCGCATCTTCGGCAGGCTTCACGGCGACAGGCCCGCTGGAGGCCAGCTGGCTCTCGAAACTGTTGCTCAAACGGTCGATCAATCCTTCGAGCTGACGCATCTCTGAAACCAACGCATCGCGTCGCTCGGTAAGCTCATGTTTCACTGTCGTTTCAATGGCGTCCGTGCGTGCTTCGGTCACTTTGAGCTGCGCACCTACATCACGTTGCACGGTCTCGATCGTGTTGATTTTGGCGTCAATATCATCAAGGCGCTGCTTTGGGCGTGATAGAAGCAGATGCACTTGGCCCAGGGCGAGCGTTACCAGTACACCGCCAACCGCAGAGAGGGTCAATGGCTGTTCGGCAAACCGGAACAAGGCCCAACCTGCGCCGCCGCCACACACCATATAGATCAAGAACAATATCGCAGTCATAGTTTTCGCCCAGCGTGTCAGACACTTTCTTGGGTTAACGGATACGCCCAAAGTGTTAACGAATTCCTTGAGTTTTGATCGGTCGCCCGATTCGAGCTAAAGCACGAAATGAGTGCGTGATGAAAGCTGTGTTTGCAGGTTATCATCAAGTTCTCCATTCAAAGGCAATCACTGGGCCAATCGGGCGACCCTTATGCGTTCGCCCGGACGGTCATAGCGGCACGCGCCTCTCGCCGATAATGACACCTGTCAGGGCTGCAAGCCTGATACCGAACGCCCCATTTGCGGCAAGAAGCTAGTTTTGACCGCCATTACGCGGCTGCTGGATGAAGATCGGCTCCAAGAGTGGCCAGCCTCCCACGGAAGGTACGTCATACAGGTCTGCCACGTCCGAACATCCGAGATAGTAATCGGCCTTCGGCCACTGCATGACGTCTTGAGGGGTCGGACCACAATCGGATAGAATAACGCGCTCGCCGCCATAGGTAATATGGAAGGCCAGCTGGCCTGCACCGCCAGACAGGGTTGAGATCGTCAAGTCGCCCGTATCAAATGCGGTATCGCCCTGAACCGCCGCACGCACAGCCAAGGGGGTCTTCTCGAACCCGCGTCGACGTTTGCCGCGAATATAAGCCACCGCGTCGGGCACAATATAGGTCTGATCCAAACCCGCATTGATCTCTTCGACCCCCGCCCCGCCGACCAGAGGAAGGTGCGATTGGCCAGCCTCCCAGACGCGGCTGCGTATTTCGTCGATGCCTTCAATCTGGGCGGCATCCAGTGAAAGTAGTAAAATCGCGTCCGGTATCCCGCCTGCTCCCAGCGCTCCCTCACTTGATGGTGGCGGTGTGCCGATACCGGCGGGCGCGCCAACGAGGACACGCTTGCCGCCCGCTGCAATCACCAGGCATGCGCCGCGATCACCCGCGCGCGGGCATGGCAGAAAGGCAAAATCGCTTGGTGCAATATGGACAGGTTGATGGAGGTCGGGCGCCGTATTCGGATCATCGCTGCCGAACATGCCAAGGCCCCATGCGACATAGCCTGCGAGCAAGCCGAGCCCCAGTCCTGCACAGCCGATCAATATTGAGCGCGATGTGAGCATCGCTAGGCTTTGTCCGACTTGCCAATAACCGTATGGCCCGGATCGGCAATGATGGTGTGAAGCATGTCACCAATCCCATCAATCTCAACGCGCACCTCGTCTCCCAGTTTTACAAATTTTGGCGGGTCGAACGCACCGCCCACGCCCGCCGGCGTGCCAGTAAACAATATGTCGCCCGGTTCGAGCGTAAACGCAGCACTTAGATGTGCGATCTGTTCGGCTATGCCGAAGATCATATCTCCGGCGCGACCATCCTGCCGCAGCTCGCCATTCACGAAACTGCGCACGCCAAGCTCGGCAATCGGACCGAGTTCGTCTGGCGACACGATCCACGGACCAAATGGCGCATGCGTGTCAAACCCTTTGCCCATGTTCATGGTCGGCGTAGCGCGCTGCCAGTCTCGGACCGAGAAATCATTGCCGCATGTGAAGCCTGCGACAATCTCGAAGGCGCGCTCAACCGGGACATGCCGCCCCTGTTTGCCGATGACAACGACGAGTTCCGCTTCATAGTCGAGCTTGTCTGAAACTTTGGGCATCTGGACCGTGCCAAATGGGCGGTTTGCCGCTATTGCCTGTTTGACAAACCATGTCTGCACAGCTGGCGGCTCGCGGCCTGTCTCCGCGGCGTGATCGCGATAATTCAAACCGATGCCGAGAATTTTTCCAGGGCGTATTATGGGTTGGTGCAGACTGTCCATCACCAGTGGCCGCTTGGGCAACGTTGCGAGCAAGGGCGCGACATCTTCCGTTCGCGACAGCCAATATTCAAGCGGCCGTTCGCCCAGATCGAAGATTTCTTTGCCGTCCACAACTCCCGAATGAATAGCCCCCTCTGCCTCAAAACTGACCCATTTCATCGCCACATCCCCAGTTGAAAGTTGTTTAAGTGCCACAGTTCAGACGCAGTTCACATTTGCACTCATAACCGAGGTTGAAGCAAGCACCTAGTCTGGTAAGAGAGTAGGTCTTAGAGCAGAGTATGAGTATGGATCTTGGTATTACCTCAAGGGAAACATCCTTGCAGCAATTGTTCGCGCCCGGTGCCGAGCTTGCGATGCCACCTTACCAGCGAAGCTATTCATGGACAGAAAAAGAAGCGATAGATCTTCTCGGCGATCTGCGTGATTCAGTGCGCTCGAACGAGCCCCATTTCATAGGCGCGATCGTTGTCGTTCAATCGACGGATGAAGACCGCGCGGAGATTGTTGATGGTCAGCAGAGGCTCACGACGCTGACAATCCTGCTATCGGTACTTCGTGACCTTGAAGAGGATGCTGAACAGGCCGCTGAAATCCACTCGCTGATCGGGGATGCCGGACGGCCCATGCTTGGCGAAGAAGCAAAGTGGCGGCTAAGCCTGAACCATATTGATGGCCCCTTTTTCCGCGCCACGATTCAAGAGCCGGGGAAAACCACGACCCAGCAAGACGAACCCGGTGAAAGTGAAAGCCAGCGCCGGATGGCCCGCGTTGCGGCGGCCTTTATGGTCGAACTCAGGGCAATGTCCACTGATCAGCGTCGCGCCCTCTATCTGGCAACCGCCACCAAATGTGCGATCGTCCGTGTTCGGGTTGCTGATAGAGATGCTGGTTATCGCGTGTTCCGTGTCCTCAATATGAGAGGCAAAGAGCCAAACGCGCATGACATTGTGAAAACCGACCTGTTCGAACGTGCCGGATTTAGTGTGAGTGAGGCAAACGAGCATTCGCGCCAGTGGGCTGAACATGAAGCATTGCTAGGTGGATCAGCTTTTGACGATTTGCTGAGGCAGATACGCGTTATCTATGACAAGTCAAACAAGGGAGATCTGGTCAGCGGATTCCGAAAATCGGCCTTGGGGAAAATTCCTCCAAGGGAGTTTCTGACCTCGATGCTGCCGGACTATGTGCGCGCCTACAAGGAAATCAACAAGGGCAATGTCGACCTTGGTGCACACTCTGACGAGGTCAACATGCACTTGCACCGTTTGCGTTCGCTCGATCATCAATCCTGGCGCGCACCGGCTCTGAAATTTCTGGTGCTCAAGCGCAAAAATACCAAGCTGGCTGCGGAGTTTTTCCGCAACCTGGAGCGGCTGGGTTTTGTGATCCAATTGATTATCCACAATCGTGACCAGCGCAACCGCCGCTATCGCAAAGTCATCGAGACGGTGGATGCAGCGAAGCTGACTACGTTCTTCAGCCGGTCGGGCCCGTTTACAATCAGCAAGGAAGAAGCCCGCAAGGTTCGCGAACGGCTTACAGGGCGGTTTGCAACCTTTGGTCAGAGACGGGCTCTGGCTTTGCGGCTGAACGCGTTGCTGGACAATGGCCAGACGCTGGCACCGGAGTCTGACGCGACGGTTGAACACGTCCTGCCGCGCAACCCCGCGACAGATAGCCACTGGCTGAAAGTCTGGCCGAATGCTCAGGCGCGACGCGAGCTTTGCGACACGATCGGCAATTTTGTCTTGCTGCCGCATGCGGTCAATCAAAAGGCTGACCGGATGACGTTTCAGGAGAAGAAGAAGGTCTATTTCAACGGCTCGGGCGGGGCGCAGTTCGCCCTCACCCGTGATCTTGAAGCTGAAGATTTATGGACCGCCGACACGGTGCGCCGCCGCACAGACCGGCTTGCAGACCTGTTGTGCGAAGACTGGGGACTGGACGTTTAGAACGTTTGCCATTTTCCCTTTGGTCACCCCTAGCGAACTGGCGGGCATAGGCCTATGCTGGCTCGCATAGGATAAATCCATTAAGCGCGGAAGATGATATGAGTATGAGCCTTTTTGATCTCACTGGAAAAACTGTCATTATTACAGGATCATCTCGCGGTATTGGCAAAGCCATCGCGGAGACCATGGCAAGCGAAGGGGCGAATGTCGTTATCTCGTCACGCAAACCCGGGCCGTGTCAGCAGGTTGCAAGCGCGATCAATGAAGCCGAAGGGCGCGACGCCGCGATTGCCGTTCCCGCGAATATTTCGTCCAAAGAAGATCTGCAAAGGCTGGTGGATGAGACCATGAGCGCGTTTGGCCAGATTGACGTGCTGGTCTGTAATGCGGCGTCAAACCCCTATTTCGGTCCGATGAGCGGCATCGAGGACGAACAGTTCACGAAAATTCTGCAGAACAATATCATCTCGAACCACTGGCTGATCAATATGTGTGCCCCCCAAATGCGCGAGCGGAAAGACGGGTCGGTTATTATCGTTTCCTCGATTGGCGGTTTGCGCGGCACCCCCGTTATTGGCGCGTACAATATTTCAAAAGCGGCCGACTTTCAGCTGGCGCGCAATCTCGCCGTTGAGTTTGGCGCCGACAATGTGCGGGTCAATTGTATCGCACCCGGACTGATCAAGACAGATTTTGCCAAAGCGCTTTGGGAGAACCCGAAGATCCTCGAACAGGCACTCAGCGGGACACCGCTTAAGCGGATCGGCGAGCCCATCGAGCTGGCCGGTGCGGCCTGTTTCCTCGCCTCCAAAGCTGGCTCCTATATGACCGGACAGATGATGGTCGTCGATGGCGGCGCGACGGTCACCTAAGTTTGATTGCACGAAGAGGTCCCATAATGATGAAACCGTTTTTACTCGCCTTGGCGTTTGTCTTGTCGGGCTTGCCTGCCCTCGGACAAGTCGCGGCGCAGACCCTCACGCCTGAGACCAATGCCCCGCGCATTATTCCAGAAGGCTGGGAAGGCACCTATAATAACTTCCATTATGCTCCGGCTGTGCGTGCAGGGGATACGATTTATCTCTCGGGCATTGTCGCAGGGCTGGCAGGCGAAGAGGATGAAAACAATCCGGCTGACCTAGAAGCGGCCTTTGACCGCTGTTTTGATGCGCTTGAGGCTGTGCTGGCAGAAGCGGGGGCAGACTTCTCACACGTTGTGGAAATGACCACTTTCCACACCGAGCTTATCCATCAGGTCGGCCCGTTTACGACCTCAAAAGACAAGTATCTGAAAGCCCCTTATCCGGCTTGGACTGCAATCGATGTTGACCGGCTCTACCCAGAACGTGGCCTCGTAGAGATTAAACTGATCGCCTATGTCGGAGATTAGTTCAGGCGTTAAGTTCAGCGGCGCGTTTGGCCCCCATCAGGCCGAATTCATCCGCAATCTACAAGAACCCGGCGTGCCCAATCTGCCCAAGGGATTACGCGCGCTCGGGATACGTTCTGACCTGTGGCTCAAAGAAATGGGCAATGGCTATATCCGTTATGTCTGGCCCAATACGGGAGATCGCGACATTGGCGAGGGCCGCGCTTTTGGGGGATGGATTGCTGCTTTGTCAGACCATGTGGTATCGATCTGTATGCACTCGGCTTTGACGGAGGGTGAGTATTTCACCACCCAGGATTTACAGGTAAAGTATTTCCGGCCTGTGATGCATGGCGACGTCACGATCATTGCCAATGTCGTCAACCGGTCACGGACGACGGGCTATGTCGAAGCCGAGTGGCGCAACGAAAACGGCAAACTTGCAGCCAAAGTCATCGCGTGGAAAGCCATTCGCAGCGAAGCGGAGATCAAGCGTCCACGCGCAGCACCCCCTGTGCGCGGTTAGTTGTTTCTCACACCGCGCGCGATCGACTTAGGATCACCCCAATCAATATTATCCCAGCTCCACATGCCCAGATCATTGGCACTGAACAAAGAGACAAGGACGATCAGGCCGACAATGCCGAAGAACACGCCGATCAGCAGGCCAATTGTCCGCCAAAAATTCAGGAACCAGTTCGTGTCATACGCGCGCCTCATCAGCAGGAACGGATAGACCAGCGTCGAAACCCCGAACACGCCCCAGACCAATCCGGGATGCAGCATCGGCAGCAGCAGGCCAATCGTTGCCAGCAAGTAGAAAAAGCTCTGCATATGCAGGGCGACGATGACATGGTCGAAGATGTAGATCCGGCGTATCCAGAAATGCAGGATGATCAGGCTGAGCACGATCCCGGGGAGCAAGAGGAAGCTCAGGCGCGGCATCCATATCTGGACGACGCGAAAGATCTCTGCCGGACTGATTGATCGCCCGTTTAACGCCTCGATCCGGTCAAGCAATTCCTGTTGGTCAACCTCGCCCTCGATGACGCCTTCTTCGGCCAGTTCTAGAATGAAGCTTTCGGCTGCTGCACGATCAAAATTGCCATCTTCGGGGAACAAATCGTCAAAGCCCTCAATCTCCGAGAGCGGCGTTCCCTCGATGATAATGTCGGAATTTGCAATCCCTTGATTGATGGTCAGGTCTTCGCCTTCGGCAATCCAACTTTGCTTTCCGGTGACAGAGAACAAGACCAGAAAGAACAGAACCGAGGCGATCAGGAACAGCCGGAACGGCGGGACATAACGTACGCGTTTGCCGTCAATGTAGGCCCGCGTGATCTTGCCGGGCGTAAACATCAGCGCAGGGATGGTCCGAAACAGGCGGCCGTCAAAGGAAAAGACATCGCCCAGTATGTCGCGGATCAGCGTTACGAAAGGCTTCTTCAGATCTTTGGCGCTCTGGCCGCACTCGGAGCAGAAATTCCCCTCAATCTCGTTGCCGCAATTGGGGCATGGGCCATTCAGGTAGCCGTCGCCGGTCGTGTCGCGCGCCACCGCGCCGATCGAGGCCGCGCCTATGACTTCAAGCTCGTCGCTCATGGTCTTGCCTGTCCCTCAAACTTATCGTTCCTCGGCAACACGGTGACGATTTTTGCCCGCCGAGGCAAGGGCACGGGGCAATTATTTGTGGCGGAGGCGGGTTTGGCCGGACAGGGCTTCCCCTTCCGGTGATAAAAGCGCTCTAGAACAGTCATGAGACGCCAAGGCGGCGTCCCACATGTTAAACTTCAGAGCACCAGCCCTGCCTTCGCAGGGCATACGGGACGGGTGTAGAGCGTCTGAAAGATGCGTCGCATTGCTCGCCGCCCAAAACAAAAATTTCCGTTCCCTGTTGACGTTTTGGCTCGTCGGTCTTACCTCCCGTCCAAGCTTTTAGCAGCCGAAGGTGGAGAGTGCTAACACGCGCCGTTTTCACTGTTCTAAGCGAAACAAACGACCTGAAGTCAAAGATATAGAGGTTCAGACATGAAATTTCGTCCTTTACACGACCGCGTGCTGGTTCGCCGCGTTGAAGAAGCGACAAAAACTGCTGGCGGGATCATCATTCCCGACACAGCCACCGAGAAGCCACAGGAAGGCGAAATCATCGCTGTGGGCAATGGCGCCATTGGCGACGACAATGAGCGGGTTGCGCTTGACGTGAAAGTCGGCGACCGCGTTCTGTTCGGCAAATGGGGCGGCACCGAAGTCAAAGTTGATGGCGAAGACCTTCTGATCATGAAGGAAAGCGACATTATGGGCATCATCGAATAGCCCCTCCCCCCTTTTTCAAAATTTCAATTCAAAATGAGGATTTACAGCCATGGCTGCTAAAGACGTAAAATTCGGCGCAGAAGCGCGCGCAAAAATGATGACCGGTGTGGATATTCTTGCCAATGCCGTCAAAGTGACGCTCGGCCCTAAAGGACGCAATGTCGTCATCGAGAAATCTTTCGGCGCGCCGCGCACCACGAAAGACGGCGTAACCGTTGCCAAAGAAATCGAGCTGGCTGACAAGCTGGAAAATATGGGCGCACAAATGGTGCGCGAAGTCGCCTCCAAGGCCAATGATGTCGCCGGTGACGGCACAACAACCGCGACTGTTCTGGCGCAAGCCATCGTCCGCGAAGGCATGAAGCGCGTTGCCGCGGGCATGAACCCGATGGACCTCAAGCGCGGCATCGAAAAGGCAGCGGCAGAAGTTGTTCGCGATCTGGCGCACAAGTCCAAGAAGGTGAAAACCAATGACGAGATCGCCCAGGTCGGCACGATCTCTGCGAACGGCGACACAGCTGTTGGCGCGATGATCGCTGAAGCGATGGAAAAAGTCGGCAATGAAGGCGTCATCACGGTTGAAGAAGCCAAATCGCTCGACACAGAGCTGGACGTTGTTGAAGGCATGCAGTTCGACCGCGGGTATCTGTCACCCTACTTCATCACCAATCCGGACAAGATGATTGCCGAGCTGGACGATCCGATGATCCTCCTGCACGAGAGCAAGCTGTCTTCGCTCCAGCCTATGCTGCCAATTCTCGAAAGCGTTGTGCAAAGCCAGAAGCCACTTCTGATCATTGCTGAAGATGTCGACGGCGAAGCGCTGGCGACTTTGGTTGTCAACAAGCTGCGTGGCGGCCTGAAGATTGCCGCTGTGAAAGCACCAGGCTTCGGCGATCGCCGCAAAGCCATGCTGCAGGATCTGGCCGTTCTGACCGGTGGTCAGGTGATCTCCGAAGATCTCGGTATCAAGCTGGAAAACGTCTCGATGGACATGCTCGGCACCGCCAAGCGCGTGAACATCACCAAGGATGACACGACTGTTGTCGACGGCTCGGGCGCGAAGAAAGACATCGAAGCACGTGTCGCTCAGATCCGTCGCCAAATCGAAGACACATCATCTGATTATGACCGCGAGAAGCTGCAAGAGCGTCTGGCGAAACTCGCTGGCGGTGTTGCCGTGATCAAAGTTGGCGGCGCAACAGAAGTCGAAGTGAAAGAGCGCAAGGACCGCGTTGACGATGCGCTGAACGCAACACGCGCAGCCGTCGAAGAAGGCATCGTACCAGGCGGCGGCTCTGCCCTGCTCCGTGCGGCGCAGAACATCGACGTCAAAGGCGACAATGACGACCAGCAAGCTGGTATCGATATTGTCCGCAAGGCGCTCGAAGCTCCGATCCGTCAGATCTCCGAGAATGCCGGTGTTGAAGGCTCTGTTGTGGTCAACACAGTGCTCAAGAGCAAAGGCAAGGCTTACGGCTTTAACGCGCAAACCGAAGAGTATGGCGACCTTGTGGAGATGGGTATTATTGACCCGGCCAAAGTGGTTCGCTCAGCCCTGCAAAATGCAGCTTCAGTGGCCGCGCTCCTGATCACAACGGAAGCGGCTGTTGCCGAAGCTCCGAAGGACGAAGCGGCTGCAGCACCTGCCATGCCTGATATGGGCGGCATGGGTGGTATGGGCGGCATGGGCTTCTAAGCATCTTTGCTTTGTTCCCACGCGCCCAAGCGCTCATGGAACAGGCTCAG
>CAZMMU010000028.1:25559-36582 GCA_964567455.1 uncultured Hyphomonas sp.
GGCTGGTTTGTGGTTCCCGGTCGGCTTCGCCGCCCATGGAACAGGCTCAGGGCTGGTTTGTGGTTCCCGGTCGGCTTCGCCGCCCATGGAACAGGCTCAGGGCTGTTGCCCACGCACTAAAATCACGAAAGCCCGGATCGAAAGGTCCGGGCTTTTTTCTTGGCCGCATGACAGGTACAAGACCAACCCGCGAACACGGACACCCGTCCCAGGTTTGCAGATCGTCCGGGATATGCGGGCAATACACCCAAAAAACCGGAGCCTAATTGCCTCAAAGCCGACCGGGGGCGATTAAAGTACTGATCATTTTGATCAATGCAGCAACAATTCCGGAGAATGAATATGTCCCTCTTAGACACGGTGAACGCGAAAAGCGAACTCATGAAGCAAGGTAAAATGGCCGATGCGGCTGAACAGTATTTTGCCGATACCGCCGCAAGCGTCGATCACAATGGTAGCAAAACAGCGTCCCGTGCCGAGATGATCGAAAAGATGCAGGGCTTCGTCGGCTCAATCTCGGCCGTCAAGGAAATCACATTGCACAATACGGCCGTTACAGGCGATGTCTCATTCACCGAATGGACCTTCCATTTCGACCATCAGGATGGCAGCACAACTCACTGGCACGAGATCATTCGTTCAGAATGGCAGGACGGCAAAATCGTCAATGAGCAATACTTCCTTGCATAAGCTTAAGCGATAAGCTCTTTTTAAGCCCGGACCCAACAAGTCCGGGCCATTCTGGACTTTGAATCTGCTATGCCCCTCCCGCTGTCGGCGAAGTGGGAGGGAAAGATTGGTCATGCGCATAAAATCGCATCCATCTGATGCCGGAAGACCGTATCTTTGGTTTGGGCCGCAATGTAGCGAGATTACCGCTGCGACCGGTTTAGCAGGTACCTCTGCGCGCTCATCAGGGGGACGCTCGCAATCTGGACCCTGACCGGCCCTATATTCGCCCCAGCGAGATCCGTCGTCCGCTTGCCAGACCAAGGCTGCTACGCCGTCCGCGATCACCCGATAAAACAAGATTCTCCGGTCTAATTCCGAGTGTGCCTCTCTGGGTCTGAGGGCGTGTGACCGACGGGTAAGATCGCGCTATATCCACCAGCCACGAGTTGTGCCGATCACAAAAAATGATTCACATTTTCAACGGTAAAAAGGCGCTGTGCCGAAAAATCTACCGGGTTTGGCGCACAAACTGCAGTGCCGTTTCTTATGAAAGACTGGACGATAAGACTTACCGGGTTCTCTATTGGCGTCACGCTGGCGCTTGTGCTGCTGGTTTAGGGCTCACGCTTGTGGCCGTCTAGCTTTGCGGCCGCCTTGCCCGCGCGTTTGGCTTTGGCCTCGCGTTCGGCCTTTGTCTGTCCAAATTTGACGCGGTTCTCGCCGGCGGTCTTGGCTTTTGCCAGTTTCGTTCGGGCTTTGCGCGCCTTGTTGAGATTGATCGGCTTGGCCATCGCAGATTTATGAATTGCTCTCGCGCCATTGCTCCATGGCCAGAGAGATCGCAAAGGTTTCGCGGTATTTGGGGCTCGACGCCGGGCGCGGTGGCTTTTGCGAGGTCAGGGCCATAATCTCGGCCAGCTTATTGTGCGCGGCCCCCGCTTGCCCTGCGCCAATATAGGCGTGCAGTTCGACAATGGCCGAAGACAGCGGATCGTGCGCGCTCAGAACGAAATATGGCTCATCCTCTGCCAGTTTGGCATAAGCATCAAATTCGGACGGGTTGGCTTTGGAGCCGGTGAAATTGGTCATAGGGTCTGTCATCCTGACAATCGAATCGGGTGAAAGACCGCACTCTATCTGATTGTGCGCCCGAGCCAAACATGTGCTATCGGACGAAGATGTTAAAGCGTCCGCAAGCGTGGATAATATGTTGTTTGATGTGAGGTAGGCATGGCGGATTGGGGTCTGTGTTCGGGCGTTTTGGGAGCCGTTGCCTGCGCCGGTCTGTTGGCAAGCTGCACGGGGGCCTCGGAGACCGGCTCCACAGCAAAGCTTACCGGGTGCGAGGTGGAACTGTTCGTTCTGGGCGCGGGACAGGATGCCGGCGCGCCGCAGATCGGCAATTCGCAGGATGCGGGATGGGATGATCCAACGCGCCAGCTCTTCCCTGTGTCGCTGGGGCTTGTCGATCACAGTTCGGGCCAACGCTATCTGTTCGACGCGACACCCCAGATCACCGCCCAGATGCGCGAGTTCGATGTGTTAACGGCGCGCGAGGAGGCAGGTCTGGGTCTTGACGGGGTGTTCATCACTCACGCCCATATCGGCCATTATGCTGGGTTGATGTTTTTTGGGCGCGAAGCGGCGGGCGCGCGCGAGCTTCCGGTTTATGCTATGCCACGCATGAGCGCGTTTTTGCGTCAGAACGGGCCTTGGGGCCAACTTGTGGAGTTGGGCAATATTACGCTGTTTGAGTTGAGCGATCAGGCCGAGGTCAGTTTATCTGGCGATATTCGTGTGACGCCGTATCAGGTTCCGCATAGAGACGAGTATTCAGAAACGGTAGGCTTTATCATTAAGGGCGCAAATGCCTCTGCCCTGTTTGTGCCTGACATTGATAGCTGGGCAGACTGGCAGGCCGAGCATGGCATCAGCATTGTCGATATGGCGCGCGAGGTTGATTACGCATTTGTGGACGCGACTTTCTTTGACGATAATGAACTGCCCGGGCGCGATATGTCGGAAATTCCGCATCCGCGCGTGGCCGAGACGATGGCGCTGTTTGCCGAGGCTTCCGCTGATATCCGCCAACGCATTCATTTTATCCATTACAACCACACCAACCCGATTCGTAATCCAGCATCAGACGAGACGACACACGTGCTAGACGCTGGTTTCAATATTGCGCGGCGCGGAGATCGGCATTGTCTTTAGGCGGAGACTTTATGCAGGCTGAGTGTGACGTTAGACCAGTCGATTTAGGACTTAAAAACGCAAAGATCTTATCTATTCAGGTGGATCGACCTTTTCTAAGCGCTCAAGGCAGAAGAAGGCTACCATCAAAAGAGACGCAAGAATGCCAGCAACCAGCTTCACAAAATTCGACGGCCCCCAAGCGAGAAAGCTAACCAGAAGGATTGTTCCCGTGAAGGCGCCAATTGAGCTAAACGGACCGATATTGGCGTTATAGAAAATCTTCTCAGAACACTGCGGACAAGCGAACTGCTCTTTGCCACTTCTGATCTCACCTGAGAATAATGGCAGCCTCCAATCGCAATACGGGCATCTTGCACCAAGCTGTATCATATCAAATCATCCCTGATCGGGGCAAACAGTATGGCTGCCAAGACAATAATGTCACTTCAAACTATTTCGGCCCCAGCATGTCCTCTGGCCGCACCACCGCATCATATTCCTCAGAGGTGACATATCCCAAAGCGAGGGCGGCTTCTTTCAGGGTGGAGCCGGTTTTGTGGGCCTTTTTGGCGATTTCAGTGGCTTTGTCGTAGCCGATGGATGGCGCAAGGGCTGTGACGAGCATCAGGGAGCGCCCGACAAGGTCTGCGATATTGTCTTCGCGGGCGACGATGCCGGTGACGCATTTGTCGGTAAAGCCGTTCGAACTGTCAGCCAGAAGGCGGATAGACTGGAGCATGTTGTAGGCCATAACGGGCTTATAGACGTTGAGCTCGAAATGGCCTTGTGAGCCAGCAATACTCATCGCGGTGTTGTTGCCCATGACTTGCGCGCAGACCATGGTCAGCGCTTCGCATTGTGTCGGGTTGACCTTGCCCGGCATGATTGATGAGCCAGGCTCGTTTTCCGGCAAGGCAAGTTCGCCAAGGCCAGAGCGCGGGCCGGAGCCGAGGAAGCGAATGTCATTTGCGATTTTAAAGAGTGAGGCAGCGACGGTATTGAGCGCGCCATGGGCGGAAACATAAGCGTCATGGGCGGCGAGCGCTTCGAATTTATTCTCGGCGGTGACGAAAGGCAGCTTGGTGAAGGCGGCCACCTCTTCGGCAAAGCCTTCGGCGAACCCGATTTTTGTGTTGAGGCCTGTGCCGACCGCTGTGCCCCCCTGGGCGAGCGGAAAGAGGTATTGCAGCCCCTCCTCTACGCGGCGGATGCCCAGATCCAATTGGGCGACATAACCGGAAAATTCCTGGCCGAGGGTGAGCGGGGTCGCGTCTTGTGTGTGCGTGCGGCCAATCTTGACGATGGATTTGAAGCTCTCGGCTTTGTCGTTTAGCGCATTGCGCAGCTTGGCAAGCGCGGGCAACAGCGCATGATGGATCTCTTCGGCGGCGGCGATATGCATTGCGGTCGGAAACGTATCGTTCGAGCTTTGCGAACGGTTACAATGATCGTTCGGGTGGACGGGCGTTTTCGACCCGATTGTGCCACCCATGATCTCGATGGCGCGATTGGAGATCACCTCGTTCGAGTTCATGTTTGACTGTGTGCCAGAGCCAGTTTGCCAGATCGAAAGCGGGAAGTGGTCGTCAAGCTTATTTTCAGCCACTTCAGTCGCGGCCCGCACAATTGCATCGCGAATGTCCGTTTCGAGATTGCCGAGTTTGTGATTGGTTATCGCGGCAGAGCGCTTGATGATGCCCAATGCGCGGATGACTGGCGCGGGCATGACCTCCTCGCCAATCGGGAAATTGATCAGGGAGCGAGCCGTTTGCGCGCCGAAATATTTGTCATTAGGGACTTCGAGCGGACCAAAGCTGTCGGTTTCTGTGCGGGTGTCGGTCATTTTCGGCTCCGGTGATCTAGCAAGTTTCTGACAGGTGGAGTCTCTGGTTTGGTCCCAAGAGTCAAGCGGGCAACAAAAAGGTGTTTATGGTCAACCGCCCGGTCTCCGGCGATGGGTCAAAGGCAAACGCGTCCGGCAAGTCGATCGCGTGCAAATTGGTGCCGCGATAGATGACCGCCCGGTTGTAGGCGGCCTCACAATGGCCAATGCGTTCGAACACGGCGTTGCTCTGCCGAAAATAGGCGGGCGTGGGCATGCCGTGGGCCGCGACATCTGCTTCAATGCTTGCCTTGTAGGCGGGATATCTTGCGTGGGGCACCGTCTGGTAGCCAGTGGATCTGTGACGGTAGAAGGCGGTGCCGCCCATCGAAGCGGGGCAAAGATAATGCAGCAAGGCCAGTTTCTCGTCGCCGCCGCCATCAAAATGCGGCATGCGCTGAAGCGGGGCGAGGTCTTCGGCGCGCGTGGTCACTATGGAGTAGAAGACCTCGACGAGCTTCGCGCCATTCCGATAGCCGAATGTCTCGGCAAGCAGTGGAAACAGAGGGGCGACATGCAGCTGCAAATAGTCAGCCGAAATCGGCGCGCGGACACCGGGATAGTATGGCGCGAGCTTCTTAAACGTCTGGATGCCCGCCAACTTCACCCAAGCCTCTGGTTGAGGTGCAAAATTATCAATGATCAGAAGCGGTTCCTTTTCTGGACCAATTTCTTGTCGCTCAATCTTCCAGCCTGGCAGGCCCTGCGCGGCGGCGTGGGACATGGGAACGCTCTCTTTGTTTGATCTTTGCGAGATTTTATCTGCGCGGGTGCCACAATAGCAAGACCAAGATACCGTCTGAGGACTTGAACTTTGCAGGCCAGCGCCCAATAGAGAAGCAGACACAGCTTTGGGGAGCCGGAATATGGCCGATACGCAGATGACACATTCGATGCGCCAGACCGGGCCGCTGCCTGATACGCATCCGGCTGTTCGGCAGCAAAAGACGGGCTTGTTGCTCGTGAATCTTGGCACGCCAGACGCAACCGATTACTGGTCGATGCGGCGGTATCTGTCCGAATTTTTATCAGATCGGCGCGTGATCGAGGTCAACCCGCTTATATGGCAATTTATCCTGCAAGGGCCGATCCTGACGTTTCGACCGAAAAAGTCGGGCAAGGCGTATGACAAGATCTGGATGAAGGATAAGGACAAGTCGCCCCTGCTCTATTATACCGAACAACAGGCACGCAAACTTTCGTCGCGTCTTGGATCGGATGCCTTGATCGTCGATTTTGCGATGCGCTATGGCAATCCGTCTATAAAGAGCAAGATTGAAAGGCTCAAAGACAAGGGCTGCGACCGGATTTGTGTGCTGGCGCTCTACCCGCAATATGCAGCCGCGACCACGGCGAGCGTCTACGACAAGACCTTTGATACGCTCGCGCAGATGCGTTGGCAGCCCGCTCTGCGGACCGCAGCGGCGTTCCATGATGATCCGGTTTATATCGACGCTTTGGCCCGTTCGCTGGAAAGCCAGATCAAGGCGCTTGAGTTTACGCCGGACGTTTTGCTGATGTCCTATCATGGTATTCCGAAATCCTATTTTGAAAAGGGCGACCCGTATCACTGCCACTGTATGAAAACGACGCGGCTGGTGCGCGAGGCGCTGGGCTGGTCAGAGAAGTTTTGCCGGACGACGTTCCAGAGCCGGTTCGGCCCGACCGAATGGCTCCAGCCCTATACCGACAAAACGCTTGAAGCGCTGCCCAGCCAAGGGGCGAACAATGTGGCGGTTGCTGCGCCGGCTTTTATTTCAGACTGCGTGGAAACGCTCGAAGAAATGGACATTGAAGCGCGTGAGACATTTATGGATGCGAGCGGGCAGAATTTTGCGACGCTTGCATGTCTGAACGATAGCGAGGGCGCGATTGATGTGCTCGAAGCAGTTGCACGGCGGGAATTGGCGGGGTGGGCGTAAGGTCGCAGCCAGCGACAGCAGATACACCAGAACGATAGAATAAAGGAAGAAGCTTTGTGCGCACCTTGATAGGCATAAGCTTGGTGATCATTGTGCTTGTGACACTGGCGACATACATCTTTGCTCGAAGCTGGCGCAGCTATCACATTTTCCTAGCCATCAGCCTTATCGCAACTTTTGGCGTCTGGGCGGACTATTACGTCAACACGCTTAATCCAGAGACGTTCCACGATGTTGTCACCATTTGGCAGCATATGATCCGATCAGTGCTGACGGCGCTCATGATCAGCACCGGTGCCTTGGTTCGATTGAAGCTAAAAGATTGGCCTCGATTCGACAATGTCTGGGCCATCTGGGGCATAAGAATCGCAATCTTTACAGCCGTATTTATATTGGGTTTTTATATAGTTTCGATGGCCACCGGCATCCTTACAAACGACAAATACCAAACAGCTTGGTGCGACATGCATAACTACGAGCCAGCACAGTGCTCGTCTCGGAAATAGAGCGGGATGTGACAATCCGTCAGCATAGCTGAATTAGTGCTTCGACTATGCCGCCGTTATATGCTTATGATCGTCGTACTATATTGGAGTCCAATTCTGTGAAATATTCACTCGTTGCCTTCGCCCTTTGTCTTGTTGGTTTTGTTGCACCTGTCCTATTGGACGGGCCAGCCTACGCGCACGAATTCGCAGCTTCCGACATCAAGATTGACCATCCTTGGGCGCGGCCAACCGTAACGACGCGCCAGCCTGCTGCGGTGTTCTTTCATCTGGAGAATACGGGCGAGCGCGACGACACATTGGTTGGCGTAGAGGTCGGCGTGGACATTGCCGAAGGCGCGGAGCTGCACACGACGATTAATGATGAGGGTATATTCCGTATGCGGCCATTAGCGAGCGGTATTGCCCTGCCTGCGGGCGCGGAAGTGGCCGTGCAGCCGGGCGGGCATCATGTGATGTTGTTTGGCCTTGCCGAGCCGCTGGCAGAGGGACGCCGGTTCGCTGTGACACTGGTGTTTGAACAGGCCGGACGGGTCGAGGTGGGCGTTGTGGTCGAGCAGCCAACCAAAGAAGCGCCTAAGCCCGAAATTGACCATGCAGGTCATGGTAGCTAAGCAGCCCTATGGCTGATTGGACGCGCTACGCCAAAACTGCAGCGAGGATCACCGAAGACGGTGCATTGGAGCTGCGCTGCACGGGGCTGACCACGCAAGCGAAATATTACAAGACGCATCTGCGCGAGTTCTTCCGCAAGCATTTCCAGCCGCTCAGGCCCGGCTATGGCGATTACAGCGTGCATATCGTTATGGAGTATACCGGCGAAGCGCCATGGATGGATCTGGACAATCTCGCCAAGGCTCTGCTCGACGCGCTGACGGGGAATGTGTTCGAGGATGACCATCAGGTCGCAAGGCTTTTGGTTGAGCGGCGTGTGGGTGAGCGCGAGGGGATTTGGCTGAAGGCGGCGGCGATGTGAGTCCGAGCGCGCCCGGAATTGCCAAACCCGGAAAAATAAGTGACACTGGCGTCATAAAAAATGATGAGGAAACCATGTTGCACTTTGAAAAAGCCTCGGACGCTGTTGGCATTATCGCCACGGGTGTCGATTTGAAGACCATCACCGATGCGGAATTTGCCGAAATCCAGACGCAATTCTTCGATCATGGCGTAATCTTTTTCCGCGATCAGGAAATGAGCGAAGAGGATCACATCGCGTTTGCCGAACGCTGGGCCGACATTGAGGTCAATCGCTTTTTTGCCGCCGTGCCGACACATCCGCAAATCGCCCTCGTACTCAAAGAAGCTGACCAGACCAAGAATATTGGCGGCGGCTGGCATACTGATCATTCCTATGACCAGATCCCCGCTATGGGCTCAATCTTGCGCGCCATTGATTTGCCGCAAACGGGCGGAGACACCTTGTTTGCCTCTATGGCGGCGGCCTATGAGGCGCTGGACGATGAGACCAAGGCTGAGATTGCGGACTTGAAAGCAACCCATTCGAGCCGCCATATTTTCGGCTATGGCGCAGCTGAGGCTGGCGAAGTGGGCGACCGGTTTTCAAACGCTGACAAGGCGACCCAGGATGCGATCCATCCGGTTGTGCTGGCCCACCCTGTTACGGGGCGCAAGGCAATCTACGTCAATGCCGCGTTCACAACAGGCATTAACGGCATGAGTGAAGACGACAGCACGGCGCTGCTCCAAAAGCTTTATGCGCACTGCATGCAGGAGCAATTCGCGTATCGCTTCAAATGGCAACCCGGCTCGATTGCCATGTGGGACAATCGCTCGACATGGCACTGGGCGCTGAACGATTATCATGGCCAGCGCCGTGAGATGCACCGGATTACGCTGAAAGGTGTGCCGCTGGCAGCTTAGACTTGGCCGCCTGAATAGTTAGGCACTTCGAGGGCGACGTCCGCTGGCGCACCGCCATAGACATAGCGGACACCTGTAATCTCCTGATTGCGGGCTCTGACATGCATTTTATGCGTGCCCACGGCCTGGAAGCCGAGCTTGCGCAACACGGCGCCAGACGCCTCATTGTCTTCAATATGACCGGAGATGAAGCGGGTCACGCCATGGGTGTCTTTCGCCCAGTCCATCAAGCCGCGGGCCGCCTCGGTGACATAGCCCTGCCCCCAATAGGGTTTCGCGATCCAATAGCCGATCTCCCAAATGTCATCTTTTATGTGGACCATGCCAGCGGATCCGATCAGACCGTGCGCCTTATGATGCAGAACAAAGGCAAACTCCCTGCCCTCGCTCGCCGCATCCGCTGCAGCCACAATCCAATTTTGTGCGTCTTCCAGCGCGTAAGGCCACGGCGCGCGGGCAAGGTTCCACGCAATGTCTTTGTCCTGAAAATGCGCGTGGACGGTTGGCGCATCTTCGGGCGTTGGTCGGCGGGCGCTTAGGCGCTGTGTTTGAAACGCCGTATTCATCTCTTCCTCCTTTAGACGGGAGATCGATCGGCCTTGCACACGACGCATTGCGAGCGAAGCGATGCAGAGGTGGTCCAAACGAAAAAAGGGAAGCAGCGATGCCTCCCTTACAATCATATGAGGCTACTTCGCGCAGCCTGCTCTGTCAGACTGCTATTCTGCCGCTTCTGCGAGCGGGGTCACCGAGACAAAGGATTTGTTGTCACGGCGGCGTGTGAAGGTGACGTGCCCCTCAACGAGCGCAAAGATCGTATGATCCTTGCCAAGGCCGACACCCTCGCCCGGGTTCACTTTCGTGCCGCGCTGACGAATGATAATATTGCCGGGCACGACATGTTCACCGCCAAATTTCTTGACGCCGAGATATTTTGGATTGGAATCGCGACCGTTACGGGACGAACCACCTGATTTTTTATGAGCCATTTTGGCGCTCCTGAAGTCTTTGCCGCTGCATGTCTTGCGACGGCTATATCATGTCTATGCGTCTTTAGCGAACTCTTCGGCCTGAGACACCCAATCGTCGCGCGTGATCCGCCCCGGGAAACTCATTTCTTCCTCAAGCTCGGTGATTTGATCCGCTTTCAGCGCCGCAACCTGCCAGAAGTGGAAGATCCCAGCCTCGTTCAGCTTGCCTTCGAGAACCTTGCCAACGCCCTTGATCAGCTTCAGATCGTCTGCCTCGCCCAGAGGACCGGACAGACGTCCGCGATTGTCCATGGCCGATGTGTCCGCTTTCGCGGCCGCGGCCGGTTTTGGCGCGTCCGCCTCTGGAGCAGGCTTGGGCGCGGCTTTTTTCGCAGGCGCTTTCTTGCCGTCAGCGAGAATTGAGGTGATCTTAACAACGGTTTCGTGCTGGCGATGACCCTTTTTGCGGCGATATGTCGAGCGCTGGCGCTTCTTCATAATCACCACTTTCGCGCCCTTGCGCTGCTCGGCAACTTCGCCGACCACGCTGGCCCCGGCGACGGTTGGCGCGCCGATGGTCGTTCCCTTGTCACCACCGACCAGCAACACTTCATCAAACGTGACCTGTGCCCCCGCGTCCGCGTCAAGCTTCTCAACAATGATCTCGTCGTTTTCGGCAACTTTATACTGTTTGCCGCCTGTCTTGATGACCGCGAACATGGGCCTGTCCTTCCAGCATGGATATGCTTTAAATTACGTATGTGCCCGCACGCTCGGAGCGGCAGGACTGAAGGAGCGGAAAAACCACAAAGCCGCGCCCATGTCAAACCCCATCTGCGGAAATTCTGCTTCGGGAAAAACCCTTGCGGCCAAAGCGATGTCCGCCTATGAACTCCAATCTTCGGAGAGGTGCTAGAGTGGTTGAATAGGACGGTCTCGAAAACCGTTGTGCTCGCAAGGGTACCCAGGGTTCGAATCCCTGTCTCTCCGCCA
>CAZMMU010000029.1:0-35295 GCA_964567455.1 uncultured Hyphomonas sp.
ACGAGCCATTTGGCAAGCGTGCCCTCTTCCATGGTCGGGCTAAGCGCGGGCATTGTGATGTTGATTGGCATAGCTTACATCCCCTCACAAACAGCTCTGGCGGCAGCGACAACATCATCCGCATTCGGAAGACTCAGCGCTTCGAGATTTCCCGCATAGGGCAGCGGGACATCCTTTTGGCAGACCCGTGCGGGCGGAGCATCGAGATAGTCGAACGCCTCATTGGTGACGGTGGCGCAAAGTTCTGCGCCGACGCCCATAAAGCGCCATCCTTCTTCGCAGGTGACCATGCGCGATGTTTTCTTAACGCTCTCGACCACAGTGTCCGTATCCATCGGGCGGATGGTGCGCAGATCAACGACTTCTGCCGAGATGCCTTCTGCCGCAAGCTGTTCAGCCGCATCAAGTGCAAAGCCGACACTGCGCGAATAGCCGACAAGCGTGACATCCGTGCCTTCGCGCTTCACAGCCGCCTTGCCAATGGGCAGGACATAGTCATCAAGGTCAGGCACATCAAAACTGTTGCCATAGAGCAGCTCGTGCTCAAGGAAGACGACAGGGTTCGGGTCGCGGATCGCCGCTTTAAGCAGGGCTTTGGCGTCTGCCGCATCATAGGGCGCGACGACTTTGAGGCCCGGCACGTGGCCATACCACGCCGCATAGTCCTGGGAGTGCTGCGCGCCGACGCGGGAAGCGGCGGCATTGGGCCCGCGGAACACAATCGGGCACCCCATCTGGCCACCGGACATGTACAGCGTCTTGGCTGCCGAATTGATGATGTGATCAATCGCCTGCATTGCAAAATTGAATGTCATGAACTCGACAATCGGCTTGAGTCCACCAAAAGCGGCACCAACCCCGAGACCTGCAAAACCATGCTCCGTGATCGGTGTATCAACGACGCGGCGCGGGCCGAACTCTTGCAGCAATTCGCGGGTCACTTTGTACGCACCCTGATACTCGGCGACTTCCTCGCCCATCACAAAGACGGTCTCGTCGCGGCGCATTTCTTCGGCCATAGCATCGCGTAAGGCATCGCGAACGGTTGTTTCGGTGAAGCTGGTGCCTTCGGGAATGGCAGGGTCCGTCATAGCGACTGAATTGCGCCCCATGGGCGCAGGTGCAGCTTCTGCGCGCGGGTTCGGATCGGACACAGGCGCCGCTGACGCAAATTCTGGCGCGGTAGCTGGCTGGGCTGCAGACGCTTCGACCGAGCTTGCGTCTTCGCCATCTTCAGCGAGCACCGCGATCACGGCATTCACGGCGACGCCTTCCGTGCCCTCGGGGACGAGGATTTTCGCCAGCACACCTTCGTCAACCGCTTCGACTTCCATCGTCGCTTTATCGGTTTCGATCTCCGCAATAATATCGCCAGACGAGATCGTGTCGCCCTCTGCTTTAAGCCATTTGGCGAGCGTGCCCTCTTCCATGGTCGGGCTCAGCGCGGGCATCAGAATATCTACAGACATTACACAACCTCCTTGAGCACATCAGTCCAAAGCTCGCTGGGGTCCGGCTCGGGGCTCTCAAGCGAGAAATCCGCAGCTTCTTTCACAACCGCCTTGATCTCTTTGTCGATGGCCTTCAGCTCGGCCTCATCCGCATACCCCGCATCAACAATCTGGCTTTTCAACCCCTCGATCGGATCACGATGAGACCGGACATCATCCACCTCCTCGCGTTTTCTGTATTTGGCCGGATCAGACATGGAGTGGCCGCGATAGCGATAGGTACTCATCTCTAAGATATATGGCCCTTTGCCAGAGCGTGCATGCTTGATGGCCTTCTTCGCAGCGTCACGCACGGCGAACACATCCATGCCATCGACCAACTCGCCTTTGATCTCGAAGCTGATACCGCGCTTGTACAATTCCACTTCCGCAGACGCGCGCTCAACGCTCGTACCCATCGCATACTGATTGTTCTCGATAATGTAGACAACCGGCAGATCCCAAAGCGAGGCCATATTGAACGCCTCATAGACCTGCCCCTGATTGGCCGCGCCATCGCCGAAATAGGCAAGACTGACATTGCCATTGTCTTTATATTTGTTGGCAAAAGCGAGCCCGGTTCCGATCGGAACTTGCGCGCCGACAATGCCGTGGCCACCAAAGAAGTTTTTCTCGCGCGAGAACATATGCATCGATCCGCCCTTGCCGCGCGAAAGGCCACCTGCGCGTCCGGTCAATTCCGCCATCACGCCTTTCGGATCAAGCCCGCATGCGAGCATATGGCCGTGATCTCTGTAGCCGGTAATCACCTGATCACCTTCGATCATGGCCGCTTGTACACCCGTAACAACCGCTTCCTGCCCGATATAAAGATGGCAGAAACCCGCAATCTCGCCCATGCCGTAAAGCTGGCCCGCTTTCTCTTCAAACCGCCGGATCAAAGACATCTGCTTATAATAAAGCAGCATATCGTCCTTGGTCGGGGCGGAAGATTTTTTCCGCGTTGTTTTTGCGTTACTCGCCATAATTACCGCTCCAGCTTCAGCAGAACCTAATTAGGGCGATTGTTGACGTTAGGTCCAGTCAAAATCTATGCATAATTGCAAAGCAGTTGGCTGATTACCGATTTAAAACAATCTCATCGGGGCGAACATATTTCAATTTCTCGCGGGCCAAAGCTTCGACATAGTCTGGATCAACCGTCCCCGGGGTCAGCCGTTCAATGTTCCGCTCAAGCCTGGCAACCTCGTCCTGCACGGCAGCAAGCTCCGCCTCCAGTTCACTTACCTCATTTTGCATAGCGCTCCATTCACCCAAGCCCTGATCGCCAGCAAAGGTATGGATCGCAAAATACAAAATCAGCGCAGACAGCGCGAAACCAGCAAGTTTAGACGTCATGAGGCCCTCAAGTTTACCCGCCCAATAGGCGGTATTTTGGTAAAGAATATCTTACTGGCCGGAGCGGTAGGTCTGACCCAAATGACGCAAAACAGCGCGGGCACCGACAAATTCGTCGCCCGTATTCGGGTCTGACAGGCGCACCGTGTCGCCCAGACCGCTATGCCAGATATATTCCAGTTCCAATGCGCAAAGACGCTCCTTAACGAGGCGCGTAGACGGGCTAACCTCGGCTCCAAAGAACACCAATGGCTCTTCATTGGCGACCGACGCTGTGCGCCGCTGCCCCGCCATTAACCGCAGAAGAATTGAATATTGGGCGAGCATTACGTTGACCGGACCCAGCCAGTGCACCAGTGGACGCGGTGTGCCCGCCCAAGCGCGCATGGATTTGGCAATGTCGGCGCTTTCATACAGTCCCTCATCCGTATCCGTGTCGACAAGGTAGGGAAACTGAGCTTTGCCGCCAAGCTCACTGACCTGTGGGCGGAACCGTTCGCCACCTTTGGGACACGGCCTCACAAGCACGCTTATGCCTGACTCAGAGATCGCCTCGCGCGCAATCTTGCAAAAGGGACAAGCTTCAAACTCATACAGAATGGGCATGGCCCGGTTCGTAGGCTGCTGTACCCCACCCTTGCCCGCGCCAAGGCGCAAGATGCTGGAAAGCAAAGACAAGAGCCAATGAACCGGATAGAGCATGGCTTACCCTATACAGCGTTAATCATCTCCCGCCCAGCATACACAGCCTGAATACCAAGCTCTTCCTCGATGCGCAGAAGCTGGTTGTATTTGGCAATCCGGTCTGAACGTGACAGCGAGCCCGTTTTGATTTGGCCGCAATTTGTCGCCACAGCGAGATCCGCAATCGTAGTGTCCTCGGTCTCACCGGAACGATGGGACATGACCGCCGTATAGGAATGGCGATGAGCAAGCTCAACAGCATCCATGGTTTCTGACAAAGTGCCGATCTGATTGACCTTGACGAGGATCGAGTTGGCCGCGCCCTTCTCAAGGCCGACGGACAGCCGTGCAGGATTGGTCACGAACAGGTCGTCACCCACAAGCTGGCATTTGTCGCCAATCGCCTTTGTCAGGGCAACCCAACCATCCCAGTCATCTTCAGCCATGCCGTCTTCAATGGAGAGAATCGGATAACGGGTTGCCAGATCGACGAGATAATCGACCATGCCGCCGGAATCGAGCGTCTTGCCCTCGCCCTTCATGGCGTAGGTTCCGTCAGAGTAAAACTCGGTAGAGGCCGCGTCGAGCGCGAGAGCAATGTCCTCACCCGGTTTGTAACCAGCGGTTTCGACCGCTTTCAGAATGAACTCAATTGCCTCATTGGCCGAATTCAGACCCGGCGCGAATCCGCCCTCGTCGCCAACATTTGTGTTGTGACCAGCCGCCGAGAGCCCCTTTTTCAATGCGTGAAAGACCTCAGCGCCCATCCGCAAACCGTCCGCGAATGTATCCGCGTTCACGGGCATGATCATAAATTCCTGAATATCAATTGGATTGTCAGCGTGTTCGCCGCCATTGATTATGTTCATCATCGGACAGGGGAGAATGCGTGCATTCGCACCGCCAATATAGCGATAGAGCGGCAGCGAACAGCTCTCCGCCGCCGCTTTGGCAACCGCCATGGAAACCCCGAGCAAGGCATTGGCACCGAGGCGGGATTTATTGTCCGTCCCGTCAAGCTCCAACATCACTTCATCAATCAGGCGCTGCTCGGTCGCATCCAGACCGTTTAACTCATTGGAAATTTCGCCATTGACCGCATCAACCGCTTTGAGCACGCCCTTGCCATTATAGCGCCCCTCGCCGTCGCGCAGTTCATGAGCTTCATAAGCCCCTGTGGACGCACCGGAGGGTACCGCCGCACGGCCGGTTGAGCCGTCGGCCAAGGTCACTTCAGCTTCAACCGTCGGATTACCGCGACTGTCGAGAATCTCGCGGGCAAAAATATCAATAATCTCGCTCATAGGGTCAAAGCTCCAGAAGGGGTCATATAAAGGCCCGCGCGAATGTCTTGCAGGCGGGACAGTCGCTAATGCCATCCGCGTGCCAGCGCAAGGCCGCAAGGGAATCTTGTTATCGCTCGATCAAGCTCTATTTGGCAGAGCGCGCCTCGAAAGCGGCAAGCTGCTCAGGCGTTGCCGGCAGCTGATGGTTCGCCTTCCACTCGGAATAAGGCATGCCGTAAACCCGCTCACGCGCCTGGTCTTTGGACAGGTTTATCCCAGCAGCCGCAGCAGCCTCGCTATACCAGTCCCCAAGACAATTCCGGCAAAAGTCTGCAAGAATCATCAAATCAATATTCTGGACCTGTTTGTTCTTATCGAGATGACTGAGCAAACGCCGGAAAGCGGCGGCGTCAAGACGGTCTTGCTGTTCTTGGGTCAGTTCAGACATGGGCGATTTCCTGTTGTGAGCCATGTGATGTTTATAAGAGAGGGCCAAGCAGGCCACAAACGTAAAATGCCCCCGCTTTTCCAAGCCGAGGGCATTTAATCTTCGCTCAAAGCGCTAATCGGGTGGACTAATCGTCCTTAGGCTCAAGAATCTGACGTCCCCGGTACATGCCCGTCTTCAGGTCGATATGGTGCGGGCGGCGCAGCTCACCACTGTCCGCATCTTCGATATAGGTGTTGCCAGCGAGCCGATCATGCGCACGACGTTGGCCACGACGGGATTTCGAGATTTTACTCTTAGGGACAGCCATGTTGCTCTTCCAAATCTGCTATGGCCACACGCGGCCATCAATTCCAAGCGCGTGTCTTAGCCAGACGCACACCTAATTGCAAGCGTCAAACGAGCCGGGACTGAACTTTTGCGGCTTCGATAAAACTTGAAAAGAGCGGGTGAGGCTCAAACGGTCTCGATTTGAGCTCAGGATGATACTGCACGCCAATGAACCAGGGGTGATCTGCCAGTTCGAAAATCTCCGGCAATCGGCCATCCGGTGACATGCCAGAGAAGATCACGCCCGCCTTTTCGAGGTCCTCACGATAACCGACATTGACTTCATAACGATGTCTATGCCGCTCGGAAATCTCCGTCGTGCCATAAATGCGCGCGACCAGGCTGTCCGCCTGTAGCACCGCAGGATAGGCCCCAAGCCGCATCGTACCGCCCTTATCGGTATTGGCTGTCCGAACTTCTTTTTCGTTGCCCTTGGTCCATTGTTCCATCAGGCCAACCAGCGGATTATCGGTCGGACCGAACTCGGCGCTTGACGCATTTTCAATCCCCGCAAGAGACCGCGCGGCTTCAACCACAGACAGCTGCATGCCATAACAAATGCCGAAGCAGGGAATACGGCGCTTGCGGGCAAACTGCGCCGCCCGAATTTTGCCATGTGCCCCGCGTTCCCCGAAGCCCCCGGGCAGAATGATCCCGTGAACCCCTTCGAGCACTTCGAGCGGCGTTGTGCCGTCATCGAACTGTTCGGAATCGACCAGCCGAATATCAACCTTCACCTTGTTGGCAAGTCCACCATGATCGAGCGCTTCCATAACCGACTTATAGGCGTCCGGCACATCGGTATACTTGCCGACAAGGCCGATGCAGACCGTACCGTCAGGATTATGAATGGTCTGCGCGATGTCGTTCCACTTGCTCAGATCTGGCGCTGGCGCATCTTTGATACGGAAATGCTCAAGCACTTCCGTATCGAGCCCCTCGGCATGATAGGTTGCCGGCACATCGTAGATATGACCGACATCACTGGCCTCGATCACGCTCGATGGGCGGACATTACAAAAGCTTGCAATCTTCTTCTTCTCGGTTTCAGGGATCGGCCTGTCACAGCGGCACAGAAGAACGTCGGGCTGAATACCGATCGAGCGTAACTCTTTTACCGAATGCTGGGTCGGCTTGGTCTTCATTTCGCCCGCTGCCGGAATATATGGCAACAGCGTCAAATGGATAAACACCGCTCGCTCCGGTCCAAGTTCCTGGCCCAGCTGACGGATCGCTTCAAAGAACGGCAAGCCTTCAATATCACCCACTGTGCCGCCAATCTCGCAAAGAACAAAATCAACGCCCTCACCCGGATCAGACAGGACAAACTCCTTAATAGCGTCGGTGACATGGGGAATCACCTGAATGGTCGCGCCGAGATAATCGCCGCGTCGCTCCCGCTCAAGGATCTCGCGGTAAATCTGTCCTGTGGTGATATTGTCTGACTTGCGCGCAGACACACCGGTAAACCGCTCATAATGCCCCAGATCCAGATCCGTCTCTGCGCCATCATCAGTCACAAACACTTCGCCATGTTGGCGCGGTGACATCGTGCCGGGATCAACATTTAGATAAGGGTCAAGTTTGCGCAAACGAACGCCATAGCCACGCGCCTGCAACAAGGTTCCCAGCGCGGCTGACGCAATGCCTTTGCCCAATGAGGACACCACGCCGCCAGTAATGAAAATATAGCGGATCATGGGACCTCAAAATGCGCTGATTCGGCCGAAATCAAACAAGGGACTTCGACGCGGGCCGGGTTATTGCGGATTATCCACAGGTTCTGGCTCGGTCGCCCCGTCGGTCGCTGGTGCCACCTCGTCAAGCGCGGGCGCGATCTGATCGGGACCATCAAGTGAAAGCGAGGTATCCAATTCGTCGAGCAAAGGGGTCAGGGACTCATCCGAAATAGCCCCGCTATCGGCGTCACGTTCCTCAGCCTCAACCTGACGTTCGACGTCAGAGCGAGTATCAAGAGACTCATTAGCCAATCTGGTTAAACCCAAGCTGGTGAAGAAAAACACCGCGCCAACAATCATGGTCACTCGAACAAGAGCACCCGCCGCGCCGCGTCCAGTCATCAGACCGCCGCCGCCACCGCCGCCAATCCCAAGCGCACCGCCCTCGGATTTTTGCAGCATGATGACAGCCGTCATGACGATGCAGGCAATAATATGAATAACGAGAAGCACATTTTGCATGTTGGTTAGGTCCCGAATGATCGTTTGACCGGAGATAGGCCGATTATGAGCCGACGCCAACCCCACAGGCTCACTTTTGCAAGCCAAGCGAAAGTTTTAACTGACAGATCGGAAAATGGCGAGGAAGTCCGCCGCTTTCAAGCTCGCCCCGCCAATCAATCCGCCATCGACATTTGCAACAGCCAGAATCTCCGTGGCATTCGCAGGCTTCATTGACCCGCCATAGAGGATTTGAACCGCTTCGCCCTGCGTGCCAAACCGGCTGATCAAAGCGTCGCGTATCGCCAAGTGAACCCCGGCAATCTGTTCAGCGCTCGCGGTCAGCCCCGTTCCAATCGCCCAGATCGGCTCATAAGCGATGACAAACGGATGCCCGGCCAACCCTCGGGCACAGATAGATCAAGCTGACCAAGAACGACCTCACTGGTCAGCCCCGCCTCTCGGTCCGACAGGCTTTCGCCGACGCAGATAATCGGGATCAGGCCCGCATCACATACTGCTCCCGCCTTGCTGGCGACATCCGTACTCAGTTCACCATGATCAGCGCGACGCTCGGAATGGCCGAGAATCACATGGGATACGCCAATATCGGCGAGCATTTGCGCGGAGACATCGCCCGTATGCGCGCCAGAAACAGCCGAATGGCAATTTTGTGCACCAATCTTCAGCGCAGTTCCCTTTGCTTGATCGGCAAAAGCCGCAGCCAGAGTAAAGGGCGGACAAATCAGGCAATCGGCATCTATATCAGCGCCTTCGAGCCCACGCGCAATCTCGGCGATGACCTCCGAACTTGTCCGCAGGCCGTTCATTTTCCAATTTCCTGCAATAAGCTTGCGCATCTTGTCCCCTTCCGATCTTGCCTATCTCTTCGCCCCCGCGTAGCAAGCTAGAGAAGAAGACTCAAGAAGATGCGGACCTATTCCTATGCTTGGCTTAATGAAGCGACTAACGCAGAACAAAATCTTTGGCCCGATCCTGCTCGGCATTGTCATATTGAGTATGGCGGTCTGGGGCATCGAAGACATCTTTTCGGGCAGCATTGGCTCGAACATTATCAAGGCTGGCGAAAGAGGGATCACCGAGCAGCAGCTTGACCGCAAATTCGAGAATTACCTCTCCAATGTGAGGCGGGAACAGCAAGGCTTGGTGCTGACACGGCAGGAAGCTGTCGAGCGCGGTATTTTGGACCAGATATATGATGCAGAGCGCTCTCGGCTGACCAGCCTTGGATACGCCCGTCAGCTCGGCGCAGATGCCAGTCCCGCCGCGCTGACCGATGAAGTCCGCTCGATTGATGCGTTCAACGATCCCCTGACTGGAGAGTTTGATCCGGTGACCTATCGCGCCGCGCTTGGCCGCATCCGCGTGTCTGTTGATGAGTTTGAATCAGATACGCGCGACCGACTAACGCTGGACTATGTCCGCGAGGGCATTGAAGCCGCAACCATCGCCCCCACTGATCTTGCCCGCCTGCAAGCGATCTATGACGGCGAAGTACGCTATGCATCCTGGCTGCCCATTCGCAATGAAGCCTTACCGCCGCCAGCTGAGCCGACCGACGAGGAGCTGCGCGCATTCTATGACCAGCGCAAAGACGCTTTCGCTCTTCCCGAGCGTCGCCAGCTAAGCCTACTGAGCCTGTCGCCTGCCGACTTCTTGCATCAGGCCACCATCACCGAAGAAGACATTGTCGCCTATTACGAAGCCACAAAGACCACGCGCCTGTCTTCGCCGGAACAACGCACATATCTCGAAGCGATTTTCCCAACCGAGGACGCCGCGCTCGCAGCATTCGGCACATTGGCTGGCGGCGGAGAGCTGGCCGCGGACCCAACCGCAGTCCAGACGATACGCACCACCACGGCTGAAGCTGTTGGCAATGAAGCTTTCCGCACATCCATGTTTGCGCGCGGCGCAGGCGTGGGCAGCGTGGTCGGCCCCTATGAAAACAATGGCCGCTGGGTCGTCGGCCGTCTGAACGAGGTTTTACCGGGCACACCGAAGACGCTTGACGAAAGCCGCGAAGAAATCACGAGCGCCATCGCAGCTGATCAGGCCGAGATCGCGTTTTTCACGGCGCTGAATGATTTTGATGATCTGATTGGTCAGGGATTGGGCCTTGAGGAGATCGGGCAGGCCTTCGGCACACCTGTACTGAGTTTCGCCCCCGTAGATGCTCGAGGCATTACGGAGGACGGCCTGGTCATCCGGCAACTGGTTGAAGCGCGTGAGGCACTCGCCGCAGCGTTCACAATTCCAGCAGGCGCAACCACCCAGCGCTTTGACAGCGAGGCAAGTATCACCCTGATGGCCAATGATGCCATTATCCCGCAATCGACACCGCCATTTGAAGACGTGATCGATCGCGCAAAAGCCGGTTATGAAACAGTCCGCCAGTCAGACGCGCTCAGATTGGCGCTCGACAGCGTAAAAACGAGCGTCGATTCAGAGTTGAGCACACTCGAAGCTCAGGCCGAGCGATATGACAGTGCTGTGGAAGTTACCCCTGGCTTGCGGAGAACAGCGTTTGATCAAACCCTCGCGCCATCGGTTATCAATGCAGCCTTCGCGCTCGATGAAGGTCAAACGAGTATTGTTCAAGGGCGCACCCCCAATGAGATGATCCTCGTCAAACTTGATCGCGTGGATCGCCCCGCGAGTGAAGAGCTTGACGCACTGGCTCCGATCTCGGCGTCCCGCGTCAGCACCCAGCTTCGAAACGACATTCTCTTTGCTTTCGGCCAGGAGCTGACCGACGCGATCAAGGTCACCACGGATGACAACGCGTTCAACGCTTACCGCGCGAGAATTGTAGAAACCCAATGACGGACACGCTCACGGTCCGGCGACGGATTGGCGACATCGAAACGCCCGTTGGCGCGATGCTCAAACTTGGCGCCGAACAGGCAGGGGCCTTCCTGTTTGAGTCCATTCAGGGTGGGCAAACCCTCGGGCGCTATTCCTTTATCGGGCTCATGCCGGAAGTCTGGTTCCGCATTCTCGATGGCCGCGCCGAAACCGCCACAAGCGAGACGTTCGACGACGCAGAAGTCGTCGACGCCCAACCAGTCGACGCCTTACGCGCATTCGCCGCACGCGCACGCGCCAAGTCTGACGAAGATTTGCCTCCCATGGCCTCCGGCGCGTTCGGCTATGTCGGCTATGATATGATCCAGCATGTCGAACCCGTATCAATCACGGCGCCCGACGATCTCAATGTCCCCGAAGCGCTGCTTATCATTCCGCGCATCGTCATTATATTCGATCATCTCTATCAGGAACTCCTACTGGTCGGGCGGGTGTTCGATGGCGATGAAGCGGCCACGAATGCACGGCTCGACGAGGTCGAGTCGCGCCTCGCCAGTCCGGCCCCGATCAGTCCGGTCAGAACGCCGGAAGACGATCTGACATTTCGCTCCAACACCGCGAAAGCCGACTATTTTGACATGGTCGAGACGGCCCGAAACTATATCCGCGCGGGGGATATTTTTCAGGTCGTGCCAAGCCAGAGATTAAGCGCGGATTTCAAACACCGCTCAATCAGCTTCTACCGCGCGCTCAGACGGCTCAACCCGTCCGCCTTCATGTTTCATATGAGCTTCGGGAATTTGCGCCTTGTTGGCTCCAGCCCTGAAATATTGGTGCGCCTGCGCCAGGGCCGTGTCGCCATCCGGCCGATTGCAGGCACCCGCCCACGCTCGGGCGATCCGGTTGAAGACCAGAAGCGCGCCCAGAGCCTGCTTGATGACGCAAAAGAAATGGCGGAGCATTTGATGCTGCTCGACCTTGGCCGGAACGATGTTGGACGCGTCGCCGCCTATGGCAGCGTGGAGGTCACCGAGAGCTTTATCATCGAGCGCTATTCCCACGTTATGCATATTGTCTCACATGTTGAAGGCGATCTGCGCGATGGACTCGACGCGGTGGATGTCTTGTTTGCAGGGTTTCCCGCAGGTACAGTCTCAGGCGCGCCAAAAATCCGCGCCATGCAGATCATTGACGAACTGGAAGCGGCAAGGCGCGGCATCTATGGCGGCGCCGTGGGATACTTTGGCTGGCAAGGCGACCTCGACACCTGCATTGCCCTGCGCACCGCCATCATAAAGGATGGCCAATTGCACATTCAGGCGGGCGGCGGCGTGGTGCTCGACAGCGATCCGCAATACGAGTTTGACGAAACCTTGCACAAGGCAGGCGCATTGCAACGCGCCGCCGGACTTGCCAGCCTGTATGAGTTCGACCAATGAGCGCCCGCCCGCATATCTGTGTCATCGATAATTATGACAGTTTCACCTGGAACCTCGTACATTATCTCGAAGAGTGCGGCGCTCGGACGGAAGTGATCCGAAATGACCAGATCACGGTCGATGCGCTGCTCGCCAAATCGCCCGACGGCGTGGTGATCAGCCCCGGTCCCTGCACCCCCAACGAAGCGGGAATCTCAGTCGAACTTGTTGAACGCGCACCGGAAACGCTGCCAATTCTGGGCGTCTGTCTTGGCCATCAATCCATAGGTCAAGCCATGGGCGGAGCCGTCATCACCGCGCAGGAAATCCGCCACGGCAAGCTTAGCCCGATCCGCCATGAAGACGGCCCGCTCTTTGAGGGCTTACCCACAAACTTTCAAGTCGTTCGATATCATTCGCTTGCCGTCCGCAAGGAAGACTTGCCGGACATACTCATCGCCGACGCATTCACCGAGGACGGCGAGATCATGGCTGTGCGGCATATATCTCGGCCCGTCTTCGGTCTGCAATTCCATCCCGAAAGCATCAAGACCGAGCATGGTCACGCCATGCTCGCCAACTGGCTCAAACAGGTAAAGCGCTAAAGCCCTGCAAGCGAACGCGCTTTCAATATCTCGACCCAATACCCATCGGGATCGCGGATGAAAGCGAGCCCCTTCATGCCACCTTCATCGGGCCGTTTGACAAACTCGACCCCCGCCGCATCAAACCGCGCGCACGCCACCTCGACATCCGGCACGGAAATGCCGATATGACCAAAGCCCCGCGGGTCTGCATTGCCATCATGGTAACGAACAGCATCGTCCGTCTCACTGCCCCAATTATGGGTTAGCTCCAAAAGTCCGCGCTGGCGAAATGTAAATGCGATCCGCTCAGCTTCCCCTTCTGGAATGGGACCGTCTTCAGCGCGAACATAGCCCAAAAAGAACAGCGAGAATTTGCCAGGCGGAAAGTCGAGCCGCTTGACCAGTGTCATCCCCAACAGGTCTCGATAGAAGGCAAGCGAGGCTGCCGGATCCTTGATCCTGAGCATCGTGTGGTTCAGCACAAAGTCGGACGTTTCCGGCTTGGTGTTAATCTGGCCTTCATCGCGGCTTAAATCTTCTGGGGCCATAGGGCTGTCTCCTGCAGGGGATAATTGGCGACCAGCTCTACCACCGTCCAAGCGATTTGCACATTGCGCAAGCGACCGTCTCGGTTTACGGCTGCTGTTTATGACTGACACTGCCATCACCACAGCGATCAAGGCCATTGCGCGGGGCGAAGAGCTTGGGGCCGCAACCCTCGAAGGCGCCTTCGACACGATGCTCGCCGGAGACGCCAAGCCCGAGGAGGTCGGCGCTGTGCTCATGGGGCTGGCGGTACGCGGAGAAACAGCCTCAGAGCTTCTCGCTGGCGCGCGGGCGATGCGCGCGGCGAGCCGCAAGCTCAACGTTGGGGGTCCGCTGCTCGACACTTGCGGGACGGGCGGGCTGACCTGGACAAGCCTGAACACCTCGACCGCCGCAGCCATTGTCATCGCGGCCGCAGGCGGACGGGTTGCCAAACACGGCAATCGCTCGGTGCCGCCAAAGACCGGGTCGGCCGATGTGCTCGAAGCGCTGGGCGTCAATATCGATATTGACGAAGAGACCTTCCACGCCTGTCTTGAGGGTGCAGGCGTCGCCTTCATGTTTGCACGCAGCCATCACGCCGCCGCAGCCCATGTGGCCCCCGTTCGCAAACAACTCGGCATCCGAACGATATTCAATCTACTTGGCCCGCTGACCAATCCGGCCGGCGCGCAACACCAAGTCCTTGGCGTCTCCCAGCCTCACTGGGTGCGCCCGATGGCCGACACGCTGGCTGCGCTCGGCACAAGCCATTCCTGGATTGTCCATGGCGCAGACGGCATCGACGAAGTCTCGGTCTCTGGCGTCACCCATATCGCTGAGATCAAAGGCGCCACCGTACGCGAATTCAAAATCAGCCCGGGAGACTTTGGCCTCAAGCGACATCCGCTCACCGCACTCGCCGGCGGCAAGCCGGACCACAATGCGAAGGCCATTACGGACCTTTTCCATGGGCAAAAGAACGCATTCCGCGATATAACCGTCCTGAACGCCGCAGCCGGATTACATGTCTATGGCCGTGCCCCTGACCTTGAAGCAGGCATAGAGATGGCCCAATCTGCAATCGACAAGGGTGCGGCCAAATCAACACTCGCCAAGCTCGTCGCCCTCTCCAACGGAGCGAACTGATTATGACAAATGCGCTAACCCCGATCTTAGACTACAAGGCCGAAGAGGTCGCCGCGCTGAAAGCCAATTGCTCCGGCGCCGAGTTAATTGACCGGGCCATGGAACAAACACCGCCGCGCGGCTTTGCCAAGGCACTGACCGCGCGTGTTGCCGCAGGCGAGAACGGACTGATCTGCGAGCTCAAGCGCAAAAGCCCCTCTGCTGGTGAAATTCTGCCCGGTGCTGATCCTGTCAAGATCGCGCGTGAATACGAAGAAGGCGGCGCCGCTTGCCTCTCCATCCTGACCGATTTTCCAAGTTTTGGAGGCTCATTGGCGGACCTTGAGGCCATCCGCGCTGGCGTCGACCTGCCACTTCTTCGCAAAGATTTCATGATCGATCCCATTCAGGTCGCTCAAGCCCGCGCCTTTGGCGCAGATGCTGTTCTGATCATCATGGCGGCCGTTTCCGATGAGCTGGCCCAAGACCTTGAAGGCACGGCCAAAGAACAGGGGATCGACGCGCTCATAGAAGTGCACAATGAAGCCGAGCTTGAACGCGCGCTCAAACTCTCAAGCCCGCTGCTGGGTATCAATAATCGCGATCTCACAGCCATGACGACCGATCTCGCCGTGACCGAGCGCCTTGCCTCTTTGATTCCGAACGATAAAACCCTCGTCTCCGAAAGTGGCGTGAAAACGCCGACCGATATTGCCCGTTTGAAAAAAGCGGGCGCACGGCGTTTTCTGATCGGCGAAAGTCTGATGAAGCTCGATAACAGAGCCCAAGCCGTCACCTCCCTGCGAAAAGCCTGAGCGTACCAAAAACAGTGTTTGACGCGAAGCGTGAACACATATAGAACAAAAGACGCACATTGATTCGCGAAGGAAATCGGCAATGCTGACCAACAAACAAAGAGAATTGCTCCTCTTCATACACACACGGATCAAAGAGGACGGCGTATCGCCATCGTTCGATGAAATGAAAGACGCTCTGAATCTGGCGTCCAAGTCTGGCATTCATCGCTTGATCACAGCGCTTGAAGAACGCGGCTTTATTCGCAGATTGGCTCATCGCGCGCGAGCACTTGAAGTTTTGAAGTTGCCCGAATCCGCAGCGCCCTCGGCACCGCCTCGAGGCCGCCAGCAATTCAGACCAAGCGTCGTCGACAATGGCGCAATCGCGGGGGTCCCGATGCCAAATTCGGTGCCAATTCTGGGTCGCATCGCCGCGGGTGTCCCGATCGAAGCCATTCAGGATGAAACAGATCGGGTAAACTCACCAATAGATCTGCCGATGGGCGAAGAACACTTCGCCTTGGAGGTTCGTGGCGACTCAATGATTGAGGCGGGAATTCTCGAAAATGATATTGTTATCCTCAAGCGCACCGACAGCGCTGTATCGGGCGACATTGTCGTTGCATTGGTGGATGAGAAAGAAGCCACGCTGAAAAAATTGCGCAAAAAAGGCAACTCGGTTGCGCTTGAGGCGGCAAACCCCGCCTATGAAACACGGATATTCGGGCCAGACCGCGTTCGGGTGCAAGGCAAGCTGGTCGCGCTCGTCCGCCGCTATAGCTAATCCGACTGCTTAACGGCTTAACGCATGTGGCCCGCCCGATCACAACGTCGCCACGGCCGCGCGCTACACGTCTTGGCATGCTCAATACGAACGCCAGAGTTTGAAAGCCAGAAGGCTGCTCCGCCATCTCTCTGAATTGCTCGCCATGACAGGACATTCGGACAGGCCCAATCCGGCTCAGTCAGATCCGCAGAGGGTGAAACACCGCCCTCCTCGTCAAGCGGCACCATGTCTGGATCGGCCACAAGGATAAGGGCATCATCGGCTCTCTGGTCACAATCACGCGCCAATGGTGGTACGCGCATAAGCGAAATATTTTGCCCACCTGCAAGTTGGTAGCGACACCGCCGCCCATCACAGGTCTCTCCAGCCACAGCCGTCTGGAACCTCAGCGGTCCCAAAGCATCGCTCTCGGCAATCTTGATAACAGAATATGGCGCCCCGGCCTCAAGACCAAGATAAACCTCCCCTGACGGCGACCAATAGCCATCGGCCACAGGCAGCGCCATCCACATCCCTGCCGCCATCGCGCTCGCGCCAATGCAAACAAGGCCCCTGAGCCAGCGTCGGAACAGAACAAACCCGATCAGAGCCGCCGTAAATCCAAGCAGGACCTGAGGCGGCATCGACTTAACCGGCGCAGCATAGGCCTCGCCGGACGTGCTCGCCCAATGGGAAACGCCGAGCACGACTTCAAGCGATGCACCAAAAGCGCGCAATCCCCACTCGCTCAATCCAAACGGCGCCAGAACGATTGCAAGGCCAGCAGCAGGCACGCTCAACAAGCTGACCACCGGCATCGCGGCGAGATTGGCAATCAGCCCTAGTGGTGCCAAACGCTCAAAATGATAGAAGGCAAACGGTGCCGTCGCAATCGACGCAGCAATAGAAGTCACCGCAAGCGATTGCATCCAGAACCAGACGCGCCCCCGCACACCAAATTGTGCGCGCGTGCGCTGTCTTGACCAGGCCTCGTAAATAGCAATCAAAATCCCCGTCGCTGCAAACGACATTTGGAAGCCGGGCGAAAACACGCTCTCCGGCCTTAGCAGCACCACCAACAACATAGCCAGAGAAAACGATCGCAAACTCAGCGCCGGCCGATCGACCAATATCGCGGAGAAGAAGACAACCGACATAATATATGCCCGCTGGGTCGACACCGATGCGCCAGACAGAATCAAATACGCCGTAATCGCCATGATCGCGGCAATCGCCGCAAACTTCTGAACTGGAAACCGCCGCGAGAGCGGCGCAAACAAGCCCAGACCGCGCCGCACAAGCAGATAAATCAACCCGCCAACAATCCCCAAATGCAACCCCGATATGGCAAGCAAATGCGCAAGGCCCGCCCCGCGCAACGCATCCTGATCTTCCGCCGAGATATATGAACGATCCCCCGAAATCAGCGCCGCCGCAAACCCGCCGGCCCGCTCACCGCTTGCCTCGTGAACAAATCTCGCCAATTGCCGCCGCTTGGCCGCCACTGCCAGCTGCCATTGCGCTTTCAAATCGGCAGGTGCGCCAAGAACACCGCCACGACATCGCCCCATCACATAGCCAACCGCGTCAAGTTCCTCAAACCACGCCTGCCTCCGGAAATCATAATCACCTGGAATGGCTGGCCCTGGCGGCGGCCTGAGCACGGCCCAGCAGCGCACGAACCGGCCTGACGACACGCGCAGATCAAGCCTGTGGGTCAAACGCACGGTCTTGGCCGTCTCGTCTGGTCCAAGCCGGCCAATCGCATGCGTCTTAATCCTGAGGCGAACGCCTTTCCGGCCCGGTTCAATCGCGGTCAGCCATCCTTCCACGAGGACAGGACCAATCGCCGTCTTTTGAGGCGCCGACCCGTTCATCTCTACCCGGGCCTTACCCGCGCTACCCCCAAGCGCCAAACCAAAGCTCAACAGTAAGGCCACTCTGACAAAGGCAGGCGAACCAACACGCAAAACAAAGAGGCCCAAAACACCAAGCCCAATCAAAACCGCAAGATAAACGAGGCCAGATGGCTCAACCGGGAGGCTCAGATAAGCCATGGCCCCTGCACACACCGATAAGGCAAAACAGAACGGAACCGCTTCACCCGGCGCGACAAGAGCGGTAAAAGACGGCACAAATGCTTGCTTCGTCTTGCCATCGCTGATCAGGCCGTGTTCAAGCGGTCGCAGCAGTGCTTGCTGCTTCGAAATTGGAAGGTCCGCCCGTCTATGTCCGTTGTTACCCGTTTTGCGCCCTCCCCGACCGGCATGTTGCATATTGGCGGCGCACGTACCGCTCTGTTCAACTTGCTCTATGCGCGCCACCATAAGGGCCGCTTTCTTCTTCGCATAGAGGACACTGACCTTAAACGCTCAACCCCTGAGGCTGTTCAGGCCATTCTTGACGGGCTCGACTGGCTTGGCATCACGCCAGATGAACCACCTGTCTTTCAAGCCTCAAGGTCTGACCGCCATATCGAATGCGCCGAAGAAATGATTGCTCGCGGCAAAGCTTTTCGCTGCTACGCAACCCCAGAAGAATTGCAGGCTAGACGCGATGCAGGAGAAGCCGCTCGCAAAGCGGCAAAGCTTGACGGCATCAGCGATGAAGAGCGGACCCGGCAACTCACCATAGCCAACGACGCGCTGGCCGCCTATCGCTCGCCATGGCGCGACCCCGCCGAAGCTCCGCGGGAAGGCGCACCTTTCACGGTTAGGCTCCGCGCGCCCGACGCAGGGAAAATCAGCATAGAGGACGAAGTACAGGGCCATGTCAGCGTAGACACCACAGAGATCGATGATCTCATCCTTTTGCGCGCAGACGGAACACCGACCTATATGCTCGCGGTTGTCGTTGATGATCATGATATGGGCGTCACCCATATTATTCGAGGCGACGACCATTTGCGAAACGCGCTGCGCCAGACCCCGATATATCAGGCCATGGACTGGCCGGCCCCCAAATTCGCACATATCCCGCTGATACATGGCGCGGACGGGGCCAAGCTGTCAAAGCGGCATGGTGCGCTCGGAACGCTGGCCTATCGTGATATGGGGTATCTTCCCGAAGCCGTTTGCAATTATCTGATGCGACTTGGCTGGAGTTATGGCGACAAAGAAATCTTCAGTCTGGACGAAGCCGCAACCGTCTTCGGGCTCAGCGCCGTCGGAAAAGCACCTTCACGAATAGATTTTGATAAACTTTCCGCGATTAACGGGCATTATATCCGCACTGTCGATGAAACACGATTGCTCGATGACCTTATGCCTGAATTGGCGAAAATTGCTGAGATTCCCGCAAATACGGCGTCAAATATCGCCAAAGCACTGCCATATATGCGTGATCGGGGCGACACGCTCCCGCAACTGGCGTCGGCGTTTCGCTTCCTTCTTGCCGCGCGCCCGCTGGAAATGAACAAGAAAGCACGCAAAGCATTGCGTGAGGAAGGGCTTGACCGATTGGCTCTTGTGCGCGACCACATATCTGAGATTGACTGCTGGGCCGAAAATGAGCTGAAACTGATCCTTCAAGCCATTTGTGACGACACAGCGCTATCCATGGGCCAGATCGGTCCTCCACTCCGTGCCGCCCTAACAGGCGGACTTCCAGCCCCTGACATCGATCAGGTAATGGCTTGGCTCGGACGAGAGGAAACCATCGCCAGAATTGAAGATCAAATACAGGCGAACGCGTAGCTATAACGGGTCGTCAGCAAGAAAGATGAGAGAGCAATGGAAAACAAGACAGTACAAAAAGGCACCGCGACGCTGACAGTGAACGGGAAAACCGTTGAACTTCCCATTCTGGGTGGGACGGACGGACCGGATGTCATCGACGTTAAAAGACTCTACGCGGAAACAGGCATGTTTACGCTCGATCCGGGTTTCACATCGACCGGGTCTTGCGAAAGCCAAATCACATTTATCAACGGCGAAGAAGGCATCCTTCTGCATCGCGGCTACCCAATTGACCAATTGGCGGAAGACTCAAACTTCCTCGAAGTCGTCCATTTGCTGAATTATGGCGAATTGCCGAACAAGGCCGAATTCGAAGCCTTCTCCCGTAACGTCATCGAGCATACGATGCTCCACACTCAGGTTGACCGCTTCTTTGTCGGCTTCCGGCGTGACAGCCACCCAATGGCCATGATGGTCGGTGCGGTCGGCGCATTGTCGGCCTTCTATCCCGACGCGATGGATGTAACCGACGAAGTCCAGCGTCGGATCTACACCAATGGCTTGATTGCAAAAATGCCGACACTGGCCGCGCGCATTTACAAATACGCGATCGGTCAACCCTTCGTTGAGCCGCAGAACCATCTCTCTTACGCTGAGAACTTCCTGCACATGTGCTTCTCGGTACCGGCAGAAAAGTATGCCCCAAATCCAGCGATTATCCGCGCCATGGATCGGCTCCTCATCTTGCAGGCCGATCACGAGCAGAACGCGTCAACCTCGACTGTGCGCCTCGCTGCCTCATCTGGTGCACACCCATATGCCGCAATCGCTGCTGGCGTTGCCAGCCTCTGGGGGCCAAGCCATGGTGGTGCCAACGAGGCTTGCCTCAACATGCTCCGCGAGATCGGCAGTGTTGACCGCATCCCCGAATTCATCGCCCGCGCAAAGGACAAGAGTGACCCGTTCCGCCTGATGGGTTTTGGGCACCGCGTCTACAAGAATTACGATCCACGCGCCAAGGTTATGCAAGCCACAGTTCACGAACTGATGCAAGAATTGGACATCAAGGATTCGCCGATCCTTCAGGTCGCCATGGAGCTTGAGAAAATCGCGCTCGAAGACCCCTACTTCATCGAGAAGAAGCTCTATCCGAACGTCGACTTCTATTCAGGCATTGCGATGGACGCGATCGGCTTCCCGACTGAAATGTTCACTGTGCTTTTCGCGCTTGGACGTACAGCCGGCTGGCTCGCACAGATGAACGAGATGACCGTCGACAAGACCCAGCGGATCGGTCGGCCTCGCCAAATCTATACGGGCGCGCCCTATCGCGATTATACAAAGCTGGATGCACGCAGTTAGATCCCCGTCAAATTCAAATCAATGAGCAGCCCGCGGCCACGTCGCGGGTTGTTTGTTTTGAGGGCGAGCACGTTTCCAGAATTTTTGATATTTAGTGCTCCAGCAGGATCTCGGCAGCCAGTGCAGCAGCAGGGCGGCCACCATACCCCATCTTGCCGAGCGCCTCGTGCTGGGCGGCGATCTGGCTCGCCCGCGCAAGTTCGTCACCCAGAAGCTGCTCAGCATGCTCTGCAAGCGCAGTGGCCGTCAAAGCTGATTGCAGAAATTCCGGCACAACCATCCGTCCGGCTGCCATATTCAGAAGCGTGATATAGTCCGCTTTCATCAGCACATGTTTGACGAGCATCCAAGTCACCGTGCCGGTCTTATAGCCCGTAATCAACGGCGTCCCCTGCACGGCAACTTCGCTGGTAACCGTGCCCGAACAGGCCAGCGCCAGATCCGCAGCCGCCATGGCGCCGAAGCGATCACCCTCATCGTCAAGGACAATCCAGTCCTCGGGCAAATCCCGAAAGGACCGACCAAATACATCAGCAATGCTAGCCGCAGGCGCGATAACGACCCGCCTCGCTTTGTCAGCGAGCCATAGCTGACGGGCCGCGTCCACGAAAACCGGGGCCACACGATCCACTTCAGAAACGCGGCTGCCAGGCAAAACAAGGATCACGTCGTCGTCTGCAGCGATGCCATAGGCACCACGAAACGCCACCCCATCAGCAGGCGCTGACCGCGACAAAGCCGGATGTCCAATCACCCGCGTATCGAGCCCGAACGGCTCATAATACGGCACTTCGAAATCATGGATACACAAGAGCTGATCCACGGTCTGCGAGAGTGTCTTCGCCCGCCCTGCCCGCGTCGCCCAAACCTGAGGTCCGATCAGTTTGATCAGCCGGATGGAAGGATCAATGGCCCGCACTTTCCGCGCCACACGCAGACAAAACCCCCAAGAGTCGACCAGCACGACATGACTTGGACCGAAAGACAATATGTCCTGCGCCGTCGCTTCAGCCAGACGTGTCACATCGCCATATGCCCGCACACCTTCCCACAGCCCGAGCACCGACAGGGCTGAAATATCAATTGCCGACATATCCGCCACAGTCCCAAGCGCCCGGCCGCCCGTCGCCCGAACCGGGCGATCACACCCTGCCTGCCTAAGCGCTGCGATGACCTCCGCGCCGAGCAGATCTCCTGATGCTTCTCCTGCAACAAAATAGAACGGCTTAGGCGATGCCGGTACGATCTGCATGCTCAAGCCCTATCACAAAAAGACCATGCGCGCGCGCCAGTTCCTCAACCGCCTCGCGGTCGACAATCAAGCAACTTCCAGCCTCAAGCCCGATGCCAAGCAAACCCCCGCGCGCCGCATTCTCGACGGTATGCCTCCCGATCACAGGCAAATCGATACGCATGTCTTGCGTAGGTTTTGCGCATTTAACCAGCACGCCACGTCTGAGTTCAGGCGTTCCGCGCACAGCCGGCGGCAGATCGGACAGCCGCTGCAACATGCCATCGGTCCCTTCCTGCGCTTCGATGGCCAGCACAAGCCCATTGGCCACCACACAGCCCTGACCAATATCTTCTGCGCCAATCAACCGGGCAATTCTCAGCGCTTTGGCCAGATCAGTCAACGCTTGTTGATCAGGCCGCTCGCCCGCAATCAAGCCAGCCGAACACAACAGTTCCGGACACAAATCCTGAACGCCGAGAACATCAAAGCTTTCGTCCTTGAAGATTTCAACCAGGCAGGACAAAAGCGCGTCGTCACCCTTCTGGGCCGCTACACCGAGCCGGGGCAAGTGCCTCCGCCCCACCTCATCAAGCTTCAGAGCGCCAAATTCGGGGCGCCTTACAGCGCCTGCAAAAACAAGCTTTTGACACCCTGCAGTACGCAGCGCGCGGATCGCGCCGCCGATCTCGCCAATGTTCACCTCGGTTCCAGAATATGCCTCCAGCGCAGCGTCGGCAAAGCCCGCAAGCCTGACCACAAACACAGCTTGCTTTTGGTCAAGCCGTCGCGCCAGCACAACGGGCAAGGCACCACCGCCCGCAACAATGCCAATCGGCGCATTCATCGATCTATTTCGGCATGCATAGCGCACGCCCGGTATTTTTCTCGATGAACTGCAGCAGCTTTTCGACTTCCGGAGAGCCGCCATAGGCCGCCTGTGTATCTTCAATCCGTTCGACAAAACTGCCTTCGTCTGCAAACAGCATTCGATAGGCCGCGCGTAGATCATGGATACTTTGACGCGAGAATCCGCGCCGCCTTAGACCAACAATATTGATGCCCGCAAGGTGCGCATGATTGCCGATCACCGTGCTGTAAGGAATGACATTATCAACAAGGATCGCGCCGCCGCCAACGAAGGCATGCGCGCCGATCCGACAATGCTGGTGAACAGCAGCAAGCCCACCAAGCCAGACCTGCTCGCCGACATGAACATGCCCACCAAGGGTCGCATTGTTCGCGAGGACACAGCGGTCAGACAGAATACAATCATGAGCAATATGCACTCCTACCATTAGAAGACAATCAGCACCGACCCGCGTCAATCCACCATGCTCGGCAGACCCGGGATGGACGGTGGCGTGTTCTCGGATAATCGTCCGTGCACCAATTTCAATCCGTGAAACAGGGCTAGACTCATACCCCAATATCTGCGGATCTTTGCCGATCACCGCCCCTGTATAAAGCTCACACCCCTCTCCCAGATGCGTACGGCCCTCGACTGTAACGCCATTATGAAGCACGCATCCCGCCTCCAGAACGACATCCGGCCCGACCATGCAGAACGGGCCAATGATCACATCATCCGCAATCTTTGCCTCAGCGGAGACAATCGCGCTCTTATGAATATCGGCCATCAGTCTCCGCCTTTGCGCTGCGCTTTCTGGCGCAACCAAATGGTTTCTCTCTGCCACTGCCGAAGCGGTCGCGCCGGGCTACCTGCCCAGGTCTCGCCAGCAGGAACATCGCTGAACACAGCCGCATCAGCCGCAAGTTGGGCGCCTGTTCCAATGCTGACATGATCCACAATGCCGACACGTCCCCCCATCATGACATTATCTCCAACTTCAACAGACCCCGATATCCCCGCAAACGCAGCCATCACCACGTTTCGGCCGATTCTTGTATTGTGACCAATCTGGCAAAGATTATCGATTTTGGCATTTTCCCCGATAATCGTGTCCGATAAAACGCCACGATCAATGCACGTATTGGCACCAATCCGGACATTGTCCTGCACCAGAACACGCCCGAAGTGCGGCGTATTCTTTGTCCCCTGCGTCGCGGGTAGCAAGCCGAAACCAGCTCCGCCAAGCCGTGCGCCCGAGCCAATGACCACGCCATTGCCAATCAACGCAAAGCCGATCTGTGCAGACGAGCCAATGTCGCAATCATGCCCGATCTGGACCCCGGCCTCGATAACGGCATAGGGACCGATAACCGTATCCGGCCCAATCACAGCGCCGTCCGAGATGATGGCCGAAGGGTGAATTTTGGCGCTGGAATGAATGCGTCCACCTGTTTTGTCAGCCTCGGCCGAAAGGCCAATGGGTGTTACAAATCTTGACGCAATCTCGAAAAAAGCCAGTCGGGGCGCTTCGGCCACAACAAGTCCCTCAAGCTGCCCAACCCGTCCAGCAATTGCGCCGGTGGTCAGGCAAACCGCTCCTTGGGCGCATATTCGAGCAATCTGATCGGCCAGTTTCACATCATCGACGAAACACAATTCGCCGTGAATCGCGTCCTCAAACGTAGAAATCCCGGATACAGAAATATCCGGGAGTCCTTTGTTCGATAGTCCTGAAATATCTGTCAGCCCGGTCAGTCTGGCTGGCAAGGCAGCACGATAGAACCGCGGGTCAACAGCCATTCAGTCACTCAGCCTATTGGCCGCCAGCGGCGGGTTGGGTTGGCAAGCGCACGCGTGACACTGTCACAGATGGCTTCACAGCATTGATTTTGGAGATCACGAGATCCGTCGCATCAAGGGCCGGGTTTGCCGCAACAAGGCTGCTGCGGGCCATCATCACGTCTGCACCGCGTTCTGCCAGCACCTGCTCAAGAATCGGCCCCAGAGCGGTGTTAAACTCGGTCAGGGCGTTCTGTTCGGTTTGAACAAGCTCCTGTTGGCGAATTTGGCGTTTCTGGACGAATGCCTGCTGTTTACGCTGAAAAGACTGCATCTGCGAAACCAGCCCAGCATCCGCACGAATGGCTTCCTCGGACTTGTTCGCCAGACGGCCTTCGAGCGCGCGGCCCTCGGTCTCAAGCGCCGATTGCTCGGACTGAATTTCCGACTGGATGGTCTGCCCAATGGCTTGCAGCTTGCGGCGAATATCCTGCCCCCCTGCGCTTTCGACCAAAACACGGTTTTGATCGACCGTAATAATTGTTGAGCCCTGCGCATCGGCAGTTGGCGTTTGGAAAGCAAGGCTCGCAAGAACGAAACTGGCTGCGATAAGTAAGATCTTGAAGGGCGACATGGAAAGTCTCCTGTAAATTAAAAACGAGTATTGGTGCTAAACCGGATACCTCTCGGTCTGTCAAAGTCCGGAGCAGTAATAAGTTGAGAGAAATCAAATCGAATTGGCCCAAAAGGCGAATCCCAAAAGACGCTAAGCCCCGCCGAGGCCCTTAATTGCAAACCATCCTCGATCTGCGTCACCACTGTAAATGGTTGATCAGACGTCGGATCAGGATTTGGAATCGACACCACAGTAGGCGTGGTGTCGAACTCTCCTCCGAGTTTGCCCAGCCCACCGGCTTCAACGAACAACGCGCCGCGAATGCCGTATTGCTCAGGGATAACATCAGGAAGCGTCACTTCCAGTGTGCCCTGATAGAAGACCTCGCCGCCCAAAGCGGGGCCCCTAACAATGTCGCCGACCTGATTGCCATCGGCGTCGAAAGTTGTCTGCGTGTTGCGTGGACCGATACCCGCGACGTTAAATCCACGGAAATCATTGCCGCCACGGAAGAAGCGATTGTTAATCCGCAATTGCTCTCCGCCACCGAACGGGAAGATATTACCCGCAGAAAGCCGCAAACTCGCACGTACACCCGGAAACAGCCCCCTATAGGCCGCACCAGTCGCAGTCGTGCGCAGAAATCTCACATCACCGCCCAAACCCGCAATATCTTGCGAGATACTGAAGTCAAACCCGCCAGTTGGCGCAATCGGATCGTTCCGCGCATCCCACTGGAGTGTATAACCAAGAAGCGAGGTCAGTTCATTGCTCTCACTAAAGCAGGACACCTGCCGCTGGATAAACGCAATATCGCATTGATCGACGATCTGGGTGCCGTCAGGCAGCGGAAACGTTTCCGCAGAAATCGGCACCTGTTGCGGCATATTCGTGGCTGTATTGAGGATCGGCTCGCCCGTTTCGGGGTCGAGCAAATCCATCGTCGCCAGATTTCCAAGCGAATCAATAACGATGTCCTGATCGGCGACATCAAGTTCCTGTTGAGAAATCTGGTATCGAAGTCCCAACTGGCTTCGGCGGGTGAGCGGGAAGCCAATATTGATTGTGCCGCCAATCGTCTGCGTTTCAAACAAAGACACATCGGAGAAGTCACTGCGACGGCCGAAAACACTAATACCGGCCGCAAGATTCCGCCCAAGAAATTGCGGCTCCTGATATTGCAGATCAATCGTCTGATTGCGTCGGGATGCCGATATCCGGGCAATCGCTGTCTGCCCACGACCCAGCAAATTCCGCTGCGAAACGCTGGCATCAAAAAGGAACGCATCGACCGAGGAGAAACCGGCAGCCAGCGCAAGTTCCCCCGTCGGCTGCTCCTCGACTTCGAAATCGACAATCGTCCGGTCAAGCTCGGAGCCTGGCCGTTCAACGACCTCGACCTCTCCGAAATAGCCAAGCGCACGAACCCGGTTGCGCGACCGATCAAGGAAGAACCGGTTAAACGCGTCACCCTCTGAAACTTCGAGCCGGCGACGGATCACATTGTCGAGCGTCAGCGTGTTGCCAACAATATTGATCCGCTCGATGTAAACGCGAGGCCCCTCATCTATAGCAAAGGTGACATCGATCTTACCCGTCTCAGGATTGGCCGAAATGCGTGGAATGACATCGACAAATGCGTAACCGGAGATACCTGCAATCGCGGTCAGCTGGTCAATGGAATCCTCAATCAGATCGCCCCGATAAGTTGTCCCTTCCTTGATCGGAACCGCCCGCAAGAGCACATCGGAATTGAGCTTGTCGAGCGAGGTCTCAACACTGATCTCGCCGAAATCATATTGGCGTCCCTCATCGATTGTGAAGGTAATGTAGAAATCTTCCTGGTCAGGCCGGATCGCAGCGTCCACAGAATCAACGCGGAAATCATAATAACCTTCGTTCTGGTAAAATTGGCGAATCTGCTCGCGATCAAATTCCAATTGATCGGGGTCATAGCTGTCCCGTGAACTGAAGAATCGCCATAGGCGCGACTGCTTCGTCACAAGTTCCGAGCGCAACCGAGCGTCCGAATATTGTTCATTACCGATAAAGTTAATCGAGCGGATGCCCGTTGTCGGCCCATCCGTGATCTCGAAGATCAGATCGACACGGTTTTGGTCAAGCGGTTTATATTGCGGCGTGACCTGCGCAGCAAACCGCCCCGACTGGCGATAAAGCTCCAGAATACGCTGCACATCCGCCTGAACTCGCGAGAGCGTAAATATTCCGCGCGGCTCCGCCTGAATCTCTTCGCGCAACTTGTCGTCATCAAGCGCACTGTTTCCTTCGAACAGAACGCGGTTGATAATTGGATTTTCAACCACCGTCACAACCAGAGCGGACCCGCGGCGGCCAATAGCGACATCCGCAAACAGCCCGGTCGCAAATAGGGTCTTCAGCGACAGATCAAGCCGCTCTTCGTCAAACGGAGAGCCTGGGCCAAGCAGCAGATAGGACTGAACGGTTACCGACTCGATGCGTTGATTGCCCTCGACAATCACCGAGGAAATCACCCCGCCAAGCGGATCTTCCTGGGTCTGGGCAGCCGCAGACTGTGCAAACGGAAATGCCGCGCCACCACCGAGAATCGTGGACGCCAGGAGTGTGGCTGAAAAAAGTGACCGCATAAAGCTAATTTCCGATTTCCCTAGATAAACAAAAGGCCTTATCCGCCCAAACTCTGAAACACACCCGTTTTCACAATGTCGCCCCAAGTGACGATGGCTGCAACGCCAAGAAGCAGTACCATTCCAAAACGCAGGCTCAGTTCTTGAACCTTCTGGGGCATGAGTTTCCCTGTCACAGCTTCATAAGCGTTGAACACAAGATGTCCACCATCCAGCACAGGCAAAGGCAACAGATTGAACAGGCCAATACCTACAGAAATGAAGGCACAAATGTTGATCATAAGCCAACCGACTGAGGCCAACCGCTTGCCGAGTGAGACAGATTCCACACCCATGGTTGCATTCACCGCGCGGCGGCTAACATCCCCGATCCCGATCGGTCCACTCAACTGATTGATCGGCTCGCGTCCCGTCGCCAGCCGGCCCAGCATATGAACCGTCGTGCCAAGCGTCTCGCCCGTACGGCGGACGCCCTCGCTTATGGCTGAGATTGGACCGTGATCGATCAAATCGATCTGCTCAACGGCCAATTGGACATTGATCGTACCAACACTGTGAATCTGGCCAAGCCCATTGTCGCGGTCATTACGAACCGGGGTAACAGCAATATTCTGAACAACACCTTCGCGCTCGACAGACAGCATAACTGGCGTGCCGCTCGACAACATAATTTTCTGAATGAGCGTCGAACTATGTTTCACATCCTGACCATTGACCGCAATCAGGCTATCTCCAGCCTGCAGTCCGGCCTCTTGGGCCGGTCCTTCCAGAACATCGGCAATAACGACCTTCTGCACTGGCGTATCATGGTTCAGCGCAATAATCGCGAACAGGACGCTCGCCAGAACAAAGTTAGCAATCGGTCCCGCAGCGGCAATCACCGAACGCTGCCAGACTGTCATTTCCATGAAATGCTTGCCAATCGGGCCTTGTTCGATTCTGCCCATATCGCCCGCGGTTTGCGGCTCACCGACAAATTTCACGTATCCGCCAAACGGGATCCAATTGATCCGCCAGCGCGTGTTTCGCTTGTCTTTGCGCTCAAGAAGCGGCTTTCCGAAACCAACCGAAAACGACTCCGCGGCCCCGCCAAATGCGCGCGCGGCCAGATAATGTCCCAACTCATGGACAACCACGACGACGCCAAGCAACAACAACATCGGGATCAGGAACAATGGCCCCTGTGCCAAAATACTACCCATAACCCCTAAACCCTACACTTTCGCCAAAAGACGCGCCGAAACGCGTTCTGCTTCAGCAATAACAACATCAATCTCTTCAAGACATGCTGGCGTATCAGAACAGTTTCCAGAATGAGACATAACCTCCAGCGTATCACGCACAACAGAGCTTATGTCGAGAAATCCGCATTTGCCTACAATAAATGCAGCTACAGCGGCTTCATTAGCACAATTTAATATCAGCGGCGCTGTCCCGCCTGCCGACAAAGCCTGCTTTGCAAGAGTAATCGCCGGAAATTTCTCGTGATCCACAGCCTGAAAGTCAAGCCGCGAAAGCGCCGCCAAATCAAGCCGGTTCACAGCCGTCTGCACCCGCCGATCCGGCCACGACAAGGCATAAGCCACAGGCGTGCGCATATCCGGCTCACCCAGCTGTGCCAACACCGATCCATCTCTGTAAGCGACCAGCGAATGCACAATCGACTGGGGATGGACCACAACGTCAATCTGATCCCCGGGAACATCGAACAGATAGGCCGCTTCGATCACCTCCAGCGCCTTGTTCATGAGCGTCGAACTATCAATCGATATTTTGAGCCCCATCGACCAACGCGGATGCGCGCGGGCTTGCTCCGCCGTCATCGCCGCAAGCTCGGATGCGGGCGTCTCCAGAAACGGACCCCCAGATGCGGTGACGATAAGTTTCTCAAGATCATCACGGCCATGCAGCACCTGAAAAATGGCGCTATGCTCGGAATCCATCGGCACAATGCGCGCGCCGGACCTCGCCGCAGCCTGTCTCAAGACCTGCCCGGCACACACCATGCTTTCCTTATTGGCGAGCGCGACGTCATTTCCTGCCGCCACCGCCGCCAGCGTCGAGCGCAATCCGGCAACCCCGACAATCGCCGCAACCACACGCTCACACGGCCGGCCCGCTGCATCCGCAATCGCCGCATCGCCCGCCGCTGCCTCAATATCGGTGCCAGCAAGGCGGTCTTTTAGCTCTGAATATTTCGTCTCGTCAGCGACAATTGCAAGCTTTGCGCCGCTCGAAATAGCTTGCGCACTTAGCGTCTCGACGTCCTGACCGGCGGCAAGGGAATCGATACTAAAGACCGGGTCTTCACCTGTCGCCGCCGCTTCCGCGTTCGCATGCGCAATCACAGACAAGGTCGACTGACCGACCGAGCCAGTCGCCCCCAGAACGCTGACCCGTTTCAAGCTCATCCGTGCCCCACAAGCATAACCGCCAGCATCGGCAAAGCCTTGAGCACTGCCACCATCGCAACACAAGCCGTACCAAACCCGTCAAGCCGATCCATGACCCCGCCATGACCGGGCAAAAAGCCACTTGTGTCCTTGACGCCGTGCCGCCGCTTGACCTGCGACTCAAACAAATCGCCAAATTGCGCAGCCACGGACACACACACGCCAAGCAAACCCCATATCCACAGCGGCCCTTTAACGAAATACGCAAAGACAAGTGCTGTGATAACACTTCCTGCAACGGCACCAATCGCCCCGCTCCACGTCTTGTTCGGGCTGTCCTTGGGCGCCAATAGTGGCCCACCAAAATGCCGCCCGACAAAAAATGCACTCGTATCCGACGCCCAGCTGAGCACCATCACGCCCATCGCAATGTAAAGGCCCGTGGCATTGTCCGGAATGGCGCGCAGGACCTGAAGCGCCAGCGGCAATCCGCCCGCATAAAGCGTCCCCAAAAGCGCCGTGCTCTTCAGCCCGTCGCGCTGCTCCAGCGCCATCGCAACAACACCCGTCCCGACCAGAGCAATCAAAGCCCAGCGAGGGTCAACAGGATGCAACAAATTGGCAAGCACAGCTCCGAAAATCATAAGCCATGCCACACGGCTCTTGGCCATGCGCGCCCATTCGAACGCCATCAACCCGGCACAAAGCGCTGCAAATCCGCTCAGCAACCAAGCGCCAAACCAAACGCAAGTGATTGCAATCGGCACCAGCACCGCAGCCGAGGCAAGCCGGATGAGCACTTCACGCGTTTGCCCGGTTTTCGCGCTCTTCCCATCAGCCATCGCCCGGCCCCTCATCGGTCACAGCGCCAAACCTCCGGTCGCGTTGCTGATAGGACGCAATCGCGCCAGCCAGATGCTCACCATCGAAATCGGGCCACAGCACATCCAGAATCACAAGTTCCGTATACGCGATCTGCCAGAGCAGAAAATTACTGATCCGGGCCTCACCACTCGTGCGGATCAGCAAATCCGGATCGGGCAGCACAGACGTATCAAGCGTATTGGCAAACAGATCAGCATTGATCTCATCGGGCGCAAGCATGCCCTTCGCAACATCTTGGGCCAGCGAACGCGCCGCCCGAACAATCTCTTCGCGGCCACCATAATTAAACGCAATCGTCAGATTGCCTCCGCGATTGTCCGCCGTTTCACGTTCAGCCTTGCCAATAAGCGCCAAAATATCCTCAGGCACGTTCTGGCGGCTGCCAATAATGCGCACCCGCACGCCTTCCGCTTTCAACCGCGCAAGATCGCGTTTCACATAAGCGCGCAACAATCCAAACAGCGCATTGACCTCTTCAGCAGGCCGTCGCCAATTTTCAGTCGAGAACGAAAACAGCGTAAGATACTCGATGTCCATCTTACCGGCCGCCTCGACGGTTCGGCGCAACGCTTCAACGCCGCGTTCATGACCAGCCGCACGCGGAAGCCCGCGCGATTTCGCCCAGCGCCCATTGCCATCCATGATGATCGCAATATGCCTTGGCAACGCCCCCGCATCTTTGTCGGGCCGTGCGGCCTGGGTAAGAGGAGCGGGGGTGCTCAAACCTGCATGATCTCCGCTTCTTTATCTTTCAACTCTTCATCGATGCGACCAATAAAGCTATCTGTCAGCTTCTGAACATCGCCTTCAGACGATTTCTGCTCATCCTTGCTGATCTCGCCATCTTTCTCCATCTTTTTTAGGGCATCCATGCCGTCGCGCCGGACATTGCGCACAGCAATGCGCGCTGATTCAGCATACTGACCAGCAATTCTGGTTAGCTCCGTGCGTCGCTCCTCATTCAATGGCGGGATCGGAATCCGCAAATTGGTTCCATCCACAACCGGATTAAGCCCAAGCCCGGAATCACGAATCGCCTTGTCCGCTGCGCCTACCATCGCCTTGTCCCAGATACTGACACTCAGCATACGCGCTTCGGGTGCAGACACAGAGCCAACTTGATTGAGCGGCACCTTCGAGCCATAGGCCGGCACCTGAACAGAATCGAGAAGGTTCACCGAAGCGCGCCCCGTGCGCAGCCCGCCAAACTCCTGAGCCAGATTGGTCAGTGCGCCTTCCATCCGTCGCTTAAGGGATTTTTCGTCATAACTCATATGTTTGCCCTCGCCTTAGTCTTTGATAATCGTAAACGTGCCCTCGCCATGCAGCACATTCTGCAAAGCGCCAGCGGTATGGAGTGAGAAAACCACAATTGGGATGTTGCTGTCACGCATTAGACTGATCGCGGACGCATCCATGACTTTGAGATTTTGAGCCAATACGGTCTGATAGGGTAGCGTTTCATAGCGGGTTGCGCTTGGGTCAAGCTTTGGATCGGCGGTATAAACGCCATCAACCTGTGTGCCCTTTAGCAAGGCGTCACAACCCATTTCCGCAGCTCGGAGCGCCGCGCCGGTATCGGTCGTAAAGTACGGATTGCCCGTACCCGCCGCAAAGATCACGACGCGGCCCTTTTCCATATGCCGCACTGCACGCCGCCGAATAAACGGCTCGCACACGCTTTCCATGCGAATGGCCGACTGCACCCGCGTCTGCACGCCAATTGACTCCAGCGCGCTTTGCATCGCCAGAGCATTCATCACCGTAGCGAGCATGCCCATACTGTCGGCCTGCGAGCGATCCATGCCTTTGGCCGCGCCAGCCATACCCCGAAAGATATTTCCGCCGCCAATCACAACACAGATTTCGGCACCAGCTTCACGCGCGCGCGCGATCTCTTTCGCAAATTTCAGACAAGTCGGGGTATCGATCCCGAACTCCCCATCGCCCATCAGGGCCTCGCCGGAGAGTTTCAACAAAACACGCTTGAATTTCAGCGTACTGGAAGGGTCAGAATCGTCGGCCATGTCTAAAGCTCCATATTATTCTAACCGCTGATAAAGGATTCCCGGCCGCCTGTCATGGCAACCGGGACACCTAATTCACACGAAACTGACGTTTACTGGTCTTTTGCAGCCTGCATCGCGGCCACTTCACCAGCAAAATCGTCCTCTTCCTTCTCGATGCCTTCGCCAAGCGCAAACCGGCCGAAGCCTTTCAGCGTGGCGCCTGTCTCGGAGATAAAGTCGGCGACGGACTGATCAGGGTTCATCACGAAAGACTGCTCGACAAGGACAACTTCCTTATAGAACTTCTTGATGCGACCTTTGATCATATTCTCGATGATGTTTTCCGGCTTGCCGCTTTCACGCGCCTGTTCGGTCAGGAAGGTTTTCTCTTTCTCGACAAGAGCCGGATCGAGATCGTCTACCGTTGCTGCCGCCGGAGAGGTCGCCGCAATGTGCATCGCCACTTTCCGGCCCGCTTCGGCCAGATCACCTGACCCCTCAAGCGCAACCAGTACACCGACTTTGCCCATACCATCGGTTTCGGCATTGTGGATATAAGCCGCAACAGCCCCGCTCTCGACGCTTAGCTTTTGAGTCCGGCGCAGCGACATGTTCTCGCCAATCGTGGCCACCATCCGCTTGACCATATCTTCGACCGTGCCGTCGCCATCGGGCGACGCTGCCCCTTGCAAGCCTTCAAGCGTGCCGTCCGACTTCAGGGCGACACCGGCAATCTGGCGCAAGGCAGTCTGGAACTGCTCGTTGCGGGCTACGAAATCTGTCTCGGCGTTCAACTCGACGAGCGCCCCGGTTTTACCGTCGTCAGACAAAACCGCCGCAACGAGACCGTCCGCCGCCGTCCGACCAGACTTCTTGGCCGCTTTAGACAGACCCTTGGCGCGCAGCCACTCGATTGCCGCTTCCGTGTCACCATCGCTTTCGACAAGCGCTTTTTTCGCATCCATCATGCCTGCGCCGGTTGTGTCGCGCAGGGACTTTACAAGTGCTGCTGTAATCTGAGCCATCAGATTGCTCCTTCAAATGAGTAAATTTAGCTATCAGCCGCTGGTGTTTCGGCCGCAGGTGCTTCAGCAGCTGGTGCCTCTGCCGCTGCCGGCGCGACGTCTGCGGCAGGCTCTTCTGCCACCGCTGCGTCTGCCGCTGCAACATCCATAGCCGCAATCGCGTCCACGTCTTCAGACGCGCCAAGATCAATGCCGAGGCCCGCCGTCGATTCTGCCAATCCATCGAGCACCGCGTCGGCAATAAGATTACAGTAAAGCGAGATCGCCCGCGCCGCATCATCATTGCCTGGGAATGGGAAATCAATCGGGTCAGGATTACAGTTTGAATCAACCACCGCGACGACAGGAATGCCAAGCTTCTTGGCTTCCAGAACCGCAATCGCTTCCTTGTTCGTATCGATCACGAACATCAGATTTGGCAATCCGCCCATGGTCGAGATCCCGCCAAGGGCCCGCTGCAGCTTATCGCGCTCGCGCTCAAGGTTCAGAAGCTCTTTCTTGGTCAGGCCCTCGCCGCCATTGCCTTCAAACATCGCATCAAGCTCTTTGAGCCGCTTGATCGAATTGGACACGGTCGACCAGTTGGTCAGCGTGCCGCCAAGCCAGCGATGGTTCATATAATATTGCGCGCAACGCGTCGCCGCTTCAGCAATCGGCTCGGACGCCTGCCGCTTGGTGCCCACAAACAGAACGCGGCCACCCTTGGCCACAGTGTCGCGCACTTGCACGAGCGCCTGATGCAGGAGCGGAACCGTCTTCGACAGGTCCATAATGTGGATCTGCGAACGGTCGCCATAGATGAATTGCTTCATCTTGGGGTTCCAGCGATGTGTTTGGTGTCCAAAGTGTACGCCTGCTTCAAGCAGTTCGCGCATGGTAAATTCTGGCAGTGCCATTGTCTTAGTCTCCAATCCGGTTAGCCGCCGCAGGAGGAATGAGAAGCTGATTAGGCTCCCCACACCGGACTATGTGTCCCACGTGTCGGAATAGCGCTGGCTTATACAGGGTTTT
>CAZMMU010000030.1:0-34526 GCA_964567455.1 uncultured Hyphomonas sp.
GGGGCCATAGCTCAGTTGGGAGAGCGCTTGCATGGCATGCAAGAGGTCGTCGGTTCGATTCCGTCTGGCTCCACCATATTTTTCAAAGCATTGCGCGCCTCGAAACAAGCGGCAAGATGCGGTATGTGTCCCAACGAAACGGGTTCATGGTCTGTCTAAATACAATCATTCGACAAATGGGGCTATTTGACAGGGTGAGCACCCCATTGGGCGACGAGCGTTCCACGAACGCTTGCCCATCGGACAGCCATGTCCTTCAATCAGCATACGAAGCGCCCGCGCCGCTGCGTGACGTCCAGAAGCCTGTCTGTCATGGTCGATCTTTCTCGTATGCTTCACGGATATGAGCCTTGCGCGGCGAACGCGTCGATCATAACCGACTGGTGCCCCCTGGCTTCCTTTAGGAGGACTTCAGGCGCCGTGTCTCGCTGAATGCGACATATCCCCACAAAGACCGGAAAACTGGCTTGTAAGCGGGTTTGCTTTCACAACATTGCTTTTATTGTGTTGTCCCGCAAGTTTCGGTTGCGTCCGTGTCAGAGAGGAGTCTGATGTCTGCAATAGCAATGTCTGTTTGCGCGCCTGAGCGAATGATGATGGCGTCTCCGATATTTGTCATATCGACGCCTGCCCGGTCAAAGCAAGTCAGATTGATGCGGTGCTCGGTCCAGTCATTGCCGTCGATTTGCAATGGCATAAAGGCAGCTTCGCAAGTGCCGGTATCACCGCACCCCATGCCGATTTGCAAGCTGGCGGGAGAATCGGCTCGGGTGTAGAAGGCCAGCTCCATCGAGGCGTTTGACTGGCGAGACATATCAACCGCCGAGAAGGCCGAAATGCGCAAGCTGGAAGAGGGGGTGGCAAAGCTGATTTTGAGCGCATCTTCCTGCGCTTTGTGATCGACTTTTGTAACAGCCAATCCGCCGCCATCGAACGGGATTTCCGAGACGCGTAAATCGCCATCATCGATCGTAGCAAAGAGCGACCAGGGCTTGGCGAGTTGCCCAGCTGTGAAGAACACATCCGTGCTGGCACCCGCATCCGCGCCAAGGCCGGACTCCTCGGAAAGTGTGCCGAGTGTTTCATTGCTCTCCAAAGAGAGTCCATAGCCATAGGCAAATAGTGGATCATAATCAGCATCACCGACATTCAGATTAGTCTGATCGGCGCTTTTGGGCCATGAGAAGGGCAGACGTCCGGTAAATTCATAAGACTGATCGGCGTGGAACAACATGTCCGCAATGCCGCCACCCTCGCTGCCCGGCAGCCAGGCGGCGACAAAGGCGTCTGATGCGTTCAGTTCGGGGTTCACCCACATCGGTCGCCCGGATAGGAACACCGAAACGACGGGAATGTTCCGCGCTTTGAATGCGCTTAACCGTTCTGTGTCAAAGCCATTGGGGACAAAATCGAGATGGCTGCGATCACCCTGGAACTCGGCATAGGCGTCCTCGCCATAGACTGCGATCACCACATCGGCGTCGACCGTGCTCGTGCCGTCGGCATCAAAGATCACGGTGCCGCCCGCCGCTGACACCTGCTCGCGAATACCATCGAGTATCGTCTGTGCGTTCGGGAATTCGTCATTTGTGTGCGTGCCGCCCTGCCAGGATAAGGTCCAGCCGCCAGACGCTTTGGCTATGCTGTCTGCGCCGTCGCCAACGACGAGAATTGTGGCGCTCGCATCAAGCGGCAGGGTCTGTTTATTGTTTTTCAGCAGAACCAGCGACTCGCGCACGGCGCGCCGCGCCACCTCTTCATGTGCTGCGGAGCCGAGCAGGGATGTGTCGCCCGCCAGCGCGCGTGTGCTTGGCGCGCCTTTTTCGAATACGCCGGAGGCGAGCTTGACCCGCAGGATACGGCGCACTGCATCATCAAGCCGTTGTTCGGTGATGTTACCGTCTTTAACGTGTTGCAACGTGCTTTCATAAAGCCCTTTCCACGTGTCCGGGGCCATGAACATATCGATGCCGGCATTAAACGCGGCGGCGCAATCTGTGTTCGTGCAGCCGGGCACCTGACCATGGGCATTCCAGTCGCTGACAACAAAACCCTGAAAGCCCATCCGGTCTTTGAGCACATCGGTCAGAAGAGCGCGATTGCCCGTCATCTTGATACCTTGCCAGCTTGAGAAAGACGCCATGACCGATTGTACACCCGCTCCCAATGCAGGGATGTAGCCCGCTGCATGAATGTCGCGCAGCTCGATCTCGCTGATCAGCGCATCGCCCTGGTCAGCGCCGTTTTCCGTGCCGCCATCTGCGAGGAAGTGTTTGGCCGCCGAGATCACCCGGCCCTCCGCCATAAATCCGTCCGTGCCGTAGCGGCCCTGAAGACCGTCAACAATGCTCGCCGAGTAAGATGCGATAATGTCAGGCGATTCTGAGAAGCCCTCATAAGTGCGTCCCCAGCGGTCGTCGCGCGGGGCCGCGAGAGTCGGCGCGAAAGTCCAGTCATGACCCGAGACGCTCAGCTCGCGGGCGGTGACGCGGGCAATCTCTTCAATGAGTTCCGGATTACGCGCAGCGCCAAGACCGATATTGTGCGGGAAGATGGTGGCACCAGTGAGATTGGCGTGTCCGTGAACCGCATCAATGCCCCAGATGATCGGAATGGCAACCTCAACACCGGTCGGGTCAACCGAGGCAGCATAGTGCGCGTCTGCGGCATCCAGCCAGCTTTGCGTGTCGGCATAGGGCAGAGGGCCGGGCGCAGAGTTGCCGCCGCTTAAGACCGAGCCCAGTCGATAATCGCGTACCTCTTGAGGCGTGACCGAGCCGGAGTCCGCCTGAATGGTCTGGCCGACTTTTTGTTCGAGGGTCATCTGGCCGAGAAGCTCATCAATGCGTGCTTCGATCGCCGGGTCGAGTGCAAGCGGCGTTAGCGCTGGCCAAAGTTCGGGATGGATTGTGGCGGGCTCTGAAGGGGTCGTCACAGCGCTATTTGCGCCTGATGCTGACCGCGCCCCGGCGTCGGCGTCGGAGCTCCCTCCACCTCCTGAGCAAGCGGCGACTGTTAAGCAAAATCCACTCAAGACCAAGCCAAGGCTATACTGTGTCAAATCTCTTCCTCCCACAAATCCCAGACTATCTCGCAAAAAATTGACAACCTTGTCAATTCAAGTTTTTCTGGGAAACTCAATTTAGCATAAAGACATCCTGATTATGACAATTTCTAGACGAGACGTATTGGCCGGAGCGGCGGCGATATCGGCTGTTGCCGGCTGTAGATCGGTCCCCTTGAGCCCGTCTGCTTCCAGTATCGAGATATTTGATCTAGCCCTCCGGGAGGTTCTGGAAACGGATCAGGTTTTTGATGTTCTAAGCGCAGGGCATACCTGGTCTGAGGGGCCAGCGTGGGATAAGGATCGCCAGCAGCTTTATTTCACCGATGTGCCGGAAAACAAGGCGTTTGTTTGGACGCAGGCTGCCGGTGTTCATGTCTTTCTTGACCCTTCGGGTGCACCCGCAGAAGAGACCATAGGGTTCCGGGAACCGGGCGCAAATGGTTTGCTGGTTGGGCGTGATGGCAGTTTGCTGGTCTGCAATCATGGGCGTCGCGCCGTTGAAGCGCTGGATCTCGAGACAGGCAAGCGCAAAACGCTGGCGGCGAGCTATCGTGGCGAGCCGTTCAACAGCCCGAATGATGTCATTGAAGCGTCAGATGGCACGATATATTTTACCGACCCGCCTTACGGGCTTGAGGGGCTTGATGCATCGCCCCTGAAAAAGCAGAACGCGAACGGGGTTTATCGTCTTGATACCAATGGCGAGGTCACGCGGCTTGTAGAAGACATGACATTTCCGAATGGGATCGCCCTGTCTCTTGATGAAGACTATCTGCTAATCAGCCAGTCTGACCCGGAGGCCCCCTTGATACGTCGGATTGGCTTGAAGAACCGGTCGGTTGATGAAGTGTGGTTTAACGCCCGCCCGTTCATGGACGGCAAGCCAGGGCTACCCGATGGAATGGCACTGGCAGAGAGCGGACATGTTTTCGCAACGGGGCCGGGCGGTGTGTTTGTTCTCACCCAGACAGGGCAGGCGCTTGGCCGGATTAATCCTTCCAGCGCATCGGCGAATTGTACTTTTGGCGAGGATGGCAGGACATTGTTTATCACCGCGCATGACAGGCTGATCAAAGTGCGGACCAAAGTTCGGGGGGCGGGCTGGGGCTAGGTTTTTATCGACGTGGCGACTATCGTGTCTTGAGGGCACGAGGAGACAGCCAGCGACGATGCGGACCAAGGCACGAAATCTGAAATTTCTAGCAGGGTATGGCGTCGGCGATTTCGGCTTGAACCTGTACTGGAATAGCATCTCGCTAATTCTGGTCTATTGGTATGCTGAAGTTGTCGGGGTTGAGCCAATTGTGGCGGGCTTTATCTATTCGCTGGGCGTGTTGTGGGACGCTGTGTCAGACCCGATTATAGCGATCTATGCTGCTCGCAACCGTTCCCGCCATGGGACCTATAGGCCGTTTCTTCTTTATGGCGGATTGGCTTTAAGCCTTGCTTTCTGTTTGTTATTCTGGGTGCCGCCCTTTGAAGGGGCGCTGCTGGTGGTCCACTTATGTCTGGTTCATATGCTGTTTCGCGGAGCTTATACGCTTGTTGCCGTGCCTTATTCGGCCATGTCGTCGAGACTATCATTTGATAGCCAGACGCGAACGGAATTGTCGGCTATCAGGATGATGTTTGCGTCTTTGGGGCTTTTGGTGATTTCGGGTGCGTGGTTTCCGCTCAGCCGGTTTTTCGGTGACGGCAATGAAGACTCGCCGGAAGGGTTTTTTCTGACCGCTGTCATTGGTGCGGCTCTGGCGATGCTCGCTTTGACGCTGTGTTTTTTAGCAACGCGGGAGAAAGCTCCACCTGGCAAAGATACCGAGCAGAATTTCAAGAGCTTTATCAAGGCCTTCAGAGGCAATGTCGTTTTGCGAATTCTGCTGGTGGCTATTCTGTTGCAATCGGCTGCGGTGGTAAGTTTCAACATTCCGCTGGCGTTTTATATTGAGGCCAATGAGGGTCTCTTCGCCGCAAAAGAAGCTGTTATGACAACATTTGCGCTGCTGACGCTGGTTGCGGTCCCGGTCTGGGCTTCGGTTTCGGCACGAATCGGACGCAAGCGGACTTGGCAGATCGGCGCGCTGTGGATCGCCTTTCTTGCGCTCTCGCTGGTGATTTTCGATCCGCTTATTGTCGCTGGGATTCCTGTTCAAATCGTATTGTTTGGTGTTGGTTTCAGTGCGTTTGCGGTGTTGGTCTGGTCGTTTATCCCTGATGCCGTCGAGTATGGCCAGCATGCCTATGGCGAACGGGCCGAGGGCGCGGTGTTTGGACTGATCCTCTTCGTCCAGAAGTTTTCTGGCGTTATAATGGGGATCACGGTTGGCGGCATGTTGACCTTGATTGGGTATGATCCCGAGCTTGAGCGCCAACCGGTCAGCACCGCTGTAAATCTAGGCTATTTTCTTGCCATTACACCGTCCATTCTGTTAATCATATCGACAATTGCTATCGTGAGGCTTCCTCTTGATCGGCACATCCACGCCCGAATAGTTGACGAATTGTCGGCTTAGAGTTTAGCCGACGAGAGAGAATTTCACATGGCCACAACGCAGCCAAAAATGAAGGATGTCGCCGCACTTGCGGGGGTCTCCATCAAAACCGTTTCCCGCGTTCTCAATAATGAGCCCCATGTCCAACATGCGCTTCGTGAACGTGTTCGCGAGGCAGTCATCTCTCTCGGTTATGTGCCGAGTAAATCGGCGCGCAGCCTTCGCAGCAGCCGCTCTTACACCATCAATATGCTGTGCAGGTCGGATATCAGTAATTACGTGAATGCCATCCAGTTCGGCGCGGTTATTGCGTGCCAGCAGAGAGGATATCAGCTGACAATCTCGATAACAGATACGATTGACGGGAAGTCTGTCGCTGAAATCAAGGATGAGCTTCGAAAACTTACGGCGCATTCTTCTCCGGATGGGGTCATTCTAGTAGCACCATTTGCTGACAACCCAGACATTGTTCAGGCCTTTGACGAGCTTTCGATACCGGTGGCGCGTATTGGGCCGTCATCAGGCTCTGACAGCCGGGTGCATGTCGGGATTAACGAGCATCAGGCGTCCTATGAGGTGACCAATCATTTATTGGACCTCGGACATAAGCACATCGGATTTGTCAGAGGCTTGGAAAATCAGGCTGTGACCGAGGAACGGTTTCGCGGATACAGGGATGCGCTGCTGGAAAGAGGACTTAAGGTCAATCGTAAATATGTCCGTAAAGGTAAGTTTGACTTCCGCTCCGGGGTTCGGGCAGCTGAGAAGCTTCTGGCGCTCGATCCGCCGGTGACGGCTATCTTTGCGTCCAATGATGATATGGCGGCCGGCGTGATGATGGTTGCAAACCGTCAGGGTGTGAATGTGCCCCGAGAGCTTTCAGTCGTCGGCTTTGATGATTCCGAAATTGCCGAGAATATGTGGCCATCTTTGACGACTGTACGCCAGCCTTTACAGCAACTCGGCGAAGTGTCTGCATTGAAACTTATCGAGATTTTAGGTCAGTCGGCGCCGCCGGTCTTGCCACCGACTATCCTGCCGCACGAGGTTATCATTCGCGAGTCAACGGCCGCGTGTAGCAATAACGAGGCAGGTTAGATCGGCAAGGTGGATCAAACCGCACCAGCCTATTTGACACCGTTGTCAAAATCAGATGTGATAGATCGGAAACGAGATATTAGATGTATCAAGAAACAGTCTGTATATGGCTGTGGGATGGGAGTGAAAAATGGGGCTTGGAACAATTGACCTGATCGTCTTGGCGATTTACGCGCTGGGATTGCTCAGTATCGCGCTTTGGGTATCGCGCGAACCGGCTGGTGAGACAAAGAACACCGAGGATTATTTTCTGGCGGGCAAGGCTCTGCCCTGGTGGGCTATTGGCGCTTCGCTTATTGCGGCGAATATTTCGGCAGAACAGATTATCGGACAATCGGGACAGGGATTTGTCGTCGGGCTCGCTATCGCCGCGTATGAGTGGCAGGCGGCGATTGTCCTGTTGGTCGTCGCAGCGTTTTTCCTGCCGATCTTTCTGAAGCGCGGCATTTATACAATGCCGCAATTCCTCGAGACGCGGTTTGGCTCCAGTGTCAAAACCATTATGGCGGTGTTCTGGCTCTTCCTTTACACAACTGTCAATCTGACGACGGTTCTGTTTGGGGGTGCCTTGGCGATACAGGCGGTGACGGGCGTTGGTCTGTTTGCAGGCATGGCGATGCTCGCCGTGTTTGCTTTGCTGTACTCGCTTTATGGTGGCCTGAAAGCAGTGGCTCTGACCGATATTATACAAGTGGTTATCCTAATCCTTGGTGGGTTGGCGATCACGTGGATTGTGCTTGGCATGGTTGGCGGCGAGGGCGGGGCTGTCGGCGGACTCTCTGTGCTTATGAACGAGCTTCCCGGTCATTTTGAAATGATCTTTGAACGAGACAATAAGGGCTATGGCAATTTGCCGGGCATATGGACATTGCTGGGCGGGCTCTGGGTGCTGCATTTCAGCTATTGGGGCTTTAACCAGTATATCATCCAGCGGGCGCTTGGGGCTGAAAGCCTGCAAGAAGCCCAGAAGGGCTTGGCCTTTGCAGCGCTCTTGAAGTTCCTGATCCCGCTTATTGTCGTGATCCCTGGTATTGCAGCGCTTTATCTGGCCCAGCAGGGAGCCTTGGATATGGCTGTGCTCAACCCTGATGTCTGCTCGCAGATTGATGGCAAGGAAGTATGTGGAAAGCCGGACAGCACCTATGGCGTCTTGATGGGGCTTATGCCGGTGGGGATTCGCGGACTGATCTTTGCAGCGCTTGTGGCGGCAATTGTCTCGTCGCTTGCCTCGATGATCAATTCGATCTCGACGATTTTCACAATGGATATTTATCGCGATTATATCGCCAAAGACAAAACCGAAGGTCACTATGTGATGACGGGTAGGGTGACCGCGGCGGTTGCGATGGTGATCGCACTCGTGATTGCCATTCCGCTGCTAGGGTCCAATGAAAGTATCTTTCAGGCAATTCAGGAATATACCGGCTTTGTTGCGCCGGGCATTGTGGCGGTGTTTGTGCTTGGTTTCTTCTGGAGACGTACGAATACGCAAGGGGCTTTTGCGTTGCTGATCTCATCCGTCGTGCTCTCGCTCTTGTTCTATCTGTCAGTGCTTGACCCCGCCGCGCTGGCCAATGGTGTGGAAGCGCCGCGAAGTGGCGCAATCTCAGCGGTGATGGGCGGGATCTTCAATCCGATATTGGGGCTTGTAGACTTTAATGTCATCAACATGCCGTTTGTGGTGCGGATCTGGTTTATCTTCCTCTTATGCCTTGCCATTGGGGTCGGTGTGTCTTTGGTGACACCGGAACCACAGGCCGATCAGCCCGTTGATCTTGGCGGCATCGATTTTTCGACGACGATTGGCTTCAAGATTGCGGCAGTCGCAATTATTGCCATTCTGATCGGGTTTTACGCAATCTTCTGGTAGCGCATACATGCATCTGTTCGTCAGCAAGCCTGATCTAACTTTGCGAGGATGTCTGCGAGAACCGCCTCAATGGGTTGATCGGCATGAATGCTGATGGCGTCCTCTGGTGGGGTAAGGGCGCAGAGTTGGTCGTCAAGTAGGCTCGCAGGCATAAAGTGTCCCGTCCGTGCCTCCATCCGCGCCTGAAGAACCGCTTTTGGAACCTCAAGCAAGAGCCAGACAATCTCGCGTGCCGTTTCGGCTTTTAGCCTTCCTTGCACATAAGGGGTCAATGCCGAGCAGGCGAGAATGAGCGATGAAGCGGGCGACATGTGGCTTGCTTGGGCCAGCGCGTCTATCCATGCAGCTCGATCTTTATCCTCAAGGGGGATACCCGCGGCCATTTTCTTGCGATTGGATTGCGGGTGATAGTCATCCGCCTCGATCATGGGCAGAGTGGTCTGCTGGGAAAGTGCGCGGGCAATTGTACTTTTGCCTGCCCCTGCAGGCCCCATCACCACAATTAGCCTGTTTCCCAGCATGACGACTCCGCCTGATTATTCGACACTACATAGTAGGACGACCCAATCCAGAGCTTTAGCATTAAGCGGTGGCTTGAGGATAGCTTGCCCGCAAAAGGCTGGGGCAGGGCCAATTGTTTCAGCACCGACAGTCCATAGTGCGGGCGCACTGTCCTTGACGGCGGATGAGCCTAAAGCTTGCCAAGCTTCATTTGAGTGGCCGCATAATCGGCCGCTCTTGCGGTGAGCGCCATATAGGTCAGTGACGGGTTCTGGCAGGCACTGGAACTCATGCAGGATCCATCTGTAATAAAGACGTTTTCTACGTCGTGGCATTGATTATGTGCGTTCAGGACAGACGTGGAGGGGTCTCTACCCATGCGTGCGCCCCCCATTTCATGAATGCCGAGGCCGACCGTTGTGTCTCTGTTATAGGCTTCAACGTCTATGCAGCCACCTGCTTCAAGAGTAGCTTTCGCAGTGTCTGCCATATCCAGACGCATCTTGCGTTCATTCTCGCCAAAGCGGACATTGATATGAAGTTGCGGCATGCCATGCTTGTCAGTCTTGCTCGGATGCAGAGTGACGCGATTTTCCGCAACCGGCAGCATTTCTCCAAAACCCTGCAACTCAACGGTCCAGCCATCCGGCTCGCGAATGGCCTTTTTATACTCTGCGCCAAAACCTTTCCGGTTTGACGTTGATTGCCATGAGCTGCGATTGGCGCGCCCCTGAAAGCCATAGCCGCGATAGAAGTCTTCCTCGTCGCGTTCGAGATTTCTGAAACGCGGAATATAGATGCCGTTTGGCCGTCGCCCGACAAAATATTTGTCGAGCATGCCGGGATACTTGCCTCGGGCCCCGGCGCGATGGTGATGGTCCATAATGTACCGGCCAAGTGTACCCGATCCGTTTGCAAAACCGTCCCTGAAAGTTTCGCTGGTCGAGTTCAGCAAGATCTGCAGCGTGCCTAGGGTGGAGGCGCACAAGAAGATAACACGCGCTGTAAATGTCGTCCGCTCGCCGGTTTTGCGATTGATTGTTTCAACACCGGTGGCGCGCTTCGTTGCCCGATCATAGACAATCCGTTCCACCTGTGTGTCGGAGACCAATTGCATATTGCCCGTGCGCTCCGCTGCCGGCAGAGTTGCCGCGAGGGACGAAAAATAGGCACCGAAAGAGCAGCCGCGTTGACACTGGTTGCGAAACTGGCAAGAGCCGCGCCCAAGGGCGAGCTGCTCTTCGGTCGGCGCAGTTAGATGGGCCGTCCGCCCGATGATAAGCCGTCTTTCGGGATATGTTTCAGCAATGGCATCACGCACTTTTTTCTCGACCGCATTAAGCTCCATAGGCGGTTGGAATTTGCCGTCAGGAAGCTGGGGGAGATCCTCCATCGAACCGGAAATGCCTGCAAAAGTCTCGACATAATCGTACCATGGCGCGACATCATTATAGCGGATCGGCCAGTCGACCCCGTGGCCGTCACGCATGTTGGACCTAAAATCCATTTCACTCCAGCGATAAGATTGGCGTGCCCAAAGCAGGGATCGACCACCGACTTGATCGCCACGAATGAACGTAAACGAGGTGCCGTCTTCGACCGAATACGGATTGTCCTGATCCTTGGCAAAAAAGTTTTCTGTCGATTCGCGAAAGGCGTAACACTGGCTTTGTACTGGATTGTCGGCCGCCATTTGGGGGGTTACAGTATCGCGCGCTGGCCAGTCCCAGGGGGCGGTGTTCTCGCCAACATAGTCGGGGCCTTTCTCGATATTCCGCCCCCGTTCGAGGACGAGCGTTTTCATACCTTTTTCAGCAAATTCTTTGGCCGCCCAGCCCCCTGACATGCCAGAGCCTACAATGATGACGTCGAAATGAGCCATGTCTCAAATCTCCTCTCTATATACCGGTTGTGAGCCAGGCGCGGCCCACGGCTGACAGGTCGGCATCGCCATCATATTGACCGGGGATGGGATCATATTGCAATTCTTCGGCGGCCGCCTCGGACGTGTAGTAGCCGAAGGCTACCGCTTGCTTTAATTGTTGCCAGATCGCAGCGCCATCGCGATCAAGCTCCTCAAGGATAAGCGTTTTTGCCGCATCCGAGGCTGCCAGAAAGCGAGATGCAGACTTTAAGTGGGCCATCTCGTCAAACACTTTAAGGCCTGTCTTGAAGGCTTCGCGTTCTTCGGGGGTGTAGTGGGTTCCGACAAGGGCTTCGATATATGCGGGCACACCCGCGGCCACAGCACCCGGCGTATCGGTTTGAGGGATAATCATTTCACTGACGTCTTCGATCAGATCCATAAAGGGGCTGAGTTCCTGTTTGATCTCGGGCGAACATGCGCTCAGCGTGCTCATGAGCGGCAGGCTGACTGCACCACCTGTTGCAAAGGCCAGTGTTTTCAATGCACGCCTTCTTGAAGGCCGAGCGATTTTTGGCTGTGTCATAATCTCCCCCTTATGAGTTTGTCGCGCCTAGAATCTCAGTGCACGAACCGTATCGTGACTTGTCTTGATGGATGCTTCGAACGGGGCGGGCAGGGCATCATGTTCGGTGATAAAATAGCCGAGGCCTGAAACATCGTTCAGGGCAAATAGCGAAGCAAAATCGATCACGCCTTCACCCACGTTCACCATCAGATTTTGAGCAATATCGGGATAGTCCAGAGTCATCGCATCTGGTGGCGGCGGGGACCGCATATCTTTGATATGGCAGAGTTTGAAGCGCCCCGGGTTTGCGGCAAACAGTGAGGGCAAATCGGCTGATGCCAGATAGGCCCAGAAAATATCGATCTCGAAACAAACGAGGTCAGGATCTGTGCCTTCGAGCAAGATTTGCATAGCGGTTGTGCCGTCCCCTAAATCCGAAAATTCGAATTGGTGGTTGTGATAGGCCAGCTGCACACCATTATCCTTGAACACTTTGCCAGCTTCATTGAGAACCTCCGCATGGCGCACCCAATCGGCAAGCGTGCGCTCACCCTCATCCATCCAGGGCACAACGCCATATTCACAGCCTAATATCTGGCAAGTTTCGGCGATGGTCGCCGTCTCGTCGCGCACAGCCGCATAGCTCAAATGTGTGGAAGGTGCAAAGAGCCCCGCTGCGTCGATATGCTCTCTGAGGACCGCCGGCGCGCGGTTTGCAAAGTCGCCCCGATTGAGCTCGACATAATCATAGCCGCTACGTTTAATCATGGCGAGTGTGGCAGGCATGTCGGTCTGCATGGCGTCGCGTAGTGTATAAGTCTGTATGCCGACTGCAGCAACCCTTCGCGATGGGCTGGTTGGCGCTACAGGGAGACCGGTGCAGGCGGCCATGGTCAGTGCGCTGGTCGAAGCAGCCAGAAAGGCTCGTCTTGAAAACATGTTTTGGATCTCCTTCTCTCTAGCGGCATGGGGGATATCCGGCACGCGCCTTCAACTGAGAAAATTCCACATTTCCGACATCGATGTCAATCGCTACCGGGGTAATGGCTCGGTAATTTCCAACACGCCGCCCAGATCCAGACCGTCAGTCAATTCTTGCCTGACACCAGAAGGCCAAACCACTTCGATCTTTTCGACCTCTCTATGGGCCCCGAGGCCAAAATAGACCGGCGCGACGCTTTGCCCGAGATAACCTGATTTTCCATCATTGGGTTTGGTGTAGACGTCATCGCCAGCATAGATCTTTATGACCGCACCGATGCCCGCGCGATTTGACTGTGTTCCGGTGAGTTTGATCTGGACATAGTTGATGTCCTTTTGCTCGCTAAGATCGCTGATCAATACCATTGGCAGATGGTTGAGTTCCAATGTGACGATGTCCTGATCGCCGTCATTGTCGAGATCGAATATGGCTGAAGAGCGCGTGCCCAGTGCTCCCCAAACCACCGTTCTGCCGCCAATTGGCGTGTTGCTGTTGACGCAAACCAGATGCGCTTTGTCGGCTCCCTCGCAGTCGATTTCAAACCATGGTTTGGAGATGACATTGTTTCTTCGCGGCTCGACACCAAGCAGATACTCGCTATCGATAAAGCCTTCGCCCTGATTGTTCAGAAAGACGGAATTTATGTGGTAGCGAAACGGGTATGACATGCTCGACGCGACGAACAAATCTTCGAACCCGTCCGCATTGAGGTCACCCGAGCTGACGCCCCATGGCCAATAATTCTCCAGCCCGATCTGGTCGGAGATTTCGGTATAGTTTCCGTTCCCGTCATTGCGGTAGAACGCATTGCCAAAGATGCTGTTTCCACCGCTTCTGAGAAAAGATTCGGGATCGGTATTATTGCCTTTGAACTTCTCGCGGTCGATGTCGATGTATTCACGCATGTCCGAGTGCATATCGGTAACATACAGATCCATGTCGCCATCATTGTCATAGTCGAACGCTTTTGCCCCCATAGCGCCCCATGGCGTCTGCTCGAATATATCCCGGCTCTTGCGCACAAAGCCGCGGCCTTTCTGGTTTTCATAATACTGATCATTACCTTGCATGTTCAGAACATAAACATCCGGCCAGCCGTCATCATTGCCATCAATAATCGTTGCGTCGCCACTCCAGCTGTCGTCGAGAAGGCCGGTTTGTGCACTGACATCTTCAAATCGGTTGTCACCTAAATTGCGAAATAGAATACTCGTCTCACTGCGTTCGGGCTTTAGGTGTCCGGCAAAGGCGTCTTTGAAACCAACATAGTATTCATAGGGCGAGGTTACCTGTCCTTTGTCGCTATAGAGCGTGGTGGTGCGCCTTTCGTCAGTGGTGTAGACGCCGACATTGGTGACAAACAGATCAAGCAGGCCGTCGCGATCATAGTCAAAAAAGACCGCCCCTGATGAATGGGCTTTTACGTCCGTGCCAGATGACTGCGTAATGTCTGTGAAGTGCCCCGTCCCATCGTTTTCGAATAGCAGGTTTCCGACGCGGACATTGCTTATATAGAGATCAGGGTCGCCATCATTGTCGATGTCCGCGAAGGAGGCAGCCATCCCGATACGGTCGCTGACGTGAAGGCCTGCCGTCTCGGTGATGTTCTCGAACTGTCCACCTCCAAGGTTTCGCCAAAGCTCGTTGGTCCCGCTCAGCGTGGTGAAATAGATGTCCAGAAGCCCGTCAAGATCGACATCCGCAATGGCCATCCCGTTCCCATGATCATAATGGACGGCCTTATAATCTGTGCCTAAATCGTCTATTATCTGATGACGGAAGGCAATGCGACTGGCTTCGATTTCGTCGCTGAACGTGAACCCGGTGTAGATGTCTTGTGCGCTGGCTGTCTCAATCTGTCTGCTCTGTCTCGGATCAGCAAAATCGTGCAAGCTTTCAGGCAGCGGCTTTTGTTCAAGATATGTGGTCTCCAGCTCCGACTTGAAGCGGTTGAAGGCCGACTGACTTATCGCGCCTGCTGCTTGATCTATGACAGGATATTGGCCACGAAGCCGCCCCTCCCAATCGATCAAGAACAAGTCGCTACTACGCGGAATAGCTGACTGAGCGGGCAGGGCGGGATCATTCGCAGTGATGCCGAAGCCGGTTTTGACCAGCTCGGAAATCTCGGACGTGGCGCCTGTCAGAAAGTGCCATTGCTGCGTGTTCAGACCCCGTTCCTGAACGTATTTGGCCAGAACGTCAGGCGTGTCCTGCCCTGGCTCCACCGTGACGGTTACATAGCGGATGGCATCTCCGAGTTGCGGCCTGAGCGCATTCTGAACAACATCCATCAAACGTGTCTGCAGTTCGCATAATTCGCCGCATTCGGTATGGATGAAATTGACCACCCAGATTTTTCCGTAAAGCTGTTCGAGGTTAACCGATTGCGCGCGATGGTCGGTGAGTTCGAACTTTGGAAGTGACGTCAGAATTGGCAAATTTCTTCCACTCTGGGGCAAAATGACTTGCGGAATAAAGGCAGTGGTCTCTTCTTTTTGTGCCGAAGCCGGAGGGGGCGTCTGGTCGCCGGCCTGGCTGCTTGCTTCGCGACACCCGCACAAGAGGAGGCCTGATGCAAGCGCTGCCAGCGCGAAGGATACCGAATGGGAAAAGAACGTCATGGTCAAAAGCCTTATAATGTCTTGGGTCGGACCGTCAGGTTTGTCTGGGCAACCTCTTCTGCTGCCGGTGTTTCAAGCTGCTCATAGAACCCGTATCGCTGGTCGAGAATGCGCACGCGGCCTTTAAGGCTGTCATGTGAAAACCCGCAAAATTGATCCCCGAGCAGCGCCATCACCCGCGCTGACCCGGATTGAAAATTAAGCTCGAAGTCGAGGCCCGGCACCGCGATCTCTTTCAGTTCAATTTCCGGCAGGGCGAAGCTGTAGAGATAGTCATTGCTGTTGAGTTTGAGCGTTACGTTGGCGCCAGCAGGCAATAGCAGATCCTGCCTCGAATAGTGATCGTCTTTCGTTCCCAACACCCCATCCTCGCCGGGATATTGAAAGTGCCAATTATAATTGTCACCTGTTGCAACCACGGTAATTGCGTCGATATGCCCGGTCCGTCCGGCCACGTCGCAACTGGCAAGTAGCAATAAGCACGAGAGATATATTGGAAAAAATTTCAGCATGTCGATCACCGTTAATTATGTCATGTTTAACGTGTGTATGTCCTGTTTTGGGCGCAGTTGCTCTCGTGAGATGATATCCTTTTCTTGGTGCTATTCTAAGTGTTTTCCAAATAGCTAGATAGGAGTTCCCGGTTCGTTGGCAGACGTGCAAGCAGATGTTTTGTCTGGGTTTGGTATTGCGCGACGATCTGGGTGGTTTGCCCCTGTTCCGTGCTGCTGATCATTCGTGCATTCGCCTTTCCATTACAGCCCAACATCCCATGCCAGACATACTGATAGCTTTCGAGTGGAAAGAGCGCATTTGCGCTGCTCGGCCCAATCGCCCGGACGCCCTCGCGCTGCCAGTCGTCGAGTTTTACCTGAAGCGATGTGGGGATGGATGCAGCCAGCTTATTGTTCTGCCAAAAAGGCTCGCTCCGGTCACTCAGGACGTAGTGCAGCTTCAAGAAATCTACGATCTCATTCCAGTGTCCGGCGATCTTTTCGTTGAATGTATCGGCGCCTTTGGCGGGTAGCTGGGGATTTTCAGTGAGGCATGCACATAGCGCACGGGCCGAAATCTCGGTCAGCATGATTGAGGATGCTTCGAGTGGCTCGATAAAGCCGCCAGCGAGACCGATCCCGACACAGTTGCGCACCCAAAACTGTTCCAGGTGTCCGGCCGAAAATTTCAAGTTTCGAATAGAGATGTCTGACGCGTCGCTTTCCTTTTTGCCGAGATAAGCAAGCAGGGCGGTGGAGGCCTGATCGGTATCGATATATTCACTGGAATGAACATATCCCACCCCGCGACGTGTCCCGAGACTGACATCCCAGATCCAGCCGGCCGTTTGGGCTGTCGCTACAGTCGTCGATTGGATCGGCGTGTCATCACGATAGGGTATTTGCGCCGTAACGGCGCGATTGGCCGGCAGTATGTCCGATAGCGACACCGTGCCAACGCCAAGGAGCCCTTTCATCAGCAGGGCGCGAAAGCCGGTGCAGTCAACAAAGAAGTCGCCCGCAATGGTGCCATGCTCGCGCGTTTCGATGCCTTCGACATCCCCATTTTCCCGTTGAATCGCGCTGGTCATAAGATCAGGTATTGTCCGAACGGCCAGATTTTTTTCGCAATGATCCTTGAGAAATTTTGAAAGGCCGAAGGAGTCAAAGTGATAGCCATAATTCAGCACGCCAGCATAGCCTGAACTGGTTGCGAGCTTCGGCGCTAAATGGCTTTCGCAGACATGCTCTTGACGGTTCGAAAAACGCGAAAATGTATCCGGCGTATTGTGTAGCCGCCATAGCTCGTGGGCAGATAAATTACCCGCCTTCAGGGGAGGGTCGAACGGGTGATAATAGTGTTCGCTATCGCCTCTTGCCCAACCGATAAATTTTGATCCTTGCTTGAAGGATGCATTGCAGGCGCGTAGAAAATCGCGTTCGTCAACGCCGATTGCTTTCAGAGTGGCGCGCAGGGTTGGCCATGACCCTTCACCCACACCAATGGGTGGTAAATCGGGCGGCTCGATAAGCGTTACGGAAAAACAGGGCGCCCCATTGGGGTGTCGCCTTGAGGCGAGCAGGCCAGCGGTCAGCCATCCGGCGGTCCCGCCGCCAACTATGACAATGTTCATCTGACCGCCAGCTGGCTTTTCCATCGTCCACGCCTACCTGTTTAGCTTGTTTATGAGCGTCATACGCAGGCGCCGCGCGGCATTCTCATCAAGGTCTGAAAGTATATTCTGCGCTTTAGGATCAAGATGTGCGGTGGCGTTCGCGTGATCGTCAAATAGATAATAGTCAAAGAGTTCGCGCCATGCCTGTCTTTCATGCTCTGGACGCTGACGTAGTGACAGAAGCCCATGCATCAGCGTGTTCATTGGCAGTTCGAGAAAACTAGCCGCGTCATTCCACCAGTAATTTATCAAGATGTTGAACGTATCCAGCGCCTCGACCTGATGCCACCACATGGCCGGATAGATCAAGACATCGCCTGGCGACAATTCTGCAATTTGTGCAGCGTCCAGTGCTTTCGCAAAGTCTGGATGTTTGTCCGGATCGGGTGTCTCGAAGTCTACCATCGACACGATCTGACCTGCTGGCGTGGGGAATAGTGGCCCGGGATAGAGGTTGGCAATCTGGTCCGGGGGGAAGAGGGTGAACCGGCGGCGACCGACCATGCAAGCGGCGATATTGTTCGACATGTCGAAGTGCGCTGCGGCGATGGTCCTGTTGCCAATCCATATGCTCGCGAGTGGCTCAATGTCCGTAAACGCATCATTGTGGATTGCCAGCTTGTCTTCCTCAATCATACCCGGGAAATAGGTCTTCAAATCCGTTGAGCCGGCATAATAGGCGAGCGGCTGAGCGGTTGAGTTTGTCGCGACCAGTTCGTCTAGAAACTGTGTTAGCGGCATTTGGGTAATGTCGAAATCGAGCGCAGTCGCATCGGCATTGTAGAAGAAACGACCCCGATATTCAGGCTTGGCAATGAAGGTCGTCAACTTGCGCTCGCCATAGAACTTTTGAATATGGTCCATAGCGCTTTGGGCTGAGTGTTGACCTGCCTGAACCAGCGCTTTGTCTTGAAACGCTTGTCTCAGAATGACGGGCTGTCCAGCTTTGATCAGCGCGGATATGTCAAGCGCATCCAGTGGCGTATCTGAAATTTCTCGGACGAACGTCTGGGAAGAGTTGGCTGCGGGCTGCAATCGTTCGGACCTCAAACAGTGGCCTGAGTGTCGCGCGAGAGTTTGCGCTCCAGCAGATTGTCGGTATTGCTGAGAGAGTTCATTGTCCAATAACACAGCGCCAGAAGTCCCGATTGGTGCATCTTGCCGATTTCCTCATTATCGAGTTTGAACAGTCTATCTTTGCTGACAGTAAAGACATCTGGGATCGCGTATCCCTTTTCATCGCTGACCTTGATTTGCACTGTGATGGGTTCGAGCAGATCGAGACGCTCCAACTCTTTGAAGAACTCCTCTTCTTTGTGCATGCCCAGATGGATTGTATTCAGTGTTGCGGCAATCTGGTTGAGATAAGGGGAGAGGCCGCCATTGGGTTCGAACAGGTCAATGCCGTCCTCATTCCCGACGCGCGGGTCATCAAGGTCAATTTGAATATTCGGAATGGCGTCCTGGCCGGCTGTCTGCTGCATGCCGATCTTGAACGGACCGCGTCTTAAGGCAACGGGAACATATCGTCCGCTCCAGGAGGTTCCATCGAGAAACAGATTTTCATGCGGGTCGAGGCCTAGAATGCAAACCGCATAATAGGTGCCGGTCTGCGTTTTGCGGAACAAGATTGGGTACTCACGCTGGGCGTCCTGAAATTCAGTAATGAAGGCCCGGACCTGATTTAGGCCGCTACCGGATTCTTCGCCATAATGATGGTCGACTTTCAGGTCCGCATGCTCGACATTATCAAGCGTAACAAAGTTTGCCATCGTATCTGAACCCTTTTACTGACCTCGTCATGTTGCCCTAAAAATCTATGCTCAACAAGGCTTGGGAGGTGGACTTTGGCCACGCTAACTCAAAAAAATAGGCCGCACTGAGGCGGCCTATCTCAATCTTGGGATTTGACGTTTTTAGAAGCGGTACCGTGCGCCAAAAAGGAAGCGCGGAGCCAACTCCTGGGCGAAGAGGACCTGGGACCGGGACCGGCCAAAAGTCACAAAGTCTTCGCCTGTCAAATTGATACCTTCGAGGGTGACCGTGATATTCTCGGTAACGTCGTAGGATATGCTTGCATCAACTTGGCTGAACGACTGCACGAAGATCGGGGTATCGAAACCACCGCCCCGATTTGGCGACGCCAGGAAGCTGTCGCGCCAGTTCCAGGATACCCGCGCGGATATACCATACTTCTCGTAGATACCTGTGATGTTCGCTGTATCACTTAGTCCGGTGAGCGCAAACTGCGTGGAGCCGACTGGAGCTGTCACGTCGAGATCTGCTGCATCATTTCCCGTCACATAAGTATATGATCCAGCGATACCAAAGCCTGTATCACCAAAGAAATGCTGACCAGCGATTTCGATGCCGGTTAGAGACGCGGTCTCGGAGTTATCCGGCTGGGTAACCGTGAACAAGACCGGCGCATCTGTTGCGTTACCTGAGATAACACCTAGTCCGCCGCCAGCAGCTTCTGCCGCTGCCGTAAGCGCCATAACTTCAGCTGTGTTTGTATCCGAGCTTACAACGCCCCCTGCACCGACTGTGTCCAGGAAGATTTGTTCAGCAACGGCCGCTCCAAGACTATCGACCAAGCTGGTCAATAGGAAGAGGTTTTGATCGGTCTGCGGAATACCGTTCGCAGCGATGATTGCCAGAGCGTCACCTGACCGGGATCCGGCGATACCCGACGTTGGGTCAAACAAATCAGGGAAGAGAACGACATCATTTGTGCCTGTCCCGATGAAGTTGCTGACCACTTTATGGAAGACGCCGAATGAGACAAAGCTCGCATCGTCGTAATACCATTCCAAAGACGCATCGAAATTATCCGACTCGATTGGATCCAGAAGCGGGTTGCCCTGAGATGCATTTGACGGGGCCCCAAGTGCAGTTGATCCGCCTGAAGGTGTTCCGAAGCCGCTCACCTGAGCAGAGAGTTGCCCGAAACCAGCCCGCGCGATTGTGTTCGAATAGGCGGCACGGAACACAAGATCATCGCTGAGGTCGACCGTGACATTCGCGTGAGGCAGGAAGTTTGTATAGCTGTTGGTGATTTCTAACGGCACTGTTTCGTCCGACGTGGTCAGAATGAAGTCATTGTCATTCGTCTGCGTCAGAATTGTCGGCGCTGAGAAGTTCGCGATAGATGTCAGACTTGTGTCTTCATAACGCAGGCCAATACTGAAGCGTGCAGGGCGTCCACCAATATCGAACTCGCTGTCATATTGCGCGAACAGGGATATGATTTCCTCCGATACCGTGCTGTCGGTGAACCCTTGTTGCGCCAGACTTGTGTCCAGACCTGCGAACGCAAGCTGAACCTCAGGAAACTCGGGTACGGAACCGTTCGCGTTCAGCTGGTCGTAGATGGGCGACAAGGCGTCAAACAATCCGATCAGGTCTTGCCCATTGGCTGGACGGAAGGTCGTGCCAGATTCATCGGTTGCGCCAACTGGGAAGCTGCTGAATTCGCAGGTCACACAGAATGGTTGAAGCACGCCAGGTGCAATCGCAGCGATATCGCCCGGGCTGGACCCGCCGAAGAAGCCAAGGAATTGCTGAACATCTGTATCAAGCGTTTCGTTTTCCTGATCACGATAATTGACGCCAAGTGTCAGCGTGGAGTCATTGTCCGGGCTCCACTCGGTCTTGAAGTCGATCTCGTTTATCTCATTGTCCTGACGCCGTGAGGAGGCACCTTGGAATGTTGAGCTGAGATCTGTTTCAGTGAACCCGACCACACCATCTACATTGGCTGTATCGACGGTCTGGAACTGGACGGGCGCTTGCCCGGGGAGGAATGTCTGGGTTTGGGCGGACACGAATGTCGCGTTTGTCGCCACAAACAAGCGGCTTACATCGCCGGCAATCGCAGATGTTGCGTTTGGCGAAACTTCACTCTTGGAGATGTGCCCGTCGACCACAAACCGCAAGTTCTCGGTCGGCGACCAATCAAGATTCAGCCCGAAAGAGGTCAGCTCATCCCGCGTCGCTACAACGTCCTGCGCGAAGGCGGCATCTTTACCAAATGTCCCATCATCGCCCACAAAGCTCGCTGTCAACGACTGTGCAGTGGCGACCTCTTCACCGGTGTCGAAAATAACTTCCGTGAACTGTGCGCCGAACCAGTTGGCAACTTCCGAGCGGAGCTCGTTATTGTCGTTACGTGCATAGAGTGCGTCGGCTGTGATTGTGAAGTTATCGACAGGCTCGAACTGGACAACACCGCTGAAGTTAAGCCGCTCTCGTTCGAATTCGGAGAAGTTCAACCGGCTGTCAATCGCGATGCCGACCAGTTGGTCAGGATCAGTCGGCGCATTTTGAATGACCGTGTCCGGACCAACAAAGTTTGCATTGTTCAGGAAGTCCTCGGCTCTAAAAGTCTGCCAGCGGAAAACCGTGCCAGAAGGTGCAGCACTGTCACGTTGCTGGAAGCTGCCGAAGAAACTGGCGCCGAACTTCTTGGAGGGGGCAGTCCAGCTGATCAAGCCGTTGATTTCGGGCGTCACATTGCTGCCCTCGACCACGGATGTGTCGGCAACGCCTTTCGCGCCGATTGCGCCGGTTAGCCCAGCAGCATTGTCGAGCGGGCGAGCTGTTCTAATGTCGATGGTTGCACCGATGCCGCCAGAGGGGAGAGTTGCATTGCCGGTCTTATAAACGTCAATACCGGATACGGATTCCGAGGCTAAATTCGAGAAGTCGAAGGCGCGAGAATTTGATCCGGCAATGGAGTTAAAATCGCCGCCGGCAATAGGAGCGTCAGCGCCCGGAATTGTCCGGCCATTTAGCGTAACCTGGTTGAATTCTGGACCAAAACCGCGAACGGTAACTTGCGATCCCTCGCCGTTTACGCGGTTGATCGAGACGCCTGTAATACGCTGCAAGGATTCCGCGAGGTTTGTGTCCGGGAACTTACCAATGTCCTCTGCCGAAATGGAATCGACGACCCCGTCAGCGTTACGCTTGATGTCCTGAGCGCGCTGCAGCGATCCGCGGATACCCGTGATGACGATCTCGTTTAGCACACGATCGTCGCCTGCGGCATCAGTCTCAGCGTCTTGAGCCATCGCTGACGGTGCGCCAACGCATAGCGCCAGAATCGACGCGCCTTTGAGCAAAGTGCCTAGCCGAACTCTGGAGCGTTGCTCTCTTGATGTAACCTTTTTCATAATTCCTCCCAAAAATGTTTGCCCGAAAAAAGACACTTTGTGCCTCTCCGACGGTCATTTCTAGAATGAAGAGATAACGTTGTCAATTTTTTGTGATCGTCGATTCTGAACTGCGCGACGGTAGGTTTCTGGCGTTCGAAACGATCCAAAAGACGCGGCCAGAATGAGCCCGTTGAGCGGACTATTGGAGCAGTCACGAAGGGCGCGATACACGGCATTCTGTCGAGGAAAACAAAGAGAAATAGGGTATTATTGCGCTGATTATTATAATAAAAAGAGAATTCGATGCTGATCTCGGGATAGGCTGAAGCGTCATTTGTGATGACCCCGTAGACCGTATTCTCAGCAGTGATGCGTTTTGGAGAATAGGCTTGTTTAGCTATCGTCCCATCGTTCCAACTGAGCCGAGGTGGTGCGATGTTTTGGTAGCCACTGTGTCATATCAGTGACAGTTCTGAAAACTGGCTGGCATCTATCCCGGAAGCTTTGCCGAACTGCCACGGATAATCAGCTCGTATGGTAAAATATGTTTTTCGTTGCTTCGGGTCGAAATTGTCCCGTCAATCATATCGCACAGGATCTCGACCGCGCGCCGACCAAATATTGTGGCAGGCTGTCTGACGGTTGTGAGCGTAGGCACGGAAAAGGATGAAACGGCGATGTCATCGAACCCGGCAATCGATATATCGCCCGGGATGCTATATCCCAAATCTCTGATCCGCCGGATCGCTCCGATGGCCATTTCATCATTGAAGCAGAAGATAGCCGTTGGGCGTTTGCGCAAGCTTAGAAGCGTATCGACCACCTCAAAGCCGGAGCGGGACGAAAAGTCGCCTTCGGCAATTGCATCGGCCTCTAGGTTTAGGCCAAGTGCTCTAAGTGCGGACCTGCATCCTGCGAGCCGGTCACGGCTGAGGGGGCTCGTCGATGGGCCTTGTATGATGCCTATTCGCTCGTGCCCAAGCTCTGCCAGATGTTCAATAACCGCCGATGCGGCACCGAAATTGTCCAATTGAATCTGTGGTGAAGCCGGCTCGTCAAGACATTCGCAAATGTTCACCAAGGGCGGACGTTTTGCTTGAGGCAAATCTGAAAATGGATCGCTTGCGCTGAGTTGAATCAAGCCATCTGCCTGAAAGGAGTGCACCATATTTGCGTACTCCCTTTCCCGGTCCGGGTGCCCGTTCGTGTTCCCCAGCAAGATTGAATACCCTCGGCTCTGCGCCTCAGCCTCTATGCCGCTAATAATCCGTGAAAAGAATGGATTTGCGATATTCGGAACCAGAACCATAATGGCGAAGGACCGGTTTGCTCGAAAATTGCGCGCAAGAAGATTAGGCCGATAGCCGGCCTTCGCCGCCGCCCTGATGACTTTCTCTCGTGTGTCTACCGAGACAGATTGGGGCGTCGAGAAGGTTCTGGATACGGTCGCCACCGAAACCCCGGCAAGCTTCGACACCGTTCTGATATTCGCCATTTGGTCCCCACGTGGCCTGTTTTCGAAGAACACCGCTCTACGCTGGACTATCGGCGCTTTACGCGTCGATGACAACGGTGCGTTGGAACAGAGACGGAGATACGCACCGTTCACAAGCTTGACCCGTACGAATGTAACCGTTTACATTGTAACCGTTTACATCAGGGTGAGAAGGGCCGTCCATGTCAAAGCCGAAGCGAGAACGCAAAGTTCGCATGGGAATGATTGGTGGTGGCGAAGGCGCGTTTATTGGTGCGGTCCATCGTATGGCTGCAATGCTTGATGGCAAAATCGAGTTGGTGTGTGGCGCGTTCAGTCAGGATATGGACAATACGTTGCGCACGGGGGCGATGCTCGGGCTTCCCGAGGAGCGTCTTTACGCTTCCTATGAGGCATTGATTGTCAAAGAAGCTGCGCGCAGCCCCGAAGACCGTATGGAATTTCTATCGATTGTCACACCAAATCATTTGCACATCCCGATAGCCGATATGGCCATTGCGCATGGCTTCCATGTAATGAGCGATAAGCCGGCCGGCATTAGCCTGACTGAAGTTAACGCCTTTGAGGACCAATTGGGGCGCACCAAGTGCCTTTATGGGTTGACCCATACTTATCTCGGCTATCCGATGGTTTGGCAAGCCCGCGCGATTGTCCGCGAAGGACGACTTGGCAAGTTGCGTAAGATCTATGTCGAATACCCCCAAGGCTGGCTGGCAACCGATCTTGAAGCGGCTGGCGCGAAACAGGCAACATGGCGCACAGACCCTGGATTGTCTGGCCCCAGCGGATGTATGGGAGATATTGGCAGCCATGCCCACAGCCTTGTCGAGTTTATAACCGCCGACCGGATGAGCCGGGTTGCGGCCTTCCTGAACACGCATATTGACGGCCGCCGCCTTGATGATGATGGTGCTGTCCAGTTCCGGATGGAAAGCGGTGCAACAGGCACACTGATCGCCAGTCAGGTGTGCGCGGGGGAAGAGAACGCGCTCAAGATCCGAATATATGGTGAAGAAGGCGGACTTGAATGGCATCAGATGGAGCCGAACACGCTGATCGAGCGGCGGGCAGAGGGGGCTATGCTCATCCACAGGGCAGGCACCGACAAGGCTTTGGACGCGGAGGCGCTGGCCAGATGCCGTCTGCCATCGGGCCATCCAGAGGGTTATCTTGAGGCTTTCGCAAATCTCTATCGGGATTTTGCATCCGCCATTCGTGCGGGCCAGTCGGGGACGGCCAAGGGTGTGCCCGGCATGAAAGAAGCTGTCGCTGGCATGGCGTTTCTCGAAGCGCTCGTGGAGAGCAACCGGAATGACAGTCGATGGACCGATGCTCTGGTCCATGCTGCAGACAATAATTTGGAGGAAACCGCATGAAACAGATTAAGGGACCGGCTATTTTTCTAGCCCAGTTTATGGGTGATGAGGCGCCTTTCAACACCCTGGATAACATTGCGGACTGGGTGTCTTCGCTTGGCTACAAAGGCGTGCAAATTCCGTCAAATGATGCCCGTTGTATGGATTTGGATCTGGCGGCGGAAAGCCAGGACTACTGCGATGATCTGAAAGGCAGACTGGCCGAGCGCGGACTGGAGATCACGGAGCTTTCGGCCCATTTGCAGGGCCAGCTTGTCGCGGTTCATCCAGCCTATGATGAGCTATTTGACGGCTTTGCGCCTGAAGCTCTGCGCGGCAAACCCGCCGAACGGCAGGCATGGGCGGTCGAGCAGGTCAAGAAAGTGGCGATTGCCTCACGCCGGCTCGGGCTGAAAGGGTGTGCAACTTTCCCCGGCGCGCTGATGTGGCATTTGGCTTATCCCTGGCCCCAGCGCCCGAAAGGGCTGGTGGAGGAAGGCTTCAAAGAGCTTGCCCGCCGATGGCTGCCGATCCTCGATGTGTTCGGCGACAATGGTGTTGATGCCTGTTTCGAAATTCATCCGGGCGAGGACATTCACGACGGGGCCACATTCGAAATGTTCCTCGAAGCAACGCACAATCATCCGTGTGCAAATATCTTGTACGATCCTAGCCATTTTATGCTGCAACAGCTTGATTATCTGGGTTTTATCGATCGGTATCATGAGCGAATCAAAGCGTTCCACGTCAAAGATGCAGAGTTCCGCCCAGATGCACGGACCGGCGTTTATGGCGGTTATCAGAACTGGCAGGACAGGGCCGGCCGTTTCCGCTCTCTGGGTGACGGTATGATCGATTTCCGGCAGATTTTTTCCAAGCTAACCCAGTATGGTTTTGACGGCTGGGCGGTTCTGGAATGGGAGTGTTGTTTCAAACATCCCGAAGACGGCGCAGCCGAGGGCGCCTCGTTTATTGCCAGCCATATCATTCGACCGACCGAATATGCGTTTGACGATTTTGCTGGCGGGACAACTGACCCGTCGACAAACCGGCGCATTTTGGGACTTGGCTCGGATACGCAGCGTACTTCGGGCGGCGCCAATGGAAAAGACGTCGATCATCAAACAGATACAGCTCAGCCTCGCTGATCACCTTTCGGAAGGAGACAGACAATGGATACGGTGCAAACGGACTATAATCGAAGCCGGCTTTTCTGGATCGGTGTATTGGCGCTTTTTACGGCTGCGATGCTGTTCGGGCTGAGGACCGGTCTGATTGGCAATATGCGTGACGAGATCTATGCTGGCGTGCCCAATCCGGGTGAACTGATCGGCGGCGCGTTCGGCGCTGCGTTTCTCGGCAATGCATTTACCCTGTTTGCGGCCAGTCCGCTGCTGGACAAAATTGGTATAGGGAATGTCTTGCGCGGGGCGGCGGTTTGCTTTGTGCTTGGAGTTGTGCTGGCTATTGGGGCACCATTTATCGGCGATTTGACGCTCTCTCGCAATGTGTTCTGGCTGGCCATGCTGCTGCAAGGGATTGGTTGGGGCGGGCAGGAGGCTGCGATCAATCCCATGACGACGGCGCTCTACCCGGAGGATAAAACGCACCGCTTAAACGTGCTCCACGCTTGGTGGCCTGCAGGGATTGTTGCGGGCGGTCTTGTAGGGTTTGGCGTGGGCCAGTTCGGCATTCCATGGAAGTCTGCCATGGCCACAGCGCTCCTGCCGGCTGTGGGCGTGATTATTCTGGCAATGGGGATCAAGTTCCCGCCAACAGAGCGCGAGGCCGATGGCATCTCATTTCGGGATATGATGCTCGAAATATTTCGCTCACCGGGGTTTCTTTTGTGGTTCGGCGCGATGTTCCTGACGGCTTCTGTTGAACTGGCGCCGGGTCAGTGGGTCAATGCGGCTCTCTCGGCCAAAGTCGGGTTCAATGCCGTTATCGTGCTTGTCTATGTCTCTGCCTTGATGTTTGTGATGAGGCATTTTGCAGGCCCACTTGCACACAGGCTTTCCAACCCGGGACTCTTATGGCTATCGAGCCTCTTGGCGATGGTCGGGCTGTACATGATGGCGCAGGCTGATAACGCCGTTACGGTGCTGGCAGCGGCGACGTTTTGGGGTACCGGCGTTTGTTTCATGTGGCCGACCATGATGGCGTCTGTGGCCGAGCGTTACCCACGGGGCGGCAGCTGGTTTATTGGCCTGATTGGCTCTGCTGGCGCGCTTGCCATCTATTTCGTTCTGCCGCTTCTGGGGCGCATGTATGATCAGTCTATGGCCGAGTATGCCGGCGGCGCGGACGCGCTGGAAGCTTTGCGGCAAAGCGGAGCCACCGAACAGCTTACCGCCCTTGAAGTCAGAGCTGCGCCCGAAGCCTTCGAGTTTGTCGCAACTTTCCCGATTGTTCTCCTGGTTTTGTTTGGCGCGATTTGGGTTGGCGATCGAATAAAAAGGAGCAGGGCAGCCGCCACGCAAGCAGCCGAATAGAAGCAGGCATCATGCTTGATTTTCTAGTCACCAACCGGCCCTTGATTGCAACACTGGCCGGGGTCGTCGCCTTACTGCTCTTGATCCTTGCGCGCCGAATGCCCGCTTTTCCGGCGCTTCTGATCGCGGCCCTCTTTACGGGGCTGGCCGCGGGGCTCGCGCCGGATGCGGTTATCTCAGCCATACAGAACGGCATGGGCGGCGTACTTGGCTTTATCGCAGTGATTGTTGGGCTTGGCGCGATATTAGGCGTGTTCCTGGAGGCCGGCGGTGGCGCGAAAGCTATGGCGAACTGGCTTATCGGCAACCGTTCGGGCGGCATGGCCAGTTTTATGATGGGCCTCGTCGGCATTATCATCGCAATCCCCGTATTCTTTGATGTCGGGCTGATCCTCTTGATCCCGCTCGTGATGGCGCTCGCGCGAAAAGCTGCCGCTCCAGCATTGCGCTTTGGCTTGCCGCTGCTTGCAGGACTGGCTGCTGCACATGCGTTTATTCCGCCAACGCCCGGGCCAATTGTTGTGGCGAATATTCTCGGCGCCGAGCTTGGCGATGTTATCCGCTTTGGCCTCATGGCCGGTGTTCCCGCCATGCTCGTTGGAGGCCCGCTATATGCGAGATTTGCCGAGACAAGGGGCTGGCTCGACGAGGCTCTGTTGCCAGATATCAATAAGCTTGCGGCGCGCGTTGACGGGTCAGAAAGCCGCTCGCTCGCTATCCGCGCGTTGACCTGTATCCTTATTCCACTCGTCCTCATCGTGCTGGGCGCTGTCGCCGATACGCTATTTGCGAAATTTCCCGATACGGTGTCAGCCTTGAAATTTGTCGGTCACCCTTTTGTTGCTTTGCTGATTGCTTGCGGGCTGGCGTGGGCCCTCTTGCGTCCCGAGGACGAGGCCAGTCAGCAGAATCTGAAAGAGGGCCTATCGCGCGCTTTCGAGCCGACGGCTGCTATTATTCTCGTCACCGGTGCAGGCGGTGCGTTCAAACAGGTTTTGATCGATACGGGCGCAGGTGCTGCTATGGCGGAAGCGACATTGGCGGTGGGCCTGACGCCTGTTGTCGCGAGTTTCAGTCTCGCCGCGCTTGTCCGCATCGCGCAAGGCTCGGCCACTGTTGCCATGTTAACGGCTGCAGGACTGGTCGCGCCGATTGCTGTCACCCTCGGCGTGGGACAGGCAGATTTGGCACTAATGACCATCGCGATCGCAGCGGGGGCAACGGTCGCTAGCCACGTCAACGATTCGGGCTTTTGGCTCGTGTCGAAATATTTCAATCTCTCGCTTAGTCAGACGCTGCGCACATGGTCCGTGGCGTCAACGCTTGTTGGTTTAACTGGCTTTGCGATCGTTTTACTTATCAGCGCAATAACCAATCTCGCATAGAGCGCTGCGTGTTTGCTTTCCAAGTGCCTTTCGCGGCCCGGATCAAGCCAATTCGAGTTTGCAACCGCAAGCTCTGGCGATGACACGATCACGGGCATCTCCGGCGCGTAAGGCGGCACGCGCGAGGCTGACGACATGACTGTCTTTTTAATCCGTGTCGCGATTGAGGCTCAGAAGGCAAAACGCCAGAAGCAAAGTAGCCGCCACGCCCGAGCCGCCAGCCAGAGGCGAGGGCACGAAGCCATTCCGTCCAAGCATCATCACCAACGTGTTCGCAACAATCGCCACCACACCGACCAGAGCCGTGATGCCGCCCAGTGCTTTGCCGCCCTCGTTCATCTTCGCCATGCCGAACACCAAAGCCGCTAAGCCCAAAAGGATTTTCGCGGCGTTGTATCCAAAGAAAGAGAAAGCGACGACGGCACCAGTAAGAGCGCCAAGCTCGGGGTTCGCTTGAGAAGTTGCGCCAAATGGACCGAACTGTGTCAGCCCAACGCCGACCTGTATGACATTCAGCACCGCGCTAAACGCAATCGCCGAAAAACCAAGCGTGTAGCGTTTCGCCATGACCAGAGCCGAGCCTGCAAAAGCGCTCAACAGGACGAAGAGCAAGCCCTCCAGTCCCCATATGAGCTGCCGGTCAATATCAGGTGCCTGAATATAAAGCGCCGTATAGATCGGTTGTGAAATCGCGGCCAGAAGCAGCAATATGGCGACAATTTTGACGGTGCGATCTTGAGTGAATTCCATAATATCTGTCCCTTTGCCCAGGTGATTTATGCCAGCCATCCGCTGACGCATACGTCACGCTACAACCAGATCACCCAGAGCTCAATCAAAACCGTAACCGGCCAAGCCAATCAAGCGATTGGCCTCTATTTGGATCAGCCCGACGAACCACCCATAGCGGCGATGGCATTGGCGATAGCGACCGTTTGGCGGGCTTCATCCAGGTGCAATAGCTCGGTCATTTTGCCATTGACCTTGATGACGCCTTTGCCCTTATTCTCCGGCAGGTCAAATGCTGCGATGACCGCCTGAGCCTGAGCAATGTCTTCGGCAGCAGGGGAGAAGACTTCATTTGTAATGTCGAGCTGGGCGGGGTGGATCAGCGTCTTGCCATCAAAGCCCAGAACACGGCCTTGCTCACATTCGGCGCGCAGACCATCAAGGTTCTGGATGTCATTATAAACCCCGTCAATCGCCAGCAATCCATAGCCGCGCGCGGCCGCCACGCTTAGGCTCAGCGCAGTCTGGAAGGCGAGCCGGTCTGGCGTCCATAGCGCACGATACTCCTTGGCAAGATCATTCGTGCCCATAACAAATGCGGCAAGGCGCGTCGTCTCTGCGGCGGCTGCAATCTCCTGGATATTGAGCACAGCTTTCGGCATCTCAATCATCACCCAGAGCCCGAGCGTATCTTTTGCGCCCGCCTTGCTCAGCGCAGCATCGAGCTTTTTGATGTCGTCACCTGTTTCAACCTTGGGCACCAGAACAGCGTCCGGTCCGGCGGCGACCGCTGCCTCCAAATCCGCTTGGCCCCATTCCGTATCCAGCCCATTGATCCGGATAACAAGCTCGCGCTGACCATACCCGCCCGCCTTTGTGGCCGCGACCACAGCCTCGCGCGCCGCTGGTTTGTTATCGGGCGCCACCGCGTCTTCGAGATCAAACATCAGCGTGTCGGCGGGCAACGTCTTGGCCTTCTCCAGCACTTTGGCTTTGTCGCCGGGCATATAAAGCAAAGAGCGGTGCGGGCGTGTATTCGGGCTTGTCATCGGCGATGTCCTTCAGGCAAAGGGAAGAGGCGGTACAAAGGCTGGCATAGTGACAAAATTCAAGATTCGCAATGGAACGGCGGCGGACTGGGACAGATTGGCCGAGATTTCTCACCAAGCGGTCCGCAAGGGCGCGTTGGCCTATACCGAGGCTCAACGGACCGCGTGGTCGCCGATTTGCAAAGCAGGCCCCGACTGGTCTTTGCGAATGACACGCCAGTCGGTCTGGGTTGCCGAGGCCGACACGGCATCTGTCGGCTTTATGACGCTGGAAATGAACGGCTATCTCGATTGCGCCTACATCGCGCCCGGCTGGCAGGGCAAAGGCCTCTTTCGCAAGCTTTACACAGCGCTTGAAATGCAGGCACGCGCAGAAGCCCTGAACCGTATTTACACCCATGCCAGTCTACACGCCCGCGCGCCGTTTTCCGCCATGGGCTTTGCCACAGCGCGCCCCGAAACCGTGAAGATGAGCACAAAAACGGGACAAGGCATCTGGCTCCCGCGTTTTGCTATGGAAAAGGAGCTCTAGGCGCACCAGAACCCACCGCCAAATACTTCAGCACTCCACCACATTCACAGCCAGCCCGCCCTGGCTCGTCTCTTTATATTTGGACGACATATCGAGGCCGGTCTGGCGCATGGTTTCGATAACCTGATCTAGCGAGACTTTCATCTGGTCAGCCGCATGCAGGGCGAGCCGCGCCGCGTTCACCGCTTTGACCGCGCCAATGGCATTGCGCTCAATGCAGGGAATTTGCACAAGCCCGCCAACCGGATCGCAGGTGAGGCCAAGATTGTGCTCCATGCCGATCTCCGCAGCACTTGCCACTTGCACAGGGCTGGCACCCCACACAGCCGCAAGCCCGCCCGCCGCCATCGAACACGCCACGCCAACCTCGCCCTGACAACCCATCTCCGCCCCCGATATAGAGGCGCGCTGTTTATACAGCATACCGATCGCTCCCGCCGTCAGCAGGAACTTTCTGCGATTCTCCGTCCGGGTCTCCGCGTCCGAGCAGTAATGCCGGATAACCGCCGGAATAATGCCAGCGGCACCGTTCGTTGGCGCGGTGACGACTTGGTTGCCGGTTGCGTTTTCCTCGTTGACCGCCATGGCATAGACGTTCAGCCAGTCAAACAATTGCTCTCGCTCATTCGATTGCGGCGTCGCCATGAGCTTCGCCCAGATGCCGGATGCGCGGCGCTTGACTTCCAATCCGCCGGGCAAGATACCCTCCGCTTTTAGCCCGCGATCAATGCAGGTCATCATCACGTCGGCAATTCTATCAAGCGCAGCCTCGGTCTCTGCACGGGGGCGTTTGGCGTCTTCATTGGCAAGGATGATCTCGTGCAGCGGCATCTGCTTGGCCGCACAGTGGGCAAGCAACTCCGCCGCGCTGCCAAAGCGGAACGGTGCGTCCTCGTCAATCGCGACCAGATCATCCTCAACAGGCTTGAGCAATTGCGCTTCGGACGCGACAAAGCCGCCGCCAGTCGAGTAATAGGTGCGTTCTTCCAATGCTGTCCCGCTGCCATCAAACGCGGTTAGCCGCATACCGTTCGGATGGAGTTCGGGCAACACATCATAGGCAAAGACAATGTGCGTTTCCGGATCAAATGGAATCTGCTGTGTGCCGTTGAGTACAAGGGTTTTGCGCGCATGGGTCTGTGCGATCTGGGCATCGGCAAAAGCCGGGTCCAGCGTTTCGGGTTCCAGCCCCATGAGGCCGAGAAGCACCGCTTTGGGTGTCGCGTGCCCCGCGCCCGTCAGCGCAAGCGAGCCTTGCAGTTCAACTTCGATTCTTGCGGTCTGCTTGAGCTTGCCACACCGTTCGAGCCGTTTGACAAACCGAGTTGCAATACGGATCGGCCCGACCGTATGTGAGCTTGAAGGGCCGATGCCAATGCGGAACAGATCAAGGACTGATAACATGGTCTAGAAAATCCCGCTGACAAAGTCGCGAATGATCCGCGTCAGCGTCTCGCCGAAAATGATCAGGCCGATGACCCACCCTGTTCCAAGGAGCAGCCCGGGAATAATCACCAGTCCATCCTTCGCCAAAAGTCCGAACCCGACAATTGCAACCGCAATGCCCGGCACTGTGTTCGTCAGCGGCAGTGGCAGCAGGATCGACGCACAGAAGATGCAGAGCAAAAGCCCGATCACGCGTTCGGCAGGTTTGCTTGCCAGAAATTGCAACCGGGGCCGGGCAAGTTTTTCAACCCAGCCAAACCATTTCCGCCCGCCTGTGGAGATTTGCGTCAGCGCCGTTTTGGACATCCGCCGCTCACCAAATTTTTCGGGCAACCACGGCTCCGCTCGTCCCATCACCATTTGTCCCGCCAGCGCGATCATAGGCACAGAGACGATCTGAGGAATGCCGTAGAGTAATGGAATACTGACCGGCATGGCCAGCACAATCAGGAGCGCGCCAAACGCACTCTGGTCGAGCGTATCCATGATTTCGCGCAGGCTCAGCCCGTCCTCAGGCGCATGGGTCGCCATGTCTTCCATTGTGTCGAGCAGAGTCTGCGGTTGCGCCATAGGCTTTGTCCGTTTCATTTCGCGCCAATTACCGGCATGTTGAGCCACACTGGCGGCATATGCAAGAAGCCTGTCACTTGCGCCGAAAATGGACCATTCTTGGGCTCTGTTTAACGTGATTTTCTGATCGGGAAAGGGAAGCTTCACGGGTTCTCGAAAGCCTGACAAAGGCGAATGGCCGCCGAAAGGTCACGACATAACGCCATAATCGACGCGCCCGCCCAAAACAGACAATTGACGTCGCCCGCCAGATGCTGCAATTGAAGGGCTCCCGAGAGGGCCTCTGTGGCGGAATTGGTAGACGCGACGGATTCAAAATCCGTTTCTGGCAACGGAGTGCCGGTTCGAGTCCGGCCAGAGGTACCATTCGACTTGTTTTATACGGTCCGATAGGGGATTGTACGTCAATAAAAACAGTACATTAAGCGCAGTGGCGTGCAGTTTGTTGTCCGATGTGATCGGGGTATATCCGTCGACATCCAGGGTATTTTAGGGTATTTGGCAGGGTATCCACCAATGTGAATCCCAAGTTTTAGGGTATTTTCGAGCACGATACCCTAAAAAATACCCTATATGCCGCTAACAGATACCCAGATCCGCAACCTCAAACCACGCGAAAAAACCTATAAAGTCAGCGATGGCGGGCGGTTACAGCTTCATGTTACGAGTCAGGGATCGAAGCTCTGGCGAATGGCCTATAACTTTGACGGGAAAGAGAATACGCTATCGTTCGGCCAATACCCCGCCGTGACCTTGGCGCAAGCCCGCGAGCGCCGCGCCGAAGCCAAGGCTTTGCTGGCAAATGGGGTCGACCCCTCGGCTCAAAAGAAGGCCGACAAAATTGAACGCACCGCGAAGACCGAAGACACGTTTTCCAACATAGCCGAAGAGCTTCTCGCAAAGCTGGAAAAGGAAGGCAAAGCCGAAGGCACCATGCGCCAGAAGCGCCGCTTTATCAGCCTTGCCAATGTCGACCTCGCCGACCGCCCGATAACCGAAATCACCGCCGCCGAAATCCTCACCGCGCTAAAACGCGTCGAAGCAAAGGGCAATTACGAAACCGCCCGCCGCTTACGCA